>NZ_LT605203.1:2663989-3263989 GCF_900089495.1 Thiomonas sp. X19 | reverse complement strand
CGCCCTCAACCTCAAGGGCCTGTCCTACGCCATCGTTCCGGTGCATCTGGCGCATGGCGAGCAACGCCTGCCGGAGCATTTGCGGCGTTCGCCGCAAGGGCTCATCCCGGTGCTGGAGGACGACGGCCTCAGCCTCACGCAGTCGCTGGCCATCCTGGAGTATCTCGAAGAGCAGCACCCCAATCCGCCGCTGCTGCCAGCCGACGCAGCGGGTCGGGCGCGGGTGCGTGCCCTGGCCCTGGCGATTGCCTGCGACATTCACCCGCTGAACAATCTGCGGGTGCTGAACCGCCTGCAAAGCCAATTCGGCGCCGACGAGGCGGCGCGCCAGCGCTGGTACCAGCATTGGGTGAACACCGGCCTTGCCGCCTGGCAGGAGCAATGGCGCCGCTGGCCCGGCCCACCCGGCCCCTACGTGCATGGACAAGCGCCGGGCCTGGCCGACTGCTGCCTGATTCCGCAGATCTGCAACGCACAGCGCTTCAAATGCGATCTGCAAGCCGTTCCCGACCTCATGCGCTTGTTCGACGCCTGCATGCAGTTGCCGGCATTCGTCAATGCACATCCGGCACAGCAAGCAGACGCGACCTGAATGCAGGTGGCCCTGGCCTGACGGACTGGGCTAAAATAGATCCCACGTCGCGCCGCAGCAGTTTTCCAGGGTTCACGCAACCCGCTTGCCGAAGTCCCATTCCGGCAACCCACCATCGGCGCACGATTCCTGACACGCATGAATATTGCACTGGCCAAGCGGGTCGTCGAGACCGCGCTGATGTGTGCCACCCAACCTTTGAGCCTTGAGCGTCTGCGCAGCCTGTTCGACGAACAGGTCGGCGCCGACACCCTGCGCTTGCTGCTCGACGACTTGCGCCACGACTGGCGCGAGCGCGGCGTGGAGTTGCGCGCCGTGGCTGGCGGCTGGCGCATGCAAAGCCGTGAGGACATGCAGCCTTATCTGCAGCGACTCAATCCCGAAAAGCCGCCGCGCTACTCCCGCGCAGTGCAGGAAACGCTGGCCATCATCGCCCACCGGCAACCCGTGACGCGCGGCGATATCGAGGACATTCGCGGCGTGGCGGTCAATGCGCAGATCCTGCGCCAGTTGGAAGATCGTGGCTGGATCGAGGCCATCGGCCATCGCGAAGGGCCGGGGCGGCCGGTGCTGTTCGCCACCACACGCCAGTTTCTCGACGATCTCGGCGTGGCCACGATTGGCGAACTTCCCGCGATGCAAGCCGAGGTCGCCAGCGCCGACCCGCAGCAAATCGATCTGTTGCCCTTGGGCGGCGAGATTGAAGACATGTTCGAGCCTTCGTCCGTCAGTCAAGCGGCGGCAGGCGACGGCGTCGAAGCCGCCGAATCTTCCCCCGCTGCCACTGCAGACGCTGCCGCATGGCTCCCATCCCCCACATTCCCAGTTCCATCCGAATCGGCGGCTTCCGACAGCATTGCCGCGTCCGATCCCCTGCCAGCCGCCTGAACAGGCCTGACCCGTACCCCACACCACCGACTCCATGCAACACGACGAATCCATCTCCGACGCTGACGCCAGCTCCAACCCTGCCACCCCGGTGGTTGCCGAACCGGCACCGCAGCGCCCGGCGCGGCGGCGCAAGGCCGTGGCAGTCGAAGCAGCAGCCCCGGCGCACGATGAAGGTGAAAGCACGCAGTCAGCCCGCTCCGAGCCGCACTCGATCGCGTCGCCGGGCAACGCGGCGCCCAGCGTCGATCCGGTTGCCGCTGAAGGGTCTGCCGAAGGCACGAGCCCGCAAGCCGGGCAGACCGCAGGCGACGACATGACGCCGCGCGATGCGCCGCGGCGCCGCAAGCGCAAAGCCCCCGGGCCCAGCCTGGCAGAGACCGAAACCCGGCCAACCGGATCTGTCGTGCCGGAGGCGCAGCAAACCGCGCCGGCTGAAGCGCAACACGATGCTGACGGCAACCAGGCACAGCCCGAGCGTTCCGCGCGTGCCGATCGCCCGAACCGGCCCGATCGTCCGCGTCAAAACCAGAACCAGCGCAAAAAGAAGCACAACTCGCCGTTGCGCGGCCCGGCCAAAAACGTCCCCGCGGTGCGCATCGAAGAGGTCATTTCCGGCGATTTCGACCGTGCCGTCGAAATCGCCGAAGCCGCCGAGCCCGGTGCCCGCCGTGTGCTGCCGCCATCACCCGAAGCGCCGAAACTGCACAAGGTCCTGGCCCAGGCCGGGGTGGGGTCGCGCCGCGAAATGGAACAACTCATCGTCGATGGCCTGGTGTCCGTCAACGGCGAGCCGGCGCATCTGGGCCAGCGCATTCAGCCTGGCGACCAGATCCGCGTCAATGGCAAGCCGCTCAAATTCCGCATCAGCCCGCCACCAGCGCGGGTGCTGGTCTATCACAAGCCAGTGGGCGAGGTCGTGACCTTCAAGGATCCGGAAGGCCGTCCCACGGTGTTCCGCAACCTGCCGCGGGTGCAGAACGCGAAGTGGACGGCGATCGGCCGGCTCGACATCAACACCGAAGGTCTGCTGCTGTTCACCACCTCGGGCGAACTGGCCAACAAGCTCATGCACCCCAGCCAGGGCGTCGAGCGCGAGTACGCGGTGCGTGTGCTGGGGCAGGTGGATGACCCGGCACGCCAGAAATTGCTGGGGGGTGTGGACCTGAGCGACGGTCCCGCACGTTTCATGAGCCTGGAAGAAGCCGGTGGCGAGGGCGCCAATCGCTGGTATCGGGTCATCATCGCCGAAGGGCGCAACCGCGAAGTGCGCCGCCTGTTCGAGGCCGTGGGCCTCACGGTCAGCCGCCTGATTCGCGTGCGCTATGGCTCCATCGCCTTGCCCGCCGGTTTGCGCCGTGGCGATTTCGCGGAAATCGAGCGCGAAGACGTCAAGGCCATGATGAACCATTCCGGCACGGTTCAGGGTTTGGATGACCGGTCCAAGGGCCAGAAGCCGGGCGGCAATGGCGCCAATGGCGTCAATGGCCAGTCCCAGCGCAAGCCTGGTGGACGCAATGACAAGCGGCAGGAATCGCGTGGCCAAGCCGGACGCAACGATGGCCGCAATCAAGATCGGCCGGAAGGCCCCCCCGGCGGCCGTGGCAATGCTGAGCGTGGCGGCCCGAGCGGCGAGCGCGAGCCGGGCCCCAACAGCTACGCCATGAGCGCGGTGGATGCGCTCTTCGGCCGGGCCACCCGCGAAGCACGTCGCGCGGCTCCGCGTCATGAGCACGACGACCGACAGCTTCCTGAACGCGAGCCGGGACCCAACAGCTATGCCATGAGCGCTGTCGATGCCTTGTTCGGCAAAGGTGCCGGCGGCCATGGTGGCAACAACAAGCCACGCTCGGCCCGTGGTGGCAAGAAAGGTGGTTCCGGCGGCCAGCCTGACCCGATGCGTTCAGCCCTGGGGCAAGGGTTCGGCCAGGGTCCGCGTGCGGGCCCGGGGCCGGGCGGCAAACGACGCAACTTCCCGCGTTGAAATTGCCCCGGGACATTCGCAAGAGGACTCCTCCCCGCGAGTGTGCAGGCCAAGCTTGGGGTGGCCCTGGCGCGGCCCGGCAATGGCCGGTGATGCGCTGAATTCAGGGTTGGGAGGTTCATCATTCGCCATGAGTGAGCGCCTTACAATTCATTTTTAATCACTTGATTTCTGGAGAAAAAACCTTATGGAGCGCACGCTCTCAATCATCAAGCCCGACGCTGTCGCCAAGAACTGTATCGGCAAGATCATCGACCGCTTCGAGACTGCCGGCCTCAAGGTCGCCGCCGTTCGCATGATGCATCTTTCCCGCGCCGAGGCCGAAGGCTTTTACGCCGTGCACAAGGATCGTCCTTTCTTCAAGGATCTGGTCGATTTCATGGTTTCCGGCCCCGTGCTGGTGCAGGTTCTGGAAGGCAGCAATGCCGTTGCCAAGAACCGTGAGCTGATGGGTGCGACCGACCCGAAGAAGGCTGCCCCTGGCACCATTCGCGCCGATTTCGCCGACAGCATCGACGCCAATGCCGTGCATGGTTCGGACAGTGCGGAGAACGCGGCAACCGAAATCGCCTTTTTCTTTCCGCCGAACTGGGTGTTCACTCGCTGATTCCCGCTGCGCGGCCATGTCCACCACCAACCTGCTTCAGTTCGACCGTGCCGGTCTGGTGGACTGGTTCGCCGCGCATGGCGAAAAACCCTTCCGCGCCCGCCAGGTGTTCCGCTGGATGCACCAGAAGGGCGTGGCCGAATTTGCCGGCATGAGCGATCTGGCCAAGCCTCTGCGGGCCTGGTTGCAGGGCGCAGCCCGGATCGAATCCCTGCCGGTGCTCACCGAGCAGCGCTCGCGTGACGGTACGGTGAAGTGGCTGTTCGACGTGGGTGCGGGCGACGCCGTGGAAACCGTGTTCATTCCCGAGGCGCAGCGCAACACCCTGTGTGTTTCGTCGCAAGCGGGATGCGCCATGGCCTGCCGCTTCTGTTCCACCGGAGCGCAGGGCTTCAGCCGCAACCTGACTACGGCCGAAATCCTGGCGCAGCTCTGGCACGCCGAGTTCAGCATGCGCGAATCCCTCGGCCTGGCGGCCGGCGAGCGCGCCATCTCCAATGTGGTGATGATGGGCATGGGCGAGCCGCTGCAGAATTACAGCGCGCTCATCCCAGCGTTGCGGGCCATGCTCGATGACGACGGCTATGGTTTGTCGCGTCGCCGCGTGACCGTGTCCACCTCGGGCGTGGTGCCGATGATCGACCGGCTCGCGGCCGATTGTCCCGTCGCGCTCGCGGTTTCCCTGCACGCGCCGAACGACGCTCTGCGTGACGATCTCGTCCCGCTCAATCGCAAATACCCGCTGGCCGAGCTTCTGGGCGCCTGCGAGCGCTATCTGGCGCATGCCCCGCGCGACTTCATCACCTTCGAATACTGCATGCTCGACCGTGTGAACGACGCTCCCGAACATGCCCGGCAGTTGGTCCGTCTGTTGCACAACCGCTTTCCGTGCAAGTTCAACCTCATCCCGTTCAATCCTTTCCCGCAGTCCGGCCTTGCAAGGTCGCCTGCCGGGCGCATTGCTGCGTTCGCGCAGATCCTGGTGGACGCGGGCTTCGTCACCACGGTGCGCAAGACGCGCGGCGACGACATCGATGCCGCCTGCGGCCAACTGGCTGGCGATGTGCAAGATCGCACCAGTCGCAAGCCAGCGCGTGCAAGCACGTCATCCGCGGTGCCGCCACGGCCCGTCATCCCCATTCGGGTCGAGGCCGCGAGCCCGCCCGCTTGTCCAACCTGAACTGATGCCATGAACAAGCAAACCCGATGGACTGACCGTGGTTGTTTCGCATCGCTGCCGCCCGCCATCCTGGTGCTGGGTTTTGCCTTGTTGCAACTCGGCGGCTGCGCCAGCCATCCAGCCCAAAGCAATGGCTCGACGAGCGCGACGCCCAGCACGGGCAGCGCCGAGGCCGACAAGAACGCGCAAATCCGCCTGGAGTTGGCCGAAGGTTATTACCAGCGCGGTCAGGCCGAGGTGGCACTCTCCGAGGTGGGCAAAGCGCTGGACCAGGCTCCCGACTACGTGCCGGCTTACACCATGCAGGCGCTGATTCAAATGAGCCTGGGCCAGAACCCGCAGGCCGAACAGAGCTTCCGCAAGGCGCTGTCCATCGCGCCGAACAATGCCGATGCGCTGCACAACTATGGCTGGTTCCTGTGCACCAATCGACGTTATGCCGAGTCGTTCACCATGTTCCAGCGCGCCTTGGCAGTTCCCGGCTACCGTTATCCGGAACGCACCGATCTGGCCTACGGTGTTTGCCAGTACCGCGATGGTGATCTTGCCGGGGCCGAGAAAACGCTGCGTGCCGGCTTCGCGCTCGACCCAGCCAACCCCGCGCTGTCCACCAATCTGGCTTTGGTGCTTTACCGCCAGAACAAATTCAAGGATGCGCTGTTCTATATCCAGCGCGTCAACTCCGGCAAGTACGCCAGCGCGCAATCGCTCTGGGTGGGTGTTCTCATCGCGCGGCGCTCGGGCGATGCGCTGGATGCCAGCAGCTGGACCACGCAACTGGAGCAGCGCTTTCCAGATTCGCGCGAGGCCATTGCCGTCCAGCAGGGCAGGTTTGACGACCCAAGCCTGCTTCCCCGCTGATTTCAGCCGATGACAAGCTCCAATTCACAGGCTGATGCGCAGCGCGCAGCGCGTGCCCAGGCGGGTGGCATGCTGCGTGCCGCACGTGAGGCCGCGGGTAAAAGCGCCAGCGAACTCGCAACTCAGCTCAAGGTGTCGTCCGACAAGATCCTGGCGCTCGAGGCTGGAGATTGGGAGCGCCTGCCAGACACGGCCTTCGCTCGCGGCCTGCTTCGCGCCGCGAGCAAGGCGCTAAAGGCCGACACCGAGGCCATCATGCAGGTGCTGCCGCCGCTGCCGCATGCCAAAACCATCCCGACCCGACCAACAGCCACGAGTTCCGGCAAGCCCGTGCCCGCGGCTCCTGCAGGGGGGGGACATGGTGCGCGCAAGCTCTGGTGGCTGGCGGTGGCGGGACTTGTCATCGCTGCGCTGCTGGTGTTCTTTCTGCCCCATGCGGAGGATCTGGCGAAGTGGCTGCCCCAGACCATGCCCGCGAAGCCGGCTTCCGCTGTGTTGGCGCAAGCGAGTTCGTCGCCTGTATTGCCCTCGGCTACGCCATCGATCATGGCGAAGATGCCGAGCGCCAACCCGTTGGCCATCGCTTCGGCATCGGCGGCAGCGGCTCCTGCCGCGACCGATTCCGGTGCCGGCTCACGGCAATTCCCGCAGCCGGCCGCAGCATCCAGCAGCCCGGTGGCCGCAGCCGCCGGACCAGCACTCAGCATTCAGGCCGCCGCCGAGAGCTGGGTTCAGGTGACCAGCAGCCAGGGCACCGTCTTGTTTTCGGGCCTTGTTGCTGCTGCAGGCCAGCAAAGCATCGCTCTGTCCCAGCAAGATTTTCCGCTGCAACTCGTGGTGGGCAATGCAGCTCAAACCCAGGTGAGCCTCGACGGCAAGCCTGTCGATCTGACCCCCAGGACCAACAACAACGTCGCCCGCTTGACCATCCCCAAACCGTGATGCAAAAGGTTTTCATGCCAGATGCGGTCTTGATTCCAGATGCCGTGCCGCAGCGGCGGGCGACGCGCCAGGCACTCGTGAGCTGGGGGGGGAACACGATTGCCATCGGCGGCGATGCGCCGGTGCGGGTGCAGTCCATGACCAACACCGACACGGTGGATGCCATTGGCACGGCCATTCAGGTGAAGGAATTGGCGCAAGCCGGGTCCGAGCTGGTGCGCATCACGGTCAACACCCCCGAGGCTGCCGCGGCTGTGCCGGTTATTCGGGAGCAGCTCGACCGCATGGGTGTGGATGTCCCCCTGATCGGCGACTTCCACTACAACGGCCATGTGCTGCTGACGCAATATCCGGATTGCGCGCAGGCTCTGTCCAAGTACCGCATCAACCCCGGCAACGTCGGCAAGGGTGACAAGAAAGACCGCCAGTTCTCCCAGATGATCGAGGTTGCCGCGCGTTGGAACAAACCGGTGCGCATTGGCGTGAACTGGGGCAGCCTGGACCAGGAACTGCTCGCCGACTTGATGGACACCAACGCGAAGCAGCCCCAGCCGCGTGACGCGCAACAGGTGATGTACGAAGCGCTGATTGCATCGGCCTTGCAGTCGGCCGAGCGCGCCGAGGAACTGGGCCTTCCCGGCCACCAAATCCTGCTGTCGTGCAAAGTCTCGGGCGTGCGCGACCTCATCGCCGTGTACCGCGAGCTTTCGCGCCGCAGCGACTATGCCCTGCACCTCGGCCTGACCGAAGCCGGCATGGGCACCAAGGGCACCGTGGCATCGGCCGCGGCCCTGTCGGTCCTGCTGCAGGAAGGCATCGGCGACACCATTCGTGTCTCGCTCACCCCGGCGCCGGGCGAGGCGCGCACCCAGGAGGTGGTGGTCGCGCTGGAAATCCTCCAGGCTTTGGGCTTGCGCAGCTTCGTCCCCAGCGTCACGGCTTGTCCGGGGTGCGGGCGCACCACGAGCAGTGTGTTCCAGGAGTTGGCGCAAGACATCGACCGCCACCTGCGGGCGCAAATGCCGGTTTGGCGGGCGCAATATCCCGGCGTTGAAACCTTGCGCCTGGCGGTGATGGGCTGCATCGTCAACGGCCCGGGTGAAAGCCGCCACGCCGACATCGGCATCAGTCTGCCGGGAACGGGCGAACAGCCTTCCGCCCCAGTTTTCATCGACGGCGAAAAACGCTACACCCTGCGTGGCGGCGGCATCGCCGAACAATTTCTCGACATCGTCAACAGCTATATCCAACAGCGTTGGGGCTTAGACCGCCCCCAGGCTGCTGCTGCGCAGCAGCCGCCCCCCGAGGGGGATGAGGAAACTTCGGGCGGCCGTGCGTTTCCTCATCAGGCCCACGCGAATTAATCTCCGCATGAATGCAAAACTCAATGCCGTCAAAGGCATGAATGATCTGCTGCCGCCGCAATCGGCAGTCTGGGAATGGTTCGAGTCCCAGGTGCGCGAACTCATGCGCGCCTACGGCTATCGCAACATCCGCACCCCCATCGTCGAGCCCACGGCGCTGTTCGTGCGCGGCATCGGCGAAGTGACCGACATCGTCGAGAAAGAGATGTACAGCTTCACCGACGCGCTCAATGGCGAGCAACTCACCTTGCGTCCGGAGAACACCGCCGCTGTGGTGCGCGCCTGCATCGAACACAACCTGCTGTACGACGGCGGCAAGCGCCTTTGGTACACCGGGCCGATGTTCCGCCACGAGCGCCCGCAGCGCGGCCGCTACCGCCAGTTCCATCAGGTGGGTGCCGAAACCTTGGGTTTCGCCGGGCCGGATGTGGATGCCGAGCTCATTTTGATGGCGCGCCGCTTGTGGCAGATGCTGGGTTTGAGCGACGTGCGCCTGGAACTCAACTGCCTGGGTCAGCCCGAGGAGCGTCAGCGCCACCGGCTCAAGCTCATCGCCTATTTCGAGCAACATCAGAATGAGCTGGATGAAGATGCGCGCCGCCGGCTGCACCGCAATCCGCTGCGTATTCTCGACACGAAGAATCCGCAGATGCAGGCGCTGGTGAATGCCGCGCCGCGCCTGATCGACGAACTCGGCGAGGCGTCGCTGGCGCACTTCGAGGGCGTGCAAGCCTTGCTGCTTGCCGCCGGGCAGGACTACACCGTCAACCCGCGTCTGGTGCGGGGGCTGGACTACTACAACCTCACGGTGTTCGAGTGGGTCACCGACCGCCTGGGCGCGCAGGGCACGGTGTGCGCCGGTGGGCGCTACGACGGATTGATCGAGCAGATCGGCGGCAAGCCGGCGCCAGCCTGCGGCTGGGCGCTGGGGGTTGAGCGGGTCCTCGATTTGCTGGAGCAGGGTGGCATGCAGACTCCCGCCCTGGAGCCGCACGCCTATATCGTTCTGGCGCACGCGCCTGCCTTGGCCGTCGCGATGCAAACCGCAGAGCGTCTGCGTGCAGCGGGCCTGCATGTCGTGCTGCATGCTGGCAGCGGCGGCATGAAGTCACAAATGAAAAAAGCCGACGCCAGCGCTGCGCGCCATGCGCTCATCTTCGGCGAGGACGAGTTCGCCGCTGGTGCCGTGACGGTCAAGTCCTTGCGTCAAGGCCAGGGAGAAGCCGGCCAGCAACGCCTCGTGTCGCTCCAGTCGCTGGAGGTTCTGATCGAACAGCTTGCTGCCTCCGCGCCGCCGGCCTTGGCCCCCTAGAATGGCTGGCCGCACTGAATGCCACCATCCATGAGCTACAACCTCGAAGAGCAAGACCAGATAGAAAGCCTGCGCGACTTTTGGAGCCGCTGGGGGACGCTGATTTCGTCTCTCGTGCTCGTCGTCGCCCTTGCCTGGGCCGGTTATGCCGGCTGGCAATGGTGGCAAGTCCGCCAAACCACCGAGGCATCCGCCCTGTTCGCCCAGATCAGCAAGGAGCTTCAGGCTGGTGATTTGCAAAAAGCAGTTCCCGCTTGGACCGATTTGCAGAACAAATTTTCCACCAGCCCCTACGCCCAAATGGGTGGCCTGACCATGGCCAAGGCCTATGCCGATGCAGGCAAGACGGCGGACGCCGAAGCCTTGCTGCGTTGGACCTCCGAGCATGCCGAAAGCAAGTCCTACCGCGCCACCGCCCTACTCAATCTGTCAGCCCTGCAGGTCGATGCCAAGCAGCTGCAGGCAGCGCTTGCCACGGTGAAGCAGTCTCCCGCCCCGGCGTTCGACGCGCTCTTCGCCACCCGCCGCGGCGACATCGAAGCGCTGCTGGGCAAGCCCCAAGAAGCACGCAAGGCCTATGAGGATGCGATGCGGCTACTGCCGCCGAATTCCAGCTACCGCCAACTGGTGCAAATCAAGCTGCAGAGCGTTGGGGGCCTGGCATCATGATGCGCGCCTTGGCTGTTGTGCTTGCGGCAAGCTCCGTCTTGTTGCTTGCGTCCTGCGCCTCCGGGCCGAAGCTTCCCGACCCCACTCCGCTGACTCCGGTGGCGTCCATCCTGCAAGCGAAAACGGCCTGGAAAACGAGTATTGGTCCGGTTCCTGCCACGTTCTCGACCGCCGTTGCTGCCGGCAGCGTGGTCGTGGCCTCGAGCGACGGCACGGTGGAGCGCCTGGATGCCAACACCGGGCGCACCATCTGGCGCAGCAAAATTGCCGGTGGCATTACCGCCGGCACTGGCAGCGATGGCACGTTCACGGCAGTGGTCAATTCGCACAATCAGGTCGTGTCCCTCGGACCGCAAGGCCAGGTGCTGTGGCTGTACCAACTGCCCACGAGTGTGATCACCGCGCCGGCGGTGGTGGACGGAACCATTGCCGTGCAAGGCGCTGACCAGCGCCTATGGGCATTCAATGCAGCGAACGGGCAAAAGCTCTGGACCGCTGATTCACGTGCCCCCGCGCTGCTGTTGCAGCAGGCTTCCGGCATCACCCCGCAGGCGGGCAGCCTGCTGGTGGGCACGGCCTTGGGACGGATCGAATCCATCTCCGCTGCGACGGGCGCTGTTCAGTGGCAAGCCACGCTCGCGCGGCCGCGCGGCATCACCGAGGTCGAGCGCGTGGTGGGCATCACCGGGGCGCCATCGGTCGCGGCGTCCATGGTCTGCGCCCGCGCCTACCAATCGGTCGTGGGTTGCGCCGATCTCGATACCGGACGCTTGCTCTGGGCCGACAAGGCCGACGGCGATACCGGGATCAGCCAGAACGGCGATCTGCTGTTGGCCACCCAGGGCGATGGCGTGGTGCAGGCTTACAGTGCCGTGGATGGCGCCAAGCGCTGGAGCAATGACCAACTCAAGTACCGCAAGCTGAGCGCACCGCTGCTGGTGGGCGTCACGGTTGCGGTTGGCGACTACCAGGGCTACATCACCTTTCTTTCAGCCAAGGACGGCAAGCTCATCGGGCGCGTCAGCACCGATGGGGCGGCCATTCGCTCGCCGCTCGTCATCTCCGGCAACACCATCGTGGCCGTCACTTCTGATGGCGGTGTTTTTGGTTTCCTGCCGCAATGAGCATGACCCTGGCAACTGCCCCCACATGATCCCCGTCGTTGCCCTGGTGGGCCGCCCCAATGTGGGCAAGTCCACGTTGTTCAATCGCATCACGCGTTCGCGCGACGCCATCGTCGCCAATATTCCCGGCCTCACGCGCGACCGTCATTACGCCAAGACGCAGTGGGAGGGCCAGTCCTTCCTCGTGGTCGATACGGGCGGCTTCGAGCCCGTGGTGGATAGCGGAATCGTGGCCGAGATGGCCAAGCAGACCAAGCAGGCCATCGCCGAATCGGATGTCGTGGTCTTTCTGACCGATGCCCGAACCGGGCTGGCTCCGCAGGATCAGCGCATTGCCGCCTATCTGCGCAAGACCGGCAAGTCGGTGTTGCTGGCTGTGAACAAGGCCGAAGGCCTGCCGCCGACGGCCATGGCCGAGTTTCATGAACTGGGGCTGGGCGAACCCTTGCCGGTCAGCGCGGCGCACGGCAGTGGCGTCGGCACACTGCTCGATGCCATTGGCGACCATCTTCGTCCCCCCGCGCCGCCGCTCGCCGAGGAAGATTCCGTCGTTGACGCCACGCATGCGCCCGAGGCTGAATCCGTTTTGCCCGATGGCGTCACACCCGAGAGCCTCGCGTTCAGCCTCGAACCGCGCGCCATCAAATTGGCGATCGTGGGCCGGCCCAATGTGGGGAAATCGACGCTGATCAACGCCCTGGTGGGTGAAGAGCGCGTGATTGCGTTCGACCAGCCGGGCACCACCCGCGACGCGATCGAAGTGCCTTTCAGCCGCGACGGGGTGGAGTACACCCTGATCGATACCGCAGGTCTGCGGCGCAAAGGCAAGGTGTTCGAGACCATCGAGAAATTCTCGGTGCTGAAAACGCTGCAGGCGATCGAATCCGCCAACGTCGTCGTTCTCTTGCTCGACGCCAGCGAAGGCGTGTCCGATCAGGACGCGCATATTGCCGGCTTTGCCGTGGAGTCGGGCCGTGCGGTGGTGGTGGCGTCGAACAAGTGGGACATGGTTGACGAATACCAACGGCATCAGTTCAACAACGCCCTCATCGAGCGCCTGCCGTTTCTCAGTTTCGCCCGCCAGCACGAGATTTCCGCCTTGTCGCGCAAGGGGCTGTCGGCGGTGCTCAAGTCGGTGAACGAGGCTTACAAGGCGGCATTCGCCAAGATGTCCACCCCCAAGCTCACGCGTGCCTTGCAGGAGGCGGTCGCCTTCCAGCAGCCACCGCGCGCCGGCACGGTCAGGCCCAAATTGCGCTATGCCCACCAGGGTGGCCAGAACCCCCCCGTCATCGTCATTCACGGCAATGCCCTGGACCGGGTGCCCAACAGCTACACGCGCTATCTGGAATCACGTTTTTCCAAGGCTTTCAAGCTCAGCGGCACCCCGCTGCGGGTGGAATATCGGTCCTCCAACAATCCCTACAAAACGGAGCGCTGGTAAGGCTGCGGACGGCCTTCTTGCCGGAAAGTCCCGATCATTTGACGAGCCCGCGATGACAAGGGTTTGTGCTATGTTCAACCAGCAATTCGCAGTTTTCGCATAACAATCCCAACCGGAGTTTTCCATGAGCAATAAAGGGCAGTTGCTACAAGACCCCTTTCTGAACCTGCTGCGCAAGGAGCATGTTCAGGTTTCGATTTATCTGGTCAACGGCATCAAGCTGCAAGGCCATATCGAATCGTTCGACCAATACGTGGTCCTGCTGCGCAATACCGTGACACAGATGGTTTACAAGCATGCCATTTCCACCGTTGTGCCAGCCCGTCCCGTGAGTTTCAACGTCGGTGAGTCTGAGTCAGACGCGGCCTGAGGCTGCCCCCGGCGCAGTGCTCGTCGGGGTCGACACCGGCCAGCCACACCCCGATTCCACGCTTGGCGAGTTGCGTGAACTGGCGCTCTCGGCGGGCCTCCTGCCGTCCGCCAGTCTGTGGAGCGCCCGGCGCCGCCTCGACCCTGCGCTGTATATCGGGTCCGGGAAGGTGGCCGAACTCAAGCAGCAGGTGCTGGACAGCCAGGCCTCTTGCGTGCTCTTCGACAACCCCTTGTCCCCGGTGCAGCAACGCAACCTCGAGCGTGAACTTGGCGTTTCCGTCTGGGACCGAACGGCACTGATCCTGGAAATTTTCGCGCGCCGCGCGCGCAGCGGCGAAGGCAAATTGCAAGTCGAATTGGCGCGACTGCGTCATGCTGCAACCCGCCTGGTGCGTGGCTGGACGCACCTCGAGCGCCAGCAAGGCGGCATTGGCCTGCGCGGCGGTCCGGGTGAAAAGCAGATCGAACTCGACCGCCGCATGCTGGAAGACAAGATCAAGATCCTGCAGGTGCGGCTGCACAAGCTCGAACGCCAGCGATCCACCCAGCGGCGCGCCCGCGCCCGGGCCGGACAACTGCGCGTTTCCATCGTCGGCTACACCAATGCCGGCAAGAGCACCCTGTTCAATGCGCTCACGCATGCCCATGGCTATGTTGCCGACCAGTTGTTTGCCACGCTGGACACGACTACGCGCCGCGTTTTTCTCGCGCCCGGAAGTTTTGCGGTGGTATCCGACACCGTGGGTTTTATCCGCGATTTGCCGCACTCGCTGGTTGATGCTTTCAAGGCCACGCTGGATGAAACCGTGGAGGCCGATGTCTTGCTGCATGTGGTCGACTTATCGAATGAGCAGCGCGAGCAGCAGATCGAGCAAGTGAATAGCGTATTGGCGGAGATCGGCGCCAAGGACATCCCGCAGATTTTGATTTACAACAAAATTGACAAGCTCCAAGCCCCCGTCCCGTTTACAGATCGTTACGGCGCGCATGCCGGTTTTGGTGGTCGTGATAGCATCAAAAGCTTTGACGTCAGCGCCTTGACAGGCGCGGGACTCGATACGGTGCGGGCGTATCTGGCGGGCTTGGTCGCTCGCAGCGAAGCCGACACCAACCCCACCTTTCATATTTGACATCCAACGCCTCCACCATGCAACTCAAGTGGCCCCGAGCGGCAGCCTCTGCCGCTTCCGCACCGCCCGAAGCCAGCCTGAATTTGAACGATCCCAACTGGGGGCGAGGCGGTTCGGACCAACAACCCCAAAGCCCCGATCCCAAGAACGGCAACGGTACGGGTCAAGGTGACAAGCGCCCGGGTCAGGACGGCAAGCGTCCGGGTCAAGGCGGTGGTCCGCCGGATCTCGACGAACTGTGGCGCGACTTCAATCGCAAGCTCAATGGCCTGTTTGGCCGCAAGGGCGGCGGTGGCGGCGGCTTCAAACCTCCGCGGCGGCCGGATTTCCAGGCCTCGCCCAAGATTGCTGGCATGGGGCTCATCATCCTGGTTGCCGTTCTGGTACTGGGTTGGCTCGGCTCCGGCTTTTTCATCGTGCAGGAAGGTCAGCAGGCCGTCGTCACGCGCTTCGGCAAGCTGGCTTACATCGAAGAGGCGGGTTTTCATTGGCGTTTGCCTTATCCCATCGAGTCCGAGGAAATCGTCAACGTTTCGCAAGTACGCTCGGTCGAAATCGGCCGTGGTGGGGAAATCCGCACCACCGGCCTGCCGGCTTCGGCCATGTTGACGGAGGACGAGAACATCGTCGACATCCGCTTTGCCGTGCAGTACCGCATCAGCAATGTGGTGAACTACCTCTACAGCAACCGCAGCCCCGACGACGTGGTGACGCAAGCTGCCGAAACCGCAATCCGCGAAGTGGTCGGCAACAAGACCCTGGACTATGTGCTGTACGAGGGCCGTGCGGAAGTCGCCATCAAGGTGCAGGATTTGATCCAGTCCATTCTGGATCGCTACAAGACCGGCATTCTGGTGACCAACGTCACCCTGCAAAGCGTGCAACCGCCGGAGCAGGTGCAATCGGCCTTCAACGATGCCATCAAGGCCGGCCAGGACCGCGAGCGATTGAAGAACGAGGCCGAGGCCTACGCCAACGACGTGGTGCCGCGCGCCAAGGGCACCGCTTCGCGGCTGATCCAGGAGGCCGAGGGCTACAAGGCTCGGGTCGTGGCGGAAGCGCAGGGCGATACCTCGCGCTTCGACCTCATCTTGCAGCAGTACGAAAAAGCTCCGCAGGTGACGCGTGAGCGCATGTATCTGGAAACCATGCAGCAAATTTTGTCGAACGTGAGCAAGGTGATGGTGGAGTCGCGCGGCTCGAATAACCTGCTGTATCTGCCGCTCGACAAGCTCCTGCAACAAAGCGCAGCGCCACAGCCGGCGACGCCGTCGCGCTCGGCAGCGGCAGGCCTGCCATTGCCGAGTTTGCCCGCCTCCGCAGCCGCAGCCACCGACAGCGCAGCCGCATTGGTGAGTTCCAGCCCCGTTGCCAACGCCTCAGACAGCAGTTCGCGCGACAGCCTGCGCGAGCGCAACTCCCGCTGAGGTCCAGCCATGAATCGAATCATTCTTGCCATCGTCGCCCTGGTCGTCGTCCTGGGCATCCTCGCGTCCTCCATGTTCGTCGTCGATCAGCGCCAATATGCCGCGGTCTTCGCACTGGGCGAAATCAAGCGGGTGATCAAGTCGCCCGGGCTGTACTTCAAGTGGCCTGCGCCATTGGAGAACGTGGTGTTTCTGGACAAGCGCGTGCTGACGCTGCAAAGCCCGGAAACCGACCGCTTCATCACCGCCGAGAAGAAGAACGTGGTGGTCGACTGGTATCTGAAATGGCGCATCGTCAACCCCACCGAATTCATTCGTAGTTACGGCGGCAATGAGCAGCGCGCCAACGATCGGCTCTACCAGATCGTGAAGGCAGCGCTGAACGAACAGATCACGCGTCGCACGGTGGGTCAGGTCCTGGCTTCCGAGCGCGACAAGATCATGACCGATGTGCAGAAGGTCATCACGCAATCTGTCAGCGGCACTGGCCTGCAGATCGTGGACATGCGCCTGACGCGGGTCGATTTCGTGGCCGACATCACGCAGTCCGTGTATCGCCGCATGGCCGCCGAGCGCAAGCGCGTGGCCAATGAGCTGCGTTCCACCGGCCAGGCCGAGGCCGAAAAAATTCGGGCTGAAGCCGACAAGCAGCGTGAGATCCTCGTTGCGGATGCCTACAGCCGCGCCCAGACCATCAAGGGCGAGGGTGACGCCAAGGCATCCGAGATTTACGCCAAGGCCTTTGGCCAGAACCCGCAGTTCGCCGAGTTCTATCGCAGCCTGGAGGCTTATCGCGCGAGCTTCAACAGCCGCAGCGACGTCGTCGTCCTCGACCCATCCTCCGATTTTTTCCGCTTCTTCCGCAATCCAAACGGCGACGCCTCAACGAAAGCAAGTCCAGCCAGACGTTGAGCGCAGGCATGGCGCCGCTGCGCGCGGGGCCGTGCCTGCAAGCCAGCCGCAGCGCCTTTGCCGACCCTGCAGATGAGCATCCCGGTGCTGCACGACCGTTTGGTCTGCATGGCCCGCGACCTAGAATGCCGGTTTGATTTCAGCAAGCATCAATCTCCCATCGCTCATGACTGCCTGGCTCCTGCCCGAGCAATTTTCCGACGTGCTGCCAACCGAGGCGCGCGCGATTGAACAGCTGCGCCGCACTTTGTTGGATGCCGCGCGTGGCTATGGCTATGAGTTGGTCATTCCGCCGCTGGTCGAGTATGTGGATTCGCTGCTTTCCGGCACGGGCCAGGATCTCGATCTGCAGACCTTCAAGCTGGTCGACCAGATGTCCGGACGCACGCTCGGACTGCGTGCCGACATGACGCCGCAAGCCACCCGCATCGACGCGCATCTGCTCAATCGTCGGGGCATCGTCCGCTTGTGCTACTGCGGCAGCGTTGTGCATACGCGGGCCCAAGGCGTGTTTGCCACGCGCGAGCCACTGCAGTTCGGCGCCGAATTCTACGGTCATGCTGGGCTGGACGCCGATCTCGAGGTGCAGCAGCTGGCCGTGCGCGGCCTGCAATTGGGCGATGTGCGGCGCATGACCTTGACCTTGTCCGACGTTCGCATCGTTCGTGGCGTGCTTGCCGGCATGGTCGCGGGGCCGCAGCAACTGGGCGAGATCCTCGAGGCCCTGTCGCGCAAGGATCATGCGCGGCTGCTGGAGCTGACGCATGCCGCAGCGCCTGCACAACGCGATGCCATTCTGGCTTTGCCCGACCTGTTCGGTGATGCCGCAATCCTGCAGCAGGCCGCCAAGGCCCTGCCGGATCGCCCGTTGATTCGTGAGGCGCTGGCCGATCTGGCGCGCCTGGCCGCCACGCATGTGCACGCCGGGGTCGATGTGCAAATCGACCTGGCCGATCTGCGCGGCTACAACTACCACAGCGGGGTCATTTTCGGCCTGTATGCGCAGGGCCAGCCGGATGCCTTGGCCAGGGGAGGGCGCTATGACGAAATCGGCGCGACCTTTGGCCGTCCGCGGCCTGCCACCGGGTTTTCGCTGGATTTGCGTGAGTTGGTGCGTCACGCGCAGGCGCAGGCGCCGACGCCGGCCATCAGGGCCGAATGGTCGCAACGCAGCGGCTACAGCCAGGCTGTCCACGATCTGCGGCAGCATGGGCATACCGTGATCGAGCTGCCTGAGGGCGCTGCGCTCGAAGGCAAACAATTCATGTTCGACCGCCGACTGACCTGCACCGATGGCCAGTGGCAGGTGCTTTCCTATTCCCCCGGTTGACACGCGTCCAACTGGTCCATTTCCATTTCCGTTGTAAGAGGTGTCGTGAGCACAGGACGTAATGTGGTCGTCGTGGGTAACCAATGGGGCGACGAGGGCAAGGGCAAAGTGGTCGATTGGCTGACCGAGCATGCGCATGGCGTGGTGCGCTTTCAGGGTGGGCACAACGCCGGCCATACCCTGGTCATCAACGGCCATAAAACCGCGCTGCAACTCATTCCTTCTGGCGTGATGCGCCCCGGCGTGGCTTGCTACATCGGCAACGGCGTGGTGGTCGATCCCAGCCATCTGCTGCTGGAAATCACGCGTCTGGAAGCCGCGGGCGTGGAGGTGCGTTCGCGCTTGCGCATCAGTGAGTCCTGCCCGCTGGTGTTGCCCTCGCATGTGGCGCTCGACCTGGCGCGCGAAGCTCGCCGCGAAACGCGTGGCATCGGCAAAATCGGCACCACCGGCAAGGGCATCGGCCCGGCCTATGAAGACAAGGTCGCGCGCCGCGCGGTGCGGGTGCAAGACCTCAAGCATCCCGCGCGCCTGGCCGAGAAACTGCGTGAAACCATGGAGTTGCACAACTTCATCCTGCGCGACTATCTGCAGACCGAGGCCGTGGCATTCGAGCCGACGTATCAGCGTCTGTTGGAACTGGCCGAAGTCATTCGCCCGATGATGGCCGACGTGGGCTATCTCGTGCACCAATGCCATGCGCGCCGCGAGCGCCTGCTGTTCGAAGGCGCACAGGGAACCCTGCTCGACATCGACCACGGCACCTATCCCTTCGTCACCTCCAGCAACTGCGTGGCCGGCAATGCCGCTGCGGGTTCTGGCGTTGGGCCGGCCTACCTCGGCTATGTGCTCGGCATCACCAAGGCCTACACCACACGCGTGGGCAGCGGGCCGTTTCCGACCGAACTGCCGATCGACCATCCCGGCACCGTGGGCCACCATCTGCACACGGTCGGCCAGGAGCGCGGCACCGTGACCGGCAGGCCGCGTCGCTGCGGCTGGCTGGATGCCGCGGCGCTCAAGCGCGCCAACATCATCAACTCCACCACAGGACAGTGCATCACCAAGCTGGACGTGCTGGACGGACTGGACGAAATCCTGATTGGCGTCGGCTACACCCTGGACGGCAAGGTGATCGACATCCTGCCGCTGGAC
Organism: Thiomonas sp. X19; assembly: GCF_900089495.1. Taxonomy (NCBI): domain Bacteria; kingdom Pseudomonadati; phylum Pseudomonadota; class Betaproteobacteria; order Burkholderiales; genus Thiomonas; species Thiomonas sp. X19. The sequence goes on along the minus strand of NZ_LT605203.1, from coordinate 3,244,696 downwards.
GCCGACGACATCACCCGCTGCATCCCCATCTACGAGCGCTTTCCCGGCTGGAGTGAGACCACGGCTGGCGCCACGCATTGGGAGCAGCTGCCGCTGAATGCGCGGCGCTATCTCGACCGCATCGCCGTGCTCAGCGGCACGCCGGTCGACATGGTGTCCACCGGCCCGGATCGCGACCACACCATCGTGTTGCGCCACCCCTTCCAGGGCTGAGCCGTGCAGCCCGCTCTCCGTTCATCCACTCCTATCCTCTCACCGGCCCTATCCATCATGCTCAGCGAAGACGGCAAGCACATGTATGTGTCCTGGGACGAATACCACGCCCTGATCGAAAAACTCGCGCTCAAAGTCTACAAGTCGGGCTGGGAGTTCGATCAGATTCTGTGCCTCGCACGCGGCGGCGCCAGACCCGGCGACATCCTGTCGCGTGTGTTTGACAAACCCCTGGCCATCATGTCCACCAGTTCTTACCGAGAAGCTGCGGGCACCAAGCAGGGGCGTTTGGACATTGCCAACTACATCACGCTGCCGCGCGGCGAACTCGAAGGCCGTGTCTTGCTGGTGGATGACTTGGCCGATTCGGGTGAAACCCTCAAGGCCGTGGCCGATCGCCTCCTGCACAGCCCGCTCAAGATCAGCGAGATGCGCAGCGCCGTGATCTGGGTGAAGGGCATTTCAACGGTTCTGCCCGACTACTACGTCGACATGCTGCCTTCCAGCCCCTGGATTCATCAGCCGTTCGAGGAGTACGACACCTTGCGGCCATCCAAATTGGCCGAGCGCTGGAAGATCTGAAGCAACTGGCGAGACACGCCAGTTGCCGATGCCCGCGCATGCCTTGCAATGCGCTGCGGCACAAGAAAAAACCGCAATCACCGCGGTTTTCATTGACGTCCAGTGCACCCGAGTTCGGCAGCTCGCGTCCGAAAATGGGCTCAATCGATGGCGCTGGACATGGTGCGGACTTGCGGGTGATGGAAGCCGAAGTGCTTGCGGTGGCGCGTTTGTATCGAATGGCGACTCATTTTCCATTCATGCGACGAACACCCAGGGCCTCTTGCCAGCAGAAGTCCCCCAGCGCCACAAGGACTTGACCGGCATCGAGCACGGCTCCCGGGTGCTGAAGTCCGAGATTGAGATCGCCCCCGTCTTTCGCCGCCTGCCCGAGCACATCCTCGTCCATGCGCTGATTTGCTGATCTGCTGCTCTGGCCCTGTACCGCGTCATGAAGCCGAACTTGGCCGCCCTTTCGTGTGGGGGCACGTTTCGATCCTTGCTCAAGCAGTATCAGTATCGTCGGCTTGGAAGCGTGACTGTCGAACTCCTGGGCCGTGCCACCTGCCTGCACAGACGCGAGCAGCCGTCAAGTGACAAGCCCGCATGCGGAGCATGCGGGTCGTGAATGGCACCGAGCCTGCAGCAGGAGCCAAGATTGAATGTTGAATGCGATATGCGTAAAAAAATATGTCTTGTGTACGGTAGCGCACTGTTCTAACAACTTTTCTGCCGTACTTTGTACATGATGCCTGTCTAACAGGTTGTTGAAATACCTCGCGTCACGGCTGTGCGCCATAGAAAAAGCCCATAACGAGCCGATAAAGGCGGCCTTTTCTGCCTCTTTGCCGGCCTTCAAGCGCTCCCGAGTGCCACGGCGATAGGTTCAAGCGATAGCTCGAAGTCCCGAAACAGTATTTCAACAACCTGCTAATGTATTGCAAATTGTTTTTGTGATCATCGGCCATAGGGATCACTCGATCAGATTTGACAAATAAATATCCGGATTCCCATAAAATTAATTATCTTATTTGGGTTGAGCAGATCGTTCGATGCGCCCCATCAAAATCGCAATTATTTTCTTATTGGTCGAGACTGCTCTGATCTCCGTTATGGGCATCATGTTTGTTTATTTTGGGATTTTTAATATCTCGGCACTCTGGAGTGACCCAGCACCTGTGTATGCGATTTTCAAAGCGGTGCGAATACATTCAATTGAAAGGCGTGCGGCTAATATTCGAATTCCTAACGGGATGGATTTCCATGATCCAAAGCTGATCCGATCTGGTTTCAATATCTATGTACGTTCGTGCATGATTTGCCATGGAGGTCCCGGGCTGCGACCATCAAATTTCGTCCGTGAAGGGCTCAATCCGAGGCCACCGAAATTTTCACATAGATCCGATCTTCAGTTGAACCCGCAAGAGTTGTTTTGGGTTATTAAAAATGGGATTCGTATGACTGGTATGCCGGCCTGGAGCCCGAGCATGAGTGATGACCAGCTCTGGGCGTTAGTCGCCTTCATGAATAATCTTCCATTCGATAATCAAAGTAGCGCATTTCAAAATAAATGATGGCGATATACAAATATTTATTAGAGACACTCAGAAATTTATCGCTTGATAAAGGGCGCCATAACCGATGCTGATGTTTTCCGATTTTGTGACTGGCGTCGGATTGGATTAAGCAATTCTATCTATATCTGCAATAAGGAGAAGGCGAGTGTTTTTTAATCGAAATTCGATGATTTTAACCGCCCCGGTTTGGCTATTGTTCAGCATTGGTGTGGCCGTTGCACAGCCTATTTTGAAATCACAAGCAGCACAGCAAAAACCGCTGGCGACAGCCGCTGTGGGTGATGTGGCCAGAGGACAGAATTGGGCGCCGTTGTGCATGAGTTGCCACGGAGCACATGGTATTAGTACCGAGCAGATCTACCCTAATCTGGCGGGACAGAAGGAAACCTATCTCATCAATGCAATGCACGAATATAAGAACGGTATGCGTTTGAATCCAACGATGGTCGCCATGGCTTCGCCGCTCGACTCTCAGGTCATTGCAGACTTGGCAGCCTTCTTCAGTAGTTTGAAACCTGGTAATTGATGAGTTCGGAAGTCCATCCTGAACAAGGCCGCCCTGCTTTCAGCCGACGGCGTGCATGTTGATGGTGACCAGCGGCACATAAGTGGTAAGCCTGCGGCGTAGTTGCCTAGCAGGTTGTTGAAATACTGTTTTCGGGACTTCGAGCTATCGCTTGAACCTATCGCCATGGCACTCGGGAGCGCTTGAAGGCCGGCAAAGAGGCAGAAAAGGCCGCCTTTATCGACTGGTCATGGGTTTTTTCTATGGCGCACAGCCGTGACGCGAGGTATTTCAGCAACCTGTTAACAACTCAAAACGGGTTTCAAGTCGTATTATATGGACAATCAAGTATCGCCTAAACAACAAAAACGAATCCATCATGTCGAAAACAATGACAGGGTAACGATCGTCAACCAAGCAAGAAGCGTTAAAACAACCGTAGGAGTTCAATATAGCCTTGAGGCAACGGATACTTGCGTCGTGTGTCAATTATGCCAATTGTGCGAAGTGTCTGGGCAATGGGTTGAACAAAATAGATCAATTCTCGCATCAGAAATCGCCTCGGCAAGCAGCACATTCATCGGGAATCTGACATGTCACTGATAAGCCTGTTATTGATTGTTCTGGTCATCATGTTCATCAGTACCATTCCAACTTGGCCCCACAGCAGGAGTTGGGGTTATTACCCGAGTGGAACTCTGGGCTTTATCGTTTTGATTCTAGTCGTCCTCTTGGTGTTAGGACTTGTCTGATTGATTTTCCGGGCGGGAGAGGAAGTTGCGGTTATTGTGCGCCACGGATGCCACGGATGCCACGGTTGAAGCGCTGTCGAATTCTAATGTCAAATAGTTTAGAATTTTTCGGTACTTTGCGGATTTTAATATTAATGGTTGGAAGCTTCTTTTGCGTTATTTTGGCGTAAAAATAATGATTTGTTTTTTTATTTAACCTGTCATTTTATTGCATAAATCAAGGATCATATCATGCCTACTAATATTTCGTACAAGAAATGGATTCCCCTTGTCGGTTGTTTTTTGTTTTTAACAGTCACAGCCGTAACCAATGCGCAAGCGAGTGGTTACGGGGCGGCAGCGTCACAACCTTCAACCATGGCACAACAGAATCAAATGTCATCGAAAGATGGTAGTGCAGGCAGTTACATGGACAATGCAGTCATTACGGCCAAAGTGAAAGCCATGTTGATGAAAGATGAAATGCTCAAGAGCTTGGATATCCACGTCGATACGAAGCAAGATGTGGTGACTTTGAGTGGGACCGTCAAAAACATGAAAGAGTCTGAACGCGCTGTTCGTATCGCATCTGCCGTCGAAGGTGTGAAAATGGTTAAAAACGAATTGCAACAGAAAACGAAGAAATAAAATATTAGCCCCTCTTCATGATTGTGTATATCTAAGCCAGCAATTTTCTTTCGTATCGGGGCTGTCACGTTGACTTGTCCGTTTATCTCAAGCCGCGTGACGGGTATAACATCATTTCAAAAATGAAAAATTGGCCTGTTGTCATGCAGCAATTTGCCCGCGCCATTTTATTTTTTGACGGGAACTGGTTCCCTGTATAGTCTGAAGAAATGTCAATGAAAATAAAATGGTTTGATAAGCCGCAGAAACATGATTACCCGGCTGCCGCCTCCTATCTAAATTTGACAAAGAGCCGCGACGAAGCGGAGGCGATCGCAGGCGAATTGAAGCTGGCTGATATGACTGAATTTGCAGCAAAGGATATTTTCAGAGCTTCAGGATTATCGTTTCTTGGGGTCAGCAACAGCCATGTCGAGCAAGATACGGCGCAGATTATTCGTGGCAAAAAATTATCACCTTTATTGCTTTATAGAGACAGAGTGAGTGGCAAATTGATTATTGCAGATGGCTATCACAGACTCTGCGCCGTTTATAAATTTGATGAAGATGCCATGATTCCCTGTAAAATTGTCTGAGTCGAGATGAGCGCGATGGCCAAGGAACATCCTCGGGATATTGGATCGGCACCCGTGCGGCGCATGCTGCATGCCCCTGTACCGCCTGACTTCGAGGAGTCATCGCAAGAATGGCGACGTCTTTTTTCCGAGGTCTGGGGTACGTTTCTTCTTGTGGTCGTTGCAGCCGGCTCTGTTGTTGTTGGCGCCCGGAGTGATGGCGCTATATCGCTGAGCATGATGGTCACCGCGCCGGGCTTGATGGTCATGGCCATCATCTATTTCATGGGGACTGTCGGCGGTGCGCACCTGAATCCGGCAGTCACCCTTGCATTTGCGGTGCGCCGCAACTTCCCTTGGAACCGGGTTCCTGGATATATTGTCGCACAGTTCGTTGGAGGTATTGCCGCAGCTCTATTCTTAAGGGCGATGTTCGGCGCGGTAGGCCTATTGGGTGCCACGGTTCCTGGACAAGGAATTAGCGATTTCAAGGCGCTTGTCATGGAAGTTCTGTTAACGACAGGCCTGGTTAGCACCATACTCGGCACGGCCTCAGGAGCGCGAAATGTTGGTTCCAACGCGGCACTCGCGATCGGTGGTTACATCGCCTTGGCAGGACTTTGGGCGGCACCAATCAGCGGTGCCTCGATGAATCCAGTCCGTTCGTTTGCTCCTGACCTGATACGCGGCAATTTGAGTACAAGCTGGATTTACATTGTTGGCCCCATCATCGGTGCGATGATTGCAGTGGGATTCGAATGGATCCTCAAAGGAAAACCCACCGCTGCCGGAACAATTGCCGCGGAGGGAAGATTGGATTGATATCCCGATATTCGTCATATCCGGTGTCTTGAAAGCACGATATTGTGCCTACGATCACCTCATCGCGAGCAGACAGTTTTGCATGTGTCTTTCGTCTTTCATTGCCCGCAGTTTACCATGCAGCAGGCGTATTCCGGGGTGATGCCAGTTTGACGTGCAACGATTATTTTGGATTGGACGCGGTACGCCAGAATCAAAAAATCCGTAACGGATTTCATTCCATGCAAGAAATCTTGGATTGTTCATTTCATTGCGCGAGGGCCTTGGTACCTCAGAAAAAGGGGAAATTTTTATTTGAGGCGGGACAGCCAATGAGTGCGCTTTACCTGGTGCGTTCGGGATCGTTCAAATCGGCCATGATCAGTCGCGATGGTAGACAGCAAGTCGTGGATTATCATATTATAGGTGACTCGATTGGCTTGGAAGGCTTTGCGTGTCGTCATTATTTGACCGATGTGATGGCGTTTGAATGCAGTGTTGTCTCGGTTGTCGATATCCGATGTGCTGGCGTCGAGCATGAGCCGGGAGGAGATTGGCAGTTATCTGGGGCTGCGCCTAGAAAAAGTCAGCAAAATCATGTCGGAGTTCCATCAGACCGAGTTGCTTGAGGTGAATAAACGCAATCTATGCATGATCAATCCTTCTGGTTTGCAGTCCTTGCTTTCCGGCTGTGCTATCAAGGAACAACGTCGACAATATGCGAGGCTGTCGATGCGCGCCTATTCCAACATGCTCACTGAAGCCATGTAGAGGCAGCCAATGAGAGCCTCGCGGACCGTCCAGGCAGATTTATGCCGTGACTTGAGTCATTTGCGCCCAGACGCGCATTTGCTGTCGAATGATGAATACCACATCATGCTCACTAGCGCTGGCGGTGGGTACGGCCGATGGAAAGATATTGCCGTCACGCGCTGGCGTGACGATGCGACCTGCAATAATTGGGGATCGTTTTGCTATATCCGCGATCTTGCGAGTGGACAGGTATGGTCGACGACGTATCAGCCGACGTTGCAGCGAGGGGATGTCTACGAAACTGTGTTCTCGGAAGGGCAGGCGATCATTCGCCGCCTTGACCACGGTATACGGATCGAAACGGAAATTGCCGTCTCGCCGTTCGATGATGTCGAACTCCGCAGAATCAGAATCAGCAACCAATCGTTCGGCAAGAGAGCGATTGAAGTCACGAGTTATGCGGAAATCGTGCTTGCATCGAACGCTGCCGATTCCACACATCCTGCATTTGAAAAGCTGTTTGTGGAAACGGAGATCTTGCCCGCACAGCAGGCCATCTTGTGCACCCGCCGGGTGAGCGATGCCAGGGACCAGCCAGCCTCGACGTTTCACCTGCTGCAGGCATCGAAACCGGCGTTGGGGGACCTGTCTTACAACACGGATCGCGCGGATTTCATCGGACGTGGGCGGACTGTGGAGCATCCGCAAGCCATGGACCATGGCGCGACGCTTTCCGGCCGCTCCGGTTCGGTGCTCGATGCGGCCGTGTCGATTCGTTATCCGATCGAGCTTGATCCCGGCGAAACCGTGGTCGTGCGTTGGCTCTGCGGCGTGGCGCAAACACGCAAAGCCTGCCTGCAAATCATCGAGCGGTATCGAAGTGGCGCAGCTGCGGACCCAATTCTTGCCGATGCGACGAGGCGTGGACAAGAAACCCTGCATCGGCTGGATGCAAGCGAAGCCGACGTGCAGTTGTATGCAGAGCTTGCCAGTTCCCTGATTTACGCCAACGCATCCATGCGTGCCGGCCCGGACATCATCGCGCGCAACAACCAGGGGCAATCGGGATTATGGGCGTATTCGATTTCGGGTGATTTACCGATCGCGCTGCTGCAGGTGAGGTGCCCGACCCATTGCGATTTGGTCAGGGAGTTCGTCCGGGCGCATGCGTATTGGCGGTGGCACGGCTTGAAGGTGGATACGCTCTTTCTGTGTGAAGGCGACGGTCACACCGCGAACCTGGCTGATCTGCACGCGCTGCTCCTGCGTTCGAGCAAGGCATGCAACACGGCTGAACTGATGGATCAGCCGGGTGGGCTATGGATGCGCGACGCCGACAAAGTGGCGCCGTCCGACCTCATTCTTCTGCAAACGGCATCGCGCGTCGTGATGCGCGATGGCGAAGGCTCCTTGTCGCAGCAACTCGCCAGCCGGTGCGCGGCCGAAGCCCCGCCGCCAGCCGCTGCAGATCGCCTCGCGGGCAATGCCGACAACGCGACCAAGTCCTTGCGCCCGGCGCCAGTGGCGCCGCCCATGCAGACGCCTGCGCGCGATTTGTTGTTGGACTGCGGCTTGGGCGGGTTCAGCCCCGATGGACGCGAGTACGTGATCACGATCACGCCGGGGCAGATGACGCCTGCGCCCTGGATCAATGTGTTGGCCAATCCGTCATTCGGCAGTCTCATTTCGGAGAGCGGCAGCGCGAACACCTGGAGCGAGAACGCGCAAGCGTTTCGCCTCACACCGTGGTCGAACGATCCGGTTGGTGATGCCAATACCGAGGCGTATTACATCCGCGACGAGGACAGCGGCCAGTTCTGGTCGCCCACACTGCTGCCGACGGCAGGCGCCACGCCATATGTGACACGGCACGGTTTTGGCTACAGCGTGTTCGAGCACAGCGAAAACAGCATTGACTCGGTTCTCAGTGTGTACGTGGCGATCGACGCGCCAGTCAAATTTGCCGTGCTGAAGTTGCACAATGCTTCGGCCGACGCACGCCGGCTTTCGGTCACGGCCTATGTGGAATGGGTGCTTGGCGATGAGCGCGCCAAGACCTGCATGCAGGTGAGAACGGAGATTGACGCCAGCAGCGGCGCCGTATTCGCCCGCAACCCCTACAACGCCGACTTCGCCGGCCGGGTGGCCATGCTGGATGTGGACGGCATCGCCAACGCCAGCGTGTGCGGTGACCGCCTGGCCTTCCTCGGGCGCAACGGCACGCTGCGTCATCCAGCCGCGATGTCGCAGACGCTGCTCTCGGGTGTCGTCGGCGTTGCGCTCGATCCCTGTGCCGCCGTCCGGATGCCGATCACCTTGGCGGCGGGCCAGACGGGCGAGCTGATCTTTCGACTCGGCGCAGCGCAAGGCGAAGCGGCTGCAGCCAGCCTCGTGCAGCGCTGGCGCGGATCCGCGCCAGCACAAGGCGCACTCGACGCCGTGAAGCAGTACTGGGCGCAGACGCTTGGTGCCGTGCAGGTCGAAACGCCGGACCGGGCGCTCGACGTGCTGACCAACGGCTGGCTCGTCTATCAGATTCTTTCGTGTCGGCTCTGGGCGCGCACGGCGTTCTATCAATCGAGTGGCGCCTTCGGTTTTCGCGATCAGTTGCAGGATGTGATGGCGCTGGTCCATGCCACACCGGATTTGGTGCGCGCGCATTTGCTCCGCAGTGCGTCACGCCAGTTTCCCGAAGGCGACGTTCAGCACTGGTGGCATCCGCCGTCGGGTCGCGGCATCCGTACGCGCTGCTCGGACGACTACCTGTGGCTGCCGTTGGCGACATGCCGCTATGTCGGTGTCACCGGCGACGCCGGTGTACTCGATGAAACCGTGCCTTTCATCGACGGCGCCGCCCTCAAGGCCGATGCGGTGTCCGACTACGCCTTGCCCACAACGTCCAGGCAGACCGCAAGTCTTTACGCACATTGCGTGCGCGCCATCGAGCATGGTTTGCGCTTCGGCGAGCATGGCTTGCCGCTGATGGGCTCGGGCGACTGGAACGACGGCATGAACCTGGTCGGCGTGGGAGGCAAAGGGGAAAGCGTCTGGCTTGGTTTCTTCCTGCATGGCGTTCTCACACAGTTCGGCGAACTGGCGCGGCAACGTGGCGATGTTGTCTTCGTCGAGCGTTGCACAAGCGAGGCCACTCGCCTGCGCAACGCCATCGAACAAAGCTGCTGGGATGGCGACTGGTACCGTCGCGGTTGGTTCGACGATGGCTCGCCGCTTGGCACGTCGAGCAATACCGAGTGTCAGATCGACTCCATCGCCCAGAGTTGGGCCGTATTGTCCGGCGCCGCTGAAGCAACGCGCGCACGCCGCGCCATGCGCGCTGTCGATACCCGGCTCGTGCGCCGCGACGCCGCGCTGATCGAGCTGCTGGCCCCGCCCTTCAACCACTCCGATCCGAGCCCCGGCTACATCCAGGGCTACGTCAGCGGCGTCCGCGAGAACGGCGGCCAGTACACCCACGGCGCCGTTTGGGTGGCCATGGCGTTCGCGGCGCTTGGTGATGCCGCACGTGCCTGGGATCTGTTCAACATGCTCAATCCGATTCGGCACGCCGACTCGCCCGAGGCCATTGCGGTCTACAAAACAGAGCCTTATGTGATGGCCTCCGACGTCTACGCATTCGCGCCGCATGCCGGCCGCGGCGGCTGGACTTGGTACACCGGTTCGGCCGGCTGGATGTACCGCTTCATCCTCGAGTCCTTGCTGGGTCTGCAGCGCATCGGCGACCAACTGCGCCTCGTCCCATGCATTCCTCGGGACTGGACTTCATTCCAGATGCATTACCGCCACCTGGAGACCACCTACCACATCACCGTGCAGCAAACGGCCGCAACTGACGCTGAGCCGAGGCTGACGCTGGATGGTGTCGAACTGGCGGGGCCGGCCATTGCATTGATTGACGACGGTCTGGAGCACGCGATCGAAGTGCGGTATCCAGCTCGACAAGAACCGAACTGAAAAACAAGGAATGTTGCGATGCAAATCGGCATGATTGGACTTGGGCGCATGGGCGCCAATATGACGCGCCGGCTGATGCGCGCGGGCCACGCATGCGTCGTCCACGACACGCAAGCTGCCGCCATCGAGCCACTGATGGGCGAGGGCGCCCAGGGCGCGGGGACGATGCAGCAGTTCGTCCAGGCGCTATCCACGCCGCGCACGATCTGGCTGATGGTGCCCGCAGCGGGGGTCGACGCGACCCTGGCAGCGCTGACGCCGCTGCTCGACAGGCACGACATCGTCATCGACGGCGGCAATTCCTATTACCGCGACGACATCCGTCGCGCCGCCACACTGCGTGCCCTTGGCTTGCACTATGTGGACGTGGGCACCAGTGGCGGCATTGCCGGGCTGGACCGGGGCTATTGCCTGATGATCGGTGGCGAGACAGCCACCGTCCAGCACCTCGACCCGTTGTTCGTGGCGCTGGCGCCCGGAGTCGGCACCGCCGTCCCGACCCCGGGGCGCAGTCCAGGCGCAGGCAGCGCCGAACAGGGCTATTTGCACTGCGGCTCCCATGGCGCCGGGCATTTCGTCAAGATGGTTCACAACGGCATTGAATACGGCATCATGGCCGCGTATGCCGAAGGGCTGAATATTTTGCACAACGCCAATGTCGGCAAACGCCCCGACGCTGTCGATGCCGAGACGACCCCGCTGCGCAATCCCGCCATGTACCAGTTCGACATGGACCTGCCGGAGATCGCCGAGGTTTGGCGGCGCGGCAGCGTCATCGGTTCGTGGCTGCTTGACCTCACCGCCGCAGCGCTGGCCGCAGATCCTGCGCTGTCGAGCTTTCAGGGCCATGTCTCCGACTCCGGCGAAGGCCGCTGGACGATTCAGGCTGCCATCGACGAGGCGGTGCCAGCGCCGGTGCTGAGCGCTGCGCTCTACGCACGTTTCAGCTCGCGTGATCAAGCCGATTTCGCCAACCGCGTGCTGTCATCCATGCGGCATGAATTCGGCGGCCATGTCGAACCCACCTCCGGCGAGCCCAAGCCGAAGCCCTGATATGCATGACGATTCTTCTCGCGCTGCAGCCCTGCCGTCGGATGCGCTGGTCGTTTTCGGCGTGACTGGCGATCTCGCCGACAAAATGATTTTTCCGGCGCTCTATGCCATGCGCAAGAGCGGCGCGCTGAATGGGCCGGTGATCGGCGTCGCCTCCTCGCCTTCGACCATCGGGCAGCTGCGCGCCCGTGCACAGCAAAGCATCGAGCGCGCCGGCGCCGTGGACGACGCGTCAGCGCTCGCCCAGTTGTTGTCGCAACTGCAGTACGTCAGCGGCGACTACAACGACGCCGGTACCTATGCCCAACTCAAGCTCGCGCTCGGAGCGTCCCAGCGGCCCACGCACTACCTGGCCATTCCACCCACGCTGTTCTCCACCGTCATCCGTGGCCTGAGCAAAGCAGGGCTGGCGGCACAGGGGCGCGTCATCGTCGAGAAGCCATTCGGCCGCGACCTGGCCTCCGCGCGCGAACTCAACCGCGTCGCGGCCGACGCCTTTTCCAGCGATGCCATCTTTCGCATCGATCACTTCCTGGGCAAGGAAGCGATCATGAACATTCTCTACCTGCGCTTCGCCAATTCCTTCCTCGAACCCATCTGGAACCGCAAGCATGTGGCGAGCGTGCAGATCACGCTTGCCGAGGATTTCGGCGTGCTTGGGCGCGGTCGTTTTTACGAGAGCGCCGGCTGCCTGCGCGACGTCATTCAGAACCATCTCTTCCAGATCGCCGCGCTGCTCGCCATGGAACCCCCGGCGCGACGCGACTTCGCGGCCGTCAACAGCGAGAAGCTCAAGGTTTTCAAGGCGATGCGGCCCTTGCGCCCGGCCGACATGGTGCGTGGCCAGTACGCGACTTACCGCGATGAGCCGCAGGTCGCGAAAGATTCGGATGTCGAAACCTATTGCGCGATGCGCCTGCACATCAACGTCAAGCGATGGGCGGGCGTGCCCTGGTATTTGCGTGCGGGCAAGCAACTGCCAGTGACCAGCTGCGAGGTGCTGGTCAGGCTGCAACCGCCGTCCCTGGCGCTGTTCGCGGACGCCGTGGCCACGGGCGCGCAGACCAACCATCTGCGCTTTCGGCTGTCGCCAACCTCGCTGATTGCCCTGGCCGCCCGCGTCAAACGCCCTGGCAAGGATGATGTGGGAGAGCAGCACGAACTGATCCTCGTCGAAGATGAGGCGGGCGAAGAAACGCCCTATGAGCGCCTGCTCACCGGCGCCATGGCCGGCGACAACGCGCTGTTCACCAGCGAAGAGGCTGTCGAGGCAGCCTGGGCAGTGGTCGAGCCGGTGCTCATCAAGCATCCGCGCGCCATCGCCTACCCGCCCGGCAGCTGGGGACCGCGAGAGGCCGACCGCCTGATCGCGGCCGACGGCGGCTGGCACAACCCTGAAGCCGAGGGTTGATGCCATGGACCATGACGTCGTTTTTCTGCTGGATGTCGACAACACGCTGCTCGACAACGACCGTGTCATCGACGATCTCCGGCAGCACCTGGAGCGCACGTTCGGCCGCGTCAGCGCCGAACGCTACTGGGTTCTCTTCGAGCAGTTGCGCAGTGAACTGGGCTATGCCGATTACCTGGGTGCCTTGCAGCGCTACCGCATGGATGAGCTGCGGGATGCATTGAGCGATCCGCGGCTGCTGGAAATGTCCACCTTCCTGATCGATTACCCATTCGCCGACCGGCTCTATGCCGGCGCGCTGCGCGTCATCGAACGGCTGCAACGTTTCGGCCCGACCGTGCTACTGACGGATGGCGATGTCGTGTTCCAACCGCGCAAGGTGCAGCGCTCCGGCTTGTGGCACGCCGTGGAGGGCCGCGTGCTGATCTATCTCCACAAGGAGCTCATGCTCGACGCCGTGCAACAGCGCTACCCGGCGCAGCACTACGTGATGGTCGATGACAAGCTGCGCATCCTCGCGACCATGAAGCAAAGCCTTGGCGAACGCCTGACAACCGTTTTTCCGCGCCAGGGCCATTACGCCAACGACCCCGACAACATCGCGAACTATCCGAAGGCTGACATCAGCCTGGATTGCATCGGTGATTTGCTGGCCGTCGATCTCACCGCGCTACTGGAGCCAAAACCAGCCGGCAGCACAGAACAGGAGTCACCATGAACCCCACCCAAAAACTGCACGATCTCGGCCAAAGCCTCTGGCTCGACAACATCACGCGCGAGCTTCTCCGCAGCGGCACATTGGCACGCTATATCCGCGACTTGGCCGTGACCGGACTGACTTCGAACCCGACGATTTTCGAGCATGCCATCGGCCACTCCACCGCCTACGACGAGGCCATTCGCAGCGGGGCCCGCAAGGGTCAATCGGACGACAGCCTGTTTTTTGCATTGGCGCTCGAAGACCTGACGCAAGCGGCCGACCTGTTCCGTCCCATCTTTGACGCAAGCGCGGGTGTTGACGGCTGGGTCTCGCTGGAGGTGTCGCCACTGCTGGCCCACGACGCCGCGAACACCATCGAGCAAGCGGCAGAACTGCATGCGCGCGCCGATCGCCCCAATCTGTTCATCAAGATCCCGGGGACCATCGAAGGCCTTGCGGCAATCGAAGCGTCCATCTTTGCCGGTCTTGCGGTGAACGTCACGCTGCTGTTCTCGTGCAAGCAGTACCTGGCTGCGGCCGAGGCCTACCTGCGCGGCGTCGAGCGGCGCATCCAGGCCGGGCTCGACCCGAACGTCGGCTCGGTCGCGTCGCTCTTCATCAGCCGCTGGGATGTCGCGGTGAAAGACACGATCCCGCCGCAGCTGCGCAACCGCCTCGGCATCGCCGTGGCGATGCAAACCTATCAAGCCTACTGCGCATTGCTAGCCTCACCCCGCTGGCAAAAGCTGGCGGGCGCCGGAGCGCGCGCGCAGCGCTTGTTGTGGGCCAGCACCGGAACAAAAGACCCGGCGGCGCCCGATACCTTGTATGTCGAGGCTCTGGCTGCCCCGCGCACCATCAACACCATGCCCGAAAAAACCCTGCTCGCTTTTGCCGATCACGGCCAAGTCAGGCACATGCTGCCGCCGGATGGAGGCGACGCCGAAGCCGTGCTTGCGGACTGCGGCCGCCAAGGCATCGACCCCGATGCCCTGGCCGAGCGCCTGCAGCGTGAAGGCGCCGAGGCGTTTGCCGCCTCGTGGCGTCAACTGTTGCAAGCCATCAGCACCAAGACGGCGCAGCTCACGCAGGCCAGCGCGCCATGAGCCGCGCCGAGCTTCCCATGCCATCGGCGCCGCTGCAAGCACGGCCACCGGCGCAACCGCTGACCCAGCTTCCCGCTTGGCAGGCACTCGTCGAGCACCATCACACCCTTGGCGAGCGGCATCTGCGCCAGTATTTCGCCGATGACCCGCAGCGCGGCGAACGCCTGCATGTCGAAGCGGCAGGGCTTTACCTCGACTACTCGAAAAACCGGATGACCGACGAGACGCTTGAGCTGCTGGTCGAGTTGGCCCAACGCTGCGGCCTGCGCGGGCGCATGGATGCAATGTTCCGTGGCGATCCGGTCAACGCGACCGAGAAGCGCGCCGCGCTGCATACGGCGCTGCGCGCTCCGGCCGGCGAGCGCATCGTCGTCGACGGCGTCAATGTCGTGCCCGAAGTCCATGCCGTGCTCGACCGCATGGCGGCCTTCGCGGACCGGATTCGCAGCGGCCAGTGGCTCGGCCACACGGGCAAACCCATTCGCAATGTGATCAACATCGGCATTGGCGGCTCCGATCTCGGCCCGGTGATGGCCTGCGAAGCGCTGCGACACTACAGCCAGGCTGGACTGCGCATGCGCTTCGTCTCCAATATCGATCCCAACGACCTGGCCGAAGCGACATGCGGCCTCGATGCCGCTGAAACCGTCTTCATCGTCTGCTCCAAGAGCTTTCGCACCTTCGACACGCTGACCAATGCGCATGCCGCGCGTGCCTGGAGCCTGGGCCAGATCGGAGACGAGCGTGCAGTTGCCAGCCATTTCGTCGCCGTCTCGAGCAACGCCGAGGCGGTTGCGGCTTTCGGCATTGACCCTGCGCATATGTTCGCGCTTTGGGATTGGGTCGGTGGCCGCTACTCGATGGATTCAGCCATCGGCCTCGTCACCATGATTGCGATCGGGCCGGAACATTTTCGCGCCATGCTGGCTGGATTCCGCGCCATGGACGAGCATTTCCAACGCACCCCGCTTGCCCGCAATATGCCCGTGCTGCTGGGCCTGCTGGCCATTTGGAACAACAACTTCCTCGGTGCCGAGACGCTGGCCGTGCTGCCCTACGACCACGATCTCAAACGCTTACCCGCCTACCTGCAACAATTGACCATGGAGAGCAACGGCAAGCATGTCACGGCCGCTGGACAGCAGGTCAGCACGGCGACCTCGCCCATCGTCTGGGGCGAACCCGGCACCAATGGCCAGCACTCGTTCTTCCAGTTGCTGCACCAGGGCACGCGGCTGGTGGCGTGCGACTTCATCGGCTTTGTCCACAGCCAAAATCCACGGGGCCATCAGCACGACTTGTTGATGGCCAACCTGTTTGCCCAGACCGAGGCCCTTGCGTTCGGCAAGACGGAACAAGCGCTGAAGGCCGAGGGCGTGGCCGAGGCGCAGGTCGCGCAGCGCGTGTGCGAGGGCAACCACCCGAGCAATACCCTGCTGGCCGAGCGGCTGACTCCGCACACACTTGGAGCCCTGGTGGCGCTGTACGAGCACAGCGTCTTCACGCAGGGAATCATCTGGAACATTGATTCGTTCGACCAGTGGGGCGTCGAGCTGGGCAAGGTTCTGGCGCAGCGCATCGTGACGGAATTGGCCGACACCAGCAACGCGCCGCTCACCCACGACAGCTCGACCAACGCATTGATGCGCCGCTACCAACGCCAACGCAAGGAGTCGTCATGAAACCCGGCTACGACAAAGCGCTCTATCTGCTGCCATTCGACCATCGTCATTCCTACGTCACAGGGATGTTCCACTTCGAACCGCCGCTGTCCGCACTCCAGCGCGACCAAGTCTGCGACAGCAAACAGCTCATTTATGAGGGCTTCCAGCTTGCATTGGAGGCCGGCGTGCCAAGCGGATCGGCGGGTCTCCTGGTCGACGAAGAGTTCGGCGCCAACATTCTGCGAGACGCGCACCGGCGCGGCTTCACCACGGCGCTTTCAACCGAGCGCAGCGGATCGGACGAATTCAAGTTTGAATACGGAGCCGACTTCGCCAGCCATATCGATGTCTTCGACCCGACTTTCGCCAAAGTGCTGGTCCGCTACAACCCGCAGGGCGACCGCGCGATGAACTTGCGCCAGGTCGCGCGCTTGAAGCAGCTCTCGGATGTCTGTCAAACAAGCGGTCGCCGATTCATGTTCGAACTGCTTGTGCCGGCCACCGAGCAGCAACTCGCCGGCCTGAACGGTGACCGGGCGGCCTACGACTTGAACATGCGCCCGCAGCTCATGGTCGAGTCCATCCGCGCCTTGCAGGACGCGGGGATTGAACCCGACGTCTGGAAGATCGAGGGCCTCGCCGATCGTGGCGATTGCGTACGGATGGTTGAAACGGTGCGGCGCGATGGACGCGACGCGGTCGGCTGCATCGTGCTGGGCCGTGGCGCCGATGAAGCCAGTGTGCGAAGCTGGCTCGTAACCGCCGCCAGCGTTCCAGGGTTCATTGGCTTCGCCGTGGGCCGCACGAGCTTTTGGGATGCTGTCGCTGGTTACCGGGGGCAGACCCTGACTCGTGCTGAAGCGGCCGCGCAGATTGCCGGGCGCTTGCGCGCGTGGATCGACATCTTCGAGCGAGGGCGATCGGCGCGCGTCGCCGGCACCGATGCCATTGCCGGAGAGGCCCCATGAACCGCCACACGCAGGGTGAACACGGCGCCGAGGTCAACGATGCGAGCGGCGCGGCGCAGCTCGACCAGCGATGCATCAACACGCTGCGCACGCTGTCGATTGACGCCGTGCAGAAGGCGAACTCCGGCCACCCCGGCACGCCGCTGGATGCAGCGCCCGTCGCCTACTGCCTGTGGCAGCGCTTTCTACGCTATGACCCGAACGCGCCGGACTGGCCGAACCGCGACCGTTTCGTGCTGTCGGCCGGCCACGCCTCGGCCTTGCTCTACAGCCTCTTGTTCCTGTGCAGCGTGAAGGCGAGGGCGGGGAGCGATGACCCGACGGACGCAGAGCCTGACGGGCAGGCCGTCACGATGGCCGAGCTACAGCGGTTTCGCCAGGCGGGTAGTTGCTGCACCGGCCACCCGGAATTTGGCGCGGCTGCGGGCGTCGAGACCACCACCGGACCACTCGGCCAGGGGGCAGCCACCAGCGTCGGCATGGCGATGGCTTCGGCCTGGCTCGCCGCCACCTACAACCGCCCCGGCTTTGCGCTGTTCGATCACAACGTGTACGCCTTGTGCGGCGATGGCGACATGATGGAAGGCATCAGCAGCGAGGCGGCATCACTCGCCGGCCATCTGAAGCTCGCCAATCTGTGCTGGATCTACGACGACAACCACATCAGCATCGAAGGCTCGACCTCGATCACCTTCACGGAGGATGTCGGCGCGCGCTTCGAGGCCTACGGCTGGCAGGTCGTTCGCGTTGCCGACGCGAACGACCTCGATGCTCTGACACGCAGTTTCCAGAGCTTTATCGACACCGACGACCGGCCGACACTCGTCATCGTGCAAAGCCATATTGGTTACGGGGCGCCGCACAAGCAAGACACCAAGGAGGCTCACGGCGAGCCGCTCGGGATCGAAGAAGTGCGGCTCGCCAAGGAGTTCTTCGGCTTCGATCCGACCGTGCAGTTCGCCGTTCCGGACGGCGTGCAGGCGCACTTCGGTGCGCAATTCGGCGAGCGTGGCGCGAGCGCCCATGCCCGCTGGACGGCGCAGTTCGAGGCCTATCGGGCGCAGTACCCCGACCTTGCGCTGCAAATCGCGCAGATGCAGCGCCGCGCCTTGCCCGACGGCTGGAACCGCGCCCTGCCGAGTTTCGCGGCCGACCCCAAGGGCATCGCCACGCGTGACGCCTCGGGCAAGGTGTTGAACGCCATCGCCGCACACATGCCCTGGTTGCTCGGCGGTGCGGCTGACCTGGCGCCATCGACAAAAACCCATCTGACTTTCGACTTCGCCGGCGACCTCGAGCCCCCCTCCGATCACACCGACAGGGCCCATGCCTATGCGGGCCGCAACCTTCATTTCGGCGTTCGGGAGCATGCGATGTGCGCCGTTGCCAACGGGCTGTCCTTGTCGAAACTTCGCCCCTTCGCCGCCAGCTTCCTCGTCTTCACCGACTACTGCCGAGGCGCCATCCGACTCAGCGCCATGATGGGCATTCCGGTGATCTATCTCTGGACCCACGACTCCATCAGCATGGGAGAAGACGGGCCGACGCACCAGCCGATCGAGCAGCTCGCATCGTTTCGGGCGATGCCCGGCATGGTGCTGCTGCGCCCGGCCGATGCGAATGAAGTGATGGAGGCGTGGAAGGTCATCATGCGGATCACGGACCGGCCGGTCAGCCTGGTGCTGACACGCCAGGCGCTGCCCACGCTCGACCGCAGCATCTACGCCAGCGCCACGGGCCTCGCGCGCGGCGCCTATGTGCTGGCCGACGCGGCCGATGGCCAGCCCGACGTGCTGCTGCTGGCGACGGGCAGCGAAGTGGCGCTGTGCGTCGCCGCTCGCGAAGAACTGATGCGCGCAGGCATCAAGGCCCGCGTCATCAGCATGCCGTCGTGGGAGTTGTTCGAGCGCGAGAGCCAGGCCTACCGCGACAGCGTGCTGCCGCCAGCCGTGACGGCGCGCGTCTCGGTCGAGGCCGCGTCGCCCCTGGGCTGGGAGCGCTATGTCGGGCAGCACGGCGCCATCCTCGGCATGCGCACGTTTGGCTTGTCGGCGCCGGGCAAGGTCGTTGAAGCGCATTTCGGATTGGATGCGGCGCATGTCGTCGCCGCAGCAAAGCAGCAACTGGCCCGCCAGCCATCGACTCGGCAGGGAGCACGACCGTGAGCACGCGGATCAGCCCGCTCGCGGGCAAGCCGGCGCCCGTGGCGCTGCTGGTCGATGTGGCCAAGCTCGTCACGGCGTACTACGTCAATGTGCCCGACCCGACAGTCGCAGCGCAGCGCGTTGCGTTCGGCACATCGGGGCACCGTGGTTCGGCCTTGGACGGTTCATTCAACGAAAGGCATGTGCTCGCCATCACGCAAGCCATATGCCAATACCGCAGGAAGCATGGCATCGACGGGCCGCTGTTTCTGGGCATCGACACGCATGCGCTGTCGGAGCCGGCATGCGCGAGCGCGCTCGAAGTGCTCGCAGCCAATGGCGTCGATGTGATGCTGGCCTTGAACGATGAATACACCCCGACCCCGGCAATCTCGCACGCCATCCTGACGCACAACCATGGCCGCCGCAAACGGCTGTCCGACGGCATTGTCGTGACGCCGTCGCACAACCCGCCGCGCGATGGCGGCTTCAAATACAACCCGCCCAATGGCGGCCCCGCCGACCAGGACATCACCGACTGGATCGGCGCCACCGCCAACCGCCTTCTCGAAAAAAACCTCGATGGCGTCAAGCGCGTGTCCCACCCGAAGGCCCTCGGCGCAGCGACAACGCACCGCCATGATTTCCTCGGCGCCTATGTCGGCGATCTTGGCAGCGTGATCGATATGGACGCGATTCGCAGCGCCAAGATCCGCATGGGAGTCGACCCTCTGGGGGGCGCTGGCGTGCACTACTGGGCGCGCATCGCGGAGCACTACCGGCTCGATCTTCAAGTCGTCAGCGATGTCGTCGACCCGACCTTTCGCTTCATGACGCTCGACTGGGACGGGCAGATCCGCATGGACCCCTCTTCGAAGTACGCGATGCAGCGCTTGCTCGACATCAAGGACCGCTTCGATATCGCCTTCGCCTGCGATACCGATCACGACCGCCACGGCATCGTCACTCCCGCCGCCGGCTTGCTGGCGCCGAACCACTATCTTGCGGTCGCCATCGACTACCTGTTTCGGCATCGGCCGCAATGGGGCGCACGGGCCGCTGTTGGCAAGACCGTTGTCAGTACGCGCTTGATCGACCAGGTCGCTGCCCGACTCGGCCGCTGCCTCGACGAAGTTCCGGTCGGTTTCAAGTGGTTCTCCAAAGGGTTGCTGGACGGCACGCTCGGGTTCGCCGGAGAAGAAAGCGCGGGCGCGGCTTTTTTGCGCCGCGACGGCGCGGTCTGGACCACCGACAAGGACGGCATCACCGCCGCGCTGCTTTCGGCCGAGATCACCGCGCGCACCGGGCACGATCCTGGCGCTCTGTATCTGGACTTGGCCAAAGCATTCGGCAATCCTCCAGTGGCCGACAGGGTCGAAGCGCCTGCGACTGCGCAGCAGAAAAAGCAGTTGGCGGCGTTGACGCCGCAACAGATCGCATCGACTGAGTTGGCCGGGGAGAAGATCGAGAGCGTCCTCAACAAGGCGCCTGGCAATGACGCGCCCATTGGCGGGATCAAGGTCGTCGCCAGCAGCGGCTGGTTCGCGGCGCGGCCATCGGGCACTGAAGACATTTACAAAATCTATGCCGAGAGCATCAAGGGGGCCGAGCACCTGCAGCGCATCCTCAAGGAGGCACAAACCCTTGTTGATGCCGCCATCGCGCCAGCGACTTCATCGCCGGCCGCGGCTGTGGCCTCAGAGCGCCCAGCCGGGCGCAGCAAAGCCGGATGAATGATGCCGACAGCCGCACCCACGCCGACCTCAAGCCCGCCCCCTGATGACATGCGGGCAAAAGCGCCGCCAAAACCCGATGCGGCGGCCTCGGGGAAGGCAGCACAGTGGTCCGACGAGGCCATGCTCGATCGGCTGCAACAGGCGGCCTTCGACTATTTTCCGAAGGCGACGAACGCGCGAAACGGCTTGGTCGCCGACACCACGCGGGACGGCTCGCCGGCAAGCATCGCGGTGATGGGTTTCGCGCTGTCGGCGTATCCCATCGCGGTGGAACATGGTTGGATCGAGCGCGCCGCAGCAGTGCAAGCCTGCCTCGCTTGCATGCGTTTTTTTTGGGCCAGCGACCAGACGGGAAACCCGAGCGCCACCGGCTACCGCGGTTTTTACTTTCATTTTCTCGACATGGAGACCGGCGCTCGGATGTGGCAGTCCGAGCTGTCTCTGATCGACACGGCCTTGTTGATGGCCGGGATGCTGACGGCCGCCACCTACTTCGATGCCAGCACGCCAGCCGAAATCGAACTGCGCGAACTGGCCGGGCATTTGTACCGCAGGGTTGACTGGCGCTGGGCTCAATATGACGGCGCCACGGTTGCCCAGGGCTGGAAGCCTGAATGCGGTTTTCTGCACTATGGCTGGGAGGGCTATAACGAGGCCATCTTGCTCTATGTCTTGGGCCTGGGTTCACCGACGCATCCGTTCACCGAAGCAAGCTTTCAGGCGTGGACCGTGACCTACCAATGGGAGAACCTTTACGGCTACGACTTCCTCTATGCTGGTCCGCTTTTCATTCACCAGTTCTCCCATGCGTGGATTGACTTTCGCGGTATCCGCGACCGTTTCATGCGTGAAAAGAACTGCGACTATTTCGAGAACAGCCGTCGTGCCACCTATGTGCAGCGCGAATATGCCATTCGCAATCCGCACAGTTTCACTGGCTATGCCGACAACTGCTGGGGCCTCTCCGCGGGTGAAGGTCCGTTGGCCGAACCACGGCTCATGACCGGCCGGCTGCAGAGGTTCTACGGCTATGCCGCGCGCGGCGTGCCGTACGGACCCGACGACGGCACCATTGCGGGCTCATCGACCCTGGCATCGCTGGTGTTTGCGCCAGAAATCGTGCTGCCCGCGGTCCGGAACCTCGATGCCTATGGCGCGCGCCAACAGGACGATGCGCTGCGTTCCAGCGGAATCAATGCAAGCTTCAACGAACCCGCCGCCGAAGTCTGGATCTCCGAGGGCAAGTTCGGACTCGATCAAGGCATGATCGCGCTGATGATCGAGAACTACCGTACCGGCCTGCCGTGGCAACTGGGCCGAAGCTCCGGCATCATCCAGACGGGCTTGCGCCGCGCCGGGTTCACGGGCGGCTGGCTGTAGTTGCCGCGCACCATGAGGCCGATGCCGACCCTCGCGACCCCAGGTGCAGCCTCGCGCGACAGCGCCCATGAGCGGGAGCTTTTAGCCAACGTCTGCCCATCCGGCTGGGTCAATCCGACGCCACCCGGCGTCTACCACTTGCTCATCATCGGTGCGGGGCCGGGCGGGTTGGCAGCCGCACGCGCCGCAGCGGGGCTTGGAATGAACGTGGCATTGATCGAACGCCACCGGCTTGGCGGCAGCTCACTGAACTACGGCTGCGTGCCTTCGAAGGCGATGATTCGAAGTTCGCGACTGTATGCCGAGATGCGCGACGCGCCCAACTTCGGCGCTGGGCCGCCCCCGGCGATCGAGGTCGATTTTCAGGCGGTGATGCAGCGGGTGCGGCGCATCCGTGCCCGCATCAGCCGCGTCGATTCGGCCGCGAGGCTGATCGCCGACGGGATCGATCTGTATTTCGGCGTGGCGCACTTCGTCGGCGCCGACGCGGTCGAAGTCGGCGGTGCGCGTTTGCGCTTCAGGAAGGCGCTGATTGCCACCGGATCGCGATCCATCCTGCCCGAGATTCCGGGCCTGGCCGAAGCCGGCTATCTGACCAACGAATCGGTATTCGACCTGACGGCGCTGCCACGCAGCTTGCTCGTCATCGGCGGCGGCCCCCTCGGCTGCGAATTGGCGCAGGCCTTCAGCCGCTTCGGCGTGCAAACCATCATCGCCCACGATGCCCCCTTGTTCCTGCCGAAGGAAGAACGCGACGCCGCGCAGATGGTCTCCGACGCGCTGGCCCGTGACGGTGTCGAGATCCACCTCAATAGCGAGGCCATCAGCGTTCGCGTGGAACGCGGCCGCAAGCTCGTCGAGTTGGTCAATGACGGCAATGTCGTGACTGTCGAGGTCGAGGCAATTTTGACCGGAATCGGCCACACGCCCGCGGTACGGGCGCTCGAGTTGGAAGCCGCCGGCGTCGCATACGACCCTGAAGCCGGGATCCACGTTGATGACTTCTTGCGCACCAGCAATCCACGCATTTACGCCGCCGGAGACGTCTGCCTCGACCACAAGTACAGCAATGTGGCCGAAGCATCGGCGCGCCTCGCGGTTCAAAACGCCCTGTTCTTCGGACGCAAGCGCATGAGTGCCTTGACGATTCCGTGGTGTACCTACACCGACCCCGAAATCGCCCACGTCGGCATGTATGTGCGGCAGGCACGCGAGCGCAACATCCCGGTCAAGACCTTCACGGTCCCGATGCATGATGTCGACCGCGCCATCACCGACGGCGAGGAAAACGGTTTCGTGAAAATCCACGTGCGAGAAGGCACGGATGCCGTCCTCGGCGCCACCATCGTCGCCCGGCACGCGGGTGAAATGATCAACAGCATTTCACTGGCGATGGCTGCGGGAATTGGCCTGAGCACGCTGGCCGGGGTGGTCCATGCCTATCCGACCCAGGCCGAGGCCATCAAAATGGCGGCAGATGCCTATATGCGCACGCGGCCGTCCCATCCCATTGGCCGGTTGCTGCGAGCATGGCTGAACCGCTGAGCTGATCCGGCCATCCCTTCACATCGGGGCTTGCTGCAGCGCCGACGACAACTGCCTCCGCCCTTGCTTACTGCGCCGGTGGCGGCACAACGACGATGGTGCCGCCGCTTTTGCCAGCAACGCCCGTTGCGCCGGTACCGCCGGTGCTTCCAGTGCTGCCGGTATCACCCGTCATCCCTTGCATGCCCGTTTTTCCCGGGTTGCCGGTGTTTCCTTGGTTACCTTGCGGGCCCGTGGGGCCTGTGCAAGCACCAAGCGCGAGGGTTGCCAGCAACACAACGGCGGGTATTGAGTAGTTCATGATGACTCCTTGTCGAGATACCATTGAAATGGCGATGTGGAAACTATGGCAGACAGCACCCAGTATGTCTGTACGCTGCCGCACCCAGTCATGACCGCGGTGTCCAGGCTGGATGTCGACATGGAATCGGGCCCTCAACTTCGTCTGCCGCTTTGTGCGTTAGCGAACGCCATGAAATCCCTTCCAGCGTACACTGGGCAGGTCGAAAAAATTGAAAACCAGAACGCTGGGGCCGGTTGGGTGCCAAAGCACTGAACCATGGTCGTTTCTGTCAGCGGTTCAAGTTTGGCCAGCACCAGCCGTCATCGAGGACTTCGCTGATTTTGAGCTTCAAGGGGCTGCACGCAATCCCATGGTCCGGCCGACCCACAACGCCGGCAGCAGCATCACGCAACGGGTCACCATATCGAACGCAGGGGACAGCATCCAATGAACGTGGAGTTCTCGCGCTGGGGGGGGGGGCGTCGATGCTGATTCGGCGCAAATCGCTGCGGCCGTGATCTCCATCTGGGAGCAGATCGATGCCGCGCTCAGCCCGATCATCGGGCAGCGTGGAGTCTCCGCTTTATTCCAGCGCAGTCTGCGGCTCGCCAGCGAAGACCATCCCTGGCTGATCATGGCGCACCATGACGTGGCGGCAGCCATCGATCTGGACATCCTGAAATCTGCCATCGCGCAGCAAGGCAGGGCCGATGCTTCTGCCGGCGCCACAACCCATCTCGACACGTTCTATGCGCTGCTCTCGAGCCTCATCGGAGCCGCGTTGACAGGTCGTTTGCTGGAGCCCGTGCAGACCAATTTTTTGAGCGCCCCGACGGGGCAAGACAACCGGCGAGCACCCCAAAATGACGATTAAACGTTTGGTCACCGGCGTTCCCGGTTTGGACGAAGTGTTGGGCGGGGGTTTGCCGGAGTTTTCCTTCAACCTCATCGCCGGCCCTCCCGGATGTGGCAAGACGACCCTGGCGCACCAGATGATGTTTGCGCTCGCCACCCCGGAGCGCCCGGCCCTGTATTTCACGGTGCTGGGTGAGCCCCCGCTGAAAATGCTGCGCTACCAGCAGCAGTACGAGTTCTTCGACGGCGCGCGGATCAATCGGGGGATCTATTTCTTCAACCTCTCCGAGGACGCGATGGCGGGGGATCTTGACCTCGTGCTGCGGCGCATCGTGGCCTTGGTTCAAGAGCACAGCCCGGCGCTCGTTTTCGTGGATTCATTCCGATCGGTTGTGCTTGCCAGCGAATCCGAGGGCAGCCAGCACAACAGTCTGCAGCAATTCGTCCAACAACTCGGGATGTTGATGACGAGCTGGCAAGCGACAACCTTCCTGCTCGGCGAATACTTCACCGAGACCGACGCCAACCCGGTCTTCACCGTGGCCGATGGCCTGATCTGGCTACGCCAGAGCCTGCACCGCAACTCGATGGTCCGCAAAATGGAGATCATGAAGATGCGCGGCCAGCCGACGCAGCCGGGGTTGCACACCTTTCGCATCAGCAGCGCCGGCCTCCATGTGTTCCCGTCGTCCGATACGCGTCCCCCAGCGCGCCGGCCCCACAAGGACGCCACCTCGGCGCTGAGTTTCCGACTCAAGCTCGGCGTTCCGGGCCTGGACGAGATGCTGGGTGGCGGCCTCCCGCGCGGGTATTCACTGCTGGTCGCGGGCCCTTCGGGCTCCGGCAAAAGTACGCTTTCTTCGGCGTTCTTGATGGAAGGGGCGCGGTGCGGTGAGACGGGCGTGATTGCGACCTTCGAGCAGCACCCCAGCCGTTCGAACAACCCCGCGCTCATGGAACTCATCAAACGCGATCAGGTGGGTCTGGTGAATAACCATGCGCCGGATCTTTCGATTGATGAAATCGTTCAGATGCTCATGAGCGAGGTTCGACGCCTGAAAGCAAGCCGGGTCGTGATTGATTCCCTATCGGGTTTCGAGCTGGCGCTGGCGCCGACCTTCAAGGACGATTTCCGTGCATCCCTTCTGCGCATGGTCACCACCTTGTCGTATGCCGGGGTCACCGTGCTGATGACTTCCGAGCTCGAAGACCGCTATACCGATCTGCGCTTCAGTCCCTACGGGGCCGCCTTCATGACCGATGCCATCATCGTGCAGCGATACATCGAAGTCGACAGCCGCCTGTTGCGCGTCATGGCCGTCATCAAGGTGCGGGCAAGCGCGCACTCGAGCGCATTGCGCGAATTCAACATTGATGCCGACGGCATCCACCTCGGCGAGATGCTGCCCCAGCAGGAGGGGCTGCTGGGAGGGCGACCAACACGCAAGGCCGAAGCTGCCGGCAATCCGCCAGCGGCAAATCGTCCTTGACCCTCCAAGCTGAACGGACCCAACCGGGGCTGCCACCGTGAGCCAGACACAGGACCCGCACTCGACAGCTTCTGAACAATCTGTGCAAGAGCTTGCTCAGTTGCAAGAGCAGGCCGAAGCCGTGCGCGGGGTGCTCAAGCGATTGCTGATGGAGGTGGTCGTGGCCGAAAGCAGTTTGGCCACGGCGCAGACGTCCCGCATCGTCGAGGCCAACGAGCAGTTAGGCGTCGTTCAGAAATAACTTGATTGATCTACCCTGAGCGGATGCAGTAGTTCCAATCGCCGTGGAACTTGTTCGGTTCGATGCGAATGGTGGCCAAGGCTGCATCGGTGACGACGACACCCTTCGGATACGAGTTGGTGTCCAGTTCGGCATGCACGGTGAGCCCGCTTCTGGTCTTGGTGCCGGCAATGAGATTGACGATCACTTCGTGGCTGACCAAGGGCTGCGCCCGCCAGTTCATCGTGATGAAGGAGAACATGCGGTGCTCGATCTTGTTCCACTTGCTCGTGCCAGGCGGGAAGTGGCACACGCGGATGTTCAGCCCAGCCTCTTGGGCGAAGCGGCCCAGTTCGAGTTTCCACAGCCGCACCCGGTGGCCGTTGCTGCCGCCGCCGTCGGCGGTGATCGTGAGCTCGCGCGCCTTGGGGTAGCGCGGCTTGCCCATCGCGTACCACCAGCGCCGGATAGTTTGCACCGCAAACGTGGCGGTGTCGTGATCCGTTCCAACGCTCACCCAGCCTTGGTCGGCTCCGATGTCGTAGACCCCGTAGGGGCTGGCTCGGCCGAGTTCCGGGTCCACGAAGTCGTGCACCTTCACCTGCGCCGGCTCGCCCACGGGGCTCCACTCCTTGCCGCCGTTCCTGAACTGGCCGACCAGTTCCTTCTTCTTGGTGTCCACCGAGATGACGGGCTGCCCGCGCGCAAGCGCGGCGCTGACAGTCGCGTTGATGTGCTCGAACTGTGCATTGCGGTCGGGGCTCTGGTTGCCCTCGATCACCTTGGCGTTGCCCTGCAGGCTGAAGCCCTGGGCCTTCAGCAGTTGGCCCACCACCACATGACTGACAGCGTGACCCTGCTGCTGGAGTTGCTCGGCCAACACGCGAAGGCTCTTGCAGCTCCAGCGCAATGGCGACTCGGGATCGCCGCGCGTGGTCGGCTCGACAAGTGCGAGCAGGTCCGCCACGAGCGTCGGATCCTTGTGCGTCAGCGGCTTGCGCCCGCCGCCGGGGCGCCGCGTCGCCGAAGGGGGCGCCAACTGCGCGCCAGCCATGAACTCGTTGTCCGTGCCCTCCAACTCCAGCATGCCCGCGGCGATCGTGCCGCGAGCCAGGCCGGTGGCCGCCGCAACCTGCGAAGTGCCTCCGCGCCCAATCACCTTGGCTTCGGCGGCGGCCAGCGCCCGGCGCTGCCGCTCGTCGAGGCGATCTCGCATCAGTGCCCAGCGCTGCCCAATCGGCGAATCGGCTTGCATGGACCGCAAGCCTAACCGACTCGAGGAAACTGAACAAGTTATTTCCTAACGACGCCTTGGTTCTGGCCGCACTGCGCGCGCAGACGGAAGCCGAAGATGCAGCGCACGCGCTGAGCGCAGCCGCCCGCTCCGCGGGTATCGACCCACTGACGCAATTGCCAGGTCGCGGATTGATGCTCGAACAGATCGCGCTGGCCATCGCCCACGCCAAGCGGCACGGCACGCGCCTGGCGTTGCTGTTCTTGGACCTCGACAACTTCAAGCAAGTCAACGATACGCTGGGTCACGCCACGGGTGATGAAGTGCTCAAGCTGATCGCAACGCGCCTGCGCCACACCCTGCGCGAGGAAGACCTGGTGGGGCGCTTTGGGGGTGACGAGTTTCTGATCCTGCTCGCCGACATCGCTCAGCCTTCCGACGTGGCCGCGATCGCTGACAAGGTCATTGCCGCCCTCAATGTTCCCTGTCGCGCAGGCGATCATGTGGTGCGCTTGGCGTCGAGCATCGGCATCAGTCTCTATCCCGATGACGCCGACGACGCCGATGCGCTGATCGATCGTGCCGATGCCGCCATGTACCGCGCGAAATGGCAGCGGCACGGCAGCTATGTCTTCTGCGATGAGCCTTCGCTCGCCGCAGAGACATTGCACCAGCCGCGACTTGCCGCGCTGCAGCAGCCTGTGGCTGCGGGTGAGCCGACCTTGGACAAGCAGGAGCGTTGGCATGCCGAATTGCGCGAGGCGAATGAGCATCTCGTGCTCGCTGCAGCCAATGCCCAAGAGCTTCAGGAGGCGGCCGTGCATGCGCAGCGTCGTCAGGCCGAGTTCATCGAAGCCGTGGCGCAGGAGCTGCGCAGTCCGTTGGCGCCCATTCGCATCGCAACGGCCATGCTGGGACGCGTGCGTGCGGACGAGCCCCTTCTCGCGCGAGCGCAATCCATGATCGAGCAGCAGGTCGCCAAAATCGCAAGCCTGGCGTCCCGTCTGGACGATATGACGCAAATGCATCGCGGCGAGTTGAAGCTCCGGCTCCAGGTTGTGGACATGGTCAGCGTCGTTGACGCCGCGGTCAGCGCCTGCCGACCCGCCATGGACGCGCGCCTGCAGCAGTTCAAAGTCCACATGTCATTGGGTTCGCACCGGATGACCGGGGATCCGGATCGCCTTGTGCAGATCCTCACCAACCTCATCGACAACGCCTCTAGATTTGCGCCGGATGGCGGCGAGATCGATGTGTCGGTCTCGAGGCGCAACGAGGACATCGTTCTGACGGTATCCGACAACGGCTGCGGAATTGGCGCCTCCTCGCTGCTCAACATTTTCGAGCCCTTCGTGCAGGATCCGCAGTCCATCGGCCACAACGGCATGGGCATGGGCATCGGCATCGGGCTCACCGTGGTGCGTGCGCTGGTCGAGGCGCATGGTGGGCGGGTTGTGGCGCGCAGCGCAGGTCGTGGGCTGGGCAGCCAGTTCGTCGTCACGCTTCCTCTCAAGGCAAGCTCAAGCCCTCACCCGGACGAAGATGCCGGTGCGGGCAGCCAGGAGCCAGAGCAGTGACCTCCATCCGGCATTCACACCTGCCGCATGGCGATCGGATGGCCGATGCTGGCGACCCGAGGATGAACCAACTGCTGGCTGCATTGCCCGACGCCGTGTTTCAGCGTTGGTTACCGCAATTGGAGCGGGTTGAGATGCCGCTGGGCCAGGCGCTGTATGAGTCAGGCATGACGTTGAGCCACGCCTACTTCCCAACCACCGCGATCATCTCGTTGTTGTATGCGACCGAGGATGGCGCATCGAACGAAATCGCCGTCGTGGGCAACGAAGGCATTCTCGGCGTGCCCCTGTTCATGGGCGGAGGCTCCACACCCAGCCGTGGGGTGGTGCAAAGCGCGGGGGTGGGCTTTCGACTGAAAGCGCAAACACTGCGAGAAGAGTTCACCAACTCCGCGGCCGTCATGCGCTTGCTGCTGCTTTACACGCAGGCGCTGATCACGCAAATGACGCAAACAGCCGTTTGCAACCGGCACCATGTGCTCGACCAGCAAATGTGCCGTTGGCTGCTCATGCGACTTGACCGCCTGCAGGGCGATGAACTGGTGATGACGCAGGACCTGATCGCCAACATGATTGGCGTGCGCCGCGAGGGTGTGACCGAGGCAGCCCTCAAGCTGCAAAGCGCCGGCTTGATCTCCTATTCGCGAGGACACATCACCGTGCTCGACCGTCGGGGCCTGGAACGACGCACTTGCGAGTGCTACGCCGTGGTCAAGAAGGAGTACGACCGATTGCTGCTGAAAACGATGACCCTATGAGAGGTCTGCGTCGAACGGGCTGGACGTTCGCCTCGCGCTGTGTGCCTTAGCGTACAGACTTGCATGGCGGCGGCTGGCATCATCCTGACCTGAATGCTGACAAGTCTCCTCCCTTTGATGGAGTCAGCATCCCTTAGGGCTCGAGGCGTCCCCCACGCGGCGAGCCCTTCTTTTTTGTGCGTCGGCTTGGAATGGCCCGCGTCGGATCGGCGCACGCCACGCGCCAGCACGTTTTTGGAAGCTCGCATGGTTCAGTTCCTTGGTTCGACTCGGGGGTTGAGCGTGTTGCCGAATGAACCTGAAGTGAACCAACCTCAGCAGCGCAAATAGAAAAAGGGCCTACAACTTTCGCTGTAAGCCCTTGAATAGACTGGTGCCGGGAGGGGGACTCGAACCCCCACGCTTTTAAGGGCGGCGGATTTTGAGTCCGCTGCGTCTACCGATTCCGCCATCCCGGCGAAACGCGCAATTATTCCACAGTTCGCGGTCCGGGCCGGCCGTTGTCTTGCGTGAGCGGATGGGACGATGGTGTGCCTTGCGTGACGGCTGGTGCAGTGGCCGTGGATGGTTGCGCCAGTTGGCTGTAGCGCAGGCGCAGACCGCCTTCGGGGCGGTTGTCGAGGGTGATCTGGCCTCCCAGG
Source organism: Thiomonas sp. X19 (assembly GCF_900089495.1). Lineage (NCBI taxonomy): Bacteria > Pseudomonadati > Pseudomonadota > Betaproteobacteria > Burkholderiales > Thiomonas > Thiomonas sp. X19. The sequence goes on along the minus strand of NZ_LT605203.1, from coordinate 3,213,616 downwards.
TTTTGCGCGATGTTGCGCATGATGGCCAGCCCCAGTCCACTGCCGGTGGTCTCGACGGCGCGGTCCAGCCGCTCGAAAGGTTGGAAGGCGCGGTCCATGTCTTGCGCTGCGATGCCTGGGCCGGTGTCGGCAATGTCGATGTGCACCCAGGATCTGCCGTCACGCGCGCTTTCGGTGCTGAGCGCGAGGTCGACACGCCCGCCCTCGGGGGTGTAGCGCAGGGCGTTGTCGAGGCCGTTGCGCAACAAGGTGTAGAGCTGGGTGGAATCGGCCAGGATGGGGGCGCCGTCCTGGCGTTCCAGGCCGAGGTCGATACGGCGTTGCTCGGCAAGCGGCATCAGGTCTTCGAGGACGTGGCGCACCACCTGGGCAGGATCGATGCGTTGCAGCGTGCTGGCCGGGCCGGTCTGCACCCGGGCCAGGCTCAGCAACTGCTCGACCACGGCACGGGTGCGCGTCAGGCCTTGCTGCAGGCTGTGCAGGCGGCTGCGGGTTGCGGTGGGCAGCGCGGTGTGATCCAGGTTCTCGGCCTGCAGGGTCAAGGCAGCGATGGGGGTGCGAAGCTCGTGCGCGGCGTCGGCGACGAAGCGGCGTTCGCGTTCGAGCATGCTCGCCACCCGCGCCAGCAGGCTGTTGATGGAGGCGAGGAATGGGCGCAGTTCGAGCGGGACTTCGTCCAGCGGCAAGGGGTCGAGGCGATGGTCGTCGCGCGCGTCCACCAGGCTGGCGAGGCGGCGCACGGGCCGCAGTGCGCGGCGCACCACCCAGCTCACCAGCAGCACCAGCAAGGGCACCAGGGTCAGCATGGGCACGAGGGTGCGCAGGCCGCTGTCGACGGCAGCCTCGTTGCGCACGCTGGTGCGCTGGGCCACGGCGATATCCCCGCTCGAATCTTGCCGCACGAACACGCGCCAGGAATGCGCGCCGGCCTCGATGGTGTGCATGCCCGGCGTGAGCCTGCTCGGCAGCGCCAGCCCGTTCGCCAGCGTGCGGGTGCCGGATGCGCGCAGGCGCTCGATGATGAAGCGGGCGTCGCGGTCGGCGTCGGCGCCGTGGGGCTCGATCACGCTGCTCGGTTTCAGGCCGTAGCGGTGCACCAGGCTGGCGATCTGGCGCAGCTGCGCGTCCTGCAACTCGTTCGCCTCCTGATAGCCGAAGATGTAGGACGCCGCACCGGTGCTCAGTCCGGCGACGGCGACGATGATGGTCATCCACAGCCACAGGCGACGGCGCAAGGACTGTGCCGCCCAGTGGCGCAGCAGGGGGATGGGGTTCAGGCGCATCGGGTTGTGAAGTGGAGGCGGCGCTGGTCGGGCGCCGCTCAATCCGGTTGCCGCTCCGCCTGCGGGCCGGGCGGCGCCGGGCCTTCGCGGTCGACCATCCAGCCCACGCCGCGCACGTTCTTGATCGAGGTCTGACCAAGTTTCTTGCGAATGCCGTGAATGAGGAACTCCACCGCATTGCTCTCCACCTCTTCATTCCAGCCGTAGATGCGCTCCTCGAGTTCGCTGCGCGAGAGAATGGCGCCCGGACGCAGCAGCAGCGCGTGCAGCAGCGCGTATTCGCGCGCCGAGAGGCGGGCGCTGGTGGTGCCAGCGTCGCTGCCGACGCTGGCCTCGCGCGTGGCCGGGTCCAAGCTCAGGCTGCCGTTGCTGAGCACCGGCTGGCCCTGGCCGCCTTTGCGCCGCGCCACGGCGCGCAGCCGCGCCAGAAGTTCGCCCGACTCGAAGGGCTTGATGAGGTAATCGTCGGCGCCGAGGTCGAGGCCGCGAATGCGGTCGTCCACGCCATCACGAGCTGTGACGATGATGACCGGCAGATTGTTGCCGCCCTGGCGCAGCGTCTGCAGCACGCTCAGACCGTCGCGCTTGGGCAGCCCCAGGTCGAGCAGCATGGCCTCATAGGGCGTGGACTTGACGGCGGTCAGTGCCGATTCGCCGTCCAGCACCCAGTCCACCGCGTGGGCGGCGTCGCGCAGCGACTGCTGCGTGGCGGCGCCCAGCATGCGATCGTCTTCAACCAGCAGGATGCGCATCGGTTGTCACCTCATCGATTGTTGTGGAGTCATTGTCTTCGCTGGCGAGGCTGCCGCCCAGCAGCTTGAACAACGCGGGCATGAGCAGCAGCACCAGCGGCAGTTGCACCGCCAAACCGGCGATGATGGCCACCGCCAGCGGCTGCTGCATGGCCGAGCCCTGGCCGATGGCCAGCGCCAGTGGCGCCAGTGTCAGCATGGCGGCCAGCGTGGTCATGGCAATGGGGCGCATGCGGTTGATGCCGGCCTGCACCAGCGCCGCGTCGAGCGAGATGTCGGGATGCGTTTGCTGCAGCTCCTGCACCTCGCTGAAGTAGAAGATGGCCACTTCGGTGACGATGCCGACGATCATGGTCATGCCCATCATCGCCGAGATGTTGAGCTCGATGCCCGACACCCACAGCCCGACGAACACCGCCGGCAATGCCGCCAGTGGCATGGCGAGAATGGCGAGCGCCACCTTGAAACGCTCGTACAGGAACAGCAGGAGGAAGAACACCAGCAGCACTGCGGCCACCAGCACCTGCAGCAAGCCCTTGAAGGCGATTTGCTGCTGCTTGTACAGGCCGCCGAGCTTGGTGTAGACCCCTTCGGGGTAATAGTTCGGGGCATCGATCACGCGTTTGACCGCCACGATCGTCGAGCCGAGGTCGCGTCCGCTGATGCGCGCCGTCACCGCCGCCATGCGCTTGAGGTTTTCGCGCGTGATCTCGGGCTGGCCGGTCAGAATGTCGATGTTGGCGACTTCGCTCAAGGCGAACACATGGCCGTCGGGCGCGCGCAGTGGGAGCGCGGCGATGTCCTCGGGCGTTTGGCGCAGGTCGGGCGCGTCCCACACCCGCACGCCCACCATTTTCGGCCCCTGCTCGATCTGCGTCGCCACGCTGCCGCCGATGAGCGCCGCCAGTTGCGCCTGCACCTGCCGCGCGTCCACGCCCTGCAGCGCCATGCGCGTGGGGTCGAGGCGGATGTTGAGGGCGTCCCCGGCAGGCTTGATGCCGCTTTTCACATCGACGATGCCGGGAATCTTGGCGATGGCCGCTGAAGTCTTGTCGGCCAACTGCGCGAGTTGTTGCGGGTTGTCGTCGAAGATCTTGATCTCGACCGGCTGGGGCACGGCCGTCAGATCGCCGATCAGATCCTCCATCAGCTGGGCCATCTCGATCTTCAGCCCCGGCACCTGCGCTTCGATGCGCTGCCGCACCGCTTCCATGACCTGATCGATGGGCCTGCGCGGCGGGGGTTTGAGGCGCACGAAGAAGTCGCCCTCATTCGCTTCGGTGATGCCCCCACCCAACTGCGCACCGGTGCGCCGCGACCAGGTTTGCACTTCCGGCGTCTGGCGCAAGATCGTCTCGACTTGCGTCAGCAGGCGGTTGGTTTCCGTCAAGGACGTTCCTGGCGGGCTGCGGTAGTCGAGAATAAAACCGCCCTCGTCCATATGCGGCATGAAGCCGCTGCCGACGTGGTGATAGGCGATCCAGCCCACCAGCAGCAATGGCACCAGCCCCACCAGCAGCAACGCCGGCCGGCGCAGCAACGCCGGCAGCAGGCGGCCATAGCCGCGCTGGAAGGCCGACAGCAGCCGGCCATGCTCGCGCTGCTGCTCCTTTTCCACGTCGCGCCGGGTGATGAAGCGGTCGGCCAGCAGCGGCACCGCCAGCCACGAGACGAAAAAGGAAATGACCAGGGCCGCCGCCATGGTCAACGCCAGCGCCTTGAAGAAGGCGCCGGTCACGCCCGACAAAAAGGCCAGCGGCACGAAGATGATGACGGTGGAGGCGCTCGACCCGGCCAGCGGGCGGAAGAACTCCATCGCCGCGTGCATCACCCCGCTGTGGCGCGCCTGACTCACGCCGGATTCGACCGCGCCGGGCGCGGCCAAGGAAATGCCGGGCCGCCCCAAGTTTCCTTGACCCCCTTGGGGGGCGGGGATGGCGTAGCCGTCTCCTGGGGGCGGCATACCCAGGCGGCGCACGATGTGCTCGCTCATGACGATGGCGTCGTCGATCACCAGCCCCACCGCAGCGGCCATGCCGCCCAGGGTCATGATGTTGAAGCTCATGCCCAGCGCGTACAGCAGCACCACGGTGGCGGCCAGCACCGCGGGCACGGTGATCATCGCAATCAGCGTGATCTTGAAGCTGCGCAGGAACAGCAGCAGCACCAGCCCCGCCAGCACCACGCCGATGAGGATGGCGTCGCGCACGCTGGCGGCGGAGGCCACCACCAGCGTGCTCTGGTCGTACCAGTTCGCCAGCTTCACGCCCGGGGGCAGTTTGTAGCTGGCCAGAGCCTGGCGAACCATGCGCGCGATCTGCACGCTGTTGCCGCCGGGCTGCTGGTAGATGTTGAGCAGCACGGCATTGTGGCCATCCGCCGTCACGCGGATCCACTGCGGAACCGTGCTGCGCGTGACCACGGCCACGTCGCGCACGCGCACCACCCCGGTGGGCGTGGCCCTGAGCACCAGGTTGCCGATTTGCGTGGCGTCATGCAGGCGCGAGTCGGCCAGCGCGAGCAAGAGCTTGTAGCGGTCCTCCAGCTTGCCGACGGCCTGCACGCCGTTGCCGGTGGCAAGGGTGCGCTCCACATCGCCCAGACTCAAGCCATCGCCCTGCAGCTTGGCCGGATTGACGATGACGTGGTATTCCTCCTGCTCGCCACCCTGGACCTGCACCCGCCCGACGCCGTTGATGCTGGACAGCAGCGGGCGCAACTGGAATTGCGCCAGGTCGTAAATACGGGTCAGAGGCACCGTGTCCGACGTCAGGCTGTAGGCGATGATGGGATCGACCGTCGGGTCCATGCGCTTGCTCGACAGGATCGTTCCCGGCGGCAGTTGGGGAAGCTTCTGCGTCACCGCCTCATTCACCTGCACGGCGGCCACATTCATGTCCGTGCCCCAGTGAAAACTCACGGAAATATCGGCTGTGCCACGGCTGGTGGTCGAGCGCACGTCGACCACCCCGGGCACCCGCCTCACCGCTTGTTCCAGTGGGTAGGTCACCTGCAGCATCATCTGGCGCGAAGGCCGATCACCGGCGTCCGCGCTCACCACCACGCGCGGGAAATCCACGTTGGGGAACAACCCCACCGGCAGCTTGAACGCCGCCATCACCCCGCCGGCAGCCAGCAGCGCAAGCAAAAACAGCACCGAGCGGCGATGCCGCTGCAACCATTGCGAGATGTTCATGCGGCTTCCAATGCGAAACGCCGTGCGGCCGGGAGCGACGAACCGCGCTGCAACCACGCCGAGACCTTCATTGCGCCACCCGCAAGGCCATGCCCGGGCGAAGTTCGTAGTTGCCCAGAACCACCAGCGGCAGGCTTGGGTTCAACGGCCCGCTGATGCCCGTGTGCTCGGCTTGATCGAGCTCGATCTGCACGTTCACGCGCTGCGCCTTGCCGTGATCGTCCTGGAACACATAGGCCTGTCCCGAGGCGTCACGCAGAACGGCCTGACGCGGCACGACCCAGCCCTGCCAATGGCGCAGGTCCATTTGCGCCTGGACCGCAAGGCCCGGCAGCAAGCCTGCGGCCTGCGGCGACAGCGCAAGGGTGACGTTCACGAGGTGGCTCTGCGGGTCCACCACGCCAGCGATGGACAACACCGTGGCGGCGTCTGTCTTGTCGGGGTCGAACACGGGTTGCAAGCGCGCCGGCTGGCCCGCGACCAGCGCGGCCGCGACCTCGGGCGTCACGCCAACGACGGCTTGCAAACCCGCCGATGGCGCCAGCGTCAGCGCGGCGCTGCCTGCGGCCAACAGCGCTCCGGGCGTGGTCTGCACCGCAGTCACCACGCCGGCGAATGGCGCCGTCGTCTGGTGCGCGCCGCTGCCCATGCCCTGCTGCTGCGCGGCGGCCAGTTGCGCCTGGGCATCGGCCAGGGTCTTGCGCGCGGCGTTCACCTGCGTCTCGGTGGCGAGTTGTTGCGCGGCCAGTTGCTGCACCCGCAGCAAGTCGGCCTGGGCGTAGCGCACGGCGTTCTGGGCCTGGGTGTAGGCCAGATCGGCACCCGGGGCGGTCTGCACCGTCAACAAGGGCTGGCCCTGCTTGACGCGCTGGCCCATGCGCACCAGAACCTGCCGCACCTGCACCTGGCGCGGGAATGCGATCGCCAGATTCTGGCTGCTGGCCGTGGTGACGCTGCCGAGTGCATGCACCGTCTGCGCGAGCTGCCCCTGGCGCAGCGGCGCCACTTGCACCTGGACCGACACCGCCGGCGCGGCCTCGGCATGGGCGCGGCCTGGCGCAGCGGCAGCGAGCGCCAGGCCGAGCAAGACCAGCGGTAACAGGCGGCGCATGGGACGGCCCGGACGTGACGCGCAGGGGAGGGAAGTCATCGGGATGGGCTCCGCAGTTCGGAAGTTGTCTTGGGCGTGTCGGGCTGCTGCGTGGCCGTGGTCGTGACGGCCGCCGCGTGGTAAACCCCGGTGCCCGTCAGCAGGTCCAGGGCCACGGTCTGTTCGGTGGTTTGTTGGTGGTTCGCCTGCAGGGCCAGGCGCTGCTGCAGCAAGGCCATGCGCTGGGCCTGGGCCTGAGGCAGGGTGATGGCGCCCGCATCCAGCGCCGAGGTGGCGGCGCGTTCGGCGCTCTCCAGCGGCGGCAGGCCGGTTTCCAGGTTGAGGCGCTGGCGCTGCAACAGCTCGAGGTTGGCGAGGGCCTGGGCCACATCGGCCCGGGTCTGGTCCAGCCGCAACTGGTAGGCGTCGAACAGTTCTTGCCGCGTGGCGCGCTGCACCGCGATGGCGCCACGGCTGCCGTTGAACATGGGCAGGCTGAAACTCACGCCGAAGCCGAGGGTGTTGACGTTGGCCGTGTCGCGCGCCCGGTTCAGGCCGACGCTGAACGAGGGGAACTGCGCCAGCACCGCCTCGCGCAACTTCTGCTCCTGGCTGGTGTAGCCGGCGCGCAAGGCCATGAGGTCGGGGCGGATGGCGGCGATATGCGCCAGGGCTTCGTGTGTGGCGGCGGCGTCGTGCGCCGGCAGGGCCGGCAGCGGCGCCAGTTGCAACGGCACCGCGGGGGCCAGGCCGAGCAGGGCGTGGAGCCTGGATTCGAGCTGGAGGCGCTGCTGCGCGTCGCGCGCCAGGCGCTGCTCCACCGCTTGAAGCTCGACCAAGGCCGCGTCGGCGTTGGTGCGCGGCAGGTTGCCGGCCGCAACCGCCTGGCGCGTGCGTTGCAGGCCTTGCTGCACCAAGTCGCGTTCATTCTGGAGCAAGGCGTCACGCTGCTGCAGGCCGCTCAGTTGCACGAACAGCAGTTGCGCCTGCCCCACGGTCTGCCATTCCTGCCACAGCAGCTGCAGGTCGATGTCGCGCACATGGGCCGTGGCCGCGGCGAGCGCGGCCGGGCGGGTGATGAGACTGCCGAGGTCGAAATTCAGGGAGTAGTTGTAGGCACTGCTGGTGGCTCCCGCGCTGTTGCCGGGGAAGTCCTGCGTGGTGGAAAACTGCGGGTCGGGCAGCAGCCCGGCCGCAAAGGCCTGCGCCTGGGCGATGCCGACCTGGTCGCGCGCCAGTTGCAGTTGCGGGTTGTTGAGCACCGCCAGGGTGGCCACTGCATCCAGCGTCAGCGGGGCTTGCAGATCAATGGTTTGCGCGGCCAGCCGCGGCAGGGCAATGCGGCTGCGATCCACCTGCAGGCCGGCAAGACTGCCCTGCAATCGCGCCTGCTCAGACAGCGGCTTGGGGGCATAGCTGGCGCAGGCGCCCAGCGCCAGGGTCAAGGCGACCAGACTGGTCGAGAGCAGCAGGCGGCGGGCGCGGCGGCGCTGCTGGCGCTCGGCAACGACGAACGGGCGCAGCGCCGAAGCTGACATGGACGCCGCGCCGCGCTCTGCGAGCTGGGGTGGGGGCGCCTCCGGACTCTTGCCGTGCAGCGGCCGCGCCCCCATGGGGGTGAGCAATGTTCCGATCGCCGCACGTTTGCTCATGGTTCGCGTCGAGGTCATGCCTGGATCCAGCGCCTGGAAATCAGCGGCTTGCCAAGCTTGTGGTAGGCCAGGTTCATCGCGGCAGTGAGGTTGCTTACGGGCCCATGCCAGGGCCGGATCAGCAGCGCGCTGGCCAACCCCACTGCGGCGGCGCCCACCATGTCCAGCGGCCAGTGCACGCCGAGGTAGATGCGTGCCCAGGCCACCGGCAGGCCGAGCAGGGCCAAGCCAAACCCGGCACGGCGCCAGTCGCGATGGAACAAGAGCGCGAAGGCCGCGCCCCAGATGACGGTGAGGTGGTCACTGGGAAAACTGCTGTCGGCCGCGTGGGCAAGGAACCGGTGGCCGATACCCAGCACGAAAGGCCGCGGCTCGGTCCAGACCAGGCCGATGAGCTGGTTGAGCCCCAAGCCCAGCAGCGCCGCCAGCGCCGCATGCACCAGCGCCGCACGCGGCGCCTGCCGGCGCCACAACCAGCCGGCCACCAGCAGCAGGGGCGCGGCGAAGATCAGGTCTTGCGCCGCGAACCGCGCCGAGGCCAACAGCCAGGGCGCGGGATGCGCTGCAGCGTTGAGCCAGAGAAACACATGAGTATTGAACGCAAGCATCTGCACCCTGACGCTGGCACGCTAGACAGCCGCCAGCGCCTCCCACAAGGCCCGCCCGATCGGCGTGAGACGCAGCCTATGCAGGGAGACTTAGAGGTTTCTTAGCGGGGCCTGGTTCCGGCGGCGGTCCCGGACTCAACCCGTATTGCGCAGCCCCGCGGCGATGCCGTTGATGCTCAGATGGATGCCGCGTTTGGTGCGCTCGTCGGTCTGGCCTTCGCGGAAGCGGCGCAGCAGTTCGATCTGCAGGTGGTTGAGCGGGTCGATGTAGGGGAAGCGGGCGCGGATGGAACGGGCCAGGGTGGGGTTGCTTTGCAGGAACTCCTGCTCGCCGGTGATCTGCCGCATGGCTTGCACCGTGCGCTGCCATTCCTGCTCGATGGCGGCGAACACCTGCTTGCGCGTGCGCGTGTCGGTGACGAGCTGGGCGTAGTGCGAGGCCACGGCCAGGTCGGATTTCGCCAGCACCATGTCCATATTGGACAGCAGGGCGCGGAAGAAGGGCCATTGCTTGTGCATGCGCGCCAGCAGCTCGGCGCCGTTTTCCGGGTGTTCGGCGATGAACTGCTCCACCGCCGAGCCGAAGCCGAACCAGCCTGGCAGCGCCACGCGGCACTGGCCCCAGGAAAAGCTCCAGGGGATGGCGCGCAGGTCGGCAATGCTCTGGCTGGCCTTGCGCGAAGCCGGCCGGCTGCCGATGTTGAGGCCGGCAATTTCGCTGATGGGGGTGGCGGTGTAGAAGTAGTCGATGAAGCGCGGATTGCCATAGACCAGATCGCGATAGGCGTTGATGGCCACCTGCGATAAATGCGCCGCTGCCTGCAGGAAGGTTTGCGGCGCGCCGGTGCGCACGCCTTGGCGAAGCGGGGCGTCGCCACCCTTGGCGCGGAACGACAGCAGCGTGGCTTCCATCGTCGCGGCCACCAGCGTCTCCAGGTTGTGGCGGCCGATTTCGGGGTTGGCGTATTTGCTGGAGATGACTTCGCCCTGCTCGGTCAGGCGGATGCTGCCACCCACGGTGCCGGCCGGCTGGGCGAGGATGGCCTCGTAGCTGGGGCCGCCGCCACGGCCCACGCTGCCGCCGCGGCCGTGGAACAGGCGCAGGCGGATGCCGTGGTCGGCGCCCAGTTGGGCGAACAGTTCGGCCAAGGCCACCGAAGTCTTGTGCAGTTCCCAGTTGGAGGTGAAGAAGCCGCCGTCCTTGTTGCTGTCGGAATAGCCCAGCATGATTTCCTGCAGCGCGCCGGACTCCTGCACCAGCTCGGCCATGCCGGGAAGAGCGAAGAAGCCGCGCATGATGTCGGGCGCGTTGCGCAGGTCGTCGATGGTCTCGAACAGCGGCACCACCAGCAGCTCGGCGCTTGCTCCCGCGGTGCCCAGCGTGCCGTGCAGCAGGCCGCATTCCTTCTGCAGCACCAGCACTTCGAGCAGGTCGCTGACGCTTTCGGTGTGCGAGATGATGGTCTGGCGGATGGCGTCCTCGCCCAGCAGGCGCCGTGCCTGGCGCGCCTGCTCGAACACGGCGAGTTCGGAGCGCGTCCAGTCGGAGTAGGCCGCGTCGGGCACGCGCAGCGGGCGCGGGTCGCGCAGGGTGTGCAGCAGCAGGTCGATGCGCGCGGCCTCATCCAGCGCGCTGTAGTCGGCGCACAGCCGGGCCGTGGCCAGCAGCTCGGCCACCACCTCCTCGTGCTTGTCCGAGCTTTGGCGCAGGTCCACGGTAGCCAGATGGAAGCCGAACACTTCCACCGCGCGAATCAGCGGGTCCAGGCGCGGGCGGGCCAGCGCCGCGGCGTGGTGGCCGGCCAACGAATCGCGCGCCGTGCGCAGGTCGGCGGCGAAGGCCTCGGCATCCGGATAGGGGTCGGCCTGGCCCACTTCGTGGCGCAGCGCCTCGGCTCCGCCCAGCTTGCGCAGCGTGGCCGCCAGGCGCGCGTACACGCCGATGAGGGCGCGGCGGTAGGGCTCGTCCTTGCGGTGCTCGGAGTTGTCGGGCGAGGCCTCGGCCAGCGCCAGCAGCTCGGGGCTGCTCGACGCCAGCATGAGCGACACCGACAGTTCGGCGCCCAGCGCATGCACCTGGTTGATGTAGTGCTCCAGCGCGGTGCGCGCCTGCAGGCGCAGCGCGTAGGCCAGGGTCTCGGCTGTGACGAAGGGGTTGCCGTCGCGGTCACCGCCGACCCAGTGGCCCATGCGGAAAAACGGCCGCAGGCGCCAGGGCTGGCCGTCCGCGCGCGGAAAGAGTTCGTCCAGATCCTGCTCCAGTTCGATGTACAGGCGTGGCACCTCGCTGAAAAAGGTGCTGTCGTAGTAGGACAGGGCGTTCTTGATCTCGTCGGACACGCGCAGCTTGGTGTAGCGCAGCAGCCGGGTCTGCCAGAGCTGGGTGATGCGCGCGCGCAGTTCGGCGTCGATGTCGCGCAGGCGGCGCGGCGGCAGCGGCTGGTCGCGCTCGGCCAGCAGACGGGCGATCACGCGCTCGGCGTCGAGCAGGCTCTTGCGCTGCACCTCGGTGGGGTGGGCGGTGAGTACGGGCGAGATGAGGGAGTGGGCGAAAAAGTCCTCGATCTGCGCGGCCTCGAATCCGGCCTTGCGCAGCTTGTCGAGCGCGGCGCGCACGCTGCCGGGCTGGGGTTTGCCGCCGGCCAGCTCATGCGCATGGCGGCGGCGCAGCACATGCCGGTCCTCGGCGATGTTGGCGAGGATGGAGAAGAAGCTGAAGGCGCGAATCACGCTGACGGCCTGATCGCGCGACAAGCCTTGCAGCAGCCGGTCGAGCGCGCGGCGTTGTTGCGCCTCGCCTTCGCGGTGGAAGGCGACCGATTGCTGCCGCACCTTCTCCACGATGTCGTACATGGCCTGCCCCTCCTGTTCGCGAATCACGTCGCCGAGCAGGCGGCCGAGATGGCGAATGTCGTCGAACAGGGCGTTGTCGGAGGGCTTGGTGGTTGAACGTTCGGGCATGGCGTTGGGCTGGTGGGCGCGTCAGCAAGGAAAGGTCGTGAGGAGTCGGCAAGCGGGCTGCGGAGGGGCAAATCAGTGAGCCGGAAGCAAGCAAGCATCGAGGAAAAGCCCAGCACGATTCATGCTATCAGTCGCCACGCCGGGCGGCGGCATCGCGGCGCAGGACCTGAACAGGCTTTGCGCAGGCGCGAATTTGCGCCGCCGGGCTGTGGTGCCGCTGCTACGATTCCCGCATGTATTCCGCCACCTTGCCAGCCCAGCTCTCACCCGTGCCCGCACGCCTCGTCATCGCCACGCGCGAAAGCCGTCTCGCCCTCTGGCAGGCCGAGCATGTACAGGCCCTGTTGCGCGGGCTGCATCCGGGCTGCGCCGTCGTCCTCAACGGCATGACCACACGCGGCGACCAGATTCTGGACAAGACCCTGTCCAAGGTCGGCGGCAAGGGCCTGTTCGTGAAAGAACTGGAAACGGCGATGGAAGCCGGCGAGGCGGATTTGGCGGTGCATTCGCTCAAGGACGTGCCCATGGTGTTGCCCGAGGGCTTTGCCCTGCCGGTCATCATGCAGCGCGAAGATCCGCGCGACGCCTGGGTTTCGAGCAAGGCGGCGCATTTCACCGCGCTGCCGCAGGGCGCGGTGGTCGGCACGTCCAGCCTGCGCCGGGAAATGCAGATCCGCGCGCTGCGCCCCGACTTGAAGGTGTTGCCGCTGCGCGGCAACCTCGACACCCGCCTGCGCAAGCTCGACGCAGGCCAGTACGAGGGCATCGTCCTGGCTGCCGCGGGCTTGAAGCGCCTCGGTCTGGAGAACCGCATCCGTGCGTTGATCGACACCACGGAGATGCTGCCGGCCGTGGGCCAGGCTGCGCTGGGCATCGAAATTCGCGCCGACCGCGCCGACGTGGCTGCAGCATTGGGGCCGCTGGATCATGTGCCCACGCATCTGTGCGCCGCTGCCGAGCGCGCCGTGGCACGCGTTCTGGGCGGCAGTTGCAGCACGCCGCTTGGGGCGCATGCGACCTGGTCGGGCTCGACCCTGCAACTGCGCGCCTTGCTCGGCCTGCCGGACGGCAGCCGCATGTTGCGCGCCGACATCGCTGCCGAGGTGAGCACCCTGCAGGCCGCCGAAGCGCTGGGCCGCGAGGCGGCGCTCGCCTTGCAGGCGCAGGGCGCGCAAGCCATGCTCGAGCAGCTGCAGGCGGTCTGAGCTGCCGGGGGCAGGCGACCCGAGGCAAGGCCCATGCCCGCCAATCCACCCACCAGCCTCATCCTGACGCGTCCACAGGCCGAGGCCGGTGACGATGCGCGCAGCCTGGCGTTGCGCCAGGCGGGCGTGGTGTTGCACCACTTTCCACTCATCCGCATCTTGCCGCCGCGGGATGCGGCAGCGGCGGCGCAGGCACTCGCTGCCCTGGCCGATTTCGACCTGGCCGTGCCGGTCAGCCCCGCGGCGGTACATGCTGCGCTGGGCATGTTGCGCACCCCCTGGCCTGAAGCCTGCGCGGTGGGTCTGGTCGGCCCCGGCAGCCGCGCAGCGTTCGAGCAGGCGCTGCGCGCACGCGGCGAGTCGTCCGACACGTTGCGCATCATTTCGGCACCGGCGGAAGCGGCCGACTCGGAAGGGCTTTGGCTGGCGCTCCAGGGACTTTGCGCCCGCTTGCCGCAGCAGCGCTGGGCCGATGCGCGCGTGCTGCTGTTGCGTGGCGGCGCAGGGCGCGACTGGTTGGCCGACACCCTCACGGCTGCCGGTGCCCGGGTGTGCCGCGTCAGCGTCTACCGCCGCGAGGCGCCCGCGCCCGACGCGGCCACGCTCACCCGGCTGCGCAGCTTGCTGGCGGATTCCGGGGGTTCTGCCGGCCGGGCGACCTGGCTGCTCACCGCATCCGAAGGCGTGCGCAATCTGCAAAACCTGCTGGCGCCAGCAGGGCTGCAAGCCAGCGTGCTGGGGCAACATCGCGCCCTGGCCACGCATGCGCGCATTGCGGCGTCGGCGCGGGAAATAGGCTTTGGCCGGGTCGACCTGTGCACACCCGATACGGCGTCCATCCTCCAGGCCTTGCGCGTTTCTTGAAGGCCTCGGGCGCGGCCTTGGCCATTCGGTTTCGGGCCGTGGGATGAGCCGGGCCGGGCCTCGGCTTCAGACGGACTTCAAGCTTGCCTAGAATCAGCCGCATGTCCGAGCCGATTCCACCTCAAGCCGCAGGCGTTGCGGCGCCCTCCGAGCCCATGGGCTCCAATGCCGGCGAGCCTGCGACGCTCGCGGGCACGCCGCCCCCTGAGGCGCCGATCGCGCCAAGCTTGCCGCCCGCCGGATGGCCCGGGCAGCCTCCCGCCGCCGCGCACGGCCTGCGCCTGGTGTGGCTGGCCATCGTCGCCCTGCTCCTGTTGGTGGCGGTGGTGGCCTGGTGGCTCGATGGCCGGCTTTATGCCACGCAGGCCGAAATTGCGCGCCGCCTGCAGAACACCGACACCACGTCCATCGAGGCGCGCACGATTGCCAAGCAGTCGGCCGAGGCCTCGCGCGAATTGATGGCCAGAGTGGCCGTGCTGGAGTCGCGCGAACAAGACCTGGCGGCTCAGCGCCAGGCTCTGCAGCAGCTCTACCAGGACTTCGCCAAGAGCCGCGACGATGCCTTCCTCGGCCAGACCGCCGAACTCATCGCGCTGGCACAGCAGCAGGCCGAACTCACCGGCAGCCTGAGCCCGCTGGTGAGCACGCTGGAGTCGTCCGTCGCGCGACTCAAGCGCGCCAACAACCCGCGCGCCGCCCTGGTGTTGCGCGCCGTGCAACAAGACCTGAGCCGGCTCAAGAGCAGTGTCGCGCCCGATATCCCCGCCGCCGCGCAGCGCCTGGATGCGCTTGCAGCCCTGGTGGACCAGCTCCAGCCCTTGTCTTCGGCTGCGCCGCTGGAAGGGACGGCATCGGAGGAGGCCTCGACGAACGCCGGGCGCAGCGCGCAAGGCCCGGGCTGGGCGCCGTGGCTGGGGCGCTGGGCGCATGTCGCGTGGGAGCAGGTGCGCCAGCTCGTCAGCATCACCAAGGTGGATCGACCCAATGCGCTGCTCATGGCGCCGACGCAGACCGATTACCTGCGTGAGAACCTCAAGCTGCAGGTGCTCAACGCCCGGCTCGACCTGCTGTCGCGCAACGCCTCGGGCTACAAGGCCGATATGCGCCGCATCGAGCAGGCGCTGCGTGCCAGCTTCAACGAGCGCCAGCCGCGCACCCAAACCGCCATGGCCCTGGCGCGGCAGGCGGGGCAGATCGACCTTGCCGCCCAGCCCGCCACCAACCTGCAATCGCTCGCGGTGCTGGCCACGCTCGGCTTGGGGAGCAACTGATGCGCTGGCTCGCCTGGGTCGTCGCACTGGCGCTGGCTGCGGCGCTGCTGGCCATGGCGGCCAGCGGCAGGCCCGGCAATGTCGCCATCTTGCTGCCGCCATACCGCATCGACCTGTCGCTCAACCTTGCCGTGCTCTTGCTGCTGCTCGGCTTCGTGCTGTTCTACATCGCCATCCGCGCCTTCAGCCTCTTGCTCGGCCTGCCGCGCGCTGCGGCCCTGTTTCGCTCGCGCCGGCGCATGCAGGTGGCGGCCGCAGCGCTGCACGAGTCCATCATGCATCTGCTGGGTGGGCGCTTTCGCCGCGCCGAGCGGGCGGCCGGCAAGGCTTCGGAAGTGGATGCCTTCAAGCCCGGTGCGCTGCTGACCGCGGCGCAGGCGGCGCAGGCGATGCAGGCCTACGAGCGGCGCGATGCCTATCTGCAAGCCTTGCCCGCCCCGGCGCGTGAGACCGGCACCTTGATGCAGGCGGACTGGCAGATCGAAGCGCGCGACGCGCAAGCCGCGCAGTTGGCCTTGCGCAGACTCTCCAGCGGCATGCAGCGCCGTACCCAGACCATGCGCCTTGCCCTGTCGGCCGCGCGTGCGCTGCACGATCACGCCGAAGTCTTGCGCCTGGCTACCACACTGCGCAAGCATCATGGGCTGCACCCTGCGGCGGCCCAGGCCATGATTCACGGCGCGGCGCTCGGCCTCATCCGCCAGGCCAACCACGACGCCGAGTCTCTGGAAGTCCTGTGGAAGTCCTTCGACCCGGCCTTGCGGCGCGATCCTCAGATTGCCGTGGCAGGCGCTCGCGGTCTGTTCGCCGCCGGCCAGGCGCAGCAGGCTCGCGCCCTGCTGGTCGAGGCCCTGCGCGCACCCGGCGCTGAACCGGCCGCGCTGATGCCCGCGCTGCGCGGCATGCTCGGCGGCATCGACGCCAATTTCGTGGCCCAGGCCGAAGCCTGGGTCGACCGCTGGCCGCAGGAAGCGCAGGCCTTGTTCCTTGCAGCGCGCGCCTGCGCCGAGCTGGAGTTGTGGGGCAAGGCGCAGCAGTATCTGCACAAGGCGCTGGAGCTGTGCCAGCCTGACGAGCGCCGCCTGCGCGGGGCCATCCACGCAGCCTTGGCACGTTTGCAGGAGCGCATCGAGCGCGAAGACCAGGCCGGGCGGCACTGGCGACTGGCGGCGATGGACCTCACCAGCGACGACTCCGCCGCGAACAGCGGCGCCTGAGGTGCTGCGGGCTCAGGTCCGGCGCTGGTTCGCCGCTCTGCTATCAGGAGCGCCTGCTGCTCATTTTCGGCCTGCTCGCGCTGGCGCTCGGCGTGGTTGATCCGCGCTCCTGGGACCATTACCGCGGCTGGCTCGATCTGCCCACCCTGCTGGGGCTGGTGGCCTTGCTCGTCAGCATCGAGGGGATACGCCGCAGCGGCTACGTTCAGCAGGCGGCGCAGGCCTTGACCCGGCGCATGCGCACCCTGCGCGGACTGGCGCTGTTGCTGGTGAGCGCCGCCGCAATGCTGTCGATGCTGCTGACCAATGACGTCAGCCTGTTCCTGGTCGTCCCCCTCACCGTGGCGTTCGGTGCCGAAGCCGAGATCCCGGTGCTCAGGCTGGTGATCTTCGAGGCGCTCGCGGTCAATGCCGGCTCCACGCTCAGCCCCATCGGCAATCCGCAGAACCTGCTGCTGTGGCAGCGCTCGGGCTTGTCGATGGTCGAGTTCCTCGCTGCCATGACTCCCGCCTTCCTGGTGATGACGGCCATGCTGCTGGCCCTGACCTGGTTTGCATTCCCCGCCCGGGCCTTGCGGCTGGATGAAAGCGGCGCGCCGCCCACTTCGGCGTCTGCGCGCGACCCCGCGTGAACCGCCCCGGGTTCCGTGGAGGCCAGTTGGTCTAAGTCAGGCCGCCACCGTGGTGGCCTGACTGGCTTGCTGCCGCCAGTAGTTTGCCTCAGCTTCTGCCGGCGGGATATAGCCCAGGGGTTCCATCAGTCTGTGGTTGTTGAACCAAGCTACCCATTCCAGGGTCGCCAGCTCCACCGATTCTTTGTAAGCGGCTAGCCACCCCACCTTGACGAGTTGACCGCAGCGTGCGCGCAGGTCGGCGACGACCTCAGCCCATTGGCTGCCAGCGATGCGGCAGCAGCTCCTCGATGCGGCTGTTCATGTGTGTGGGCAGCCGCGTCAGAACGTCCTTGAGGTAGGCCCACGGATCATGCCCATTGAGCTTGGCCGATTGCACCAGACTCATCACGACGGCGGCGCGCTGGCCCGCCAGTTCACTGCCGGCGAACAGCCACGCCTTGCGTCCCATTGCCCAGGGCCGCATCAGGTTCTCGATGTGGTTGTTGTCGACCTGCACCATGCCGTCGTTCAGGTTGGCCGTCAACGCTGTCCAGGCGTTGAGGCTGTAGTCGATGGCGCCGGCGATCGCGCTGCCCTCGGGCACATGCGTTCGCTCCAGCCGCAGCCAGACGTGCAATTCCTCCCACAGTGGTTTCGAGCGGGCTTGCCGCATGGCAAGCCGTTCTTCTTCGGTCAAGTCCCGCGCCTCGCGCTCGATGCGGTAGAGCCAGGCGATGCGCTGCAACGCCTGCGTAGCCACCGGGCTCTGGTTGACCTTGATCAGCTCGTCGAACTTGCGCCTGGCGTGGGCAAGACAGCCGGCCGCCGTCCTCCCATCGGGCTTGAGCACGCTCTCGTAGCCCTTGAACTCGTCGCGCACCAGCGTGCCCGACCAGCCTTGCAAGAAGGCCATCGGGTACTTGGCACCGCGCCCGACGCAGAAGTCATAGGCCACGCCCGGCAACGCATCGAAGCCGCTGCGCGCGTAGGCCCAGACGTAGGCTCGTCTCGTCTTGCCCGCCCCAGGGTCGAGCATGTTCACCGGCGTCTCGTCGGCGTGCAGCACCTGCGCACCGAGCACGAACTCGCGCTGCGCGTCGAACAGCGGCTGCAATGCGGCGCCACCGCGCCCGGACCATGCCGCCAGCGTCGAGCGCGGCGTGTGCACGCCTGAGCGGGCGTTGATCTGCTCCTGGCGGTAGTACGGCAGGTGGTCGACGAAGCGGCTGACCAGGGTGTGCGCCATCAGGCCGGCGGCGGGCATGCCGCTGTCGATGATCTGCGGCGCCACCGGCTCTTGCACCAGCAGCTCGCAGCAGCGGCAGGCCCACTTGCCACGGATGTGGCGGTGCACGAAGAACTGCGCCGGCACGATGTCCAGGCGCTCGCTCACGTCTTCGCCCACGCGCACCATCGGCTGGCCGCAATCCGGAGATGGGCAGGTGGTGTCCTCGGGCTCGTGCTGATGTTCGACACGCACCAAGTGTTCGGGTAGGGCCTGCCGCTTGGGGCGGCGTCGCGGTTCTTGTGGCACCACATCGGGCTGCGCGCCAGCCTGCGCCTGCAGCGCTTCGAGCTGTGCCTCGAGGCTGGCCTCGTCGGCGGCGAGTGTCTCCTCGAAGAGTTGGCGCTGCTCGGCGTTCATGGCTTCAGTCTTGGCCGCGAACTTCCACGCCTTCAGGCGCGCCAGCTCGAACGTGATGCGCTCGATCTTGGCGTCACGGAACTTGATGTCCTGCGCTTGGGCTGCAATGTGCCGGCTTTGCTCGTCGATGTGCTGGAGCATTTGCTCCGCGATTTCGGTCAGCGCGACGGGGCTCAGACCATACAGGTCCTGGGCTTTGAGTTCGTGCACATTGAGCATGCGCGTCTTGTGCAAAGCCAGCATTGGCGCGGCTATTCGGACATGTCCGAATAGCCGCCGCGCTGCTTCTCAATGTCCAATCCCATCCGTGCGATCAGCCGCCATCACATGCGTGTGATCACCCGCATTTGCTCCAGCCGCTGCCAGGGCAATCCGAGCACCAAGGCGTCAAATTGCAGCTGCGTCAAGGTCATCGGCGCGGCCGCGGTGGGAACCTCGCGCGGCCACACGAAACGGCCGTCGTTCAAGCGCCGCGCCGCACACCACACGCCGAAGCCGTCATGCACGAGCAGCTTGATGCGGGTGGCGCGTGCGTTGGCGAACAGGTAGCCGTGATGGGCCTGGGCCGAGCCGAACACTTGCACCACGCGGGCGAGCAAACGCTCGGTGCCGGCGCGCATGTCCAGCGGCTCAACGGCCAGCCACAGTTGATCGATGCGGATCATCGTAGCCAACCGCGAAGCCACGCCGCGCACTGATCGGCAGCCGCCAGGGGCCAGCTCACGGCAACGCTCGTGGCACCCCGGCGCAGTTCGATGCGGATGTCTGCCAGCGCTGTTGGGACGGCCTCACGACTTGGCAAAGCCAGCGCGATGAACTCGCCTGCGCCGTGGCCTGCGCTGCTGGGTGATGCCGGCGGCCGGGCCGCTGGCGCTACGCCACGGCGCCACTTGCGCACGAGGTTGGCGTTGAGGTCGTAGGCGCGCGCAATGGCCGCCACCGAGGCGCCGGGCTCGCCGCACGCGGCAAGCACCCTGGCCTTGAGTTCAGCGGCGTGGCGCCGCCGCGGCGCACTCTTGATTTGCATGGCGTCCACCTCAGACATACGTGGACACCATGTTGGCCGCTATCCATCCGCTGTTCAAGGTGGAACGGCTAGCCGCTTACGATTCTTTGGTCTTCCAGGGGGCACGGCGATGGATCAGCTCGGTCTTATACAGCCCGTTGATCGTCTCGGCCAGGGCGTTGTCATAGGAGTCGCCCTTGCTGCCTACAGAAGGCTCAATCCCAGCTTCAGCCAGCCGCTCGGTGTAGCGAATGCTGACATATTGCGAACCTCTGTCTGAGTGATGGATCAAGGCATCGTCCCGCTCGGGTTGGCGGGCATAGAGCGCCTGCTCCAGCGCGTCGAGCACAAAGTCCGTGCGCATGGAACTGCTCACCCGCCAGCCGACGATGCGCCGGGCGAAGACGTCGATGACGAACGCCACGTACAGCCAGCCCTGCCAGGTGGACACGTAGGTGAAGTCGGACACCCAAAGGGCATTGGGCCGCGCAGCCTTGAAGACCCTGTGGACGTGGTCCAGCGGACACAGCGCCTTGGCGTCAGGGATCGTGGTGCGCACGACCTTGCCGCGCCTGGTGCCCTGCAATCCGAGCCTGCGCATCAGCCGCTCCACCGTGCAGCGCGCCACCACCACACCCTCGCGGTGCATTTGCTTCCAGACCTTGTCAACGCCATAGACCTGCATGTTCGCTTGCCAGACCTGTTGGATGTGGGGGATCAGCCGCTGATCGCGCTGGGTGCGTGCCGGCAGCAACTCAGGATGGCGCTGCCGGGCCGCATGCAGGCGGTAACCGCTTGGGGCGATCTGCAAGACCTTGCAGATCGGCTCGACCCCGAAGCGGTCACGATATTGATCAACAAATGCCTTCAGCTCTTGAGTCGGCGGTCGAGCTCCGCCTGGGCGAAAAACGCGCTGGCCAGCTTGAGGATCTCGTTGGCCCGGCGCAATTCCTTGACCTCGCGCTCCAGATCCTTGACCCGCTGCGCTTCTGCCGAGGTCACGCCTGGGCGCGTGCCTGCATCGACCTCGTCGCGTCTGACCCACTCCAGCAGGGTGTGCGCCGAGCAGCCGATCTTGGGGGCAATCGACTCCACAGCGGCCCACAGCGAGGGGTACTCACCGCGGTGCTCCTGCACCATCCGCACGGCGCGCTCGCGGACTTCAGGGGAAAACTTGTTTGACTTGTTCATGGCTCCATTCTCTTCAAGGTTGGAGCCTCCTCAAAAACCGGGGCGGTTCACGCGCCCAAGCGCCCCATGCTTGGCGTGGTCGCGGGTTTACTGCTTGCAGCCACGGTGGTTTTGCTCCAAGAGGGGCGCGCATCGCTGGCTTGCGGATTGGTGCTGGCCGTTTTCGTGCTGACCGACCGCGACGTGCTGAAGCAGGTGGACTGGCTGCTGCTGGCAACGTTCGCGGCCATGTTCCTGGGGCTGGGGCATTTGGCGCAATGGCCTCCGGTGCAAGCACTGGTGCAGACGCTGGACTGGAAACAGGCCTGGGTGATGTTTCTGGGCGGCACGCTGCTGTCGCAGTTCATCAGCAACGTCCCCACCGCCGTGCTGCTGTCGCACTACACCACGGACTACACCGCGCTGGCCGTGGCGGTGAATGTCGGCGGCTTTGGCCTGGGCATCGGTTCGCTGGCCAACCTGATTGCACTGCGCCTGGAAGGCAGCCGTGGCGCTCTCGGAGCATTCCACCGTATCAGCGTCCCATTCCTGCTGGTTTGCGCGCCACTGGTCTGGCTGGCGCAGCGTGTGCTGGCCTGATGGGCCGACCCGCATCGGCGGGCTGCGGCATGACGTGGCTTGAGGCGCCAGGGCCGCGTGTCCAGCAGCTGTGCCCAGTCGGCATGCGCAGCCGATCGATATCGTTGGTCGATGCAGCCGACGCAGACAACAGGCGCATGCCAGAATGCTGCTTTGCATTGGACTTGGCCCCAGCACAACCACGCTGCCGCATCCCTCGGGAGTGCGCCGCCACGCCGGGCTGGCCCGGTGCAGGCCATCCGGAGACGTCATGCCCTATCCCACCCTCGAACAAACCATCGGCAACACCCCCCTGGTGCAACTGCAACGCATCCCCGGCGCGGACAACGCGCGGCGTGGCAACGTCATTCTCGGCAAGCTCGAAGGCAACAACCCCGCAGGCTCGGTGAAAGACCGCCCGGCGCTGTCGATGATTCGACGGGCGCAGGAGCGCGGCCAGATCAAGCCTGGCGACGTGCTGATCGAGGCCACCTCCGGCAACACCGGCATTGCCCTGGCCATGGCCGCCGCCATCCTCGGCTACCGCATGATCCTCGTCATGCCCGAAGACCTGAGCATCGAACGCGCCCAGACCATGAAGGCCTATGGCGCCGAACTCATCCTCACCCCCAAGGCTGGCGGCATGGAATACGCCCGCGATCTGGCCGAGCAGATGCAGCGCGACGGCAAAGGCCTGATGCTCGACCAGTTCGCCAACGCCGACAACCCGCGCATTCATTTCGAGACCACCGGCCCCGAAATCTGGCGCGACACCGAAGGCCGCGTCACCCATTTCGTCAGCGCCATGGGCACCACCGGCACCATCACCGGCGTGTCGCGCTATCTCAAGGCCCAGAACGAGGTCGTGCAGATCATCGGCGCCCAGCCCGAGGAAGGTTCGCGCATTCCCGGCATTCGCAAATGGCCGCAGGAATACCTGCCCAAAATCTACGAGCCGCAACGCGTGGACCGGCTGGAATACGTCAGTCAGAGCGCGGCCGAAAACATGGCGCGCAAACTCGCTCGCGAAGAAGGCTTGTTCTGCGGCATCAGCGCCGCCGGCGCCTGCGAAGTCGCCCTGCGCATCGCCCGCGAAGTGGACAACGCCACCATCGTGTTCATCGTCTGCGACCGCGGCGACCGCTATCTGAGCACCGGGGTGTTTCCGGCGTGAGGCCGCCACTTTCTGTGTCCGTGGCTTCGACGACATTGCTTTCAATCATGAAGAAACCGCACCATCATCTCCACCCAACCCAGGGCGTCGGCATGGCCTTGGCGGCTGCGTTGCTCTTCGGGGCCAGCACGCCATTGGCCAAGCTGTTGTTGGCCGATGCCAATCCGTGGATGCTGGCGGCGTTGCTGTATCTCGGTTCGGGTTTGGGCTTGGCCACCCTGCGTGCGCTGCGGCGTTTACGCCGTGCCGAAATGCTGTCTACCAGGCTGCAGCCTGGGGAATGGCCCTGGCTGGCGGGGGCCATTGCTGCGGGTGGGGTGGCGGCGCCGGTGCTGCTGATGTTCGGCTTGTCGCGCATGCCGGCGGCTGGGGCGTCGCTGCTGCTCAATGCCGAGAGTGTGTTCACGGCGCTGCTGGCCTGGTTCGCGTTTCGGGAGAACTTCGATCGCCGCATCGCCATCGGCATGGTGGCGATTGTGGCCGGCAGCGCGGCGCTGAGCTGGCCACGGCAGGGTGCCGTGTTCGACTGGGCCAGCCTGTGGCCGGGTTTGGCGGTGCTCGGTGCCTGTCTCGGCTGGGGTCTGGACAACAATCTGACGCGCAAGGTGGCGCTGGCCGATGCCGGGTTCATCGCCATGAGCAAGGGGCTGGTGGCCGGGGGCGTGAACCTGGCGCTGGCGTTGTTCCTCGGCGCGCAGTTGCCGTCGCTGCCGATTCTGCTCTCGGCAGGGTTGCTGGGCTTCGCCAGCTATGGCGTGAGTCTGGTGCTGTTCGTGCTTGCGCTGCGTCATCTGGGCACGGCGCGCACCGGAGCGTATTTCGCGGTGGCGCCATTTTTCGGCGCGGTGCTGGCCGTGGCTCTGCTGGGCGAAGCACTGACCCCCGCGCTGCTGCTGGCCGGGGGCCTGATGGCGCTGGGCGTGTGGCTGCATGTGAGCGAACGCCATGCCCATCTCCACATGCACGAGCCGCTGGCGCATGACCACAGCCATGTGCATGGCGGCCCGAGTGACGATGGGCATCACGACCATATCCACGAACCAGCACTGCCGCCGGGCACGCGGCATAGTCACTCGCATGGTCACACGGCGTTGAGCCACGGCCACGCCCACTATCCCGACGCGCATCACCGGCATCGGCACGGCTGATCATGGTGTCCGCAAAAAGTGGAGTGAAAAGCCTGGATCAACCCATACTCAGCCGCAGCGCCAGCGCGGCCAGCGTCACCGCCAGCACCGGCGCGGTGAGCACCATGCCGACGCGGAAGTAGTAGCCCCAAGTGATGGTGGTTCCCTTGCGCGCCAGCACATGCAGCCACAGCAGCGTGGCCAGGCTGCCGATGGGCGTGAACTTCGGCCCCAGGTCGCAGCCGATGACGTTGGCGTAAATCATCGCTTCGCGCACCGGGGCGCTCAAACCCAGCGCGTGGTGGATGCCCAGAGCGCCGATGAGCACCGTGGGCATGTTGTTCATCACCGCCGACAGCCCCGCGCTGATGAAGCCGGTGCCCAGCGCGGCGGCGAACACGCCATGCTGCCCCAAGGCTTCGAGCACCTGCGCCAGATACGTCGTCAACCCCGCGTTGCGCAGGCCATAGACCACCAGATACATGCCGAGCGAGAACAGCACGATCTGCCAGGGCGCGTGCTTGATCACGCCACGCACGTCGATGTGCGCGCCACGCCCGCCGCGCCACCAACGCCCGGCCAGCGCCAGCATGAACAGGGCCGCGATGCCCGTGACGAAGGACACCGGCACGTCGTAGGCGGCGGTGACGAAATAGGCGGTGAGCAGGACCACCATCACCGGAAACGCCCAGCGGAACAGCAGCGGATCGCGGATGGCGCTGGCAGGCGCATCGAGTTTGGCCACGTCGTACCGCAGCGGAATATCGCGCCGGAAATACGCGACCAGCACGAGCAAGGTTGCCGCGAGCGAGACGATGTCCACAGGCACCATGACGCTCGCGTAGCGGTCGAAGGGAATCTGGAAATAGCCCGCGCTGACGATGTTCACCAGATTGGAGATCACCAGCGGCAGCGAGGTGGTGTCGGCGACGAAGCCCGTGGCCATGACGAAAGCCAGCGCCGCCTGGGGAGAAAACCCCAGCGCCAGCAGCATGGCCAGCACGATGGGGGTGAGGATGAGCGCCGCGCCGTCGTTGGCGAACAAGGCGGCGATGACCGCGCCCAGCAACACGATGAGCGGAAACAGCAGCCGTCCGCGCCCGCCGCCCCAGCGCGCCACATGCAGCGCCGCCCAGTGGAAGAAGCCGGCCTCGTCGAGGATGAGCGAGATGATGATGAGGCCGACGAAGGTGAAGGTGGCGTCCCAGACGATGTGCCACACCACGGGAATGTCGCTCAGTTGGATCACCCCCATGGCCAGCGCCAGCGCCGCCCCGCCCAGCGCGCTCCAGCCAATGCCCAGGCCGCGCGGCTGCCAGATGACCAGGATCAGGGTGGCGCTGAAAATCAGCAGGGCGGCGAGCATGGATGGGATGTGCGGGCGGGTGGATCGAAGACGGAGGCGAACGCAAACAAACGGCAGGCCCGATGGCCTGCCGTTCGCAGCGAGCAGTGGACCGCTTGCAACCGCCTTTACCGGCTGGTTGCGTGCGGTGCGCCCTGATCGGCTTGCTGGGCCAAGGGCGGGACTGGCATCTTGCCGATCTGCACGATTTCATGCTTGATGACAGCAGCGTCGAGCTTGTCCAGCGGCAATGCGACGAAGCTCTGCACACGGCTGCGAATCTGCCGGAAAACCTGGGCGAAGGCATGGCGCTTGACCTCGTCGCTGCCCTGCACCGCGGCGGGGTCTTCGAAGCCCCAATGGGCCGTCATCGGGTGCCCCGGCCAGATCGGACACACCTCGCCCGCAGCCTTGTCGCAGACGGTGAAGACGAAGTCCATCTCCGGCGCGCCAGGGGCGGCGAACTCATCCCAGCTTTTGCTGCGCAGGCGCTCAGTCGGGTAGCCGATGGCTTGCAGTTGCTCGATGGCGTAGGGGCTGACCACGCCACCCGGATGGCTGCCCGCGCTGAAGGCGTGGAAGCGACCTTTGCCCAGGGTGTTGATCAGCGCCTCGCCCAGGATGGAGCGTGCCGAGTTGCCGGTGCACAGCACCAGCACGTTGTAGACCTTGTCCATGTGCAGCCTTCCGGGAAGACGGGAAACGCAAGTGACCACGAAGGTGGCGACGCTCAGCGCCAGCCGGTGGATGTCTTCTCGGCCACGGCACCGCCGCAGCAGGGGGCCGCAGCAGAGTCGGCGCCGCGTTGCGAGATGGCGAAGTTCACCCGTGGATCGACCAGCATCCATTTGGCGTAGTCGGGCTGGCGCCCCGTGGGCTCGGCGGCGAACAGGGTGGAATCAAAGCGGACGGCGTCGTCCAGCGCGGGAACGCTGACGTGAACATGCAAGCGCTTCATGATCAAAGTTCCTGTGGAGATGGGCTTGCAGCGGGCACGGCGCAAACCGTGCCGCCGATGGCGCTGCAGGGGTTGCCACCGCAACAGTTCTCGGTGAGAAAAGCCAGCAGTGCGTTCATGGTGTCGTACTGCGCGGTGTAAATGACGAAGCGCCCAGCCTGCCGCGAGCTGAGCAGTTGCGCATGGCTCAACTCCTTGAGGTGGAACGACAGCGAGGAGGGCGCGATTCCCGTGATGTCGGCAATCTGCCCCGCTGCCAGCCCGGCTGGACCGGCCTGCACCAGGGTGCGGAACACCCGCAGGCGCGAGTCTTGTGCCAGGGCGGCCAATGCGCTGAGAGCTTGGTTCGTTTCCATATTTCAATGATTATGGAAATATTGGCGGAAGTCAAGCCTGTGAAGAAAAAACCTGCCGGCCCTAGGCGCTGCCGATCAGGATGCCGACAGCGAACACCAGCAGCCCGCCGACCACCACCTGCAAAATCGCCAGAGCGAAAGATGCCTCCATATAGCGTTTGCGGATCCAGGCAATGACCACCAGCTCGACGGCCACGACTGCGAACGCCAGCGCGGTGGCGGTGGCGAAGTGCGGAATCAGGTAAGGCAGGGCGTGGCCCAGGCCGCCCAGCGTGGTCATCAAGCCGGTGACGGCGCCGCGCAGCACCGGGCTGCCGCGGCCGGTGAGGGCGCCATCGTCCGACAAGGCCTCGGCGAACGCCATGCTGATGCCGGCGCCGATGGCGGCGGCAAGACCCACGAGGAAGGTGTTCCAGGTGTTGTGCGTGGCGAAGGCCGCGGCGAACAGCGGCGCCAGCGTGGAGACCGAGCCGTCCATCAGCCCCGCCAGCCCCGGCTGGATGAACTGCAGCACGAACATGCGGCGCTGGGTCTCGCGCTCGGTGTGCACGGTGTCGGGCGTGATGAAGTGGTCGCCCAGGGTCTCGGCCTTCGACTCGTGCTTGCTTTCCTCGGCGGCCAGATCGCCGAGCAGCTGGCGGATGGCGGCGTCGCTGGTGTGGCGCGCGGCCTGGGCGTAGAAGCGCCGCGAATCGGCCTCCATCAACTCGGCCTGAGCGCGTATGGTTTCCAGGTCCAGCGGCTGCATCAGCCACAAGGGCTTGCGCTCGATGAAGCCGCGCACGTCCTGCCGCCGGATGAGCAGAATGCGTTCGCCGAAGCGCTGGCGGTAGAGCTCGATCAGCCGGTGGCGATGCCCGTCCTCCTCGGCTGCCATGCCGCGGAACAACTGCGCGGTGTCGGGGTAGTCGGCAGCCAGGGTGTCGGCGTAGGTGTTGTAGATGCGCGCGTCGTCTTCCTCCAGCGCAATGGCGAGGCTCAGGATCTGCTGCTCGTTGAGCGCGGTGAAATTCAGCCCGGCCGAGGAACGACCGGCGCGCACCGGAAAGTTGAACCAGGAAGCCAAACCCATGATCGGCACAAGGAGGGTGGGGACAGGGTCATTGTGCCGCCGAAACCGGCATGGGTGGATTGAACTTTTAAAATCAATCCATTGAACAAACCATGACGAGGGGACGACATGAGCGACAGCGCAGCGGTGGACAAGGTGGACATGGAGGTGGATGCGCGCGGCCTGAACTGCCCGTTGCCCATTCTCAAGGCGAAGAAGGCGCTGGCCGGGATGCAAAGCGGGCAGTTGCTGCGCGTGCTGGCCACCGACCCGGGCTCGGTGCGCGACTTCCAGGCCTTTGCCCGGCAGACCGGCAACGAACTGGTGGAACAGAGGCAGGAATCCGATTCCATCGCGCATGTGATGCGCCGGCGCTGAAAGGTCGGCCGCGAGCCAGCCCGGCTCAGCTCAGAGCTTCAGTCCCTTGAGGTATTCGGCGAACGCTGCCCCGGTTTCCGCGTGGGCCAGGCCGAGTTGCACCGTAGCCTCCAAGTATCCCTGTTTGCTGCCGCAGTCGAAGCGGCGGCCTTGGTAGCGGTAGGCGTACACCGCCTCCTCCGCCAGCAGCGCGGCGATGCCGTCGGTGAGCTGGATTTCGCCACCGGCGCCGGGTTTGCCGTTGCGCAGGTGATGAAACACCCGGGCACTGAGGATGTAGCGGCCAACCACCGCCTGGGTGCTTGGAGCCACCTCGGGCGCCGGTTTTTCGACAATGCCGGTGAGCGAGGTCAGGCCGGGCGTGATCTCCTGCCCACTGACGATGCCGTAGCGCCGCGTGTGCTCGCGCGGCACGTCTTCGGTGGCAATCACGCTGCGGCCATGGCGGCCGTGAATCTCCACCATCTGCGCCATCACCGGCGGCGTGCCCACCAGCAAATCGTCCGCCAGGATGACGGCGAAAGGCTCATCGCCCACCAGCCGCTCGGCGCACAACACCGCCGCGCCCAGGCCATTGGCCACTGCTTGGCGCACGAACACGCATTGCACTTCCGCCGGCTTGACGCTGCGCACGACCTCCAGCATGGCAGCCTTGCCAGCGGCTTCAAGCTCGTGTTCCAGTTCGTAGGCGGTGTCGAAATGGTCTTCAATGGCGCGCTTGTGGCGGCCGGTGACGAAAATCATTTCGGTGATGCCGGCGGCGTAAGCCTCTTCCACCGCGTACTGAATCAGCGGCTTGTCGACCACCGGCATCATTTCCTTCGGCGTGGCCTTGGTGGCGGGCAGGAAGCGGGTGCCGAGACCGGCGACGGGGAAGACGGCTTTGGTGATGACGGGTGGCATGGTCGGACAGAAGGTTGTGGATCACTGCAGCATAGCGGCGGCATGCGACAAATCGAACCCCCGGAATGCTGGCTGCTTTGCGTCGACGTGAGAGCAGCCTCGCCGGCTCAGGCGGCAACCTGCAGGCGGTCGAGTTGTTCCTGCACTTTGGCGAGCAGGGTATGGAAATCGGCCATGCGCTGGCGTTCCTGCGCCACCACGGCGGGTGGGGCGCGGTTGACGAAACTGGCATTGCCCAGCTTGCCTTGCGCCTTGGCGATTTCGCCTTGCAGGCGCAGCACTTCCTTGCCCAGGCGATCGCGCTCGGCAGCCACGTCCACTTCGACGAACAGGGCAAACTGCGTCGCGCCCAAGGCGCTTGTTGGCGCCGACTGCGTGGCCGCTTTCCATGCTGCTTCATCGGCAAACACCCTTACTTCCGCCAACTTGGCGAGCGCCTGCAGAGCAGGGCGGTGGCGCTCGATCAGCGCCACGTCGCCGCAGGCCAGCAGCGGCAGGCGCTGTGCGGGCGACACGCCGAGTTCGCCGCGCAGATTGCGGCAGGCGTCGACCAGTTGTTTGAAAGCGGCAATCTCGGCTTCCGCTGCTGCGTCAATTTTGCCCGGCTGCGCCTGCGGATACGGTGCCACGCTCAAGCTGGCGCCACGGCGCCCGGCCAGCGGGCCCACCGTCTGCCACAGTTCTTCGGTGATGAAGGGCATGATGGGGTGGGCCAGGCGCAGCACGGTTTCCAGCGTGCGCACCAGGGTGCGGCGCGCGGCGCGTTGCTGCGCGGGCGTGCCGGTAGCGATCTGGGTCTTGGCGATTTCCAGATACCAGTCGCAGAACTCGTCCCACACGAATTGGTAGATGGCCTGTGCAGCGAAGTCCAGGCGGTAGTCGGCAAAGCCTTGCGCCACCTGCTGCTCAGTGCGCTGAAGCAGCGAGGCGATCCAGCGGTCGGCCGCGCTGAAGTGCATAGAGCCTTCGGGGCCGCAGTCGCCGTCGCCGGGCCGTCCCAAGGCGGCGATGGCCTCCTCGGGGGGCAGCGAGCCATCGCGAGCGTGGGGGTCGTTGCCGTCATTGCATTGGTCCATCCCACGATCGAAGCCACTCAGGCCATCGACTTGCATCAACACGAAGCGCGTTGCGTTCCACAGCTTGTTGCAGAAGTTGCGATAACCCTCGCAGCGCTTGGTGTCGAAGTTGATGTTGCGGCCCAGCGTGGCCATCGAGGCGAAGGTGAAGCGCAGCGCGTCCGCGCCGTAGGCCGGAATGCCCTCGGGGAATTCTTTCTCGGTGGCCTTGCGCACGGCGGGCGCGGTTTCAGGGCGGCGCAGGCCGCTGCTGCGCTTGTCGAGCAGGGCGGGCAGATCGATGCCGTCGATCAGGTCCACGGGGTCGAGCACGTTGCCTTCGCTCTTGCTCATCTTCTTGCCGTGCGCGTCCAGCACCAGGCCGTGGATGTAGACATGCCTGAACGGCACCTTGCCGGTGAAGTGGGTGGTCATCATGATCATGCGCGCCACCCAGAAAAAGATGATGTCGAAGCCCGTGACCAGCACGCTCGATGGCAGGAACAAGTCCATCTCGCGCGTGGGCTCCGGCCAGCCCATGGTGGAGAAGGGCACCAGCGCGGAGGAATACCAGGTGTCGAGCACGTCCTCGTCACGCTTGAGCGCGCCGGTGTAGCCCGCAGCCTGCGCCTTGGCGCGGGCTTCTTCTTCGCTGCGGGCGACGAACAGTTCGCCGCCTTCGCCGTACCAGGCCGGAATCTGGTGGCCCCACCAGAGCTGGCGCGAGATGCACCAGTCCTGGATGTTGTTCATCCACTGGTTGTAGGTGTTGACCCAGTTCTCGGGCACGAACTTGACCGCGCCGCCGGCCACCGCGTCGATGGCCTTCTGCGCAATGCTCTTGCCGTCCGCGCCGGGTTTGGTCGTGGCGACGAACCATTGGTCGGTGAGCATGGGCTCGACGATCTGGCCGGTGCGGGCGCAGCGCGGCACCATCAGCCTGTGCTTCTTCACCTCGACCAGGAAGCCCTCGGTTTCGAGCTGGGCGACGATCTTCTTGCGGGCGTCGAAGCGGTCGAGACCTTGATATTTACGTGGAATTTCTTGATCAATAACGTCTTGCAGTGTTTGTTGACCAAGGACTTCTTCCATCATTTCTTCGAAGAGCTTGCCAGGGTTTCTGATGAAATGTGGTTTGTCCTTTTCGACTCCTTTCGGATCGATGATCGTCGCATCAAGGTTCAGGATGGAAATCATCGGCAGCCCATGCCGCTGCCCCACCGCATAGTCGTTGAAGTCGTGCGCTGGCGTCACCTTCACCACGCCGGTGCCGAAGTCCTTGTCCACATAGCTGTCGGCAATCACCGGCACCAGGCGCCCGGTGATGGGCAGCTTGACCTGTCTGCCGATCAGGTGCTGGTAGCGCGTGTCGTCCGGGTGCACCATCACTGCCGTGTCGCCGAGCATGGTTTCCGGGCGGGTGGTGGCCACCACCACGCTGTCCGAACCATCGGCCAGGGGGTAGCGCAGGTGCCAGAGAAAACCGTCTTCCTCGGCGCTCTCCACCTCCAGGTCACTCACCGCGCTCTTGAGCACCGGATCCCAGTTCACCAGGCGCTTGCCGCGGTAGATCAGGCCTTCCTCGTACAGGCGCACGAAAGTCTCCATCACCGCCCTGGACAGCTTGTCGTCCATGGTGAAGTACTCGTGCTCCCAGCTCACCGAGTCGCCCATGCGGCGCATCTGGTTGGTGATGGTGTGACCCGATTCCTGCTTCCATGCCCACACTTTTTGCGCGAAGGCCTCACGCCCCAGGTCGTGGCGGCTGATGCCCTGCGCCTGCAGTTGCCGCTCCACCACGATCTGCGTGGCAATGCCCGCGTGGTCGGTGCCCGGCACCCACAGCGTGTTGTCGCCCAGCATGCGGTGGTAGCGGGTGAGCGTGTCCATCACGGTCTGGTTGAAGGCATGGCCCATGTGCAGCGTGCCCGTCACATTGGGCGGCGGCAGCTGCACGCAGAACGAGGGTTTGGCGGCGTTCAGCGTGGGGGCGAACATGCCCAGTTCCTCCCAGCGCGCGCTCCAGCGCGCTTCGATGTCGTGCGGTTCAAACGATTTGGCAAGTTCAGTCATGGGAATCCATCAAACGGTAAGGATGCTCGGGTCGGCGTTGATCGGGCGAGGTTCAGTTGCCCGGGTTGGCGGTCAGCCAGCTTTCCAGTGCCTGTGCCATCAGCGCGTGGATGCCGCCTTCATGCGCCACCGCGCGTTCACGCAAGCGCTGCGCCAGTGCCGGTGGCAGCCGGCAGGTGACCGGCTCCAATTTGATCGCGGCAGGGCCGGCCGGGCGCTCACGCTTGGCTGCGGCTGCACCCTGCGCAAAGCGCTCGGGAATGCCCGCGGTTTTCATCTTGCCGTCGAGCTTTTTGGCCAGATTCTTGACCAAATCGGTTTTTTTCATGCTCATGGGCCACCTCTTCCAAGTCAAGAGTGACATTGTCTCGCACCGGCTCATGGGCATGCTTGGCACGACTGTGGCGCAGGGCGGGGCTCCTAGAATGACGCCATGTCCGATCTGCTGCTGCACCTCAATCCCGAACAGCTTGCTGCCGTCACGCTGCCCCCTGAAAACGCGCTGATCCTGGCCGGTGCCGGCAGCGGCAAGACGCGGGTGTTGACCACCCGCATTGCCTGGCTGATTTCCACCGGGCAGGTGTCGTCCGCAGGCGTCTTGGCGGTGACCTTCACCAACAAGGCGGCGAAGGAAATGCTGACGCGGCTTTCAGCCATGTTGCCCATGCCGGTGCGCGGCATGTGGGTGGGCACTTTTCATGGCCTGTGCAACCGTTTTTTGCGGGCTCACTGGAAAACCGCCGGGCTGCCGCAGACCTTCCAGATTCTGGACACGCAAGACCAGCTCTCCGCCGTGAAGCGCCTGCTCAAGGGGCTGAACGTGGACGAACAGCGCGCGCCGCCGAAGCAGGCGCTGTGGTTCATCAACGATATGAAGGAGCAGGGGTTGCGCGCCAAGGACTGCGAGGTGCGCGACGCCCAGAGCCGGCTGATGGCGGAGGTGTACGCCGCTTACGAGGCGCAGTGCCAGCGCGAGGGCGTGGCCGACTTCGCCGAGCTGCTGCTGCGCACTTACGAGGTGCTGCGCGACCACGCCGAGATCCGCCAGCATTACCGCGCGCGCTTCCGGCATATCCTGATCGACGAATTTCAGGACACCAACCGCCTGCAATACCAGTGGCTCAAGCTGCTGGCCGGGCCGAACGAGCCGCAGCCCAGCGCGGTCGTGGCAGTGGGTGACGACGACCAGAGCATCTACGCCTTTCGCGGCGCCAACGTCGGCAATATGGACGACTACCAGCGCGAGTTCCATGTGCACCACCTCATCAAGCTGGAGCACAACTACCGCTCGCACGCCAACATCCTCGACACCGCCAATCACCTCATCGCCCACAACAACCGCCGCTTGGGCAAGAACCTGCGCACCGAGGCGGGCGCCGGCGAGCCGGTGCGGGTCATCGAGCAGCCCAGCGATCATCAGGAAGCGGCCTGGGTCGTGGAGGAAATTCGCCTGCTGCTGCGCGAGGGCTACACGCGCGACCAGATCGCGCTGCTCTACCGCTCCAACGCGCAGTCGCGGGTGATCGAGGGCGCGCTGTTCAACGCCGCCATTCCCTACAAGGTCTACGGCGGGCTGCGGTTTTTCGAGCGCGCCGAAATCAAGCATGCGCTGGCTTATCTGCGCCTGCTCGACAACCCGCAGGACGACACCGCTTTCCTGCGCGTGGTGAACTTCCCGCCACGCGGCATTGGCGCGCGCACGCTGGAGCAGTTGCAGGACGCGGCCAGGTTGCGCGCCGTGCCGCTGGCCGATGCCATCTCGGCCCTGGGCGGGCGCGGCGCGCTCAGTCTGCAGGCCTTCGTCGACCTGCTGGCCAAGGTCCGGCTGGATTGCGCCGCCATGAGCCTGCCCGACCTTGTTCGCCACGCGCTCGATGTCTCCGGCCTGCTGGAACATTACCGCAACGAGCGCGACGGCCAGGACCGGGTCGAAAACCTGGAAGAACTGGTGAACGCCGCCACCGCTTTCGTCACGCAGGAGGGCTTCGGCCTCGACGCCGAGGCGCTGCGCGAGCGGCCGCTGTCGGAGCAGGCGCTGCAGAACCTGCAAGCCATCGACCCCGCCACGGGCGAGACCCTCTCACCGCTCACCGCCTTTCTCACCCACGCCGCGCTGGAGGCGGGCGACAACCAGGCCCAGGCCGGGCAAGACGCTGTGCAGATGATGACGGTGCACGCCGCCAAGGGCCTGGAGTTCGACGCCGTGTTCATCACCGGCCTGGAGGAGGGCTTGTTCCCGCACGAGAACGCGATGAACGAGGCCGATGGCGTGGAGGAGGAGCGACGGCTGATGTACGTGGCCATCACCCGCGCGCGCAAGCGCCTGTACCTGAGCCACGCGCAAAGCCGCATCCTGCACGGCCAGACGCGCTACAACCTGCGCAGCCGGTTTTTCGACGAGTTGCCGCAAGAGACCTTGAAGTGGCTGTCGCCCAAGGCCGGCAAGCCGGCTTCGTCCTACGCGCCCAGCCTGCGCGCGGCCTGGAGCGCTGAACCTGCGGTGCCGTTCACGCCCTCGGCCGCCAGCGCGCCCGCTGCGGGCCATGGTTTGCGCGTGGGCCAATCGGTGTTTCACACCAAGTTCGGCGAAGGCGTGATTCTCACGCTCGAAGGCCAGGGCCTCGATGCCCGCGCCCAGGTGCGGTTCAAGCGCCACGGACCGAAATGGCTGGCCTTGAACATCGCCAAGCTCACCCCGGTGAATTAAGGCGACGCTGAATCAGTTCCCGTGATGCAGCGCGCCGCATCGGGAAGGGATGCGATGCGCACGCGGGACTTGTTCAGTGTTGCCTGAAGACCGACACCGTGTTGCAGCAACGTTTTCAGGCGTTAAAAAGCCCGGCAATTCAACGAATTGTCGGGCTTTTCGGCTGCTGCAGGTGTTGCGTTAAGCTGTCTTGGTGCCCAGAAGAGGACTCGGAAACCAAGTATTTATGCGGTAATTGATCTACTCATGAGTAAAAAATGAGTAGTCAGAAAGCACATTGACCCGCCACTGGGTTCCGTGGCCGGTTGGTTTGAGTTAGGCAGGAATGGTGGCCTGACTGGCGAGTTGCCGATCGTAGTTTGCCTCAGCTTCATCAGGAGGGGTGTACCCGAGGGTTCCATCAGCCGGTGGTTATTGAATCAGGAGACCTGGCAGTCGCCGCGCTCAGGGCATCAAATCTTGATGATGCTGTCGTTGTAGCGGGCCATCATTGGGTCATGTGTCATCAGTCGCATCGGCTCGACCATTGCCTGTGCGACGAGGATGCGGTCGAACGGATCTTGATGATGCGCAGGCAACCCCTCTACGGCGATCGCGTGCTCCGGCTCGATGGGCAGGAAGCGATAGCCAGACTCTTGGAAGTAGCGCGAAGCGTCCTGGCCGGATACAGGCATGTCGCCTCGACCCAATGCATGCTTGATGGCAATCTCCCAAACACTCGCAGCACTGACCCATACCACCGACTTTGGCGACGCGATCAGTTCACGCGCCGTTTTTGGCAGCTTTGGGCTATCGGTGATGGCCCAGAGGGCGACGTGCGTATCCAGCAGGAGATTCAAGGCTGCTGCCCTTCCAGAAACAGAAGCGCCACCTCGTCGTTGTATGCGTCGATGCTCTCCGGTACCTCGAATCGCCCCTTGGCCACGCCTATGCGCTTTCCAGTAGGCAAAGTATCGATAGGCACCAGTTTGGCTGCTGGTCGGCCATTGCGGGCGATGACGATCTCGTGCACCTGTCCCTGCTCGATCGCTTCCACCAGTCGGGACAGGGACGACTTGGCTTGCAGCATGTTGACGGACTGCATTGCGGTACCCTCAAAATTTTTCTTAGCCTAGTCTAGCTAATCTCAACAATCAAGGCGATGATGGTCGAAAAGAAGCCTGCGGCACATCGTCAGGTTCACGGAGCCGAGTTTGCCAACGGTACAACTATTCACCCATAGTCTATCTATCGCGGAAATGTTATTGCGTGTTCCCAGACACGATGCCATTTCGACGTCAGCATCCACCTTCGTCGCGAGGAAGTTTTGTCGACCGTGCGAGGTCAATGAGTTCGATGGAAATTAAGCCACATTGGTTGAGGCGCAGCACACCGGCTCGGAGAAGTTTGCTCACTGTGTTCCTGTGGACACCAAGCATTTCTGCTGCTTGTACTTGCGTCAGGTGTGTCGGGCGTGGATGCATTTCAGAGTAGAGCTGAATTGCGCGCAGGGCAATATTGACTTCGGACATGGTGCGAGGTGACTCAACTTAACTCAAAATTGCGGGCGAGGAACGCCACTTGGTTGCGAGAAACCTGATTGGTCCCGTGATCACCATTTCATCATGTGCTCGTCCAAGAAGATCCGTGAAAATTAGCAAATTTCAGTAGCATTTGACATTGCCATCACTGCTTGATCGCCTGAAGCAATCGGTGGGGTCGACGAACATCCCGGGCAGATTCTCGCGCGCCTCATCCAGCAGAAGCGGCACTGTGCTGCGGATATGACCAATGCTCTGCGGCACAATCAACCCGAACTCGGCCAGCAGCCCCCGGATGCGATTGGCGCGCACGGTGCAGGGCCAGGATCGCCTGTTGCTCCGGGCGTCTTCACCGGCACAAAGCGCATGCTCGGGCGCGCCACGGCTTCGCAAATGGCCTGCGCATCGGCCGCGTCGTTCTTGTTGGTCTTCACATACGGCTTGACGAACTGCGGCGCCATCAGCCACACCTCATGCCCCAGCGCCCGCAACTGACGCGCCCAGTGGTGGGCGCTGCCATGGGTGGTCTTTTCTGTCGGCAGGGGCAATGTGTTGGCTATACCGGCGACTGTCTGTCGGCCTTGTCAGCTTAACCCCGGCCAGCCCACACAACAAGTCCCGCAACGATGCGGTCGATCGGTGCGGGTTGACGTTGAATTCATCAAAATTATGGATGTCATCAAACATAATAATGCGTTAGCTTTATTGCGGATGAGGCGCACAATTCCCCAGACCTAACCGCCAGGGAATGGCACAGCCTGCCTCGACGACTTGCAGCATGCGGTCGATTTTTGCAGCCCCCGGTCGATAGGAAGGCATGAATTTTCCACGCAACTCGAGGATGCAAAGATGCATAAGCAAGATTGGGGGCGCCTGGCGCGCCACACCCTGCTGGCTGCAGGGATGGCGGTTGGCGGCATGGCGCTGGCGCATGCCGCCAACCCGTCCATGCTGAGGGACTTCAAATTCGACCACCCCACCTTCGTGCACAAGCTGCCGTTTGCGCAGTACAACCTGGTCCTGCAGATCAGCGAGGCCAACCCCGCGTTGTGGAACCTCACGCTGAACAATGCGCAGAACGTGCTCGATTATTTTGGGCAAGACAAAGCGCGCATTGTGATCGTGGCGTATGGGCCGGGTCTGAAAGTACTTTTGAAGAACAGTCCCTTGGCCGCCCGCATTGCATCCGAAGACGCCGAAGGCATTGAGTTCGACGCCTGCCACGTCACCATGGAGGCGATGGCCAAGCAGCTTGGGCACATGCCTGAACTGGTGCCGCAAGCCGTGGTCGTGCCGGGGGGCGTGGTACGCATCATGCAATTAGAGAAAGATGGCTTTGCTTATCTCAAACCTTAAATGAACCAATTTTTTGATGATGGATTGCATCATTTTGTAAGTCAATGAAAGTCTCCTGAATCCGTGACTTCCGATAATCCATCGACTTGAAAGCTGATTGTGACGGCCCGATTTTCCCGATTTCCCGCAGGTTCACGGTTCGAGCGCCGTGTCGAAGGGGGCTGTGGGGCTGTGCGCGAACGATCGGCCCCCTTGATCGGTCATTTCGGGTGGGTTGCGCGCAGCCGTTCCCCCGCTGAGCCCTTGTGGCCAGCGTCTTGGGGTGCTGGGAAAGCTTGGACTGCGTCTTCAGCCGCTGGCGGCGAACTGCGCATGCAGATCGCAAAAGGCACGGGCTGCCTTGTCGTTGGCGCCCAGTCCCAACCACAGCCGCCCGCCATGGTTGATCACGCGTGCTGCGCGGATGACAAGTTCCTGGATCACAGTCTTCAGACGCCGTCGCCTGGCCGCATGGCGCACCGGTGCATGCGGCCCCAGCAGCCCTTGCTGCCCCATGAGGCGCAGCACGTTCATCGTCAGGGCCGCAAGCTGGCAGACAAGATCGTTCGTGTCGAACTTCCCCGAGGGCAGTCGCTCCAGATCCATGTCGGTTTTGAATTCCGCATGGAACTGCTCGTGCGTAGCGTGCCCGGCGTACAGGTCGATGATCGCCTCGGCGCTGATGGCCTTGGGCAAGCTTGTCGTCCAGCCCTCCAAGATGATCTCGGGGACCAAAAACTGCTGGCCACGGGCATCGACGGTGCGCTCCGTGATGCGCACAATGCGGCGCAGGCGATGGGCGATGCCTTCGACCTGCACGGCCACCTCCCAAACCGCCACGCGCTTGCCTGCGCGCGGATGCTGCCACAACAAACCCCCTTCCAGTTCCTGCCGTCGCAAGACCTCCAGAGGATCGGTCTTGCGGGGATTCCACTTGATCAGAACATCGACCCGGGGCAGTCCTGGCCTGTTGCAGCGCTGCATGTCGGCCATCAAGGCGGCCGAGCAAAACCCCGCATCCATGCGCACGAGAATCGGCGCCTTGGGGCCTGCGGTCGACAGGCGCTGCGCCATGGGCACGGCCGTCTCGAGGTTGTAGGTCGTCTCCGAAGCCGAGTGCTGCGCGCCCGGACGTAGGGCGAACTCCAGGCAAAACCCATGCGTGCCCAGGTAGGCCGCCAGCGGGCAGTAGCCATCGACCCCCGCGTAGGTGCGGCTCACCCCATCCTTGGCTGTGCCCGAGTTGTCCATCGCGAAGGTGTCGATGTCCAGCGGCACATGACCGCAAGGCAAAAGACCATAGTCCGGTTGGCTCTTGCGCAGCAGCGCTTCAATCGCCTGGGAGGTGAAGTCAAACCACAGGGCGGCCTGCGCATCCAGGCGCTGGCGCAGGGTGGGCGAGGACGGCACACCCACCAGACCCAGCGCCTCCTGGAAGAAACGATCGCCTCGAAAGCCTTCGATGGCATCGAAGTCGCTCTTGCTCTGCGCGAGCAAGCCAACATAGCTGCGCATCAGTGTGCTGGGCGGCAGTCCGCCGCGGCAAGGCCACTGGGCATCCAGGCGTTTGAACAGAGGATCGAGGCGCTTGAGGTGATGACCGACAAGGGCCAGACCGGCCACCGGCGTCAGGTCATAGTCGAGTTGCTTGACGCGAAATCCAAACCCCATGCCATACCCCGGAACGTTCACCCGCTGGGTGAGAAGACAAAGGGGTCATTTTATCGAATAAACCATTATGCATCAACAACTTATGAAAATTCCGCATGCCCGAGCTCACGGATTCAGGAGTCTCTTCAATAGGATTGTTGATCTGAAAGGTAAAGCCATGAGTCATAATGAGAGCCTTCGCAAAGTATTCGACCGCCGTGCCTTTTTAAGCACCGGCGCCTTGGGGCTTGGTTCTGTTGCCTTCGCCCGCAGTGCATTGGCCAAAAGCATCGAGCTGCCGTTGCCTGGAGGGCCTGATCGCCGAGACATCACGACGGCGTGGCCCGGCAAGGGCCCCATGATTTTGCAGCGCACCCGACCGCCGTTGCTGGAGACGCCATGGTCGGTGTTCGACAAGGGCGTGTTCACCCCGGTCGACCAGTTCTACACCCGCTGGCACTGGGCTGACATTCCCACCCATATCGATCCCAAAACTTTCACCGTGACGATGAGCGGGCATGTGAACCAGGAACTCAAGTTCACCGTGTTCGACCTCATGCGCAAGTTCAAGCATGTGGAACTGGCGGCGGTGAACCAGTGCTCCGGCAATTCGCGTGGCTACTTCCAGCCGCGCGTGGCCGGCGGCGAGTGGAGCAATGGCGCCATGGGCAATGCCCGCTGGGTGGGCGTGCGGCTCAAGGACGTCCTCGATGCCGCTGGCGTCAAGCCGGGTGCGGTGCAGGTGCAGTTCGAGGGCGCCGAGCGGCCTGTCATCCCGACAGCACCGAATCTCAAGAAGTCGCTGGCGGTTGATCACGCCCGCGACGGTGAGGTGATGATCGCCTGGGAGATCAACGGTCAATCCCTGCCGCTGATCAACGGCTTTCCTTTTCGTCTCATCGTCCCCGGCTGGTACGCCACGTACTGGACCAAGTCACTTCAGCACATCAGAGTCCTGGACCACGAGGACACCAATTTCTGGATGCATCCGGCCTACACCATTCCCGACAACTGGCCGCAGGCGAACATGACGCCGGGCGAGAAGGACGTGAAGTTCGTGCCCATCAACAAAATGGTGCCGCGCTCCTTCGTCACCAATCTCACGACGGGCGCGAAGGTGCCGGCGGGCCGGCCCGAACTGGTGCGCGGCATCGCCTTCGGTGGCGACACCGGGGTGAAGATGGTGGAGCTGTCGATCGACGGCGGCAAGACCTGGATGCCGACCCAACTCAGCAAGGACTACGGCAAATACAGCTTCCGCCAATGGACCACGCATGTGAAGCTGGACAAAGGCGACCAGAACCTGATGGTTCGTTGCACCAATAGCGACGGCCTGCAGCAGCCCATGACGCCGAACTGGAACCCGGGCGGCTTCATGCGCAATGTGGTCGAGTCCACCACCGTGATGGCCGTTTGAACCCGGAGATCTCCATGAAAACGCATCAAAGCATCTTTGCCTTCGGCGTAGTGACCACCGCCGCCTTCGGCCTCGCTGCCTTACTGGCCAGCAGCCCAGCGCAGGCGATCACCCTGCAGACCAAAAGCATCAACCTACCCACCAGCACCCGTGTGTTTCCAGGCGACTCGGCCGGCGCCAAGGCCGCCAACAGTTACTGCCTGATGTGCCACTCGGTCGGCATGGTGATGAACCAGCCCGATCTGGGCAAGGCCGCCTGGCTGGTGGAGGTCAACAAGATGAAGAACGCCTTCAAGGCGCCCATTCCCGAGGACCAGGTTGCCGTCATCGCAGGCTATCTGGACAGCATCAAGGGCAAGAAATAAACGCATTGCTCGTCGATTCATTGGACCGTCTCCTCATTCGCCGGCATTGCCGGCTTTTTTTTGGAAGAAATCCTGGGTTGGCATCAGAAGCGGCCACCTTGAGTCCATCGCGACTCGCGCAGGGAGCCGGAAACGTCAACTTGACCCTTGCAGGTATGTCTCATGCTCAACCATCCATGGGTGCTTTATTGCACGACCAAGGCCCTGCCTGCGGTCGTCTTGGACGCCGCGAATAAGGAGTAACAATGATGCGATTACAGAATGCCAGTGAATTTTTACAAAGCGCTGATCGGGAGGCCGTGACTGATCCAGCCGATGCTCCCGCACATTCAATTTACTTCGCGCAGGCTTTTCACCATGGCGAACCCGAGCAACACAGTTTTGTCATTGCCGTGAGCACGCTTGCCACTGTGGAGGCCTTGGCGAAAGCCGAGCACCCGGCATCCGGAGTATGGCATCGCGATTTATCGAGCACTGATTGACCAACCGATTCACACGCATCTGCATCTGGTGCACTACGACAGCTCTCATCATGGTGAAAAATGGTCTGACCGGCACGCACCAAAGCTCAAACATGGGTTACTCGACGCATGATGAGTGCTTGGATTTTGCCAGCGCTGAGAAAACGTGAAGGTGGGTACGACCCAATGGATTGGGCCTTCAGAGGTCAAGCGAAATATCAGAGGAGTCAACTCCCCATAATAACCCTGCCATCAAACAATAGGGGGCAACAGGTTGCTGACAGCCATTACCACAGAGCGCAATCAGACTCTGTCTTTTCTTGTTTCAAAACCCAAGGATATTCTCATGCAACGCCGTCAATTTGTTGCCACATCGCTGGCCACCGCTGCCGCTGCTGTCACCCTGCCACGTGTTACCCAAGCGGCAGAGCTTGGCACATCACTGGAAAACGTGGTGTTTACCGCGGCCGATCCGGGGCACTGGAAAGCTGTGGAAATCCCGCATGTTCCCATCCTGGAAGTGAAGGGCGACATGCTGCATGTCCAAACCCCGCACCCCATGACCAAGCCACATTTCATCGTCAGCCACACCGTGGTGCTCGGTGATGGGACTTTCCTCAGCCGCAAAACCTTCGACTGGCATGACCAGTCCGTGTCCGTTCACAAATTGCCTGCGGGCTACAAAGGCAAACTCCGGGTCACCAGCACCTGCAATCTGCACGACTTGTGGTTGAAAGACATGACGATTTAAGGCGAGGCTGAATCAGTCCTCGCGAGTGCGCGGGCCTTGGTTTGGATGCCATGCAAAGCGCAGGGCACCCAAAACGAGAATGCGCGCGCAGCGGGGCGCGGCAGTACGGGCCAAGCCAGAAGCCTCTTCATGTTGACGGGCAATGCGGGAGTGTTCCCCAACAGCAACGGCTCGATTATCACTGCTTATTGATCCGTCCCTACCAGAAAAAAGAAGTGCAACACCACAAACACAAACCGCCGTTCCCGAGCTAGGATTGGTCGTCCTTGACCGAGCAGATCCATGCACGACGACGCCCCATCCGAGATCGACTCGACCTTCGTGGTCTTCGATGCACGGAATACGGCCACCCCGGTCGACGCCACCCTGGGTTTCTGGGATGAACTGACCAACCGATTCGGCGACTTCTCCGGCAAGCTACTGGTGTCCAGCTTTCACTTCGAGCAGGACTGGCCGACTTGGGAATGCCACCCCCATGGCGACGAATGGATCGGCCTGCTCAGCGGCGACTTTGATCTGCGCATGGATCTGCCTGAAGGACAGCGCACCGTGCGCCTGCATAAACCCGGCTCCTTCGTCATCGTGCCCAGGGGAATCTGGCATACCGCCAAGGTCAGGGCGCCGAGTGCCGCGCTGTTCGTCACGCCCGGCCAGGGCACGCTGACGCAGCCAGCCGCGCAGCACGAAGCAGCGCGATCGGCCTCAGCCGGGGCCATAAGCACAGCATCGCCGCCAGCGCTTCATTCATACGCTGCGCCTGGATCAGTTGAATCTCGTGTGCCACGATATTGATGCCAGCCTGGCGTTCTATTGCGCCTTGGGCATCGAGATCGAGGAATCGCCACGAGGCGCCGACGGCATACGCCACGCCAGGGCACGCTTGCCCGATGGTTTTCAACTGGAATTCGACAACGAGAAACTGGCCCGTATCTACCACGCCGCATGGCGGCGTGGTGAAGGTCGCCGTCATAGCAGCAGCCGGATCATCATCGGCATCGCCCTGCCGACGCGCGCGGCCGTGGATCAACGCTACGCCGAACTCACTGCGGCCGGATACGCAAGCCGGCAATGTCCCTTCGATGCCTTCTGGGGCCAGCGTTATGCCATCGTCACCGACCCAGACGGCCATGATGTCGGGTTGATGAGCCCACTGGATGAGACGCGCCGGACCTGGCCGCCGGTCGCATCGCCAGACTCCTGAGCATGGCCCGTCAGCGTGCACGCTGATGGCCCCAATCAAACCCATCCCACAG
Organism: Thiomonas sp. X19; assembly: GCF_900089495.1. Taxonomy (NCBI): domain Bacteria; kingdom Pseudomonadati; phylum Pseudomonadota; class Betaproteobacteria; order Burkholderiales; genus Thiomonas; species Thiomonas sp. X19. The sequence continues at coordinate 3,170,624 of NZ_LT605203.1, read as the reverse complement.
AGCACAATGCCATGAGCCATGCCTGTCTGAACTTCTACACCAACACGATGCCGCGCGGGCGCATCGTGCGCTGGATGCTCGAAGAGCTTGGCCTTTGTTTTCTGGAGATCGGCGAATGATTTCCCACTGGTTCATCACTGCCGGTGCATTGCTTCAACTTCTTGCCGCTGCACTAGACAAGACCTTCGTGATGCATGAATTCGACCATCCAACGACGGTTGTGATTTCGCCGTGGCATCCCCCTCATCCCCAAATACGAACCTGGGAAGTCAGCCGCGCCATTAGCGTGACGAGCATGGCGGCCCTTCGCCAAGAGATCCATGATGGCGTCCCGTCCGGAGTCAACTATGTTGTCTTGGACATCGAGCGGTGGCCGTTGACGCCTGTGGACGAGCAGTTGCACCCCGCCAAAACCGTGCGCGAAGCCGCGCGCATCGCGCACTCGCACGGTCTACGACTGATTGCCGCTCCCGCCACAGATCTGATCTGGGGTCTGCATCCCGCCGAGGCAAAGCGTGAGGGACAATTCCGAGCGTTCATCCATGCAGGACTTGCTCGCCGAATGGCCCCCTTTGCCGACTGGTATGTCATTCAAGCCGAGCGTGCCGAGGGAAGCCCGGTCATCTATCGCCAGTTCGTGAATGCCGTCAGTCGGCAGGTCCATGAAATCAGTCCGCGTACCGTTGTGCTGGGTGAGGTCGAAACGAACCATGCAGAACATCGGGTCGCTGCATCGCTGCTCCTGCATGACATCGAGGCCACCTGCTCGCGCGTCGACGGCTACTGGCTCGGAATCCCGCAACAGGGGCTCTATTGCACCGATTGCGGCCAGGCCAGGCCCAATGTTGCCTTGTCACTCTTGCGCGGGCTGCCTCGAAGTTGCAATCTGCCGCCATAGGCTGAATGCAAAGTTCAATCGTTCATCAAGAACCGGTTTGCTGCAACATTTGCAGCAAACCCACGGCCACCCCTGGTTGTGGCGTTCCACAATTGGGGCAATACGGACCGTCGGCGGGGATATTGAGCCAGTAGCCGTCGACCACGTTCCGAGTCGCCTGCACATCCGCATACAGCTCTTGTGCCGTGACCTGCTGGCCATTGGGATTGGTACTCAATCCTGCCAGCACCATGACCTTGGGGTTCGCCAGCCGCGCTGCCTGCGCCGCGGCCGTGACAAAGGCGGCGTAGGTGGCCTCATTCATCTCCGAGCCCTGAGCCTGAATCTCGAAAACATCCGCATCCTGCGCCGCGGCTGGAATGCCCAGTGTCAGATAGGACGCATACTTGTCGCTGGATCCGGGACTGAGCACATTGACCAGATCCGTGGCGGGCGTAGCGATCAGTTCCAGTCCGGATTGATGCACCAATGCTGCGGCAGCCGTAGTGCTCGCCACAGGGTTTTGCTGCTCAATGGGCGGCGAGAACGACCAATCCTCCAAATCATAGACGATATCTTTGATCGAAGGGGACAACCCACTGCCCAGTGCCTGACTGATCCCGGCCAGGCTCGTCTCGGTGACGACTTGGTTGACCGTCCAGTTGCTGGCCCAACTGGGCAAGGGTTGGCCGATGATGAAGTTTTGTGGTTGATCGAAGACTTGCGTGGCGAGGGACTGCGCGTCAATCTGCTGCAACTGATCCAAGGCGCCGGTGTTGATCATCCAGACCAGGGGGCCGGACCCACCCGATGGACTTGACGCCCCAAGGGGCGGCGGATTGGGCGTTGCCCCGCCACCGCCACAAGCCGTCAGCAAGGTCGTCAGCCCGAATGCGGCCCAGAATCTCAGTTTGCATCGCAGTCTAGGTTCCATCCGTGTTCTCCGGAGGGGGCGGCATCGCGCTCATGGCTGGCCAATGTGGGAGCTGGCGATAACGCGATATCCGTGGCGTTTGATGACGTCGGTTTCGGGCAAATGTCAGCAAACGTGAATGGTGCGTGTCTGGCTAGACATTTCGAGTTGCACACTTGAATGGACCGTTTCCGAGAAGGATTGAATCGAGAACGCACCCAGAGCGGAGCGTCATCTCGTATCCGTATCCGTATCCAGACTTGATCGTTCAGCCGCTCTCGGCTGAGTTTCAAGAACGCCAGAGGCTGCTCGTGTCACTGGGTCGAGGAAGCCCTCAGGCCTTGCGAGCCGCCAGCATTTCTCGGTGCAGGATGGCATCGATGCGTGCCGTAATCTGTTGTTTGATGGGCCTGTAGAACCGTCCACGCACGACATCGTTCCACTGCGCCGCAGTGAGCACAGGGCTGTCGCTGGTGTCGATCTCGCTGTTGGGCCCGGCTGCCAGCGCCTTGAGCCTGGCATGCTGCGCCGGTCAAGATCGGCAGAGTCTTCAGCGTGTGGCTCACGGTTTTGCGCTTCATCGTGTTGCCTTTCGGTGCGGTCGGCGCGACGTGCCGAGATGGTGCGGATGATCTCAATGGGGTGGCCGTTCTCATCGGCCTTGCGCACGGTGTGCGTCACGCTATATCGTCATGTTGTCACTTTCGAGCACTCAAGCCGGGGACTGGCGGCGTGCGTGGGTGACGGCGAGCATGTCGATGCTGGTGGCCGTCACGCGGTAGAACACGATGTAGGTCGGGTGGACGACCATCTCCCGCGGCTGTGCAAACCAGTCGATGATCTTGTACAGGGGGATGCTCGGGTAGCGCCTCGGTGAGCTGGGTGATGCGCTCCAGCGGCCTTCCGGCAACAATCAGGGCGCACTCGCCGATGTCATCGATGACCTGGTGCAAGTTACAACGCCTCTTGCTCGGTAGAGTCGAACTCGGACACGGACACGATGATCAGACCAACCTACGCCATCGCAGAGACTGAAGGCTCAGCCCCTGGCCCCGGCTTCCAGTCCATGTCGCGCGCGTTGATCGGCTCGGCGCACTGATCACACACCAAAACCGGCTGTGACACCTTGCCGCAGGGCCTGTGCATCAACACCAACGGTGGTCCCTTGTCCTCGTCCAGCCAGCGGTCACCCCAGCGCATGAGCAGCACGATAGCTGGGTACAAGTCGACCCCCTTTTCCGTCAGCCCGTATTCGAAGCGCGGAGGACGCTCCAGATATTGATGCCTCTGTAGCAGGCCGTTGGCGACCAGCTTTTTGAGACGGTCGGTCAGGATGTTGGGCGCGGCCGCCAGGGTGGTCTGGAATTGATCGAAGCGGCGCACGCCAAAAAACGCTTCCCGCAGGATCAGGAAGGTCCAGGCGTCGCCAACCTGCGACAGCACCCGCTCGATCGAATCCACCCGCGGGCGTCGCTGCGCGACCGGGACCTCGGGGCGTGATCCGGTTGATTTCTTTTTATTAACTTGCATTTTGATAGCGTCTGTGTAACTATTCATTCGATTGTGACTGGTTGTGCGCCCAGGTGCAAGCCCGTCGCTGCAACACATCCCGAACTCAAGGAGCAAGCGGATGAGCAACGATCTGATCATTGAACAAAACGGTGACGCCATGCTGCTGACGCTGAACCGTCCACAGCGGCGCAATGCGCTGTCCATGTCCTTGTCCGCTGAACTGGTCGGCGCCTTCGAAAAAGCGCGCGACGCCACCGACATCAACTATCTGATCATCAAAGGCGCGGGGGAGCACTTCTGCGCCGGCGACGACATCACCGAAATGCCCAAATGGGGCAATGCCAATGACGTCATGCGCCGCGTGCGCTACTACCAGCACATGGCGAACACGCTGGAGGAGTTGGACAAGATCACCATCGCAGCGGTCGACGGCATGGCCGTTGGCGGCGGCTTGGAGATCACCATGGCCTGCGATTTCGTCATTGCCACTGAGCGGGCTCTCTGGGGCATGCCGGAAGTGGATGTGGGCATTACCCCGGGCTGGGGTGGCACCACGCGCATGGCGCGCCTGATCGGTCGGCGCATGACCAAGGAGATCAACCTGATCGGCGCCTTGCACGGTGCGCGCCGCGCCGTGGATCTCACCCTGTGGAACCGGATCGTGCCGATCGGCGCGCTCGATGCGGAAGTGAATCATCTGTTGGAGGTATTCCGGGTGAAGAATCACCAGGCCGTGAGACAACTGAAATTCATCATCAATCGGGGAGTGGAGTGCGATTTGTACACCGCGCAGGGCTTCGAGGCGCTGTCGGGCGCGCTCTCCGGCGCGGTCAACGGCGCTTGGCAGGTGCCGGATGCGGATCAGGGCAACGGCGTCGTCGATTTCGCCAGCAAGAAGGGCAAGTGGGATCAACGGCGGCCGCTGGCGCGCAATTTCTGGGTCGACTGACCATCAATGCAAACACACCCACGGGAATAACAATGAGCCATTGGACAACGGCCGACATGCCGGATCTGAAGAACAAGCTGGCGGTTGTCACCGGCGCCAACAGCGGCTTGGGGTTTCACACGGCGCTCGAACTGGCGCGCAACGGGGCGCAGGTGGTGCTGGCTTGCCGGGGACGCGAGAAAGCCGAGTCTGCAATGAACGCGATCAAGGTTGCAGTACCCGGTGCGCAGCTCGAGTTCATGGCGCTCGACCTCGCCAATCTCGATTCCATCGCTGCATTTGCGAAGGCTTTCAAAACCAGGCATCAGAAGCTGGATATTCTGCACAACAATGCCGGCGTGATGGCGTTGCCGCTGGTGCGGACCAAGCAAGGCTTCGAGATGCAGATCGGCACCAATCATCTTGGCCATTTTGCTCTTACCGGCCTGCTGCTGGATGTATTGCTGGTGGCCTCTGCCGCCCGCGTGGTCAGCACAGCGAGCCTTGCACACAACTGGACGCGCAGCATGGACTTCGGTGACCTGAACTGGGAGCGCAAGCGCTACAAGAAGTGGGACGCCTATGGCAAGAGCAAGCTGGCGAACCTGCTGTTTACCTACGAGCTGCAGCGGCGCCTGAGCAAGGCGGGGGCCCGGGCGATCAGCGTTGCCGCGCATCCGGGTTACGCCGCCACCAATTTGCAATTTGCCGGCCCGGCGATGGAGCAATCCGCGCTCGGCCGCTTGTTCATGCAGATCGGCAATGCGCTGCTGGCGCAATCCGCCGAAATGGGTGCGTTGCCCCAGCTCTACGCAGCCAGCATGCCGGATGTGCGCGGCGGCGAATACTACGGTCCGGGCCGCATGGGCGGGAATCGCGGCGACCCCAAGAAGGTGGGCTCCAACCAAGCCTCGCGCAATGAAGACTCCGCGCGCCGCCTATGGGCGCTGTCCGAAAAGCTGACCGGCGTGCGCTATCTGAGCGAGTGATCCTTCAACTTGGGAACTGGTGTCGTCGCCTGTGGTAGATTTGATTGGTCTGCCCCGAGCGGGCAGTCGTCAGCGGCCGGTCGGGGGGTCGGACTGTGTCACTCGGTCCGTATGGGCGCTATCAGGCCGTTGAAATACTGGCGCGTCGCGCCGGGATCGGCGACGATGTCAGGCAACGACGACCATCGGTGAGAGAGAAAGCATGCGAGGAGCCGACGGCACCAACGAGGCGCTGTTCAGCACGGTGAAGTTGGAGGAATTTGTTCCTCAGAGCCATCCGCTGCGCCCGATCCGCAAGTGGATGAACGATGCGCTGTCGAAGATGGGCACGAAGTTCTCGGCGATGGTCGAGGCCGACGTGAAGGAGGGTCGGCCGAGCATCGCGCCGGAGAAGCTGATGCGGGCGATGCTGCTGCAGGTGCTCTACAGCGTGCGTAGCGAGCGGCAACTCGTCGAGCAGATCTCCTACAACCTGCTGTTTCGCTGGTTCGTCGGTCTGTCGATCGAAGACACGGTGTGGAACCACTCGGTGTTCAGCAAGAACCGCGACCGGCTCATCGAGTTCGACGCCGTCACGGATTTGTTCAACACGACGGTGGAGATGGCCCAGCGACGCGGGCTGCTGTCGGGCGAACACTTCAGCGTCGACGGCACGCTCATCCACGCCTGGGCCGGGCAAAAGAGCATTCGGCGCAAGGACCGGCAGCAGCCCACACCCCTTCAAACTGCGCAAGAGTGCGCGCTGCGACCGGAACCCCAGGCCCGAGTAGGATACCGATGTTCGCCACAATGCCGATCCCATCGGGGCAGGCGAGACACGACAGCCTGACACACCCTTGATTGACGCAATTACGGCCACGGGTATCCATACTTGCTGTGATACGTGTCGGCACGGAACAAACTGGAAAATCAATAATGCGACCCATTCGTTTCGCCGTGATCGCTACCGCATGCACCTTCTCCCTTATGCCCTTCGCATATGCACACTCCTTCCCGAAGATCGAGGTGCCGCCAATGAACGGCACAGTGAAGAGCGTACCGACACAAGTTGCAATCACCTTCACTGAGGAACTCAATGCGCATTTCAGTGGAATCAGGGTGGAGAACTCGAAAGGCCAGCGTGTTGATACCGGTGCCGGCCACCTCGCCGCGAATCATCTGCTGTTCACTGTCGCGCTGAAGCCGATCGGGCCTGGCACCTATACGGTGCTGTGGCACGCCCTGTCGGACGACGGACATAAGACACACGGAGAATATCGTTTCACCGTCGCGCCCTAAAAATGACTGAGGGCGAGTTGACTCGCGGCATCGCGCGCGGGCTACATCTGGCAGGTTCTCTTTCGATTTTTGGTGCGGCTCTGTTCCGGGCCGTCATTGCGCCACCCGTCCTGGATCTAGTTGATGCTGCCGCTGTGCGACTCGTGAACCGCGGTATCGCCCGTGTGGTTCGGTCGAGTCTGCTGGTGGCGTTGATCGCCGGCGCGCTCTGGCTGCTGCTGGAGGCCGTTTATATCGGCGGCTCCAGCAATCTCGAGGCCGTGTTCGGCTTCGTCTGGCCCGTCTTACGGGAGACGAATTTCGGACGGCTGTTGGTGCTGCGCTGCGGGCTGATTGTGCTGGCGGTGCTGGTCTTTGGTGATGGTGCGGGGCAGCGCCGGATGGGCATAGCTGCGCTGCTGGCCGGTGCGGCAGCGGCAACTGAATCCGCACTGGATCACGGCGCGGCAATGCCCGGTAGCCTCGGCATATTTCTGTGGGGGAGCACCGCGATCCACATCGTTGCCGCTGGTGCGTGGCTCGGTGCTCTGATGCCGCTCTATTGCGTTGTCGACGCCGTGCCGCCCGCAGCGGCACAGGATGCTTTGCGCCGGTTCTCGCCGCTGGGTGTGCTTTGCGTGTCGGCAATCGCTCTTACCGCGCTGGTGCAGGGCGTCGTGCTGGTCGGCGGGCTCAATGGGCTGTTGTTCACCAACTACGGTCAAGTTGTTTTAGTGAAAATTTTGTTGTTTTGTTTGCTGTTGTGCTTGGCTGGGATCAATCGTTATTGCTTGACGCCACGCCTTACCGGGCCGGACGCAGCGATGACGCAACAGCACCTCCGAATCAGCATCGCGGTCGAAATAGCGACTGGGCTTGCGGTGCTGCTGGCCGCCGGCATCCTGATGAATCTCATGCCGGGAATGGATCGGCAGTCGATGGGGAGTGGTTGATCGGGGTGCCGGCGTCCGCATAGGGGTTCGACGGACCACCAAGCCTGAACGTATCAGGCGCTTCAGGCCGCCCGTGTGGATGTCACACAACTGTCCCAAAGGTAAGCAGGCCAGATCGTTGTGAAGGTGCTTCTGGCCAAACTGAGGCAGGGTATGAAAAACCCGCCGAAGCGGGTTGATTCATCAATATTCATGAGAAAAGTTTGCGTTATCGAAAGATGCGCTCTATCTCAACTTGTTTAGAAACGATAGTTAACACCGATGAGTAGCGTATCCAAACTTGTTCCAAGACCACCTGAATTGGGTACAAATTGGTATTCGGTGCGTATGCTCATCGCCGGTGTCAAGCTATAGGACAACCCCAAACCAAGCAGGGGGTCGGTTCCGCTTGCGTTGTGCCTGCCAGTCGGGCTCTCGGTCCAATGTGCCAGGCCCAATCGCCCAAGGAGATGAATATGGTTTGTAAGTTGATAACGACCGAGGCCACTCACACTCCACATCGTCATTTCATAGCCCATCAATGATTCGTAGCCCGCCTCCAATCCTAACGATTGATTCAAATCATAACCGGCCGTAAACCCGAAATCAGATGAATTTCCATATCCAGAGGTTGTCGTTTTTGCAATGTTTGCCCCGAAATTAAACCCAGTACTTGCGTTGGCCAATGGGGCGGCTAAAATCGTCGCAACAGATATTGCCATCATAACTAACTTCGTCGATTTCATCAATTGCATTCCATTCAGATTGAAGAATATTAATCCCCACGCAAATCCGAAGAACGTTAGCGCGCATGCTCATTTCGCGTGAGATGTTGATTTCAAAGCGTCACGGAAAATAAACTGAAATATTACGCGTTCATTCACGCCATTTCCATGACGCCAAGATGACGATTTCGTCATCTGCGATACTGTTGTTGGCAGCAGAACAGGTATCGCAGCACGTTTGGGTGGCTATCGATCGACATCAAGCGTAGGCATCTTCCTTGGACTGGAGCACAAAAACCGCTTGCGTTTGCGTGCGTAGGTCAGATCCCAGAAAGTCTGGCGTAGCGCCCTCGTTTGAGCCAGCATTTGCGGCTCAAGCGAGGTGCGTTGGCCTGGTTCCCGGATCCACATTTGTGTTTTTGCCTACAGCCCGACATGTTGCTGCGTCAAGCGCGCGAGGCCTGGGCGTTGCGGCCAGTGCCCAACGTTTCGCGAGCACCATTGGCCTAGCTGGCGCACAACGCTGGCTGCGCACCGGATGCCCATGGAAGGCACTGCCCAAGGAGCGCTTTGGCAGTGCCAACGCCGTGCACCAGCGCTTCCTCGATTGGGAGCGTGCAGGGGTCTTTGCATCGTTGTGGAAGGCTGGGCTGGCCGAGTATGACGCGATGGAGGGCATCGCCTGGCGCTGGCAGAGCATCGATGGGGCCATGTTCAAAGCGCCCCTGGCGCAAGAGGCTGTGGGTCCCAACCCCACGGACCGGGGGAAAAAAGGGCAGCAAGCGTCACCTTCTGGTGGACGGGCATGGCGTCCCCTTGTCCCTCATCGTCACCGGGGCCAACGCCCTTGACGTCGCCCAGCTCGATGCCGTGCTGCAGTCCATGATGGTCAAGCGCAAGAGGCCCGCGCGCAGGCGCCACAAGCACCTGTGTGCGGATGCCGGCTATCGCGTCAGACCTGCGCATGCCACCATCATTTCGCATGGCTACATCCCCCACGTGGTGAGTCGCCGCCAGGAGGCCGACACGAAGAAGCGCAGCCCAACCAAGAAGGCACGCCGATGGGTCGTCGAGGTTTGTCATAGCGGGTTCAACCGCTTCCGTAAATTGCTCGTGCGTTACGAAAAACTTGAGCGCAGCTTCCTCGCCCTGAACCATCTCGCTGCTGCCATCATCGCCTTTCGCAAGGTGCCGCTGAAGGTCAATATTATTTACGGATCCCAGGTGGAGCAATCGGGATGGATCAGCACGGCTGGGGGCAGGTTCAGGCTCACGACAAGCTTCAACCCCTGCGCGTCCCAAGCTTGAAGCTGGGTCAGGGCCTGGTGCAATCCATCCCGAAAGAGGCGCACAAGCTCCGTCGCGCCGAATCCGGGCAGGAACTCCGCGGGACTGGCCAGCGTGCCGTCCTCCAGCCGCAGGCGCGCCAGGGCCTCGACCAGATCGGGTTTGCCGCAGCGCAAATCCACCACCGGCTGGTAGTGCAGCTCCAGAGCCCCGCGATACAGGCGATCCCGCAGCGCATGCCGGCGTTCGGCGGAGATCGGCGCGAATCGCTGTTCCCGCGAGGTCTCATGTTGCCGCTCGCTCACCAGCAGGCCCAGGGCCGCCAGAAACGTTCGCGCCGAGGGGGTCTCGAACACGCCGGGGTAGCGGCCAAACAGGATCAGCACGGCGAACACATGGCCCTGCGCATCCTTCAGCGGGACTGCCGCGCTGCTGCGGATGCCGGCGGCCTGGGCGGCGTCATGCAGATCGGCCACGGCGGGGTTGCCGGCATAGCTGGTCGTCGTCTCGATTGTTTCGCTGCGCCAGGCACGCAAGTAGGCGAGTTGCTGGGCGTGCGTGCCAGGATCGGTCACCCGCGGCATCAGGTGGCGCTGGTCGATGGCCTGCAAATAGGGCTCGAACCCCCCGGCGGTGTATTCGAAGACGAACTGTCCACCGCTATCGGGCCGCCCGAGTTCGACATATTTTTACGCAACCTGTTGATTCACCGATGTTTTGGCGATGGAAATTGGCACTACAGGGCGGTGTCGAAGGGTTCTTTGGCCGGGATGTTGAGTTGAAGTTGGTCAAACAAGGCGAGCTGCTCGGAGCTCAGTTCAGTCAGCCCGCTGGCAGCGCCCTGGCCGGCGATGCGGACCTGGTGAAGCTGGATGTGGCGAGCGATCTCGAGCGCGCGCTCCGGGGAGTAAGGGCTGCCGGCGGTCTTGAGTTGCATGCGCAGCACGCGATACAGCACCAGCGCCATGAAGCAGATCAGGGCGTGGGCCCGAATGCGGTCGGGCAGGCGGTGAAACACCGGGGCGATCTCGATCTCGGATTTGAGCACCCGGAACCCCCGCTCGATGTCGGCCAGCGATTTGTAGCGCGCGATCACCTCCGCGGGGTCGAGGTCTCGGGTATTGGTCACCAGCAGCAGCTTGCCGTCATGGAGTTCGGCCCGCGCAAGCGCCGCCTCGTCCACGGTGTAGGCGAACCGATCCGATTGCAGATCCACCTTGATGATCGACCCAAGGTGCGCATCGCTGACGGCGCGAAACAGCCACGCCTTGGCGCCCGAGTCACTCAGACGCCGCCCCTTGAAGGCGGCGCCGGCGTCCTGGGCGTCGAGCTTGCCGGCTCGTTGCTGGGCCTCTTGCACAATGGCCTCGATGGTCTGACGCCGCTTGGCGCTTTGCTGCACCAGCGTCCAGGCCATTGAAGCCGCGCTGGCCCGCAGCGCAACCGCTGTGTGCATTGCGGCAAACCGCATGGGTCGATGGAGCATCTGTGCATTGGACGGCAGGAGTAGGAGCGGGCCCCGGTCGTGGTCTGTGTGCCTTGTGCCTGGTCGTTGCAGGTGGCGGTGTCGCTTGCTCTGGCCAACATTCCCAATGGGACCACGCAGGATGAGTTGGATGAGGTCTATGAGGCCCATCCGCTGTTGGCGGATGGCATCCCATCCGCGGCATCTGCGCTGAGGCTCCTGTTGCGCGGCATGCGGCTGTTTGGCACCGACTGCGGCCTCGCGGCGCTTGCAACAGCGGCCGCAGGACTTGCGCCAGCGGGACTGGCAGGTGTTGGCGCAGGTGTTGGACCCGGCTCTGGGTCTGCTGGAGGCCAGCCCGGCGCGCATCCTGGCCAGCGTGCGCCGGTTGCAGGCGCTGGGCTTGCTGGTGGCGGGAACAAGGGCAGGGTGGCGGTTGACCTGGCGGCTGGATCCGGGGTTGGAGGTGGGGCTGACGGTGCGGCGCTTTCGGCGTCACCACATCATCTTTATGCGGCTGTGGGCTCAGGCGGTGGTGGAGCCACCCTTGCGCGATCCGCTCACGCGTGATTTGCTCAATGGGATGAATGACATCGAGCGCGCGCTGACGGGGGTCTTGCGTAAGCGGCTGGCGAACCCATCTTTTCAATGAGTCGGGGCTGAGTGAAGCTTGGGTTTTTTCGGAGACTCCATGCGAACAGACAAACTCAGTGAGGAGCGGATTCGCGAGATTCTGGCACCTTGTCGATGAACTCAAGGCCAGCGGGTGTGAGCGCCGAGGTTTTTGCCCACAGCCAAGGCATCAGCTACGGTTAGATTCGCGGCTGGCTGTCGCACGCACCGCGCTGGCGAGCCCAACTCGCTGGCCTGGCCCAGCCACCACGGCGCAGCGCCTTCGTGCGTGCCCAATGCAGCCCGCTCCCGGCGGCGGCGGCGGGCGGAAGTCCCCACCCAGGACGCGCCCGCATCACCTGCGAGGTTGCCCAACGCCGCGCCCAGATCGACTGGCCCGTGGCTCATGCGGCTGAGTGCGCGCAGTGGCTGCGTGCCTGGCTGGGGTGAGCCATGCTGCGGATTGAGGCCATCTGGCTGGCCGTGGGCAGCAGTGATCTGCGCGGCGGCATGGACAGCCTGCTGGGGCTGGTCATTGCCCGGTTTGGATCGGCCCAGCCGCACCACGCCTATGTGTTTGCCAACCGCCGCGCCACGCGGCTGAAGGTGCTGGTGTACGACGGGGCGGGGATCTGGCTATGCACGCGCCGACTGCAAGAAGGCCGGTTTGCCTGGCCGCAAGACGACCGGGGTGACCTGCACCTGAGTGAGCAGCAATGGAACTGGCTGGCCGCCGGTCTGCCCTGGCAGCGCATGAGCGCGCACGCCATAGCCGGTGCCATTGCCGTGGTGTAGCCCCCAAGCGCTTGTCGATCGGGACAACTCCCGATTCTCGCGCGTGCGCGCGAGAGAGAGAGAGGAGAGAGAATTGGCCTATGCTCGACGCTCTCGATTGCGACCGACTCCAGGCCCTGGGCGACGATCCGGCCGCGCAGTACGCGCGATCCATCATTGAGCAGTTCAGTGTCGAGATTGCGCATCAGCGTGCCAAGCTCCAATTCCAATCGACCAAGATTGCAGCGCTGAGCTTCGAGTTGGCGCGCCTCAAGCAATGGCGCTTCGGCCAGTCCAGCGAGAGCCTGGGCGCCCCATGCTTCACCGCGCGGCATCATCATCTGCATAAGGATTCCTGCGCATTCCGCTGCCGCGATGATGCCGATGGCCTGCTGTTGCGCAGCAGCGAGGGCCAGCCTTTTCTCTGTCTGAACGGCACACAAGTTCAGTCCGCCGGACTGCAGGCACTCCTTCACGAGGCCCCCGCTTTGCGCCAAGCCGGTGTCGAGCGGATACGGCTCTCCCCTTGCAGCCAGGGGTTTATCGAGGTGATCGAGCACTTCGAAGCCGTTTACAACCAGGGAGCTACGGCCGAAGATGCTCTGGTCAGCTTGCGCGCCCTGAGCTTGCCTGGCAGCCTGATCAATGGTTATGTCCATCATCAGCCCGGCATGTTGTTCGAACCGAACAGCCTTTGAGCCTGGAGCGCGCTGCCAAGTTCAATCTCGCGAAGGAACCCGTGATGACGCCAAGCCCTCGGAGAATCGCAGCGATCCCGGACGCCCCGCCATCTCGCGCATTCTTGTCCTGACTGTGGGCGGCGTCAACTATCCTGGCCGGCGCCACCTCGGGTGTTTGACGTCGAAGCGCTGGTCAGGCCAGGGATGAAGGATACGGGGCCGCGGTAGCCAGTCCGCAGCAAGTTTGGTCATCCGCTCCCAGGTCATCCGTCCTTCTGGCTTCGTCGCCGGAGCGTACGCCGCCATAGGTCTGTGACGTGGTAGCGGAAGGCCCCTATCGCCCGTGAGTTGGTAGGCACTGCGTGGTACGCGAAGTAGCCTTGCACCACCGACCGAAGCCACCTCCCTTGTGAGGGAATGGGGCCGTGCATGCGCCGACGCAACTGCGCTTTGATCTCCTGAAGCGTGGCCCTCATGCGGTCGCCCCGACTCTTGCGCTGGAGCTGGAAAGCTCCGCGCTGGGACTTGCCGCAAATGAAGATGAACCCCAGGAAGGTGAACGTCTCTGGCTTGCCAAGCCCGTGCCGCTCTCGATTCGGTGCCGCAAAGCGGCCGAACTCCAGCAGCCGGGTCTTGTCTCCGTGCAACTCGAGCGCGAACTGCGCGAACCTCTCGCGCATCGCATCCCAGAAGCGCCTCGCATCGGCTTCAAGTTCGAAGCCCGCCACGATGTCGTCGGCATAACGCACGACGATCATCTTGCCGGTGGCCTCTCGCCGGCGCCACTGTGCAGCCCAGAGATCGAAGACATCGTGCAGAAAGACGTTAGCAAGCAGCGGGGATACCACTGCCCCTTGCGGGGTGCCTGTCTCGCTGACGCTCCACGTCCCGTCCTTCATTACGCCCGCCTTGAGCCATTTGCGCACAAGGCGGATGACGCGCGCATCTCCGATGCGATGTTCCAGGAATCGAACCAGCCAAGACGGGTCGATCTTGTCGAAGTCGCTCCGAATGTCGGCATCCAGAATCCAGTTCACACGCGCAGCGCGAATCCCAACTGCCAAGGCATCAAGGGCATCGTGCTGACTGCGGCCGGGCCGGAACCCATACGAGAATCCGAGGAAGTCTTCTTCGTAGATCGCCGTGAGTACCGTGACCACCGCTCGCTGGACGATTTTGTCTTCCATGGCGGTGACCCCCAGTGGTCGCTGCTTGCCATCAGCCTTCGGAATGAACCGTCGCCTGACGGGCTGCGCCCGGTACGTGCCACCATGGACTCGGCGGTGAAGACCTCGAAGGTCATCTCCTCGAGATTGGCCTCGTAGTCCTGCCACGTCGCGCCGTCCACTCCGGGTGCGGCCCAGCGCTTGAGCGCCAGGAATGCATCCGTCAGTAAATCGACTGTGACATGGTGCAGCACCGCCGTGAATCTCTCCTTCTTCCGCTGCTTCGCAGCGCGGCGTACACGGTCCAGTCCCTGTGACACACTACCGCGGCTCTGCGTCCGTCGCGTGTGTGAGTGGCCCGTGTTCCCCTCGGCCCCCGCCCTTGGCTCCGCCCACTCCGCCGCCGGTCGCCCGGCCTTGTTCGCAGGCTTCGTCGCTACTATGGCGAGGTCTGATTTCTCCCATCTGTTCATCATCGGCTTCGGCTCCTCGCCTTCCCGATGCGGGCCGCCGGCTGGTACAGCCGCCGCCGGTCAGACTGGAGATCTCCCGGTTCCCGCGCATGGAGCGTGCGCACATGCCAGGGTCTGCGACAACGCTGGGTCATCCGAGCGCTTGCGATGGCGTGCTCGAATGTATAGCCTTCCGCAACTTGAACAGCGTTGGCACCCGGGATATCAACTCTGTCGTGGCTCAATGGCTGGCCTATGCGTTCCCCTGCCGACGCTTCGCAGGCATCCTCGCGGGTGCCTGCGCACGGCTCGGGGCCGATGTGGTTCGCTATGCCTTCATCGCGGTGGACTTGCACCACTTACTCCATGCCGGTCTCCCGGCGCACTCAAGATAGTTGACGCCGGCCAATTTTGAATAAGGCACTCCAGAATTGAGTAGGCGGTACTGCCACTTCTGTTCGCGGCATGATGCAGTGTCATTTCTTGATCCGGAGCAAGGCAGAAACAGAGACCCCATCTAAACTGGTAAACTAAATACCTACATAGGGTAGTCAGCCCATGACCACTATTGAAGCCACTGGTTGCTCGCTACTTCTCGATGTGCAGCATTCGAAGGTGATGCCCGCGCCGCTATGGCGCAGTGCAAGCGCCAACGCCAAGGCAGCCATCTTCAAAGCAGGAAACATAGCCGAACACATCTCCACGCTCAGCGAGGGCGAGTCGCTGTATAACCGTGGTGAACCCATGGGGGGGCTCTATGTCTTGATGCGCGGGGTCATTCTGGTGTCGCTCAAACAAGATCGCAAAAAAACCAAATCACGCAAGGTTATGGATCTTGCAATGGAAGGCGACGTGCTCGGGGCTGCTGGATATGCAGAAGGGGTGCACACGGCGGACGCGCTTGCAATGCGCAGTTGTACAGCGAGCTTGATCATGCCTCAGGCATGGGCGAGGACAGTAGAACGCGACAGCAGTCTACCGACACTGGCCATGCTGGCAGGCTCTGAGTTAAGCCGCGCTTTGCGCCACAACATGCGTCTGCGGCTAGGCGCTATGGCCCGTTTGGCGGACTTCATCCTGCAGATAGACGAAAAACGGGGGTTGGACGCGCCGGGGGCAGGCCTGTCACTGCCATTGAGCAAAAGAGACTTGGCCAACTATCTGGATTTGTGGCCAGAGACCCTAAGTCGGACTTTCAAAAAAATGGAAGCGTTGGGGTGCTTCCGGCGCGTGGGGCGCACGCATTTGTATGAACTTGACTCGCTGGGTTTGCGTGAAATCCGCGCCACGTCTAGGTGCCGGCAGGCCTAATGACATAGGACGATCACGAGCCGGCATTACGAGCCCGAGTTGCCTCGCCAACAAAGATCCTGAACGCCGTGCGTTTCTACAAGGCAAAGAGCATGGACGGCGTCAATCAGGATGGCCGGCGGACAAGATGATGATTGTCGCGCCCCATAGAGCCGGACAAAAGGCATATTCATTCGGCGCCGCATGCTTTTGATGCCATGCTGGCATTGGCAAATTCGCATTTCTTGCCTGACTGACCTTGTTTGCGGCACGCCCCCAGAAGTGGCTCGCAAATCTGAACAAGTCTTCTCCTGGCGAGCTACGCCTACACGCTGATTATCAACCTACGTCGGCTGGCCCTGCAAGGCACCGAACTGCCGGGCGCTTGCGCCGCCACCATTCGCATCCGCCTGCTCAAGATCGGCGCCGCTGTCGTGCGCAACACGCGTCGCGTGCGCCTGCTGCTGGCCTCCAGCCATCCGCTCAAGCACGTCTTCCTCGGCGCCGCTCGCGCGCTGGCCCCCTGAGTATCCCAAAGTGCTGTCCCCGGCGCGCTGAACTACAACGGGGGCAAGGGGGTGGTGGTGCGCGCACAGTGGCTCATCCACCACCGCCAGCACCTCCAGAGCCGACCCCCGCCCGCATTCACTGGCCTCAGTGCCCAAAGCCGCCCATGCCATGGAATTCATGAAATATTCAGGCTAGCGCCGACGGCCCGAAAGAAACTGTGACGGTAGGCGCAGGTAGGCCTCCCGGGTTCAACAGTTAGCGGCGCACACTACTGTCCGGTTAAAAGTTGAACAGAATCAATTGGTTGGGGTCTGGAGGCAGTTCGGTTCGAGGCCCATCGGGCTGCAAGGCGCATGAAACCTCGGTTTTCTCGAAGATTAAGACCGACAGAATCTGTAGACATGTGTAGAGCGAGGCATTGAGTTGAAGCTCCTTTTTGACGATGGCGATGAGCACGTAGGTGGCGATGGCGCACCACACCTGCGTCTTCACCGCGTTCTCGCTGGTACCCAGAAAATGTTTGATGCGCAGGTGCTGCTTGATCCACTTGAAGAACAGCTCGACCTGCCAGCGGCTCTTGTACAGCGCAGCGATCGTCAAGGCCGGCAGCGCCGTGTTGTTGGTCAGGAAAACCAGCGTCTTGCCCGACTCGGCGTCCTTGAATCGAATGCGTCGCAGATGCTCGGGATACTTCTTGGCCGAGTAGTAGCCGTTGAGCATCACGCGTTGGTCGCAGATCACACTCGTGGCGCGGTCCACGGTCGCCGAGTACACGCGCCGTACATCCATGGGCGACTTGGCGCGCGTGACGAAGAAGGCTCCCGCCTGATGCAGCGTGTACAGCCGAGCGAAGTCCACATAGCCGCGATCCATCACATAGAAGGCCCCGGCCTCCAAGCTGAGCATGTCCAGCACATTCACGTCGTGCAGCTTGCCGTCGCTGATGTGGATAAAGGCGGGGATCGCGCCGCGCAGGTCCAGCAGCGTGTGCAACTTGATGGCGGCCTTGGTGGGACGAAACGGGGCCCAGTCGAACAGGCTCAGGCACAGATCGATGGTGCTGGAGTCCAGCGCATAGACCGTGTTGTCCAAGTCGACCCCGAGCGAATCGTTCGCGTAGAGCTTGCGCGCACGCCGGATCAGCACGGCAGCCAGATCGGCCCAGATGCGCCAGTCGCGCAATTCGTTGGCATCGGCCAGGGTCGAGCGCTTGACTGCCGAGCGAAAGCCCATCGCGTACAGCTTGGCCGCGTTGGCCGACAGGCTGGCCTCGATGTCGCGCAGGCTCTCGCGCCATGTCAGTTGCGCGAAGGCCATCGCACGGAACTGCTCGGCGCACGACAGTGTGCGTGCACCCGCGTTGCCCGAGTAGCGATGCACGATGCGCGCGAAGCTCGTCCAGGGCACAAACTCCATGACCTGGGAGAAAAGGGTCTTGCCTGCGTTCACGCGCACTCCTCGGGGTTGTCAACCCCGGGAAGCTACGTAATTCTTGGAAGTCGAAGTTCAAATCGGCACCAAACAAAATCAGCCTGCAGTCCGCGCCAATGCTTGATCGCAGGTTCGGCACATGTCGTTTAACCGGACAGTAGTGAGCGGCGCAAATGATTGATTTCTCATGTGTGAGGATCGAATCGCTCCACTACAAGAGGGTCAGTTGAGTGTTGAGTGTGGGTTTCTTGATGGTGAGTGCCGACAAGATGTCGGCGTGCTCCTGCTGGATCGTGGACAGGCCCGCGGCGGGTTGCGCGGCACCCAGCGTGACCTGGTGATGTTGAATGCGGCGCAGCTTGTCCAAGGCGCGCTCGGGGGAAAGGCGGGTGGCGCTGGCCTGCAGTCGCGTGCGCATGACGCGGTACAGGATCAGGGCCATGAAGCAGATGGCGGCATGGGCACGAATACGCTCAGGCAAGCGGTGGAACATCGGGCCGATCTCGATCTCCGACTTGAGGGCCCGAAAGCCCCGCTCGATGTCGGCCAGAGACTTGTAGCGCCCGACGACATCGGCGGGGGTCAGATCGGGCACATTCGTCACCAGCAGCAACTTGCCATCCATCAGCCGGGCGTGCTGCAAAGCACGATCATTGATGGCGTAGGTGAACCGTTCGCTCCTGAGGTCGACCTGCACGATGCGCGCCAAATGGGCCTCGCAGACCGCGTGATAGAACCGTGCCCGGGCGCCGCCGTCGGACAACTGCCGACCCCGCTTGCGTGTTCCGGCGTCCTGGGCGTCAAGCTTGCCGGCCCACTGTGCGGCCTGGCGCTCCAGGTCTGCCATGCGCGCATCGCGCTTGGCCGTCGCCTCCAGGGCCGCTTGCGGATCATGCGCCATGACCAGGCGCAGCCCACTCCACGTCACCTCGCCCAGCACCTCGTCCTGCGCCTGAACACACTGCATCGCATGAAACGGCTCCAGCCGTTCGACGAACTCGGCATACCGCCGGCCCGGCACGGCCAGGATGAATTCCAGCTTGCCGCCACTGGGCAAACGCAAGGCTTGCAGCTCGGCGAGGTTGTCGATGGACAGCAGGCCGCGATCGGCCACGGCAATGACGCGCCGGATGGGAAAGCGCGCCAGGACGCGCTCGATGACCGCCTTGAGCGTGGTGACCTCGGCGGTGTTGCCCTCGAACACCTCGTGGTCCAGCGGCAGACCCTCGGCGGTTTGCACCACGCCGAGCATGACCTGACGGGCAACGAGGCCGTCCTTGGACATGCCGAAGTGGCGCACCTCGCCGTCCTGCTGCGACAGCCCCTCGGCCCGGATGGTGGTCATGTCGTAGAACACCACGGCCAGATCCTGGTCCACAAGAGGGCGCAGCAAAGCCGACAGGACGGCATCGACCTCGACCTTGTGATCCATCAGCGCATCCATGGCGCGCAACAGATGGTGGTGATCCACCGCCTGCAGCCGCATGCCTGGCAACGTCACCGTCTGCAGCCAGCGCAGGACGCCGAGCTTGGATTGGGGATCGCACAGCCGGTTGAGCACCATGATGCGGATGAGCGCCTCCACGTCCAGGCTGCCGCGCGTGCGACGAAACACCTGCCGCAAACGATCAAAGCCGAGTGATGTCCACAACTGGCTGAGCGCCCAAACATCGCCGAAGTCGCGTGCGGGCTCGAATTGCAGCGTGGGGATTGAAGGCGCCGCGGCGGGCGCTTCCCCGGTGAGGCGCTGCAGTCCGCTGATCACCGACTGCAGGTCGGTGCCAAGTTGGTCGAGTCGGCCCAGGGTGGCCACTGTGCGCTGCTTGGGGCGGCCGCCCTCGTCGCGGTACGCCTCGACGAGTTGGACGTAGTGGTTGGGGCCTGAGCGGGTGAGTTTGACGAACACGCCATTACTCTAAGCTAAGACATCACCAATGTAAAGGAAAGACGCATGCACGAAATCGTGCCATTACACGAAACCCCAAGAAGTGCACGCTAACTGATTGATCGCATTGAGCGGTCGCCCGCTTTTACGCCCGGAACCGTTGAACTCGGGAGGCCTGCACCTCATGCGTCGACGGGCACACGCGGGTCGAAGTGGCACCAAGTTGTTAAGTTGGCAACCTGACACCTGAATCCGTGACTTCCGATAATCCATCGACTTGAAAGCTGATTGTGACGGCCCGATTTTCCCGATTTCCCGCAGGTTCACGGTTCGAGCGCCGTGTCGAAGGGGGCTGTGGGGCTGTGCGCGAACGATCGGCCCCCTTGATCGGTCATTTCGGGTGGGTTGCGCGCAGCCGTTCCCCCGCTGAGCCCTTGTGGCCAGCGTCTTGGGGTGCTGGGAAAGCTTGGACTGCGTCTTCAGCCGCTGGCGGCGAACTGCGCATGCAGATCGCAAAAGGCACGGGCTGCCTTGTCGTTGGCGCCCAGTCCCAACCACAGCCGCCCGCCATGGTTGATCACGCGTGCTGCGCGGATGACAAGTTCCTGGATCACAGTCTTCAGACGCCGTCGCCTGGCCGCATGGCGCACCGGTGCATGCGGCCCCAGCAGCCCTTGCTGCCCCATGAGGCGCAGCACGTTCATCGTCAGGGCCGCAAGCTGGCAGACAAGATCGTTCGTGTCGAACTTCCCCGAGGGCAGTCGCTCCAGATCCATGTCGGTTTTGAATTCCGCATGGAACTGCTCGTGCGTAGCGTGCCCGGCGTACAGGTCGATGATCGCCTCGGCGCTGATGGCCTTGGGCAAGCTTGTCGTCCAGCCCTCCAAGATGATCTCGGGGACCAAAAACTGCTGGCCACGGGCATCGACGGTGCGCTCCGTGATGCGCACAATGCGGCGCAGGCGATGGGCGATGCCTTCGACCTGCACGGCCACCTCCCAAACCGCCACGCGCTTGCCTGCGCGCGGATGCTGCCACAACAAACCCCCTTCCAGTTCCTGCCGTCGCAAGACCTCCAGAGGATCGGTCTTGCGGGGATTCCACTTGATCAGAACATCGACCCGGGGCAGTCCTGGCCTGTTGCAGCGCTGCATGTCGGCCATCAAGGCGGCCGAGCAAAACCCCGCATCCATGCGCACGAGAATCGGCGCCTTGGGGCCTGCGGTCGACAGGCGCTGCGCCATGGGCACGGCCGTCTCGAGGTTGTAGGTCGTCTCCGAAGCCGAGTGCTGCGCGCCCGGACGTAGGGCGAACTCCAGGCAAAACCCATGCGTGCCCAGGTAGGCCGCCAGCGGGCAGTAGCCATCGACCCCCGCGTAGGTGCGGCTCACCCCATCCTTGGCTGTGCCCGAGTTGTCCATCGCGAAGGTGTCGATGTCCAGCGGCACATGACCGCAAGGCAAAAGACCATAGTCCGGTTGGCTCTTGCGCAGCAGCGCTTCAATCGCCTGGGAGGTGAAGTCAAACCACAGGGCGGCCTGCGCATCCAGGCGCTGGCGCAGGGTGGGCGAGGACGGCACACCCACCAGACCCAGCGCCTCCTGGAAGAAACGATCGCCTCGAAAGCCTTCGATGGCATCGAAGTCGCTCTTGCTCTGCGCGAGCAAGCCAACATAGCTGCGCATCAGTGTGCTGGGCGGCAGTCCGCCGCGGCAAGGCCACTGGGCATCCAGGCGTTTGAACAGAGGATCGAGGCGCTTGAGGTGATGACCGACAAGGGCCAGACCGGCCACCGGCGTCAGGTCATAGTCGAGTTGCTTGACGCGAAATCCAAACCCCATGCCATACCCCGGAACGTTCACCCGCTGGGTGAGAAGACAAAGGGGTCATTTTATCGAATAAACCATTATGCATCAACAACTTATGAAAATTCCGCATGCCCGAGCTCACGGATTTAGGTGACATTTAAAGATTGATCTGTTTCTTGATACGCATCAAGTGTTGACGCGCCGATCGAACATAGCCAAGGATTGGACTGGTATATTGAATGCCTATTCAGCAGCCTGAACAAGACTCGCTTTGAGGTTGACGCTGGTTACTGGTGTTGTCGGATGGGGGATTGTATGCGTCACGGCGTTGGTGCATGCGACGATCGGATCGGAAGCGTGGGAGACAATTGGCACGATATTTCACTAGGCCATGAAATATTGGTGCCGACGCAAAGTTGGAAAACATGATTGGGAGTCATGGATGATCAACCTATATGCAGGCTTGTTAGCAATGGTAGGAATTTGTTCGTTCCGGCACATTTTCACACTTACTACCTTCTTGGGCTGCTGCCGATGTTGATCGGTTATTACTACCACGCGCTCGGCTCTGCCTCGGAAAAATGCGGCATGTGGGGGCTATCGCTGCTGATCGGGGGCAGTTTTTATTTTCTCGCCATGTTCTTCATCGCGGGTTCATTGCAGGTGCCAAGACGATATTCCGATTACAACGCGATTCCACTCAAAACGGTTCGTGCCATCGGCCAAGATACAGCCACTCTTGGGGCCATTTTCGCGGTGCTGATTCTGGTCGCAGTGGGCCTATTCTTGGCAGCTTTCATCCGCAAAGATCGAGCGGCCAACGCATCGGCGCCTCATTAGCGACATCGGATTCATTTTCACGGGTCAACTCCTTTAACAACTTCGTTCATCAAGATGGAAACTACATACACCAAAGATCCTGGCTTCTGGCGAGCGGGCGCGATCAGCGCGACATCGGTGATGCTCGTCATCCTGGCCTTCCTAAGCGTCAACAGCCTCGCCGACATTTCAGCCGGCGGGGGGCATGTTCCCCTATATACCGTGATCAACCACAAAATTTCTTATCAATATGACCCAAGCGTGGATCACGACGTCCCCGTGATCGGCAAGGAGCAGCTTCTGTTTGGTAAACGCTACGACGAGGTGCAGGCGAAAGCTCTGCTCAGGCAAGGAAAATTGGTGATTCAATCACGGGCCTGCATTGATTGCCATACTTTCCTGGGGAATGGCGCCTATTACGGCCCCGACCTCACCAAGGCGTGGCTGGATCCAGCCTGGGAGGCCCAATGGATGCCGATGACCCAAAGCAGCACGAAGCAGGAGGCGATGGTCAAGTTTCTGATGCATCCGGAGCTTTATCCGACCTGGAGTCGCCAAATGCCCAATCTGCAAATCAGTCAAAGCGGTGCCGAGGCAGTTGTTGCCTATCTCAAATGGCTCTCGGCGATCAACACCAATGGATTCCCAGCCAATTTCGGCCATGAACCCCAGCAATGACAGGAACAAACATGTATCTCTCTCAGAAACTGGCCATCAAATACCTCATTGCGGCTTTCACCCTGTTCGGGGTCATGATCGTCGCCGGCCTGCTCGCCGCTGCCTATTATATTCAGCCCTCACTTCTGTTTGACACCCTCAATTTCAACACGGCAAAAATCCTGCATATCGACACCCTCGTCGTCTGGAACCTGATGGGTTTCTTCGGCGCCGTGTACTGGTTTTTGCCGGAGGAAGTCGAACGCGAGGTCGTGGGAATCAAGTTTGCCAACCTCATGTTTTATGTCTTTTTGCTGGCGTTCGCGATCGTTGCCGGTGTTTTCATCTTCGTCCAGTACGGCAAGGGAGATGAATTCAGCCTCTGGTTCATCAACCAGGGCCGAAAATACGTGGAAGCACCTCGCTGGGCGGCCCTGGGAATCTTGGCCATCGTCGCCACATTCATGTTCAACATCATTGCAACGGCGATCAAAGCCCGCAAAATGACGGGAATTCTCGGCGTGTTGATCGTCGACCTGATTCCGCTATTCGTGCTTTATCTCGACGCCTTTCCGGCAACCACCAACATGTCCAAAGACATGTACTGGTGGTGGTGGCTCGTGCATCTCTGGGTGGAGGCGACGTGGGAAGTCCTGATTGCCTGCATCATGGCCTGGGCGTTGATGCGCCTATTGAACACCCCGCGTCGGATCGTCGAAACATGGCTCTACGTGACCATCGCCTTGGTCATGGGCTCGGGCATCCTCGGGCTCGGCCATCACTATTACTGGATCGGCACGCCGAAATACTGGTTCGACCTCGGCGGCTTCTTTTCCGCGCTGGAACCGCTGCCTTTGATCGGGATGGTCGTCCACTCCGTCTATGACGCCGGGGTGCACCGCATGGAGTGCAAGAACCGGCCAGCGCTTTATTGGATGTTTGCTGAAGCGTTTGGTAATTTCTTCGGCGCCGGTGTGTTCGGCTTCATGATGACCTTGCCGCAAATTAATTTGTTTACACATGGCACGCAATGGACCGTATCGCACGGGCATTTCGCATGGTGGGGAGCTTATGTTTGCGGCCTGATTTCGATTTTTTACGTGGTCCTGGCGCAAATGCGCGGAGCAAAGCGGGTGAACGGTCCCCTCTGGAAATGGGCATTCGCCTTGCTGAACATCGGCATGATCGGCATGGTTGGGGGTTTGCTGATTGCTGGCATGGCGCAGGCGTTCTATGAAAGGGCGCTGGGAGGCTCAACGATGCAGGCCTTCATCAACGCGCAGAGTAGTTCATGGTTTGTCGAGGGAATGTACGTGCGCCTAGGTTTCGGCATCCTGTTCGCCATTGGCTATTTGCTTCTGATCTACGATCTGGCGATGGTCGGAAAACGAGCAGACACGGAATCGACCGCTGAGGACGCGGTACCCAACAGATTGGCTAGCGCCGGATCGTGAACGCGGAAACGGTGCTGCCGACCGCCGTTTTACTCGGCCTGTTTGTGATTTTTGCAGGCTTCTATGCGCTGTTTTATGCGGCCGGGAGGATGCGGGGAAATGCACTATTCATAGCGGCCGGCTATCTGTGTTACGCCAGCCAGATCGTCACGGTCGTGCTGTTGTGGTCCAGCACCCCACTGGGCTTTCCATGGAAAATCTTGATGGCAGGAACGGCGGCGGTCTGCAGCTTCATTCCTAAACTATCTTGGCGTTATATCCGATCGCTTCATGAAATTTGAGAGGGATAAAGAGATGCGAGTTTTGTCTAACCTCATCTGTACTGCCATCGGGCTTTGGCTTTCGTATGCTGCGGTGCTCGATATTTCCGGGCTACAGAGTTCGGCCTGGGTCGCTTATGTCGCTGGAGTCGTCGTACTCGGATTGAGTTTCTGGACGCGAACGCGTGATTTCGCGCGCTGGCCCGGAATGACGAATATCGTCGCCGCCATCGTGGCGATCCTCGGTGTTGCACTGTTCCATGGCGGCTTTCTGAATAACACGGTGGCGTTCTGGGCCATCTTCTTCTCGGGCAACGTCATTTCCGTTCTTGCTTTGTGGGCTGCAATTTATCGCGGCGGCGTTGTGTCGCGACCCCACTCTGGCGTGGCAACTCAGGAGATAAAAAGCCTGTAATCCCGTGGAATCTTGCTGTGCTGATGCATCTTCTGTCGTGATCTGAGTAAGTCAGAAGATTGCATTATCCTTGCGTTCAACTCAGTCCTGAATCCGTGAGCTCGGGCATGCGGAATTTTCATAAGTTGTTGATGCATAATGGTTTATTCGATAAAATGATCCCTTTGTCTTCTCACCCAGCGGGTGAACGTTCCGGGGTATGGCATGGGGTTTGGATTTCGCATCAAGCAACTCGACTATGACCTGACGCCGGTGGCCGGTCTGGCCCTTGTCGGTCATCACCTCAAGCGCCTCGATCCTCTGTTCAAACGCCTGGATGCCCAGTGGCCTTGCCGCGGCGGACAGTCGAAGAACACCCAGGCGTGTGCACCCCGCCCCGCGCGCGAAATCTCCAGCGCGACGGGCACACCGAGTTGATCGCACGATTGCGCAAAGGCACAGACGTCCTCGCGCCACTCCGCTTCGTCGAAATCCACCGCCAGGAAGCCACAGGTGCCATCCTCCAGCAGGGGATAGACACCGATGGCGTGTTTGCCCGCCAGGTGGTCGTCGATCACCGCAGCCGACAGCGGCAGCAGCCGACGATGACTGCAGTCGCTGCAGGGGATGCGCGGCTTCTCGCAGACCTTGGCACGCCATTCGTTGGCGCAAGCTGGCGCATAGCCCGTCTTGCCCGAGCGCTTGCTCTCCCGGCGTACCGGGTAGACATCGCTGCGGCCACGGAACCGCCGGCGAAACAGCGCCACCTTCGCGGCCGTGGCCAGTCCCGATGCGTGCGGCTCCGCGCTGGGCGGTGTAGGTGGAGGTGCGGGTGCAGGGGCTGATACAGGCGCAGGTGGAGAGAGTTCGGCGCAGGCGGTGCGCGCCAGGCGATGCCATGCTGCTCCAGCAAGGCCACCAACCGGGCATTCTCCGCCGGCAAGGCCGACGCCGATTGGGGCTCGGGCCCGAGGGTTCGCTCGACGATTGGCGACTCTACTCTACTTCCTGCGACCCCACCTCCAGCAGATCCACCTTCCGGCACTTCACGGACGCTCCGACGGTTTCGCCGCGCGTTCAGCCCGGCGCACGCGCACCGTCCCATCCTCCCCGACCTCCCAAGCCAAGGCATCCCCCGCCTCGACCCCCAGGGCCTTGAGGACCTCGGGCGGAACCACGATCCTGCGGCGCTGGTTCTTCCGCTGCGTCCGCTCCGCCAGGCGCATCACGAACAACAAGCTCCCCAAGGTGCACACAATGGCCACCACCGCAGTGGCATACACCCCCGTCATGAACGACATCATCCGTCTCCCTCAGGTTTGATCCGCAAGTTGGATGTCCGCAAGTTGGACGCCCTGGGGCTGCAGGGCGGGGGATGCGGCCGTGCGGGCGTTGTCGTCCTCTGCCCCGGCCACCTCAGCCACCCCGGCCACTCCAGTCACCTCAGCCGCCCGCAACGCCGCCGCACAAGCCGGGTTGAGCCACAGCACCTCGGTGCGCGCCACCAGCCTGCGCCCCAGGTTGTGCGCCCGCGTCGCCAGCTCCACCCGCTCCCAGTCGGCATACAGGCGGTCATACAAGGGCGAGGCATAGCCCGACAGCAGCACCATGGCCTGCGCCGCATGCAGCCGCTCGGCGAGCCCGGCATGCTCGGCATCGTTCATCTCATCGGCATAGCCCCCCAGCCCCCGGGCTTCACGCACATAAGGCGGGTCAGCGTAGATCAAGGTCTGCGCCCCGTCATGGCGGGCGATGACCTCCAGCGCCTCGCGGTTCTCGATCACCACGCCGGCCAGACGCTGCGTGAACGCCGCAATCTGCAGCGGCCACTGCGCCCAGAGCTGGGCATAGTGCACCCCCGCCTGCGACACCCTGGTGTTCAACGTCGAATAGTGCCGCCGCCCCCCGGTCGCCGTATCCTGCCCCAGGCCGAACCAGGATCGCACCAGCAGCCGCCGGGCGCGTTCCACGGGATCCTGCGCCACGTCGAAGGCCAGCATCAACTCCTCCCGGGCATAGGGCGTCAGCACACAGACCTCCTGCAGCCGTGCGGCCAGCGCCGGGTCGCGCAACACCCGGAACAGGTTCACCACCTCGCTGTGGATGTCGTTGTACACCTCCTGCACCGCGCGCGGCTTGCGCAGCAGGATGGACCCACCGCCCCCATAGGGCTCGACATAGACCCGGTGCGGCGGGCAGTGGCGCAGGATGAAGGGGGCGATGCGCCACTTCGAGCCGAAGAAGCGCAACACCGGCCTGGACAGCGGCCGGGGCGAACGCGAGGGACGTGAGCAACGCGTCATGACGCCACTCCGGAGGCATCCTCCGCCCCGACCCCGTCCTCCGTCCCGACCACGGCATCCGGGCTGAACACCAGGTGGCGGCGCCAGGCGTGCCGGCTATCCACCCGGGCGGCAAACCCCCGTCGCCGCAGAAACTGGATGAAGAAGCTGAAGTCATCCGGCGAGCCGAACACCGCCCCCAGGATGCTAGGTGCGGGCCCACCATGGCCACAGCGTCGGCGCAGCGTGCGGCAGGGCACGCCATAGTCGCCGGCCAGCTCCAGGAATTGCCGGGCGGTGGGGCTCAGGGTTTGGGGATCAACGACCATGGGTCATCCTTGGACAAAGGGGATCGAACAACAGCGTCAACAGCCGTCAAGCCTGCGGCAGGAAGGCCGCGTCGGCGGCGCTGCTGGCGGGACGGGTGGGGCGATGCGCCCACCCAGGAGATTGTGCAGACCCCCGGCCACTGCCGCCCCGGGTCGCCCCTGCTGTCTGAAAACCAGGAACGGGATCCACGTCGCCACCAACATCTCCATCGGGGCCTCCTCGAATGCCCACCGGGGCATCGCCAGAACCATCATCCCGCACCGAAGCGGTTTCGCAAGTCGGCAAGACGGGCTTGCCGACTGTCGATCCGCGTCAGGCGCGGGCCACCCAGAGGGTCTTGCCGCTGACGCGGCAGAGCGGGCGGATGCGCCCCTCGCGTTCGAGCTTGACGCCGAGTGTCGCACTGATGGGCAGACGCTGGTGCGCGGCGATCAAGGTGTAGCGCCGGCCGGCGTGGTGGGACTCTTCGAGCGTCGCGCCTTGGGTGACGAGCTGGACGAGCAGGGGGTAGAGGCGTTCTTCGCGCATGGGAATCTCCTGAAGGCGTTGGACATTGCGGACGCACGAAGGCTGTGCGTGGCTCCAAGCGTGGGACCGCAGGGGGCGGTCGGTTCAGGATCGGCGCGGGTGAGAAGGGCCTTTTAAACGTGAAGATGGACGTGAAGACGCTCGAATCTTACCGGCGTTTGCGGTGTGCGCAAGTCGACGAACACGGTTCAGCATGGATCCTGCCCACCGGGTTGCCACATTGCCGCGTCGGGCAACTCGATTCGCCTGAAATTGTTTCGGATAGTCGGTCAATTAATTTTCAATTGGACGCTGATCAATCTACAATCAGCCGACATGCAAGCCTCCGAATATCATCCCCGTTTTGTCCAGCCCCGCTTGATCGAGGCCTTGCGCGATACGCCTGTTGCTCTCATCCATGGGCCGCGGCAGTGCGGCAAGACCACGCTGGCGCGTGCCGTCGGGGCGCAGCACGGCTATGCCTACATCAGCTTTGACGATGACGTGCAGCGCGCTGCGGCCCAAACCGATCCAGTCGGTTTCGTGGCGGATTTGCCCGACAGGGTCATTCTCGACGAAGTGCAGCGCGTGCCCCTGCTGTTCACCACCCTCAAGGCCGCCGTTGATCGCGATCGCCGCCCCGGGCGATTCATCCTGACCGGCTCGGCGAATGTCCTGCTGTTGCCCAAGCTGGCCGATTCGCTGGCCGGGCGCATGGAGATCCTGCGGCTGCATCCGCTGGCGCAGGCCGAGTTGGCGGCGGTGCCGACGGACTTGCTGGCCGCCTTGTTCAGCGCCAGCTTCCCACCCCGGGCGCACGTCCGACCCCCCACCCAACCCCCCACCCAACCCCATATCCAACCCCACGCCAGGCTGGGCAAGGGGCTGGCCGAACGGGTGGCCGCTGGAGGTTTCCCCGCTGCGCTTGCGCGTGGCACCTCACGGCGTCGCACCGCCTGGTACCGCGACTATGTCGAGACCCTGGTGCAACGCGATGTGCGCGACCTGGCACGCATCGCCGCGCTGGACGCCTTGCCCCGTCTGATGGCCATGGCCGCGGGACAAACGGCGCGTCTGCTCAACGTCACCGACCTCGCCGCGCCGTTCCAGCTCAGCCGCCCGACCATCCGCGAGTATGTGTCCTTGCTGCAGCGCATCTTCCTGTTGGAAGAACTGCCCCCCTGGCACAGCAACCGCCTGAGCCGTCTGATCAAGACTCCCAAACTGCACCTGGGCGACACGGGTCTGGCCTGTGCCCTGCTCGGTGTCGACGCCCAGGGCTTGTGGGACGATCGTCGACTGTTCGGACAATTGCTCGAAACCTTCGTTTACCAGGAGTTGCGCCGCCAGGCCAGTTGGGCCGGGGAGCGCAGCGCCTTCTTTCACTTCCGCGACAAGGACGGCGTCGAAGTCGACATCGTCGTCGAGCAAGGACAGAAGCTCGTCGGTCTCGAGGTCAAGGCCGCATCGACGGTGACGGCAGCCGATTTCAAGGGTTTGCGCAAACTCCAGGACGCCGTTGGCGCACGCTTGATTGCGGGCGTGGTGCTGTATGACGGCGAGGCCGTTCTGCCCTTCGGGCCCGGCCTGCATGCCCTGCCGATCAGCGTCTTGTGGGAGGCGGTAGGGCCCGGTTGACCACCAGGGCCGAAGCCTCTCTGACAGCACGCCCTCACACAAACCCCATGGTTCCAGCTCCCACCCCACCCGGCTTGAAGCCGCATTCCGTTCGCAGCGCGATGACGAAGTCCTGCGCGCTGCGCAGGGGCTGCAATCGATGCCGCCGCGCCACCGTGGCGAAGTCCCCCGGCGTCAGCGACGCCAGCGCCCGAAGGTCTTGCCGCAGCCCTTCTTCCGGCACCCCAAGTCCCAGGGCCGCGCAATGACTGCCCAGCAAAGCCCAGGCCTGCTCCGGCCGCAAGGCCCGGAACTGCAGCTTCAGATCAAAGCGCCGCAGCGCCGCCGGGTCCAGCCCCTCCAGGCGATTCGTCGTGGCGATGAACACGCCGGGGAAGCTCTCCATCTGCGTCAACAGCTCGTTCACCAACGTCACCTCCCAGGCCTGCGCCGCGCCGCGCCGATCCTGCAGCAGTCCATCGAGCTCATCGATCAGCAGCACCGCCCCATCCGCCTGCGCTTGACGAAACGCCCGCGCCACCAGCCGTTCACTCGCCCCCAGCCACTTGGCGAGCAGGTCCGACGCCCGCCAGAGCTGCAGCGGCAGCCCCAGTTGCTCCGCCAGCCAGCGCGCGTACGCTGACTTGCCCGTGCCGGGCAGGCCGTAGAGGCACAGCCTGACGCCCCCGGTGTTGGAGGCGTGGGCGATGCCCCGGGCAATGGCCTGCAAATCCACGTCGGCATGGACCAGCCGCGGATCGTAGGTGCAAGGCAAACGCTGGGGATCGCAGGCCATGACGGCAGTGTGGCCCTGGGCCCGCAGGGTGTGATTGACCAGGGCGAGCAAAGCCGCATCGCGTTGCGCGGGATCCAGCCCTGCGCCGACCTGCCGCACCACATCCGCCGCCCGCGTCAGCACGGCTGGCGCCAGCACCGCGCTGGCCGCCAGGGCCGCCAAGGTCTCGGCCCCCACCAGCGCTCCCACACTGGCCCGGGCGATGGAGTCGCGCACCTGTCGTGGCGGCACCGGCAACTCCAGCACCAGATCGAAACGCCGGATCAGCGCGGCGTCCATCTCCTCCACGGCGTTCGTCACCCAGAAGGTGGGCACCGGGTTGGTCTCCAGCGCCCGGTGGATCCAGCCCTTGCGGTGCTTGCCCGGGTTGGGACTGTGCAGGGCGAACAAGCCCGTGACATCGCCCTCGGTCTGGCTGGTGAACACATCCTCGATCTCGTCGAACAGGATCAGCGCCCGGCGCTGCGCCAGGAAACGCTGCGCCGCCCGCCAGGCCCGCAGCCGCTGCTCCCCGCCGATCGGATCGCCGTCCTCGTCCGCCGTGCTCACCTCCAGCAGCTCGCAATCCAGGGCCGCGGCCAGCGTGCGGCACAGTTCGGTCTTGCCCGTTCCGGGCGAAGCAGTCACATACTGCCCGCGAACAGCTCGTCGAGCTGGCTCGCATCAACTATCCGTTCCATCCCCGGACGGGTCATGAAGTTGAGGTGCTCGGCCGAGTCAGGCATGGAACCGAAGACTTCCTGATTGTCCGTCAGCCCGACGGCACGAGGGCGCATCTACCGCAGTGGATGACACTACCTGCGGCCGGCGATGTGCCCACGCACTGGCCTCCGCGGATGTTGCTGCGCTGCCTGCTTGCGCTGCGAGGCGAACTCGACGCAGTCCTATGTTCATCGACCATTTCCCAGGCACACGGAGGCGTCGATGAAGCCAACCCCGCCGCGAGCGATCCCGCTCGTGCAAGCCGACCTGTTCGACGCCGCAACGGCGCCAGCACCACTGACGCGATTGCAGCAGCGTCACGACGACCTCGTCGAACTGCTGAGCCAACTCCTGTGGCAGGTGGCAAGTCAGTCCGACGTCGTTGAACACATGGAGGATGACGATGAACAAGATCAACCCTGAGCACTTGGCGCGTGGCGCCTACGTGTACGTGCGCCAGTCCACAGCCGATCAGTTGCGCCACAACCATGAGAGTCGCCGGCGCCAATACGCCCTGGCCGATCGGGCACGCGCGCTCGGTTGGACCGAGGTCGTGGTCATCGACGACGACCTCGGTGTGTCCGCCGGCGGCGTCGCACGGCCAGGCTTTGAGCGACTGCTGGCGGCGATCTGCAGCGGCCAGGTCGGCGCCGTGGTGTCCATTGAGGCATCGCGCCTGGCACGCAACGGTCGCGACTGGCACACGCTGCTGGAATTCTGCGCACTGGTGGGCAGCCTCATCGTCGACGAAGACGGCATTTATGATCCACGCAGCGTCAACGACCGGTTGCTGCTGGGCATGAAGGGCACGATGTCGGAGATGGAGTTGTCCCTCCTTCGCCAACGATCCGTCGAAGCCCTCAAGCTCAAGGCGGCGCGGGGTGATCTGCACACGACGGTGGCGATCGGCTATGTGCGCAGCGAGGGCGACCGGATTGAACGCGACGCCGATCTGCGCATCCGCGAAGCGATCGCGGCCGTGTTCCGTCGATTCGCACAGGCCGGCAGCGTGCGCCAGGCGCTGCTGTGGTTCCGACAAGAGCGCATTGATCTGCCCTCGGCGGTCTACGAGAACGGCCGGCGCTGCGTGATCTGGCGTCTGCCGGTCTATAACGCGGTGCTCAAGATTCTCACCAATCCCGTCTATGCCGGCGCCTATGCGTTTGGCCGCACCGAGACACGCGTCCGGATCGAAGCCGGCCGCAAGCGCGTCG
Source organism: Thiomonas sp. X19 (assembly GCF_900089495.1). Classification (NCBI taxonomy): domain Bacteria; kingdom Pseudomonadati; phylum Pseudomonadota; class Betaproteobacteria; order Burkholderiales; genus Thiomonas; species Thiomonas sp. X19. Next base: position 3,138,099 of record NZ_LT605203.1, on the reverse strand, counting down.
TGCACGGCCATCGTCGTGCCCAGGAGCACTGGCAGGTCTTGATCCAGGAGCACCACGAGGGGTACATTGATTGGCCGACCTATGAGCACAACCAGCGCGTGATCGCCGACAACACCAACATGCGCGGCAGCATGGCGCGCGGCGCACCCCGGCGCGGAGAGGCATTGCTGGCCGGGTTGCTGCGATGCGCGCACTGTGGTCGCAAGCTGCACGTCGCCTACAGCGGCAGCGACGGCACCATCGCCCGCTATCACTGCAAGGGGGCCGCGATCAATCATGGCGCGGTGCCTGGATGCATTTCTTTCGGCTCGCTGCGCGTGGACGAGGCCGTCTCCGGCGAAGTGCTGAGCGTGCTGCTGCCGCTTGGGGTGCAGGCCGCACTGCGTGCCATCGAGCACCATGCCAACGATGAGCACGCGACGCGGCGCCAGCTCGAACTCGCGTTGGAGCAGGCGCGCTTTGAGGCGGCGCGTGCGCAGCGGCAGTTCGACGCCGTTGACCCCGGCAATCGACTGGTGGCCGCCGAACTTGAGCGGCGCTGGAACGAGCGCCTNCCCCGGGTTTTGAGGAGGCTCCAACCTTTGAGAAGATGGAGCCATGAACAAGACGAACAAGTTTTCCCCCGAAGTGCGCGAGCGCGCGGTACGCATGGTCCAGGAGCACCGAGGCGAGTACCCCTCGCTGTGGGCCGCAGTCGAATCCATGGCCCCCAAGATTGGCTGCGTGCCACAGACGCTGCTCGAATGGGTCAAGCGCGAGGAAGTCGATACAGGCCAGCGCGACGGCCTGACGAGCAGCGAGCGTGAACGCCTCAAACAACTCGAGCGCGAGAACAAGGAATTGCGCCGGGCCAATGACATCCTCAAAGCGGCGAGTGCTTTTTGACCTTGCCCGCGAAAAACGTATCCCTTGCTGAGTGATTCAATCCAAGCAAGGAGAATATAGAAATGACGAAGACGATAAGGCGGGCGCGGTACACGCTGGAGTTCAAGCAGGAGGCGGTGCGCCTGGTCGAAGGCGGCCAGAGCATCGCGGCGGCGGCGCGCACGCTGGGCGTGGTGGACCAGACGCTGTTCAACTGGGTCAAGGCCCACCGGCAGGGCAAGCTTACCGGTGCCGACAGCAAGGTCGTGAGCGCCGAGCAGATGGAGATCAGCCGGCTGCGGGCCGAGCTGGCGCGCGTGAAGATGGAGCGCGACATCCTGGGAAAAGCGACGGCGTACTTCGCCAAGGCAGCGAAGTGAAGTACGCCTTCATCCAACGTCACCGCCGTGTGTGGCCGATCTCGGTGCAGTGCCGGGTGCTTGGTGTCAGCGTGGCCGGCTACCACGAGCACTTCGCTCGCCGTGCCAACGCTGCCCAGCGTCGCCACCTGAGCGACGATGCGCTGCTGGTGCACATCTTGGCCATTCATGCCGAGACGCGCGGCGGCTACGGCTGGCCACGCACGTGGAAGGAACTGCTGGCCAGGGGCATCCGGGTGGGCAAGCAGCGGGTTCAGAAACTCATGCAACGGCATGGCATACGCGCCAAGGGCAAGCGCCGCTTCAAGGTCACGACAGACAGCAACCATGACCTGCCGATCGCACCCAACCTGCTCGACCGACAATTCAACGTGGCCGAGCCCGACAAGGTCTGGGCGGGCGACATCACGTACATCGCCACCGACGAAGGGTGGCTGTTCCTGGCCGTGGTCATCGACTTGTTCAGTCGTCAAGTCATCGGCTGGAGCCTGCGCCAGGACATGACGCGCGACATCGTCATCGACGCCTTGCGCATGGCGTGGTTCAAGCGCCATCCGAGCAAGCAGGCCGGGCTGATCTTCCATAGCGACCGCGGCAGCCAATACGCTGCCAAGGACTACCGTGATGCGCTGACCGAATACGGCATCACCGCGTCGATGAGCCGTCGCGGCAACTGTTGGGACAACGCCTGCAGCGAGACGCTGTTCGGCTCGTTGAAGGTAGAGCGGCTACACGGGCAACGCTTCAAGACCCGGCGCCAGGCCATGGACGAAGTCGTCGCCTGGATGCTCTGGTACAACCGCACCCGACTGCACTCGACGCTGGCCTATGTCAGCCCGATGCGGTTCGAAGAAAACTGGCTCGCCAACCAACCCCGGCACGCCAGTGCATGAGTCGGCTATGGGATACGGATTCCAGGGGCAAGGTCAGTCTCGGTGGCTTCGGCTGTCTCGGTGGCTTGGGGTGCATCCAGGCTCAGGCCGAAGGCCAGGACCACGTGGTGGTCGTAGCGGCTGGGCAGCCACATCGCCAGCCCCAGCGCTGTGCCCAGCACCCAGATCAGCGCAAGACACCCGTCTGCCGGCCGGTGGGCCAGGATCCAGCCCACACTCCACGCCAGACCCCAAGCCAGTCCCGGCAGCAGCGCCACCGTTGCCCAGGCCCAGCGCCGGGCGCGCTGCCAGTGCCGCAGGGTCTCGCCTCCCAGGGCTTGGGGCTGCAGCCGCGCCAGCGTGGCGTCCAGGGGTAGCGCCTGCAGGTCCTGGCCGCTGACCCGGAAGATGGACTTGAGCCAGGCATCGCCTCGGCCGAGGTGCAGGATGCCGCGGCCGTAGAGCGCGGCCAGGGCGAAGGCCAGCAGCAGGAATGTCTGGCTCATTGCCGCTGAACGGCAAGCCAGGGCGGCACTGCCCAGGGCGGCGGCCAGGATCAGCCAGGGGGCGAACAGGGTGGCAAGCCCCAGCGCGGCGGCCAGACGCAGGCCGGCCATGCGACGTGCGCCCTGGGGGGATTGGCCACGGCGTGCGAAGCGGCGTTGCAGCCCCAGGCGGATGCGGTGGCCGGCCGGCGAATCGGTCCAGAACAGCACGAGCAGGATGTCGCGCAGGGCGGCCAGGCGGCTGCATCGCGGCGATGGGGGTGGGGAGGGGGCTGGGGATGAGGCTTGGGGGGTGGGGTGAGGGGTGGGGCGGGTTGGCATCGTGGGCTCTCCGGGATGGGGATGCCAACCATCTCAGCACAGGACAGAGCGGATGCAAGTCGACGCACGCCGACGTCAGCGGGGGCGGGAAACGGAGTGAGCTTGCCCCCGGAAACCGGATCCCTTGCTGAATGGTTGAGTACAGGCAAGGAGAACGGAAGTGATGAAGGCAACGAGGGCGCGCTACACGCTGGAGTTCAAGCTGGAGGCAGTGCGGTTGGTCAAGGGCGGACAAAGCCTGTCAGCGACGGCAAAGATTCTTGGCATTGCCGAGCAGACGCTGCACAACTGGGTCAAAGCCGATCGTGACGGTCGACTCATCGGAGCTGGCAGCAAGCCCGTGAGCCCGGAGCAGATGGAGATTGCGCGGCTGCGTGCGGAGCTGGCGCGGGTGAAGATGGAGCGCGACATCCTGGGAAAAGCGACGGCGTACTTCGCGAAGGAGCGGGGGTGAAGTACGCCGGGATCGAACGACACCGCCACTGCTGGTCGGTGTCGCTGGCCTGCGAGGTTCTGTGTGTGAGCCCCAGCGGCTACCACGAGCACCGCGTGCGTTCGACACGCCCGCGGCGCGGCATCAGCAATGATGCGCTGCTGGTTCACATACGGGCCATTCACGCCGAGTCCCGCGGCGAGTATGGCTGGCCCAGGATCTGGAAGGAATTGCTGGCACGCGGCATTCGCGTGGGCAAGGAGCGTGTGCGCAAGCTCATGAGCCTGCACGGCATCCGGGCCCGAGGCAAGCGCAAGTTCAAGGCGACGACCGACAGCCATCACAAGTTGCCGGTGGCGCCCAACCTGCTGGATCGATAGTTCCAGCCGCAGGCGCCCAACGCGGTGTGGACCAGCGACATCACGTACGTGGCCACCGACGAAGGCTGGCTGTATCTGGCGGTGGTCCTCGATCTGTTCAGCCGTCAGGTGGTCGGCTGGTCGATGAAGCCGCACATGAAGCGCGACCTGGTGATCGATGCATTGCACATGGCCTGGTTCCGGCGCCGTCCGCAGGCTGGGCTGATCTTCCATTCGGATCGCGGCAACCAGTACTGCAGCGCCGACTTCCAGAAGGCCCTGGGCAGCTATGACATGCTCAGCTCGATGAGCCGCAAAGGCAATTGCTGGGACAATGCTCCGACGGAAAGTCTGTGGGGGTCGCTCAAGGTCGGAAGGCTGCACGGCCAGCGCTTCAAGACCCGACGCGACGCCATGGACGAAATCGTCGACTGGCTGAACTTCTACAACCACCGGCGACTTCACTCATCCCTGGGCTACGTCAGCCCGATGCAGTTCGAAAGGGCTTGGCTTGCCGCCCAGGATAGGCAAGCCGCATAACGGTCTCAGCTATGGGATCCGGAAATCGCGGGCAAGGTCAGCAGACTTGTGCCGCATCACCCCGTGCCACTGGATCCACATCGAAACCCTGCGCCTATTGACAAGAGCGACCATATCAGTGTCCTGAGTTAGAAATTGGTCATCACCGGCAGCGGTGTCTGGACTGGTCAACGGCGGCCGAAATGGGTGGTCAGTGAAGCCGGAATCCGCACCCGCATCGGGTCGGGACGTATTCCTGCCTATGCGAACCGTTTGGCGATGTCCTCTGCAGATTCTCGGTAATAGCGGTTGACCAGAATGCGAATATCCTTATGCCCACTGATGCGAGACAACACCTGCACGGGTACTTTGCGCGACATGTGTGTCAGGGCCGTTGCACGGCTGTCGTGGAAGTCCAGATGCTTGAGCATCAGCCGATCGCGCACTTTTCGGAATAATGCATCACGGTCTGCGTCATCAATGGTGAAGATTCGTTCTTGCACTGCGAAGGGCTTCAGGAGCCGTACGGCAGGCGAGAGCAGGGGTACGCGTCGCGGCTTGCCGGTGTATCGCTGCGTCTTATGCTCGACAACTGCGACGCGCCTCCCAACGTCCAGCGTGCGCGCGCCGAGTTGCAACACTTCACCGCTACGCATTCCAGTACGCAAGGCGACATGAAAGGCGAAGATTGCTTCTTGCGTTGCATTCTGAGGTTTGCGCCCAGGACGGTAGCCAACATTGTCGAACATCGCGCGAATGTTCCGCCAGCCCCATACCGATTCACGCTCAGGGCTGTCGGCTGGGATTTCAAGGCCATCGAACGGTTTGGTGTCAAGCCAGCGCCATTCCAGACGCGCTTTGTTGATTGCCGCGCGCAGCCAGGTGATGTCACGATGCACGGTCCCGCTCTTGACCTCACTTAGACGCTTGTCGCGCCAGACCGCTAAATCCGGTGTATCCAGGTTCTGCAGGAGTTTGTCGGCGAGTTCTGGGAAGTCACGCAAGAACGCGTTGATCCGGTTTGTTTCGGTGCGACTTGTCTCTTTCTTGGGGGTGACCTCGTCGCGGTAGCGCTCCAGGAGATCGCGCAGCGTACGGGTTGAGGCAGGGGTCTTTGGCGGCGCGCGAAACTCAGCCTCGGCCTTGTCCGCCCAGGCCTTGGCTTCGCGCTGCGTTCTGAACACGCGCGTTGCCCGCTTGCCCTTGACGAACACTTGGGCGCGCCATCCATCCCCGTGCTTGCCGATGCTTGCCATGCGTAACTCCGTGCGTAGATTCTGAGTAGCGGAGCGTAGCAAACCTGTGCACAGGGGGCACAAAGTAAAACAGGCCACGGACGGCCTGTTGTTCATAAGCTATTGATTTTTATATAAATGTGCATTGGTTGTCGTACACTGCACATTTACGGTCTATCTATATGGTGCCCAGAAGAGGACTCGAACCTCCACGCCTCGCAGCGCTAGTACCTGAAACTAGTGCGTCTACCAATTCCGCCATCTGGGCAAGCGTCGAATCTTAGCAGGAAATTCAAGGCTGTCCAGTATGCTGCGCAAGCAATGAACATTGTGCAGCGAGCCTCACGGCTCCGGCGCAGCAACAACAAAAGGAATCTGACAGTGATTGTCGAAGGCATTGTTCAAGGCCATCGCGACGGCTATGGCCTCGTGGTTTCGGAGCAGGGTGCGCAGGATGTTTATCTGGCGCCGCAGCAAATGCGCTCGGTCATGCATCTCGACCGGGTGCGGGTGAAGATCGTGCGGCAGGACAAACGCGGCCGGCCCGAAGGGCAGGTGATCGAAATTCTCGAGCGTTCACGTCGGCCGGTGATCGGGCGGCTGTTGCACGAAAACGGCATTTGGCTGTTGGCCCCGGAGGATAAGCGCTATGCGCAAGACATCCTGATTCCGGCCAGCAGCATCGGCGCTGCCAAGGTGGGGCAGGTGGTGAGTGTCGAGATTTCCGAGCCGGCTTCACCCTATAGCCAACCCATGGGCAAGGTGACCGAGGTGCTTGGCGCCTTGCACGATCCCGGCATGGAAATTGAAATCGCGGTGCGCAAGTATGGCGTGCCGCATCGCTTCAGCGCCGAGACGGAGAAGCAGGCCGCGGCCTTGCCCGGGCATGTGCGCGAGAAGGATCGCGAAGGCCGCTACGACCTCACCGACGTGCCGCTGGTGACCATCGATGGCGAGGATGCGCGCGACTTCGACGATGCGGTCTACAGCGAACCGGTCCGCATCGGCCGCGAAGACGGCTTTCGCCTCATCGTCGCCATCGCCGACGTGTCGCACTACGTGAAGCCGGGGGATCCGCTCGATTTCGACGCGCTGGACCGCGCCACCTCCGTGTACTTCCCGCGCCGCGTCATCCCGATGCTGCCGGAGAAACTGTCCAACGGCCTGTGCTCGCTCAACCCCAAGGTCGAGCGGCTGTGCATGGTGAGCGACATGCTCATCAACAGCCAGGGCGAACTCAAGGCTTACCAGTTCTATCCGGCCGTGATGCGCTCGCAGGCGCGCTTCACCTATACCGAAGTGGCGGCGATTCTGGAGAACACGCGCGGGCCGGAGGCCCAGGCGAATGCCGCGCTGGTGCCGCATCTGCTGCACCTGTACGACGTGTATACCGCCTTGCTCAAGGCGCGTCGCCTGCGTGGCGCGATCGACCTCGAAGTGCCGGAAACCCAGATCGTGTGCGATGCCAGCGGGCGCATCGAGAAAATCGCGCTGCGCACCCGCAATGAGGCGCACCGGCTGATCGAAGAGTGCATGTTGGCGGCCAACGTCAGCGCGGCCGATTTTCTGGAGCGCAACAAGCACCCCGGCCTCTACCGCGTGCACGAAGGGCCGACGCCCGAGAAGCTCGCGCTGCTGCGCAGTTTTCTCAAGACCCTGGGCATTGCCGCGCATATCGGCGACGACCCGGAACCCTCCGACTACCAGCAGCTCTCGGATGCCGCACGCGACCGTCCGGATGCCGCGCAGATCAACGCGCTCATGCTGCGCTCCATGCAGCAAGCCATTTACACGCCGCACAACAGCGGGCATTTCGGTCTGGCCTACACCGCCTATGCCCACTTCACCAGTCCCATCCGGCGTTACCCCGACCTGCTCACGCACCGCGCCATCAAGGCCATTCTGGCCGGCGGCAAGTACAAGCTGCAACCGCCCGAAAGCCTGGTGTTGTCGCTGCCCAGCGTGCAGTCCAAATCCAAGGCGGCGCAGGCGAAGCTCAAGGCGGGCGAGGATGTCGTGCCCAAGCGCACCAAGACCTCATCGGCCGACGTCATGGTGTGGGAGGCCGTGGGCCAGCATTGCTCGGCCAACGAGCGTCGGGCCGACGAGGCCACGCGCGACGTGGAGAGCTGGCTCAAGTGCTGGTATATGCGCGACAAGCTCGGCGAGGAATTCGTCGGCGCCATCACCGCGGTCACCAGCTTCGGGATTTTCGTGCAGCTCACCAGCCTGTTCGTCGAGGGGTTGATTCACATTTCCGAGCTCGGCGCCGAGTATTTTCGTTTCGACGAAGCCCGCAACGAGCTGCGCGGCGAGCGTACCGGCAAGCGCTACGGCCTGGGCGACCGCGTGCTGGTGCAGGTCAGCCGCGTCGATCTGGATGGCCGCAAGATCGACTTCCGCATGGTGGCCGATCCCCTGCATCCGGCCGGCGCCCCCAGCACTGCCAACGGTTCGGGCTCACGCCGCCGAGGCCGCCTCGAAGCCATGCTCGCACCGCTGGATACGCCCATGGACGACAGCGACAGCAGCTTGTTCGTGCCCCATGCGGCCATGGAGCTTGCGCCCTCTTCATCCAAGCGCAAGCGCGGCGGCGGGGCGATGCAAAGCCAGTCGGCGCCTGCCGACGAGTCGGCGACGAGGAAAGCACCCAAGGCCAAGTCGGCAGCGGCATCGAAGGGGCAGGGCGCGACAGCCGGCAAGCCAGCGGGCCGCAAGGCTTCTGCGGCAGGAAAGCCATCTCCAGCCAAGAAGCGCAGCCGCACGAACTGAGATCAGCGCACCGTCGAGCGCTGCCGCCAGGGCGCTACGAGCGGTGCCCCGCGCGATCCATGGCGTCGGGCAGGGTTCCGGCGCGCAAGCCCTGGCCTTCTTCCCGGGCGAGGTCGGCACCGGCGCCATGGAGCCATACGGCAGCGCGCGCGGCGGCAATCGCTGCATTCGGGTTCCTGGCGGGTGCGATGCAGGCGGCGAGCGTGCCGGTGAGCACGTCGCCGCTGCCGGCCGTGGCCAGCAGGCCATTGCCGCTGGGGTTGATCCACGTGGCGCCGTCCGGCGTGGTCATCACGCTGCCCGCGCCTTTGAGCACGCAGTGCGCCCGGCTCTGGGCAGCCAGGGTTCGCGCGGCGCTCAGGCGATCGGCCTGCACCCGGGCGGTATCCCACTGCAGCAAACCCGCAGCTTCACGGGGATGCGGGGTCAGCCAGGTTGGGGCGCGGCGTTGTTGCAGCGCCTGCCAAAGCAGTCCGTCACGGGCCTGGCCTGCCAGCAAGTTGAGCCCGTCGGCATCGATGACCAAGGGCTGATCGAGCGCCAGCAACGCTTGCAGGATCGACAAGGCCTCGGCAGACATGCCCGCGCCCGGGCCGAAAACCACGCAGCATCGGCCTTCCCGCGTGGGCGCATTGCGAACCATCTCCAGCAGGGCCTGCGGTTTGCGCAGCATCAGCTCAGGCCGGGCGGCGTCGAACGATGGCGCTTGCGGGTCGAGCAGGGCGGCGAACACGCGCCCCGCACCCAAGGCCAGGGCGGCGCCGGCGGCAAGCAGGGCGGCACCGGCCATGCCTGCCGCGCCGCCGAAGATGTGCACGTCACCGCGCTCGCCTTTGTGCGCCGCCGATCCGGGCTGCGGCAATGCCGCGATGGCATCGGCCGCGCCGAGCAGCATGGCGGTGGCATCGGGTTTAGGGGTGAGAGCCCCCAGGCCGCTGCCTTGCAGCAGCCGCCCCCCGAGGGGGTCAAGAAAACTTGGGGCGGCCCGGCGTTTTCTTGAGATGGCGCTGTCGCCCAGATCGCCCCATGCGTCCAGATCGTCCAGCCAGAGCTCACCACAGGCGTGGGCGTCGGGTCCGGTCAGCAGGCCTGGCTTGAGGCCAAGCAGGGTGAGCGTGACTTCGACGCGAACCATCTCTCCTGGCGCCGTGCCGGTGTCGCTCGCCAAGCCGGAGGGCAGATCCACCGCCAGGACCGGTGCCGGGTGCTGCGCCAATGCGGCCATGGCAGCGGCCATCTCGCCTTCGGGCGCACGGTTGAGACCGATGCCGAGCAAGGCGTCGATGATGAGATCGGCCCCTTGCCATGCCCATGTTGCAGCGTCTTGCGTCCACGGCAACGGTTGCAAGCCTGCGTCGCGAGCCAGTTGCAAGGCCCAGAGCCAGTCGGCCGGCCGTGTCGTACGTTGCCAGTCGGCGGGCGCGCCGCAAGCCACCATCCACACCGAAACCTGCAAGCCATGTCGCGCCAGGGCTGCGGCCGCGACCAGGCCGTCGCCGCCGTTGTTGCCGGGTCCGCACAGCATGGCCACCTGGCGCGCATGGGGGAAGCGGGCGCGCGCGAGGCGGGCAATGGCATCCCCCGCGCGTTGCATCAAGCAGTGCGGCGGCAAACCGGATGCTGCATCGTGTTCGATGCGTCGCAGCGCGGCTGTGTCCCAGACCGGCAGGGAGCCGCACTGTTGCAAACCCGTCATGCGATGCATCATGGTGTTCGGACCTCACATCAAGCCGAGGGCGCCGGCTGCTGCGCCACCGAGCAAAAGCCAGAGTGGGTTGATACGTGTCCATAGATTCAGAGCGACCACCACGGCAACGATGCATCCTTCCAGGAAGGCATGAACGTTTTGCGCCGCCAGCAGCCAGCCCGAAGACAGCAGCAGACCCACGGTGATGGGTGCGAGGCCATCGTGGATCGCCTGGATCCAGCGGTGTTCGGGGTTGCTGCTGCTGTAGCGAAAATAGGCCAGGGTGATGAGCGTGGACGGCAGGATCAGGCCGATGGCGCCAGCCAGCGCACCGATCAGCCCGGCCACATGCCACCCCAGCAGCGCGGCGAACAAAATCATGTTCGGCCCCGGCGAGGCCTGGCCCAGCGCCAGTGCCGCATTGAACTGCCCGTCGGTCACCCAATGCTGCGCGTCCACCAGATAGCGATGCATATCGGGCAGGAGCCCGATGGCCCCGCCGATCGACAGCAGCGACCACAGCATGAAGTGGCCGAACAGCCCGGGTAGGGCAGTCAGATTCAGGGTCGCGAACGTCATGGCGCCCGCCGCCCAAAGCGTGCGAGCAGCACGGCCAACGGTCCCAGCGCCAGCATGACGCCAAGCAACTGCCAGCGCAGCAGCCCCACGCTGACGAATGCCGCGGCAGCCCATAGTGGCGCTGTGCGCGCAAGCCGCAGCACCGGCGCCAGGCGTAGCGCCATGGCAATGACCAGCCCGGCTGTGACCACCTCCATGCCACGCAGCGCGTTGTGCACCAAGGGGACGGTCGCCCAGGTGGAGTAGCCGACGGCGATGAACAGCACGATGGCCAGGGGCGCCGCCAACATGCCTGCCAGCGCCGCAAGCGCTCCGCGCCAGCCGAAGCTGCGTTGGCCCACCATCAGCGCCAGGTTGATGAGATTGGGCCCCGGCAGCACCTGACTGATGGACAGCAGGTTGACGAACTCCTGCCGGCTGAGCCACTGCTTCTCGTCCACCAGCACGCGCTGGGCGAATGGCAGCACACCGCCGAAGCCGGAAAGGGTCAGGCGGTTGAAGGACCAGAACAAATCGCGCAGATCTTGCGGCGCGTGGCGTTCCATGGGCGGTGAGATAGTGGTGTTCATGGGTTCGAGCGGTGATCACAGAACTGAACTTGCCAGGCTTGACGCGCCGCTCAGGCGCATTGAACCGTTGGATTTCAGAATATGCGATTTTGATTTCATTATGCGGAAAGACCATGCTGCGCAGCAAGAGTTTTGTGTTCAGAATCACGAATTGTCATTCCACATCGCAATAAAATGATCGCAAGATATTGATTAATAATGAATAAAAAAATAGTCTTGTATAAGATACAACTCTATGGTGCGGCGCACATGAGATGTAAGCTTGCCGCATCCTTTCTTCCCACTTCCGGAGATCGTCTCATGGCAACGCGCGAGCAGCAAATTCAGCAACTTCAGCAAGACTGGTCCACCAACCCTCGCTGGGCCGGCATCCAGCGTGGGTACTCCGCCGCCGAGGTGGTGAAGCTGCGCGGCTCGGTCATGGTCGATCACACCCTGGCCAAACGCGGTGCCCATCGCCTGTGGAAAGACATGCACGGCGAGCCTTTCGTCAACGCCCTGGGCGCGCTCACCGGCAATCAGGCGATGCAGCAGGTCAAGGCCGGGCTCAAGGCCATTTACCTGTCGGGCTGGCAAGTCGCTGGCGATGCCAACCTCGCCGGCGAGATGTATCCCGACCAGTCGCTTTACCCCGCCAACTCCGTGCCCAGCGTGGTCAAGCGCATCAACAACACCCTCACCCGCGCCGACCAGATTCAGTGGATGGAAGGCAAGAGCCCGGGCGACGAGGGCTTCATCGACTACTTCGCCCCCATCGTGGCCGATGCCGAAGCCGGCTTCGGCGGCGTGCTCAATGCTTTCGAACTGATGAAGTCCATGATCGAAGCCGGCGCCGCGGGCGTGCATTTCGAAGACCAGCTCGCCTCGGTGAAAAAGTGCGGCCACATGGGTGGCAAGGTGCTGGTGCCGACGCGTGAAGCCGTGGCCAAGTTGATTGCCGCGCGCTTGGCCGCGGACGTCATGGGTGTGCCCACGGTGTTGGTGGCCCGCACCGATGCCGAGGCTGCCGACCTCGTCACCGCCGACGTGGACGACAACGACAAGCCGTTCTGCACCGGCGAACGCACCGTGGAGGGCTTCTACCGCACCAAGCCCGGCCTGCAGCAAGCCATTTCGCGCGGCCTGGCCTATGCGCCTTATGCCGATCTGGTGTGGTGCGAAACCGGCAAGCCCGATCTGGCCTACGCCAAGGCTTTCGCTGACGCCATTCACGCCAAGTTCCCCGGCAAGATGCTGGCCTACAACTGTTCGCCCTCGTTCAACTGGAAGAAGAACCTCGACGACGCCACCATCGCCAAGTTTCAGAAAGAACTCGGCGCCATGGGCTACAAGTTCCAGTTCATCACCCTGGCCGGTTTCCACGCGCTGAACTACTCCATGTTCAACCTGGCCTACGGCTACGCCCGCAACCAGATGAGCGCCTTCGTGGAAATGCAGGAGGCCGAATTCGCCGCTGCCGACAAGGGCTTCACCGCCGTGAAGCACCAGCGCGAAGTCGGAACCGGCTACTTCGACGCCGTGACCACCACCATCGAAAACGAATCGTCCACCGCTGCCCTCAAAGGTTCGACCGAGGACGAACAGTTCTTCGACAAGAAAGCGGCTTGAAGCCACGACACAGGAGAGCGGGCTCAGTCCGCCGAGGAGGCAAGGCCACCGCGAGGTGGCCGTTTTTTTGGGCGCCTGAAGCGCGTTGACCATGCTGACCGGGCGCGAATCTCAATCCCGAAACCGCAGCGCCTCGACGATCACACCCAGGGCTCGTGAGGATTGCCGGCGGCTCGCATCGTAGAGGTGGTAGCCGGCGAAGGCCGGGCACCAGCCCTCCAGAACACGTTGCAGTCGGGCCGCCGCGAGATGGTCCAGCGCCAAGTCTTCAGGCAGGTAGGCCAGGCCGCCGGCACCGGTCAGCGCTGCACGCAGCATCGGCGTGCTCCTGTTGAACACCCACTGACCCTGCGGGGTGTGCGGCGCTGGGTGCCGCGCGAAGTGGTCGGGCGTGCCCACCACGGCCATGCGCAGGTCCGGTCCGATGCGCACGGCGATCATGTCCTTCTCCACCAGTTCGCCCAGCCGTACTCGGCATCGAAGCCCTGAGCCACGATGTCGGTTAGGCCGTAGTCCTCCGAGATTTCGATCTGGATGTCCGGATAGTCGGGTAGCACCGTCGACAGCCTGGGCCAGAGCACGGTATTGGCGGCGTGCCCGGCGGCGGTGATGCGGATGGTGCCTGCGGGGGCTTATCGTGCAGTTCGCGCAAGGCCAGCAATTCAGCGTCGATTTCGGCAAATCCCGGCCCCAAGGTCCGCATCAGGCGCTCGCCCGCCTCGGTGGGCGAGACGCTGCGGGTGGTGCGCGTCAGCAGTCGCAGCCCCAGCCGGGTCTCCAGCCCGCGCACCGTATGGCTCAGCGCCGACGGGGAAACCCCGAGTTCGCTGCCGCTCGGATGAAGCTGCGCTCCCGCGCTACGGCGAGGAAGGCCAAAAGAGAATTCAGGTCTTCGCGTGCCATTGATGAACTCCACTCATAAGCTCATGCAGATAGTGCCATCCAGTCGGGTCATTCTTGGCTGTCTACAGTGTCGCTATCGACAAGCGAGGGGCGCATTACTCGTCTCCCATCGGTCGCGGCAGTCCGTTTTTTTCAACCCATTTCAGGAGCACGCACATGCAAAAACGCACACTTGGCAACACGAATCTGGAAGTCTCGGCCCTGGGGCTGGGCTGCATGGGGCTGAGCCATGGCTACGGACCTGCCACCGGCAGGCAGGAGGCGATCGCGCTGATCCGCGCAGCCGTCGAGCGCGGCGTCACGTTGTTCGACACCGCCGAGGTCTATGGCCCGCACACCAACGAGGAACTGGTCGGAGAGGCGCTCGCGCCTCTCCGGGGCCAGGTGGCGATCGCCACCAAATTCGGGATCGCGATCAGTCCCGACAAACAGCAAATCGTCGATAGCCGGCCCGAGCACATCCGGCAAAGCGTCGAGGGTTCGCTCAAGCGCCTCAAGTTCGAGGTCATCGATCTGTACTACCAGCACCGGGTCGATCCGGACGTTCCGATCGAAGACGTTGCCGGCACGGTGAAGGACCTGATCCGGCAAGGCAAGATCCGGCACTTCGGCCTTTCCGAAGCGGGCGTGCAGACCATTCGTCGCGCCCACGCTGTCCAGCCGGTGACTGCCGTGCAGAGCGAGTACTCGCTGTGGTGGCGACGGCCGGAAGAGGAACTGCTGCCGACGCTCGAGGAACTCGGCATCGGCTTCGTGCCCTTCAGTCCCCTGGGCAGGGGGTTTCTGACCGGCACGATCGACGCCACCACCCGTTTCGACAGCACGGATTTCCGCAGCAGCGTGCCGCGTTTCACGCCCGATGCGCTCCAGGCCAACCAGGCGCTGGTGGATCTGCTACGTGCGATCGCGCAGCGCCTGAACGCCACCCCGGCGCAGATCGCGCTGGCCTGGCTGCTGGCGCAAAAGCCCTGGATCGTGCCCATTCCGGGTACGAGCAAGCTGCACCGCCTGGACGAGAATCTGGGTGCCGCCACGCTGGAACTCAGCGCGGCGGAGCTGCGCGAGATCACCACCGCGGCCGCGGCCATTCCCATCCAAGGCGCGCGCTATCCAGAAGTGCTGGAGCGGCGCACCGGTCTGTGAGCGGCTACCACGACATTTCGGAGCAAACACCATGAGCAACAACATCACGGGAAAAGTCGTCGTCATCACCGGCGCCAGTAGTGGGCTGGGCGAGGCGGCGGCCCGGCATCTTTGCGCGCAAGGCGCAAGTGTCGTGCTTGGCGCGCGGCGCGTCGATCGCATCGTTTCCCTGGCCGACGAACTCACGCGGGCCGGGGGCAAGGCCCTTGCCGTCGCGACGGATGTCACCCGCCCCGACCAGGTCCAGCGCCTGGTCGACATGGCGGTGCAGACCTACGGACGCATCGACGTACTGATCAACAACGCCGGGCTGATGCCACACTCGCCGCTGGAGCGCCGCAAGATCGACGAGTGGGACCGGATGATCGACGTGAACATCAAGGGCGTGCTCTACGGCATTGCCGCAGCGCTGCCGCATATGCAGCGGCAACAGTCCGGTCACATCATCAACGTCTCCTCGGTGGCTGGCCACAAGGTGCGGCCCGGTAGCGCGGTGTACGCGGCGACCAAGAGCGCCGTGCTGATGTTGTCAGAAGGGCTGCGCCAGGAGGTCAAGCCCTACAACATCCGCACCACGGTGATCTCGCCGGGGGCGGTGGCGACGGAGCTGCCCGATAGCATCACCGAGCCGGACGTGGCCAAGAGCATCCAGCAGTTTTACGCGGCGTATGCCATCTCTGCCGACTCTTTCGCGCGGGCCGTAGCCTTCGCCATCGGCCAGCCGGAGGATGTGGACATCAACGAGATTTTGTTCCGCCCCACGCGGCAGGAACTGTGAGCGCTTGCGCGCAAAAGGAGCACATCATGCCCGTTCAACGCAGCGGCTCTCGCCCCTTCGTACCAGGGTCGGAATAGTTAGTTCACTGACGGTGCCGCGCTCACCAGGGCGATGACCCACATCGCCATTCAGAGCAGCTCGACGGCAAGACAGCTGGGTTCATGGACCATATCGGCGCGGAGCAGCGAGGACGGCGTCAGGAGCGCAGGGCGGGCGCCACCCCAACCCGCAAGTTGCTGCGCAGGGAAAGGCTCTTGGACCGGGAGTGTGAGGCGCAAGCCTGGCCAGGGGCCGCCCTGCGGCGTCACCCGCCGTGTTTGCTGCCGTGGCGCATGATGCGGGCTTTTTCCCGGTCCCAGTCGCGCTTGGCTTCGGTGTCGCGCTTGTCGTGCAGTTTCTTGCCGCGGCCCAGGGCGAAGTCGAGTTTGATGCGGGCGTTTTTGTAATGCAGGTTCAGCGGCACCAGGGTGTAGCCGCGCTGCTCCACCTTGCCGATGAGGCGACGAATTTCGTCTTTGTGCAGCAGCAGCTTGCGGGTGCGGCTGGCATCGGGGCGCACATGGGTTGAAGCACTTTGCAAGGCGGTGACATTCATGCCCACCAGGAACATTTCGCCGTCACGAATGAGCACATAGCCGTCGAGCAACTGGGCGCGGCCGGCGCGGATGGCCTTCACCTCCCAGCCTTCCAGCACCAAACCAGCCTCGAAGCGGTCTTCGAGGAAATAGTTGAAAGCGGCTTTCCGGTTTTCGGCGATGCTCATGATGCGTTGTCGCGGCGCTTGGCCGCTTTTTTACAATCGCCCATTTTAAGAACTCTCCCCATGGCCGTCGTTCACAAGTCCGTTCTGATCTGGTACAGCGCAAGCCAAATGTACGGTCTGGTGACAGATGTGGCCTCGTATCCGCAATTCCTTCCCTGGTGCGGTGGGACGGAGGTGCACGAGGCCACGCCCGAGCGGATGCGCGCCACCATTCGCATCGATTTCAAGGGGGTGAGGCAGAGTTTCACCACCGTGAACACCCAGGTCCCAGGGCGTGAGATTCATCTGCGGCTGGTGGAAGGGCCGTTTTCCGATTTGCAGGGCCACTGGCGTTTCACCCCGCTGGAGGGTGACAAGGCCTGCAAGATCGACTTCGAACTGCATTATCACTTCTCCAGCAGGCTGGTGGAAGCCGTGATTGGCCCGGTGTTCGGCCATATCGCCAAGACCTTTGTCGATTCCTTCGTGCAACGCGCCGAAAAGATCTATGGCTGAACAGCAGGCGGCATCCGCTCCCGGCCTCATCGAGGTCCAGGTCTGCTGGATCCCCGCTTGCGGCGCGGCCCAGTTGCGCACGGTTCGGCTCGCCCCCGGCGCAAGTCTGGGTGATGCGGTGAGCCGCAGCGGGCTGGACTTGCCCGACAGCAGTTGGCGCGACCCGAGCGGCCACCTGCGCCTGGCCGTATTCGGTGTGCTCAAACCGGCCGGCGCCTTGGCCCAGCCGGGCGATCGCATCGACATCACCCGGCCCTTGACGGTGGACCCGAAAGATGCACGACGTGCCCGGGCGCGCAAGGCGGCCGCGCAGCGACGCGCCCGGCGCGGCTAGGGCTGCTCGCACTGGTTCTGGAGCTGTCACATCGGCGAGAAGGCCAGCGCCTGGGATCAAAGCTGTGGAGGCGGCAGGACATCGGCCGGGTCGCGCTGCAGCCAGATGCGCAACATCAAACCGCCGCCCTTGGCGTTGCTGATCTCCAGCCGGCCCGCCATGCGGGTGATGGTGCGATCGACGATGGCCAGGCCCAGCCCGGTGCCCTTCGCGGCGGTGCGCGCTTCGTTGCCGCGGAAAAACGGCCGGGTGAGCAGGGGCAGGTGGTCGGCGGTGACGCCAGGGCCGTGGTCGCGCACGCTCAGGCAGACCTCGTTGCTGCGCTTGCTGATGCCGATGTCCAGCTCCACCCGGTTGCTGCCGGGCGTGCGGCCGTAGCGCCTGGCATTCTCGATCAGGTTCACGATGATGCGCTGCAATTCCAGCGGGTCGGCCAGGGCCTGGGCCTCGGCGTTACTCGGCATGCGGATGCGCAAATCGGCATCCTTGCTGTAGTCCGCCACGATCTTGGTCACCAGGTCGGGCAGGTCCACGCTTTCACGCACCGGGCTGGCGGTGCGCGCGTACTCCATGAATTTGCTGATGATGGAGTCGGCCTGCTCGATGTCGGCGATGATGTCCTGCCGTGCCTGCGGGTCGGGCACGCTCAGTTCGGCCTCGAGGCGCAGGCGGGCGAGCGGGGTGCGGATATCGTGGGAAATGCCGGCCAGCATCAAGGCCCGATCCTGGTCGATTTCCTGCAGCGCGCGCGCCATGCGGTTGAAGCCGCGGTTGACTTCACGGATTTCCTGCGTGCCCGAGGTTTCGTTCAGCTGTTGCGAAAAATCGCCTTCGCGCACCATGGCCGTGGCGATGCTCAAGTCGCGCAACGGGCGATTGATGAAACGGGCGATGATGGCTGCACCGATCATCGCCAGCAACGTCGCCAGTACGCCCCAGATGATCCAGGCCTCGCCCAGCGAGGGGTCGATGCGCGAGCGGTCCAGCAGCAACCAATAGTCGCTGCGCTCGATGCGAAAACCAATCCACAGCCCGGAGCGGCCATTCACCACGTCGGCGAAATCCAGCTTTTCATGCAGACGCTGGTCGACCGAAGCCGTCAGGCGGCGGGTGAAATCCGTGTGCGCCATCGGCGTCCACTGGTCGCTGGCTTCGCGCGGGTAGATGTAGATGTCTTCGCGCTTGACCAACTCGTCGAGCAAGGCCGTGCGGTATTCGGGTGCCGCATGCACCAGGGCGATGCGGGTGAGGTCGATGAGGCTGGTGATCTGGCGCGAGGTCTGTTCCACCTGTGGCCCGAGCTGCAGCACGCGAAAGCTCTGGAACCACCCCGCCAGACTGGCCAGCACCAGCAGCACGATGAGGAAAAACGTGCGCCAGTAGAGCCGGCCCGACAGCCCGCCGAACACGCGCCGCGCCAGGCTGGGCTTGGCCAGGGTGGCGGGGGCTGGATCGAACGGGGGTTTGGGCGGTTGCGCGGGCGCGTCGGCGCTCATGAGGAATATCTGCAAGGCAACGAAGCGCCGAACCCGAGTTTGCTTGACGCCCCCGCGGGGAGTCCGCATGCGGACCGTCGGGGGCTCACAGCGGCGTCAGCGCCGGTCAAGCAGGACTGGCGGAATTCAGGCGTCCTTGGTGTCGGGCACGAACACATAGCCCACGCCCCACACGGTCTGGATGTAGCGCGGGTGAGCGGGGTCGATCTCGACGATTTTGCGCAGGCGCGAGATGGCGACGTCCAGGCTGCGGTCGAAGGCTTCGTAGTCGCGCCCACGGGCCAGTTCGGCCAGGCGGTCGCGCGACAGCGGTTGGCGCGGGTGGCGCACCAGCGCTTTGAGCATGGCGAACTCGCCGGTGGTCAGGCTGATGAGTTCGCCCTCGCGCGACAGTTCGCGCCGGGCGAGGTCGAGGCTGAACGGGCCGAACAGCACGGTTTCATCGTCGCGCGCCGGGGCACCGGGCAACTCGGGGTTGGGCTGGCGGCGCAGCACGGCGCTGATGCGGGCGAGCAGTTCGCGCGGGTTGAAGGGCTTGGGCAGGTAGTCGTCGGCGCCCACTTCGAGGCCGATGATGCGGTCCACATCTTCACCTTTGGCGGTGAGCATGATGATGGGGGTGAAATCCTTCGACGAGCGCATGCGCTTGCAGACGGTGAGGCCGTCTTCGCCGGGCAGCATGAGGTCGAGCACGATGAGGTCGAAGCGCTCTTTCACCATCACCCGCGACATGGCCTTGGCGTCTTCGGCGACGAACACCTCGTAGTTTTCCTGGGCCAGATAGCGTCGCAGCAGGTCGCGGATGCGGGCATCGTCGTCGACCACGAGGATCTTCTTGGGTTTGTCTTGTTGCATGGCGGGAGGGTCAGTGGGTTGGAATGCGGTGCCCGTTGGGACGGCGTGGCGCCCGGAATCGGTGACGGCCTTGTTATGGCGTCAAATGTAACTGCGTTGCTCGCTGGTCGACAAGTTTCCCGGCCCGTGCATGAACTGCAGCGACGCCAGGTGGGCGTACAGGCCGCCACGCGCCATCAGTTCGGCATGGTTGCCGATGTCGACGATGCGGCCGCGCTCGAGCACCACGATGCGGTCGGCCCGCTGCACCGTGGCCAGGCGGTGGGCGATGACGATGGTGGTGCGGCCCTGCATGGCCCGTTCCAGCGCAGCCTGCACGGCGCGTTCGCTTTGCGCGTCGAGGGCGCTGGTGGCCTCGTCCAACAGCAGCAGCGGGGCGTTTTTCAGGATGGCGCGGGCGATGCTCAAGCGCTGGCGCTGGCCGCCCGAAAGCCGCACGCCGCGCTCGCCCAGATAGGTGTTGTAGCCCTGCGGCAATTCGCGGATGAAGCCGTCGGCCTGCGCCGCGCGCGCGGCTTCCATCACCTCGTGCTCGCTGGCCTCGGGCCGGCCGTAACGGATGTTGTCGAGCGCGCTGGCGGAAAAAATCACCGCGTCCTGCGGCACCAGGCCGATGCGCTCACGCAGCGCTGCAAGTTCGGCATGGTCCACGCGCACGCCGTCCACGCTCACCGCGCCATGCTGCACGTCGTAAAAGCGCAGCAGCAGTTGCAGCACCGTGGTCTTGCCGGCGCCGCTGGGGCCGACCAGGGCCACGGTCTCACCCGGCTCCACCAGCAGCGAAAAATCGTCCAGCGCCGGCTGTTCCGGGCGCGAAGGGTAGGTGAAGCGCACATGGGCGAACTGCACGGTGGAGCCACCCTGCGGCGCCGGCAGCGCCTGCGGCTGGGGCGGATTGGCCACTGGCGAGCGCTCGGCCAGCAGTTCCATCAGCCGCTCGGTGGCGCCGGCGGCGCGCAGCAAGTCGCCGAACACCTCCGACAGCGAGGCGGCG
This sequence comes from Thiomonas sp. X19, assembly GCF_900089495.1. Lineage (NCBI taxonomy): Bacteria > Pseudomonadati > Pseudomonadota > Betaproteobacteria > Burkholderiales > Thiomonas > Thiomonas sp. X19. The sequence goes on along the minus strand of NZ_LT605203.1, from coordinate 3,117,634 downwards.
GAGCCCGCCACCAGGCCGATGTAGAGCACCGTCTGCCCCAGGGTGCCGGCGCTCATGCGGCCTTCGACCACGGCCACCGTGCCCAGGTACAAGCCGTAGATGAGTGCGCCGAACAGGGCGACGATGACAAAGGCGGTGAGCAGCGCGCGCATGCGGCTGCGCCGCACCGCGGTGCTGAAGGCGTCTTCCGCGGCCTGGCTGAAGCGGCGCGATTCGTCCGGTTCGCGCCCATAGCTCTGCACGGTGGGAATGGCGTTGAGCACCTCGGCGGCGATGGCGCTGGAATCGGCGATGCGGTCCTGGCTGGCGCGCGACAGGCGGCGCACGCGGCGGCCGATGGTGACGGCGGGGAACACCACCAGCAAGATGACGGCCACCACGCTCAGCATCAAGCGCGGGCTGGTGGCGATCAGCATGGTCATGCCGCCGAGGAACACCACGCTGTTGCGCAGACCCATCGACAGGCTGGAGCCGACCACGGTCTGCACCAGCGTGGTGTCGGTGGTCAGGCGCGACAGCACCTCGCCGGTTTGCGTGTGCTCGAAGAACTGCGGCGATTGCGTCAGCACATGGCCGTAGACCCGGCTGCGCAAATCCGCCGTGACGCGCTCGCCCAGCCAGCTCACCATGTAGTAGCGCGCCGCCGAGAACATGCCGAGCAGCACCGCCAGGCCGAACAGCGCGACGAAATGGATGCCGAGGCCGCCGCGGCTGGCGTTGGTCGAGGGGTGCAGCAGGCCGCCGTCGATCAGCCAGCGCAAGGCCAGTGGAAAGCTCAGGGTGCTGCCGGCGGCCAGCAGCAGAAACACCAGGGCCAGGGCGATGCGGCCGCGATAAGGCCGCAGGAAAGGGAGCAACTGCCGCAGCGGGCCCATGCTGCGTTGGCCAGCTTGCGCCGGCATGTCCGCCAGGATGCTCGTGGGAGTGTCAGCCATGCATCATCCTGGTCCGAGAGGCGCTGCGCAGCAGGCTGACGGCATGGTGCTTGGTGCAAGGCGCGGCCTTGCGCCGACGAGCAGCCTTGGTCCTCAAACCTGCACCTGGCCGAACGCCTTGTAGGTGCGGCTCATCCAGATTTTGACCCGCTGGCGCTCCATCAGCCCGAGACCGTTGCCCGAAGGGTCGGGCAGGTTCACGGCGGCCCAGAAGCTGGTGTTGTGGGCGTCGATCTTCTGAATGGTCGTGTCCTGCAGGTGGCGCAGGCCGATGACGCGGACGCCGAGGTCTTCGGCACGCGTTTTCAGGCCCGAGGCATCGAGAATGTCGAAGCGGTCGCCGCGCACTTCATTGAGCACCAGCACCAGTTGCATGCGCCCGCCGAACTGGCCGAGCAGGGCGCGCAGCAGGTCCACCGAATCGCGCCCCGAGTCCATCACATGCCAATAGACGATGGACATGCCCAGATCTTCGCGCAGATCCAGCAGGCCGGAATCCTCGATCCAGCGCACCAGGAACTGGTGGGTCTGCGCGGCGAGGTCCACCAGGATGCGCCGGTCCGGCTGCTCCATCGCGGCATCGACGATGCGGTCCAGGCTCTCGTAGCGGTCGATGATGACCGGCGAGGCGTAATCGGCATAAAAACGCAGCAACGCGCCGTGGGACTTGTCGGTGTCGAAACCGATGAAGGGCAGATGGTGGTCAATCATGTACTGGGCGAGCAGGCGCGACACCAGCGATTTGCCGACGCCACCTTTTTCGCCGCCGATGAAATGCAGCTTGCTCATGTCGGCCTCTCGTCTCGATGGGTGTGGGAACGGTACGAACCTTGCCGTGGTTGAACGCGGCAGTTTGCGCAATTCAGCGCTGCAGCAGCCAATTTGACACCTTGTTGCAGTGCATGATGCGAGACTAGCCTAGCACGCAGAGCGCGATTTTGGCCTTGGCGAAACCCGTCGGCAAGCGCCATTTCCCCCGGCCTGCGCACGCTGGCGGCGGCTGCGTATAGTGGCGTGATGACCGCACGCGATCCCATCCAGCCGACTCCACCCCTGGCCGCCCTCCACATCGAGGGTGCGCGGCAGAACAACCTGAAAAACCTCGATCTGCGCATTCCGCTGGGGCAGATCGTCGTCGTCACCGGGGTCTCGGGCTCGGGCAAGAGTTCGCTGGTGTTCGACACGGTGTATGCCGAAGGCCAGCGGCGCTATGTCGAAACCTTCTCGCCCTACGCCCGCCAGTTCCTCGACCGCATGGACCGGCCGCAGGTGGATCGCATCGACGGCATCCTGCCTGCCATCGCCATCGACCAGACCAACCCGGTGCGCACCTCGCGCTCCACCGTGGGGACCATGACCGAGCTGGCTGACCACCTCAAGCTGCTGTTCGCGCGCTCCAGCCGGCTGCATTGCCGCCGGTGCGGCGCTGAGGTGCGGCGCGAAACCCCGGCCGGCATCGCCGCCGATCTGCTGGAGCGCGCCGCCCAAGCCGGTGATCCGCGCCTGGTGCTCACCTTCCCCGTCCCCATTCCCGCTGGCTTGCCGGAAGACACCGTGCTGCAGGGGCTCGCGGCGCAGGGCTACACCCGTGTGCATCAGCGCGATGGCGACGTGCTGCATGTGGTGCAGGACCGCTTCCGCGCTGCCAACGTCGAAACGGCGCGGCTGATGGAGGCCGTGGAGGCCGCGCTGCGCCTAGGACAAGGGCGCATGGCGGTGTGGCCGGCGGCCGAGATTGACCCGGCCGTCGCCGACGCCCCCAAGGAAACGCCGGGCCGCTCCCAAGTTTCCTTGACCCCCTCGGGGGGCGAAGTCCGCGAGCGGACTTCCGGGGACACGCAGCAGCTTTGGCGTTACTCCTCCGACCTGCATTGCGCGCATTGCGACATCGCCTACCGCGACGCCAGTCCTGGCCTGTTCAGCTTCAACTCGCCGGTCGGCGCTTGCGAGACCTGTCGCGGTTTCGGCCGCACCCTCGGGCTGGACTGGGGATTGGTGATTCCGGACGGGCGCAAGAGCCTGAAGCAGGGTGCCGTCAAGCCCTGGCAGACCGCCAGCTTCAAGGATGCGCAAAAAGACCTGGAGCGCCACGCCCCGGCCGCCGGCGTGCGGCTGGACGCGCCCTGGGCCGAACTCACCGCCGACGAGCGCCATTGGGTGCTGGAAGGCGACCCCGACTGGAAAGGCAGCTGGACCAAGCAGTATTTCGGCGTGCGGCGGTTTTTCGAGTGGCTGGAAACCCGCACCTACAAGATGCACGTGCGCGTGCTGCTGTCCAAATACCGCAGCAGCAGCCCATGCCCCGCCTGCGGCGGCGCGCGGCTCAAGCTCGACGGCCTGCTCTGGCGCGTGGGCAGCCGGGGGGAAGCCGACGCGGCCCTGGCTGGCCGGCCACGTTTTCGGCCACAGGGCGTGAACTGGACCGACACGGTTGCGGCGCAGCTCCCCGGCCTGTGCCTGCACGACGTGATGCAGTTGCCGGTGGAGCGCGCCCATGCCTTTTTCGTCGCGATGGAGCACGACCCCGGCGCCGATGCCGCGACGCGACTGCTGCTCGACGAAATTCGCGCCCGGCTGCGTTACCTGCTGGACGTGGGCCTGGGCTATCTCACGCTCGACCGGCAGTCGCGCACGCTCTCGGGCGGCGAAGTGCAGCGCATCAACCTCACCACCGCGCTGGGCACCTCGCTGACGCAAACCCTGTTCGTGCTCGACGAGCCCTCCATCGGCCTGCACCCGCGCGACCTGCACCGGCTCAACGCCGTGATGCAGGACTTGAAGCTGGCCGGCAATTCCCTGCTGGTGGTCGAACACGACCCGCAGGTGATGCTCGCCGCCGACCATCTGCTGGAGCTCGGCCCCGGTGCTGGCGAGCATGGCGGCCAAGTCGTGTATCAGGGCGATCTCGCCGGCTTGCGCGCCGCCGCCACGCTGACGGGCGCCTATCTGCGCGGCGAGCAACGGGTGCAGCCCGACCGCGCGCCGCGCCGCATCGCGGTGGACGCCGCCGGCCGGCTCATCGCGCCGCGCCTCATTCTGGAAGGCGCGCGTGAGCACAACCTGCGCGGCATCACCGCCGAATTTCCGCTGCGGGCGCTGGTCAGCGTCACCGGGGTGTCGGGTTGCGGCAAGTCCACCCTGATGGGCGACGTGCTCTTTCCCGCCTTGGCCCGCGCACTGGGCAAGACCGCGCCCGAACCCGGCGCGCACGACCGCCTGCTGGGCGCCGAGCAGGTGGCCGACGTGGTGCTGGTCGATCAGTCCTCCATGGGCAAGACGGCGCGTTCCAACCCGGTGAGTTTCGTCGGCGCGTTCGACGCGCTGCGCAAACGCTTCGCCTCGTTGCCCGAGGCGCAGCGGCGCGGCTACAGCGCCGGCACCTTCAGCTTCAACAGCGGCGACGGCCGTTGCCCCACGTGTGGCGGCTCGGGCTTCGAGCATGTGGAAATGCAGTTCCTCTCCGACGTGTACTTGCGCTGCGCCGACTGCGACGGCCGCCGCTTTCGCGCCGAAGTGCTGGAGGTCAAGCTCGATCTGCCCGACGGCCGCAGCCTGAGCGTGGCCGACGTGCTGGAACTCACCGTGGCCGAGGCCCTGGCCGCCTTCGCCAAGGAGCGCGACCTGATGCCGGGCCTGAAGGCGCTGCAGTCGGTGGGCCTGGATTACCTGCGCCTGGGCCAGCCCACGCCCACGCTCTCGGGCGGCGAGGCGCAACGCCTCAAGCTCGCCGCATTTCTGGCCGAGGCGCGCAAGACGGCCGGGCGCGGCGCGCGCAAGGGCAGCCTGTTCCTGCTCGACGAGCCCACCACCGGGCTGCATTTCGACGACATCGCCAAGCTGCTGCGCGCCCTGCACGAACTGGTGGACACCGGCCACACCGTGGTGCTGATCGAGCACAACCTGGACGTGATCGCCGCCAGCGACTGGGTCATCGACCTCGGCCCCGAAGGTGGCGATGCCGGCGGGCAGATCGTCGTCGCCGGCCTGCCGGCGGTGGTCGAGGGCTGTGCGGCATCGCACACCGGGCGGGCGCTGGCGGCGTATCGCGGGCAGGTGGGTGCGGGTGTGCGGCACGGCCTCCTCCCCACCCCGGCCCGCCCCACCAGTGGGGAGGGGGAGCTGTACGCGCTGGCACAGCCCTACGCCAGCAACGACGCCGAAATCTTGCAAGCCGCCGAGGAGCCCGGCGCCTATCTCGCCCAGGCGGTGCGGCGCGGGCGCGAGGGCTACATCGCCATCCGCCATGCGCGCGAGCACAACCTGCAAAACATCGATGTGGATCTGCCGCGCGGCAGCATGACGGTGATCACCGGAGTGTCCGGCTCGGGCAAGAGTTCCCTGGCCTTCGACGTGCTGTTCAGCGAGGGCCAGCGCCGCTATCTGGAGTCGATCAACGCCTATGCGCGGCAGTTCGTGCAGCCGCCGCCACGGCCGGATGTGGATGCCATCTTCGGCATTCCGCCCACCGTCGCCATCGCCCAGCGCACCAGTCGCGGCGGGCGCAAGAGCACGGTGGGCACGTTGACCGAAACCCACCCCTTCCTGCGCCTGATCTACACCAAGCTCGGCACGCAATATTGCCCCGACTGCCAGGTGCCCATCGCGCCGCAAAGCGAGGAGGCCATCGTCGCGCAACTGCTGCGCGAGCTGCGCGGCCAGACCGTGGGCGTGATGGCGCCGCTGGTGGTGCAGCGCAAGGGCGTGTACACGGAGCTCGCGCAATGGGCGGCCAAGCGCGGCCATAGCCATTTGTGGGTGGACGGCGCCTTCCTGCCGACCGACCCCTGGCCTCGGCCCGACCGCTTTCGCGAACACGACATCGCCCTGCCGCTGGGCGAACTGACCCTGCTGCCCGAACACGAGGCAGCCCTGCGCGCCCTGGTGCGCGAGGCGGTGCAGCTCGGCAAGGGCGTGGTGCAGGTGGTGTGGCCGCTGGACAAGCTGCGTGCCGCGATGGCGGCGGGCGACGTGATTGGCGCCCATGCCGGGCTGGACCTGCGCCAGTTCAGCACCCGCCGCGCCTGCCCCTCATGCGCGCGCAGCTTTCCCGAACTGGACCCGCGCCAGTTCTCCTACAACTCGTCCGCGGGCTGGTGCCCAGGCTGTTTCGGCACTGGCGTGCGGTTGCCACGTTTCGACGCTGAACAGACCGGCGAAGAGCGCACCTGGCGTGACGACGGCGACGCCCAGCCCTGCCCGCAATGCCTGGGGGCGCGGCTCAACCCGGTGTCGCTGGCGGTGCGCTTTCGCGATCAGTCCATCGCCCAGATCTCGGCACTGGCGGTGGATGCCGCGCACTGCTGGTTCGATGCGCTGCAGCTCGATGCGCGCGAGCAGGCCGTGGGCCGCGACATGCTGAGCGAGATTCGCACCCGGCTGCAATTCCTGCAGCGTGTCGGCCTCGGCTATCTCGGGTTGGACCGCGCCGCGCCAACGCTCTCGGGCGGCGAGGCGCAGCGCATTCGCCTGGCGGCGCAGCTCGGCAGCAATCTGCGTGGTGTGGCCTATGTGCTCGACGAGCCCACCATCGGCCTGCATCCGCGCGATAACCGCCGCCTGCTCGACGCGCTGGACGAACTGCGTGCGCGCGGCAACACCCTGGTGGTGGTGGAGCACGACGAAGACGCCATCCGCCGCGCCGACACCATTCTTGACATCGGCCCAGGCGCCGGCAGCCTGGGCGGGCGGGTGGTGGCGCAAGGCACGCTTTCCGAGCTGATGCGCCATCCGGATTCGCTCACCGCGCGCTACCTGCGCGAGCCGCTGCGCCACCCGCTGGTGCCGCGTCCCGCGACCCACGCCGACACCCCGGCGCTGGAAGTGCGCGGCGCGCAGCTGCACAACCTGCGCGACATCGACGTCCGTTTTCCTCTGGCGCGGCTCAGCGTCGTCACCGGGGTTTCGGGTTCGGGCAAATCGAGCCTGGCGCGCGGCGTGTTGTACGCCAGCGCCCAATCGCTGCTGGCCGGTGAGGGCGTTCCGGTGGGTTGCAAGGCGCTGCTCTGGATGAACACCATCGAGCGCGTGCTGGAGGTGGACCAAACGCCCATCGGCAAAACCCCGCGCTCCTGCCCCGCCACCTATGTGGGCATCTGGGACGACATCCGCAAGCTGTTTGCCGACACCCTGGAGGCGCGCATGCGCGGCTTCAACGCCGGGCGCTTTTCCTTCAACACCGGCCCCGGACGCTGCCCGACCTGCGAGGGCCAGGGAGCCATTCGCGTGGAAATGAACTTCCTGCCGGATGTCATTCAGCCTTGCGAGGACTGCAACGGCCTGCGCTTCAACGCCGAGACCCTGAGCGTGAAGCTGCGCGGCAAATCGGCCGGCGAGGTGCTGCAGCTGAGCGTGGCTGCGGCGCTGGAGTTTTTCGCCGCGCACCCGCGCATCACCCGCGCCTTGCAGCTGCTGCACGATGTCGGCCTCGGTTATCTGCGCCTGGGCCAGCCCAGTCCGCAACTCTCGGGCGGCGAGGCGCAGCGCCTGAAGCTCGTGACCGAACTCGCCACCGCCGCCTTGCGCCCCACGCTGTATGTGCTGGATGAACCCACGGTGGGCCTGCACATGGCCGATGTCGACAAGCTCATCCGCGTGCTGCTGCGCCTGGCCGACGCCGGCCATACCGTGGTGGTGGTGGAGCACAACCTGGACGTGATGGCATCGAGCGACTGGATCATCGACCTCGGCCCCGAAGGCGGCGCCGGTGGTGGCGCACTGGTGCATGCCGGACCGCCGCGCGACTATGCCGATGGTGGTGCCAACGCGGCCAAGGGCCACACCGCGCAGGCGCTGGGTACCTTCGTGCGCGAACGCGCACACCCTGAGCATGCCGCGCACAACCCGCCGCAGGCTCAGCCCGCCGGGGCGTAGAGCCGCACCGCGTTGCCGCCCTGGGCCTTCGCCAGGTACATGGCCTGGTCGGCCTGGCGCCGCAAGGTGTCGGCGGTTTGGCCGTGGTTGGGGAACAGGGCCACGCCGATGGAGGCGTAGGCCATTTCGGTCAACCCGGTGGTGTCGAACGCTGCTTGCAGCCGCGCCAGCAGAGCCTGGGCGCGGTGCCCGGCGGCCTCGGGCTGGACGCCGGTGAGCAGGACCGCGAACTCATCCCCACCCATGCGCCCGGCGATGTCGCCCGGCGTGAGAAACGCCAGCAGCTCCCGCCCCACGGTCTGCAGCAGGCGGTCGCCCTGGGCATGGCCGTGGCGGTCGTTCACCTGCTTGAAACGGTCGAGGTCGATGAACAGCAGCGCGGCGGTCTGCTCGCGCTCGCTCAGCCCGGCGATGCGTGCGGGCAACTGCTCCAGGAACATGCGCCGGTTGTACAGGCCGGTGAGTCCGTCGCGTTCGGCCAGTTCGCGCATGCGGCGCTCGGCGGCGCGGCGGGCGCGGATGTCGCGCACCAGGGTCATGCGCAGCATCTCGCCGTCGAATTCGACATTGCTGCTGACGAGTTCCACCGGGATGTCGTAGCCCTCCCGGTGCAGCAGCGTGACTTCGTAGGGGCTGTTCTCGACCTTGCTGTGGAATTTGCCGATCACGATGTCACGGTAATCGGGGCTGACGAAGTCAATGGCGCGCAGGCCGATGATGTCTTGACCGACATAGCCCATCAGCCGCGCCAGGGCCGGATTCATGTCGACGATCACACCGTCGCGCTGGAACACGATGCCCTCCGTGCTGGCGTCCATGAAGCGGTGCAGGCGCGCCGCGGCCTCGTGCGCCATGCGTGCCATGGCGCGAAAGCGCGTGACCTCATGCATCACCATGCACAACTCCAGCACGGCGCCGCCGGGCGTGTAGGGCAACAGGCTGACGTCGAAGTCGCGTACGCTGCCAACAGCGTCACGAAGGCTCAGTTCGAACAATTGTTCCTGTCGATCTTCCAGCGCGTCGTGCATGAACGGCTCGATCTGGGCCACGCATTCCGGCGCGAAAATCCGCGACAAATGCCGCCCCACCAGGGCATCTTCCTGCATGCCGAACAAGCTGGCGAAGGCCGCGTTGGCGTCCATGCAGGCATGGGTCCCGGCACTGAAACAGGCCAGCGAGGTCGAGCCGTTTTTGGCCATGAAGCCTGCGCGCGCGCGGTTTGCAGCACTGCAGGGTTGCCTGCCATGGTTCGAAGATTCCCGAGGGTCTGTCATGCTTCTCGCTCCCAGAGGGTCGGGAGATGAGTGATCTCCGATGCCTGCACCCCTATTCTGGAAGTCGGGACGCGAGGTTGAGAGCCCGGGCATGTCACTGAATCGATGATCTCGTGACAAATTCCACGAATTGTGGATTTGTCTGCGACCATGCCATGGACGCGCAGGCTGCGATGGGTGCCGGGCCCGGCTTGTGCTTCAGGATCGAAGCAAGGGCTGCAGGGCCTGTTCGGTGGCGTCCGCGGCGCAACAGTCCACCACCAGCCGGTGGGGCATGCTGCGCAGCCAGGTGAGTTGGCGCTTGGCCAGCTGCCGGGTGGCGGCGATGGCTTGCGCGGCGAAGGTGGCGGCGTCGATCTCGCCGTCCAGATGCGCCCAGGCCTGGCGGTAGCCGACGGCGCGCATGGACGGCAGCGTGGCATGCAGGTCGCCGCGGGCGCGCAGGCTGCGCACCTCGTCGAGAAAACCAGCGGCGAGCATGGCGTCGAAGCGCCGGGCGATGCGGGCATGCAACTCCGCGCGGTTGGACGGCTCCAGCGCCAGCACCCGCAGCGGCACGTCCGGCGCGCTGGGCGGCTCGGCGAAATGGGCCGACAAGGGCTTGCCACTGAGCTGCCAGACCTCCAGCGCGCGCTGAATGCGCTGGGCGTCGCCGGGCTCGAGGCGGGCGGCGGTGGCAGGGTCCACCCGTGCCAGTTCGGCATGCATGGCGGGCCAGCCGCGCTCGTGCGCGTCGCGCCCGATGCCGGCGCGCACGCTGGCGTCGGCCTGGGGCAACGTGTTGAGGCCCTGTTGCAAGGCAAGCAGGTAAAGCAAGGTGCCGCCGACCAGCACCGGCTCGCGTCCACGTTGGCGGATGGCGTCGATCAGGGCCGCAGCGTCGGCAGCAAAGGCTGCGGCGCTGTAGCTTTCGCTCGGCTCGCGGATGTCCAGCAGGTGATGCGGCACTTGCGCCCGTTCGGCCGCCGTGGGCTTGGCGGTGCCGATGTCCATGCCGCGATACACCAGCGCCGAATCCATGCTGATGATCTCGATCGGCCGCAACGCCGCCAAGGCCAGGGCGACGGCGGTCTTGCCCGACGCGGTGGGGCCGGTGATGGCCCAGACCGGGGCGCGCTCGGGCTTGTGCGGCATGGCTGGTGACAAGGCGCGTGAAGGGACGACAATGCCGGTCAATGATGGTCAGCGCCCGCGCAGGAACAAGGCGTCGAGCTCGTCCAGGCTCACCTGGCGCCAGGTCGGACGGCCGTGGTTGCACTGGTCGGAGCGCTCGGTGGCCTCCATATCGCGCAACAGGGCGTTCATTTCGCCCAGGGTGAGCTGGCGATTGGCGCGCACCGCGCCGTGGCAGGCCATGGTGGAGAGTAGGGCGTTGCGGCGTTGTTCCAGCGTCTGGCTGGTGCCGAATTCCGCCAGTTCGGCCAGCACCGCACGCGCCAGCCGCACCGGATCGGCCCGTCCCAGCAGGCCCGGCAGGCTGCGTACCGCGAGGCTGGCGGGGCCGCTCGCGGCGAGGTCGAAGCCCAGGGCCTGGAGGGTTTCGGCATGGTCTTCCACCGCGCCCAATTCCTGCGGGCTGGCGGCGAAGCCGGCAGGAATGAGCAAGGGCTGCGTGGGCAGGCTGCGCTGATCCCATGCGGCCTTGAGCCGTTCGTACACCACGCGCTCGTGCGCCGCGTGCATGTCGACAATCACCAGCCCCTGGCTGTTTTGCGCCAGGATGTAGATGCCGTGCAACTGGGCAATGGCCTGGCCGAGAGGCTGGCTTGGCGCCGCAGTGTCTGCGTTGCGATCCAGGCGCTCGTTCGGCCAGGGATTGGGGGTGGCGGAATCCGCCACATGCCCGGCCTGGCTCGGCCCCAGTGGCGCATACGCTTGCAGCATGGAGGCCAGGGGCAGGGCGCTTTGGCGCAGCATGCTGGGCGGACCGAACGCGAACGGTGGGTTCGGCCGCGAACCGGGGCGCGCAGGCGAAGACAGGCCGTCGGCTGTATGCCCGCCAGCGCCCGTGTCCGCCCGCCCGGACAGGGCTGGCGCCAGCGCCTGCTGCACCGCATGCAGCACCGCCTGGTGCACGGCCTGGGATTCGCGGAAGCGCACCTCGCTCTTGGCCGGGTGCACGTTCACGTCCACGCGCTCGGGTGGCAGCCCGATCAGCAAGGCGTATTGCGGCTGCAGCGCGCCGTGCAGCACGTCGGCATAGGCGGCGCGCACGCCATGGGCCAACACCCGGTCGCGCACCCAGCGGTGGTTGACGAAAAGCTGCTGCACTTCGGCCCGCGCCCGCGCGGCCGTGGGCCGGCAGACGAGGCCATGCACCGCCAGCGGGCCAATCCGGGCCTGCACCGGCAGGGCGTGTTCGGCGAAGGCCTTGCCCAGCACATCGGCCAGGCGCTGCAAGCCGGCGGGGCTGAAGTCGGCGGCGTATTGCAGGCTGGCGCGGCCGTCCTGCCACAGGCTGAAGGCGACATGGGGATGGGCCATCGCCGCGCGCTTGAACACCTCCACGCACCAGCCGGTTTCGGTCGGTGGCGACTTGAGAAAGCGTCTCCGCGCGGGAATGTCGTGGAACAGGCGCTTGACCGTGACCACCGTGCCCTGGGCTGCGGCAGCCGGCGTCAGGGCGCCGATGCGGCCGGCTGCAGCGCTGATGCTCGCGCCCGGCTGGCCAGCGCGGCGGCTGACGATCTCCACCTCGGCCACGGCCGCCATGGCAGCCAGGGCTTCGCCGCGAAAGCCCAGGCTCTGGGCGCGTTCCAGATCGTCCAGCGTGGCGATTTTGCTGGTGGCATGGCGCGCCAGCGCCAGCGCGAGTTCATCGGGCGGAATGCCGCAGCCATCGTCTTCCACGCTCAGCAGATCGAGCCCGCCTTGTGCCAGCCGCACGATGATGCGGCTGCTGCCAGCGTCCAGCGCGTTGTCCAGCAGTTCGCGCAGCGCGGCGGCCGGCCGCTCGACCACTTCGCCAGCGGCAATCTGGGAGATCAGGGTGTCGGGCAGGGGGCGGATGGGGGCCGATTCACGCGCGTCGCGCGCGGCCGAATCCGCATGCAGCTGGGGGGATTCGACCGAGGCAACCATCATCGGATCAGTATACTCAGCCGGTTTTTTTCGAGCTGCCACCGGCATCTCCAACGGCTCGGTCTCGGCTCAGTCAGGGCTCGCACAATCCGGCATTTCAGGCATTCCACCTTCGGCCCGCATTCCATGGACCCCTCCAGCATCGTCAACATCATCCTGCACTTCGACGTGCAACTCGCCCAGTTCATCCAAGCCTATGGGCCCTGGGTGTACGGTGTGCTGTTTGCCATCGTGTTCGTCGAAACCGGGCTGGTGGTCATGCCGTTTTTGCCGGGCGATTCGATGTTGTTCATCGTCGGCGCGTTTTCCGCCGCGGGGTCGCTCAACGGCCCGCTGGCCTTCGGCCTGCTGTGGGCGGCAGCGGTGCTGGGCAATATTTCCAACTACTTCATCGGCCGCGCCATCGGCCACCGCGTGTTCACCTGGAAAGACAGCCGCTGGTTCAACCGCAAGGCTTTCGACCGTGCCCACGCGTTCTACGAGCGCTATGGCGGCATCACCATCGTCGCCACGCGCTTCGTCCCGTTTTTGCGCACCTTCGCGCCTTTCGTCGCCGGCGTGGCCGAGATGTCCTACCCCAAATTCCTCGTCTACAACATCGGCGGCGGCGGGCTGTGGGTGGGTTCGTTGATGGCGGCCGGCCATCTGTTCGGCAACATCCCGTGGATCAAACACAACCTGGGTTTGCTCACGCTCGGCATCATCGTGCTGTCGCTGCTGCCGGTGGGCTTGGGCTGGTGGAAGGCGCGGCGGGCCAGCGTCGCCTAAGCCGCGACGGCTGCCTGTCCCCGCGTGCGCCAGCCATGCGCCAGCAGCAAGAGCGCTGCGGCGGCGAAGCCGAGTTCGTCCGTCAACGGAACGGCCGACACCAGCAGCGCTGCCGCGGCAAACGCCGCCAGCCGCTCCGGCAAGGTGAGGGTGGCGCGCAGATAGCCCACCGCCACGCCGCCCCACAGCACGATGGCCAGCACGGCCTTGCTGAGCACGTAGAGCACGCCGGCCCAGGTCCAGGCGCCCTGCAGCATGAGTTGCGGGTCGTACACCGCCATATAGGGCACGACGAAACCAGCCAGCGCGATCTGCGTCGCCTTGAAGCCGATGCGCATGGGCGGGGCCTTGGCGATGGAGGCGGCGGCAAACGCGGCCAGGGCCACCGGCGGCGTCAGGTCGGCCATGATGCCGAAATAAAACACGAACATATGGCTGACGATCAGCGGCACCCCGAGCTTGAGCAAAGCCGGCGCGGCGATGGAACTGGTGATGATGTAGTTGGGAATGGTGGGAATGCCCATGCCCAGCACTAGGCACACCAGCATGGTCAGCACCAGCGAGGCCAGCAGGCTGTGCGAGCCGATATCCACGATGAAGCCGGCGAAGCTGGTGGCCGCGCCCGTGAGGGTGAGCACGCCGATGATGACGCCGACGATGGCGCAGGCAATGCCCACCGGCAAGGCTTGGCGGGCGCCGTCGATCAGGCTGTTGCGCAAGGCGCGCAGGGTGCTGTGCCCGCCTTTCACCATCAGATTGACGGCCACCAGCAGGGTGATCACGCCCAGCACCGGTACGATGCCGAACTCGAGGAAAGCCGCAGCCCCCAGGCCGCAGCCGAACCAGAACACCATGCGGAATGCCGTGTGCGAAATACGCGCGGCAATGGCCGCGCCCAGCAACAAGATGGCGGTGAGCGACAGGCCCATCATGCCGGCGAACATGGGTGTGAAACCGTGAAACAGCATCCACACCAGCGCCGCCAGCGGCAGCGCGAGATGCCAGTTTTCTTTCAGCGCTGTCCAAGGGTTGGGGCATTCGTCGGCCGACAGGCCCATGAGCTTTTTGCGCCCGGCCTCCAGATGCACCATCCAGAACGCGGTGAAGTAATACAGCAAGGCCGGAATCACCGCAGCCTTGACGATGTCGGCATAGGGCACGTTCAGCGTCTCGGCCATGATGAAGGCCACCGCGCCCATCACCGGCGGCATGATCTGCCCGCCCATGCTGGCGGTGGCTTCCACGGCGCCGGCGAACACCGGGGTGTAGCCGAAGCGCGTCATCAGCGGAATTGCAATCCCGCTGAGACCCGCATGTTTGCTGACTTTTCCGCTTCTGCGTACCCCATTAATGGGAATCCAGTGGGAATCGGGAGCAATGAGATGGCTTATATCGAGAAGCGAAAAAATGGGTGGTGCGCACAGGTCCGGCGGCAGGGTTTGCCGTCGATCAGCCGCACCTTTGATCTGAAGGCCGCTGCCGAGGCCTGGGCTCGTGAAATCGAGCGCGAAGCGCAACGCGGCAATCTCGCCGTGTTTCGGGACGATGCCGGGAAGGTCACGATTGCCGATGCTGTCCGCAGCTACAGAACGGCGGTGCTGCCAAGGCTGAGGTCAAACAGTGCACCTCAATACCTGCGCGCCGTTGAGGCTCGGTTCGGCGCGTACTTTATCAGCGCCGTGCGCGGCATCGATGTTGCGTCGTGGCGCGACGATCTGCTCAAATCCGGCCTTGGCAGCCAATCTGTCATCCACCACCTGGGCATGCTGTCGGCGGTCTTTTCCTACGCGGAAAAGGAACTGTCGATTGCCCTGCCCGCTGGCAACCCTGTCCGCGCCATCAACAAACCAGAGTTGCCACCGAGCCGAGAGCGGCGCCTGGTGGGTGCCGAGTACGAGTACCTGCTGCGGGCTGCCGACGCCAAGCGCAACCGCTACTCCGTGGGGCTGCGGCAAGTCATCATTTTTGCTGTCGAGACCGCTGCCCGCGCAAGTGAAATCTTGTCCTTGAACTGGTCTGACGTTGACATCGCAAAAAGCATTTGTCGCGTCCGTGGCGTCAAGCGCCGTAAGACAAAAAATGGCGACACGTTCCGCGTCGTCGCGTTGTCGCCCGCAGCGGTTGCCGCTCTGCAAAGTCTCCCCCGGCGCATTGATGGCAAGGTCTTTACTTGGAAAACGCCGTGCAGTATGGAGACCGTCTGGACCAACTGCAAAGCCCGCGCTCTGCGCATTTACAACGCTGACTGCGCAGCGCAGGCCGTCAAGCCAGATCCAGCCTTCATGCATGATTTGCATTTCCACGACCTGCGCCACGAGGCCACATCCCGCCTGTTTGAGAAGAACCTGGGCATCATGGAAGTGGCGAGCATGACGGGGCACAAAAGCCTGGCCATGCTCAAGCGGTACACACACATCGATGCAGAGCGTTTGGCCCTGAAGTTGGGCTAAACCAACTTCCTGGGCCGCCCCCGGCGCTTGGGCTGTGGCGCTGCCTCGATCTGCAGCGCCAGGGCTGGCGTTGGCACAATGGCCCTGGCCTTGGCCCACTCGAGGATTTGCTCCGGGCTGTACAGGGCCCTCCCGCCAATTCTTATGCAGGGCACGCCGCCTGCGCACCCGGTGGCGCGGTCGCGGTCCAGGGTGGCCTTGGACACGCCAAGGATTTTTGCCGCTTCTTTGGTGTTGACCAGCCGTGGGATTTCGTTGTTGGTGCTCATGGGTTTCTCCTGTCCATGGGCAGCTACACACCGGCGGAAAAGTGATGACCCCTGATAATCCGATCATGCAAAACGCAATCCAATCCATCCTCGCGGCCGAAGCCGCGGTCATCCAAAACATCCCCCTGGACAATCCTTTCGAGCCTGCTGTCCAGTGTTTTCTTGCTTCGGCCCGCGCCGGGGGCAAAGTGGTTGTCTCCGGCGTCGGCAAAGCGGGCGGCATCGGGGCGAAGATCGCGACCACGCTGTGCTCGGTCGGCGTGCCATCGATCTTCCTGCACCCTCTGGAGGCCCAGCACGGCGACCTGGGCGTGCTCGGCATCCATGACTGCCTGCTGCTTATCTCGAACTCGGGCAAAACGCGGGAGGTCGTTGAGCTTGTGCATCTGGCCAGGCAGTTGCATCCCGATGTGCGGATTGTCACGATCACGGGCAAGAGCGACTCGGAGCTTGCCGCGTGTTCTGACCTGGTGCTGTGGACGGGAGACCCTGCCGAGGTCTGCCCGCTGGGCCTGGCGCCCACGACATCAACGACGGTGATGTCTGTAATTGGCGATGTACTCGCGGTGCTGGCCGTCCAACTCAGTGGCTTCACGCGCCAGGACTACGCGCTGCGGCACCATGCTGGGTACTTGGGCGCGGTGGCGAAGCTGGGATAATCGCGCATGGCGACTTCTGAGCAATCCATCCAGGCCGCGCTTGAACGCGGCCGCGCGCTTGACCTGGTGCAGCCCAGGGCGGTTGCGGTCCACGTGGACACGCGCAGGCAGCGGCCTGACGGTGGTCAGAACATGTCGAGCTGCCGGGCGCTTGGCTCTGATTCTTTGGCTCGTGCATTCGGCGCCATTTCAGGCTCGTTGCCAGCAGTCCTCACAGCTTCAGCCAGTGGCTCCCCGACCTTATACCTGTTCACGATCCAGAACTGCGCGGTGGCGCACCCTTCACGGCCGCGTACGGCGTCAACAAGCGTGGGGTCTGCGGTCATGGCGCGGTCGCGGATGGGCTCCGCCCAGACGCACTGCGGCACGGTGCCAGTAAGCGGGGCAAGCCCACGCGCCGCGGCTGCGGCAACGGCCGCGATGTACTCGTTGCCGTGCTTCTCCATGCGGCGCGCTGCTTTCTGTTCGGCCGTGAGTTTCTTGGCCATGATCTCCGCCCCTTGCTTATACGCTCTTGACCATCTCGGCGCGCATCCGGCGGAACTCGGCACGGAACTTGGCGGGGCTTTGCAGGAAGTCGACGGCCTCGGCCATGTCCTCGCCAAACTTCCTCACAAACTCGCCGTCCGCGATGTCGCGCTGGAGCTTCTGCATGACTTGGCGGGAGCCAACGTGCGCACGAGCAACGCGCTTCAGAAGTTCGAGCCGCACCGATTCCAGCGGCTGGGTGCGGCTGTGCGTGTAGCGGTGAGCTTCGCACCAGGCACGATTGTCCAGGTTGATCGCCTCGATCAGAGTGCGGGAAGTGTATTGTTGGTATTTCTGCTTGACCGCCGCAGTGATGATGGCGCTCAAGGCTCGCTCACTGCCATCCGCCTGGATGCCGGCACGGGCCAGAAGTCGTTTGGTCGTTGCTTTCAAGGTGATGCTCCTGAGGTTTCGGGTTGACAGGGCATCGCGAATGTCGATGCCCTGGCGTGATACGCACGTGAGGAAATTGCGGTGGATTCCAATAAAGAAATTTATATATTGGAAAACACCGCAATTCTTTTGGGCTGAAGTGGGTGGGCCAAAGGCCCACTTGGCCCGAGTCTTTTTTCAAGGATCTCCGGAAAACCTTGTGGGAACGCGGCGCAGCGACAGACCGCTCCTGTGGCAAAGCTGGGTTAGTTCTTCAAGCCGCCTTGCGGTGCCGCTCGCCGCGCGGCGCAGGCTTGGCTGGCGCCACCTCCCGCAGCATCGCCTCGCGCAGGATGGCGTTGATCTTGGTCTGGTAGCCCCGCCCCTTGGATTTGAGCCACAGCAGCACGTCCGAGTCCACGCGCACCGTGGTCGGCGTCTTGGTGGGCTTGTAGAACGGGTTGCGCACCGCGTTCTTCCAGAACGCATCCCCCAGCGCCGGGATGTCGCTGACATCGATACCGCTGTCAGGCTTCGCCGCCAGGGCCTCCAGTTCCTTGCGCTGCCTGGCGGTCAGGGGCGGCAGCTTGGCCAGGTCCACGGCATGTTTAACCATTTTGCTCATAGTCTTTCCTTTCCTTCGGGTCGGCGCGCCGGGCCGAGATGATGCGGATGATCTCGGTGCCATCGTCCTCGTTGCGCACGGTGTGCGCCACCACGAGCAACACATAGCCCTCCACCACGCCGATGGTGATCCACCTTGGCTCACCGCCTTCGATGCGATCCTGATTGGACGATGCGAGCGGATCGGCAAACACGCGCATGGCCGTCTCGAAGCTCACCCCATGCTTGCGCAGGTTGGCCAGCGCCTTGGCGGAGTCCCATTCGAATTTGGTGAGCATATAAATATGTTAGTACAAATTTGCGTGCTTTCAATCCTCGCCCGGAAGCATGATCGTGATGACCGGCTCGCCTGCGTCGCCAGGGCCGACCTGCAGCTTGAGCGTGGCCAGGCGGGGACGAACGCCCCGGCCTTCGCGGGGAATGCGCAGGACTTGAAACAAGATCGGGTCGCGGCCATCGTGCCCGCGCCGCAGTCCTGCGCGGATCGCGCGCGATGCCATCCACACGGCATCCCAAAGCCTGCCGCTCTCGCTCTGCCAGCACGCCCCGCCACCCTTGCGCTTGTCGTCGGCGTCGGTCCAGGCGCAGGCGTCGCTCCATACGGCGCTGGTGATGGCCACAGGCCAGACGATGCCAGCCTCTCTTGCCGTGCCGCTGACGTCGATCAGCATGCCGTCCTCGATGGCCTGGGCGCGGGTGTAGATGTGGATGGGCTCGCCGAACAAGTCGGCGGCCGTGGTGCCGGTTGGGGTTGCAGTGGTCATAGCTGGTGCTCCTGATGGTGTGCGTGTGGATCAGTAGATGCGGACAAAGAGAGCCTTGCGCATCGGCTTACTGTCGTCGTATCCGAAATACGCTTTCAGGCCGTGTCCGATGTCGCGCACATCGCCGACGGTCACGGGCTCATGTGGCAGGTTGAACCAGCGCAGAACCTCGTCGATGTCGTGCGCTTCGAGGGCTTGAGGAGTGATGAAGAACTCGCCGCTCAGGTAGTGCTTGCGCCGGGTGGCTTCCGGGATTTGCACATCTGCTGCTTGGTGAGCCTCGCCGTTGCTTGTGGGGTGTAGGGGATCGTTCATGTCATCTTCTCCTGCTGGTTGAAATCTGCTGTTCGGAGCCGCCTCATGGGGCGAGCCTGCAAGCCGGTGCCGCAGGCATGGCGCGTGCAGCGGACATGACAGAGCGCAGGGCTGGCGTGGCAGATGCCTGAGCGCCAAGGCGCCGCAGGTCGGGGCGGCTTCGGATGGCAGATTGGCAGGGGCTGGAACGAGCCCCGGCATGCGTGCGCAGCGCGCATGAAAAAGCCCGCGCGGGGCGGGCTGGGAAGTGGCTGTAGTGGCCTGCTTAAAACATGCCGATGCCATCAATCTTTCTTGTCTTCGCGCCGGACAGGGGTTTGCAGTTCGCGCACGATCATCCGTGCACCGTCCTTCGCCAGAAAAAAGGCCTCGGTCTCGCCCGTCGCCGGGTCGGGCTCAACAGCCGCCCGCTCCCCGGTGCTCGGGTCCAGGCCGCAGCTTTCGGCCCAGAAACCGAGCCTTTGTTCGGCATCTGGATACTGGTGCGCCGCTGTCGGCACGCCGTCGGCGTGGTCGGCGAGCATCGCGCCGAGTTCCCAGAGTTCGGCTTGTGCCAGGACCGTCCAAAGATCGGCCAGGCTCCAGCCAGACAGCGCCTGCAGGCAGGCATCGACATTGATTTGTTGGCTCATGATTTCGCTCCTGTGGGTTTGTAGTTCGGGCCAAACATCGCCCAGATCAGCGGGTCGCGCCGGGGCGCAAGCTCCGGCACTGGGCGTGACTTCGGCTTGGTCTTGAGCAACACGGCGTTGCGATAAAGTTTATTTTTGGTGTTCATGCTGTTTCCTGTTTGCAGGGCCGCGCTGTGCCGCCCTTGACCTGTTACGCAGCGCCGGAAATTAGTAAAGAACCTCATGCGTGCGCGGGGTGTAGATGATCGCCATGCCTTCGGTGTAAATCACCTGGGCGTGCTGCTGCGAGGTGATGTGGCGCGCCCACACTGTGGGCACGTCCGCCAGCGTGTTGTACCGCTCGGTCTGCCGCACCAGCGGCCCGTTGGCCGCTGTGTACACCAGATGCAGAACGGCAATCACGGCCGCTGCTCTGTGGCTGGCATCGGCAGAACGCGAGCGATCTGGCCGTAGCCGCCGACGACCTCCACGCGCTCGCCGACTGTGAGCGGCACGTCGGCGGCCTGAGTAACGGCGAAGTCCCCGCCGCCGTCCATCTTTACCGTAACCTGCACACCAGACTGCTTGTAGGCCCCGCTGGTGGCTGCCTCTCCACCAAGCCCACCCGCAATGGCGCCAAGCACGGCCGCGACTTTGGAGCCGTTGCCATTGCCGATCCGCGACCCGACATAGCCCCCGGTCAGCGCCCCGAGCAGGCCGCCAGGAGCGGTCGCCGAATCTGGCGCGTCAATGGTCACGCGTTGCACGGCGAGGACCGTGCCGAACATGACCTGTTGGGGTTGCTGCGCCTGGCCCGGGGTGTAGGTCAGGGCGCTGGACGATGGAGCCCCGCCGAACATAGGCGGGACACCTGCGCACCCGGCCAGCGCCGCGGCCAGGAGGGCCGGGATGATGAGTTTGTTCATTTGCGATGCTCCAGTTGACCGGGCCTCATGGCCCGTGCTTTGGTACGGGGGCTTGGAAAATCAGCGGCCGTGTGCATGCCCAGCGGGCAAGAAAAAGCCCGCCGGAGCGGGCCTGGTGCTGCTAAACGATTTTGCAGCCGTTCAGCCTGGCGTATCTCGCCAGATAATCGTTGGCTTCAGCGGGCTTGGTGGTGCTGCAGACAACCCGGCCGGACCCCCAGAAGCCGCCATGCCCGCCGCGAGGGCCGAGCGGGTCCTCGCCGACGACAATTTTGAAGGTGAGCCAGCGGCGGCACCAGAAACCAGACCTGGTCATGGTCGGGCAGACATGCAGCGCGACCTTCTGGCCGGTGGCTTCGGGGGTGGGGGTGATTTGAGTTTCCATGATGTCCTTTCGATGCGAAGGTTGGGCGGGACGGCGATTGCCGCCCCTGCATGGGTACGCGGCCCTGGAAATATCGCCGTCTATAGACCAAGGTCGAATTCGCGCCCAGGCTCAGCCTGTGCAGCCTCGCGCTCCTGCAGCATTTCGTGCTCTTTGCCGATGACGTAATCAACGGCCTTGGCTGCGTCGTCCGCCGCTTTGAAAAACTCGTCCTTATCGTCACTCGCCGCACCAATCCAGATTTGGAGATAGGCAGCATGCTGCTCATCACGCAATCTGGTGATGCCCGTCTCCATCGCCGCGAAAATACTGAAAAATTCGGCGCGCAATTCTTCCTTGGCATAGCCCTCACTGCCGAACTCATGGCCGCCTGTGATGCCGTCGCGGCTCAGCCGGTGCTCTGCGCCGGTCGCGTGCCCGATTTCGTGCAGAACGGTCGCCTGGTAGCCCCCCACATCTTTGAAGGCGTTGGCAGGGGGCGTGACCACGCTGTCGGTGCTGTGCAGGTAAAACGCCGCGCTCCCGGTCTCGAATTTCAGGCCGTCGCGCGCCATCGCGTCCTTGATGGATTGGAACCGATCTTCCGGTTCGATCTTGTTCGTCAGCGCTGGCAGCGGCTCAAGTTTCAAGCCATTGCACTGCGCGACGTTGAAGAGGGTGAAGACCTTGCTGTAAGCCAGGTTCAACTCCTGCGCGGCCTGCGCCCATGGGTACATTTTGCCCTTGTGTTCGGCCTGCAAAGTGTGTTTGGGAACCTCGCGGCCCGTGTCCAAGGTGGCGCTCGGGCCGTCCACAGCGCGAACCTGCACCCGCGTTTCGCCCTCTTTCACCTGCACCTCGGGCCGCTGCCAAAACTCGGCGTATTCCCAGCGCTCTGCCAGCACGCCCCGCTCGCCTTTGGCCACTGAGCCGCCCAAGTCTTGCGCCTGTTTGAAGGTCGCGAAACGCGGGTCGGCGTAGCCCTTTTCAAGCATTTCGATGGCCAGAATCAGCCGATTCATGCCCTGGTATTCCTCGCCTGAAATCGCGTTTTGTGGGCTGATTCCGGCGGTCCAGGGCCGCTCCCACGGGAGCGGCTTGCCGCTTTCGATCGCATCGATGACCTTGTCGGTGAACTCTTGCCGGAAGTCCGGTTTTGCTTCATTCATGGGTTCGCTCCGTCGCTCAGGTTTTTTGAGCGAGCGCGAGCTGGTTGCAGGCCTTCTCCAGCCCGGCGATCAGACGCAGCCGCGCCTCCAGAACTTCGGGGTTCTCGCCGTCGGCGATCCCGGCCAGGCCCTCGATCACGAGCCTTTTGATCCGGGCGTCGCGCTCGGCCTCCACCCCCAGCAGGGAGCGGATATCGTCGGGCTCGGCGCCCAGCCCTAACAGCTTCACCCCCCGGCGGCTGAAGGCGTCGGGCATCATCTCGGTCAACGGCAACACGCCGCGCAGTCCCTCATGACGCGCCACTTTTGCGAGCTGGATGATGGTTTGAATCATCTGGTCTTCTTTCATGATGTTCTCCTGGGTTTGGTTTGGGTGGTTGGTGGTTCAGGCTGCGCGCTGCGATGGCTGGTGCAGCAGCCAGTCATCCAGCTCTGCCTGCTCGCGCCGGCGCTGCGTTGCGAACGCTGTGGCGCGGCGCTTGGATACCAATTGCTCCAGCGCCTTCACGCGCTGGCGTGTGGCGGTCCACGCCTTGGTCTGCTCGTCGAGCATGGATTGCAGGCGGTTGACCTCGGTGCGCTGCATGCTGGCAGTCGTTTTCAGCGTGTCAATGAAATCGCGCATGGCTTGCGCCTCACCCCATGCCACGCTGCAGCCCATGGCGTGCTGGCGCTGTTGATAGTGGATGACGTGAGCCTGCAGATCGTTCAGCAGCTTCAGCGCATGCCTGTACTGCTCCTTTTTTTGGGCCAGCAGGGCGGCTTGCCGTTGCTCAGCTTCGTGCGCTTGTGAAAGCAACTTTTGAATCACACTCACGTTGGTCTTCATGATTTCTCCTTGGCGAGGCGCCGGGCCTCGTCAATCTTTCCAGCCCTGAACGCCGCCGCTACGGCTTTGGCTCGCTTCGATGTGGTCGGTGGCATCAGGCCAGGCCAGAAACCGCCAGGCAGCGCAGGCGCAGCCTTTTTGTCCCGGTGGTTTTTGTTTGTCACTTCGCCCCCGAAGCCGCTGCGGCAGGCAACGAGGCAGGCAGCTTTGGCATCGAGGCCATGAACTTGGTCTGGATGGTCTTGGCCTGTGCAGAGGTCTGCAGGCTGGTGTACGTCGCGACGCCGATGCCGGCGAAGGCGGAAACGCTGAGCATTGCGGCCACGATGCGTGCGGTGATGGAATCCATTTGCTGCTCCTTGAGATTGAGGATTGGTGCGGGTCTTGTGGCCCGTGCATTGGTACGTTGGAGAGGAAAATCAGGCGGCGAGGGCGTTGATGAACTCATCGAAACGATCCATCGGCCTTTCCTCCTGCCCGGGACCGTACACGGCCGCCAGGATTTCGGCCTGCGTGCAGCCGCACAGGCACTGCATGCCGAGCCTGCCTGCTTCGATCGTCACCTCGAGGCTTGCCCCGAGCCCGCCACGGTGCGCCGGGCACTGCATGACGATGGTTGCGCTGTCGATCTTGTCGCGGTTGTCAAGAACCGCGGCCAGGGCCTCGTGGGCGTTATTGGTTTGCATGGTTTTCTCCGGGTCGAATGGTGGCGCTGCTAGCTCAGCGCACGCTGATCGGGGCAAGGACAACGCCGCTGGTCGCGGGGTTGCTGGCGTCCATCATCTGGTTGAGTTCGTGGATGGACAGGCTGATGGCCCCGATGACGAGGAGGCCGCCGACGACTTTGATGAGGGTTGCAATCATTTGAAAATCTCCGTGGGTTGCGGGCCGCGCTTGCTGCCCTTGAACTGCTACGCGCCGCTGGAAATATCTGGCCTGGCTCAGTGTTGGCCAGGCTGGAACTCCGGCGGCAGTCGCTCCCATGTCCTGGGTCCGGTCTGCTAGATGAGGACCGGGCGGGCCGCGCCCATCGCGGCGAACCGCTCCGCCGCGCGCATGGCGGCCTCGAGGCTTTCGTGTCTCACCCTGGGGCGCGGGAACTGGCGCGTGGCGTTGATCCAGGCACGGTCGGCCGGGGCGGTCGCGCGACCTGGCCACCACAGGGCGTAAGTGGTTGCCATGGCTGTTCACCAGCCCATGGACAGGCCGGCGTGGAACAGCGTTGGCGCGCTGCCGTCGCTGATGGCCGCGCCGATGCTCACGAACGCGGGGCGTTTTGAGTCGGTGGACGTCAAGTGGCTGTACTCGATGCCGAGCGCGCCATACCCTGAATAACTGCCAGTTCCGACCGTGATGCTGTTGCCGGTCGGGCCGAACGTGGGCACCTGGGCCAGGGCCGATGCTTGCGCCACGGCCGCACTGGTGTAGGCGTCAGCCTGGGTGAGCACGCCGCTGCCCATGCCTTGCAGAAGTCCTTCCACCTGGCCGAAATTCACCGTGTCGGTCGGCGCGGTGCCAGGGGCGACGTTGGTGATTTGGCGCGGCTGGCTGGCGGTTCCCACACTCACGCTGTTGTCGCGGTTGGCGACACTGCCTGCGCCCAGTGCAACGCTGTTGTTGCCGTTGGCGACGGCCTGATAGCCCAGCGCCACCGAGTTCGCGCCTGCCGCGTTTGCTTGGAAACCCAAGGCTGTGCCAGGGTCGGCATTGGCCCGGGCACCCGTGCCGATGGCGACGGCGCCGATGGTGTTGCTGTCCTGACCGCCGCTCGCGGTGATCGTTGCGCCTGTACCGAGTGCAAGGCTGCCCGCGTATCCAGCATCGGCCCCCGCGCCTGCTGCGAGTGCACCCACGCCTTTGGCCTGGGATTGTGCGCAGGTGAGCGTGTTGCCGTTTTGTTTGCAGATGCCTGCCACGCCATTGAGGACCATCCCAATGACTTGACCTTGCGCGGTTTGCACGGTCCGCAGGGTGATGATCTGCTGGCTGTTGGTCTGCGCGGTGGCCAGGGCCGTGTTGGCGGTGGTGGCCACGGGCGCGATGGTCGCGGTGGTGTAAGCGTTGGCCTGGTTCACGGCTGCCGACTGCGCGGCCAGGACCTGGCCCACGTTGGCGGCATCCGTTGACGCGATGCCCGGGGCGACGTTTTGCACCAAAGTCCCCGCGCCGTTGTTGCTGTTGAGCGTGAGGCTCTTGCCAGAGTTGGTGTATTGGGCACTGTTCTGGCCCAGCACCAAGGCCTGGCTTGCAGTGGTCTGTGCGGCCTGGGTGGCAAGCTGGTTTTGCTGGATCGCTACGCCTTGGATTTGAAGGTTCGTGGTGTTCGCCGACACCTCGCTATTCACCACGCCGATGCTGGTGTTCGCCGCCGCCACGCCATTCAAAGCGTTGTTGGCCAAGACCTGGGCGTAGTTGGCTGTGGTCTGCGCGCCAACGGCGGCGCTCTGTGCAAAGTTGGCCGAACTTTGCGCATTTGCCGCTGCCTGCGTGTTGGTGATGGTCGTGTTGTTGAGGGCGTTCAGCGCGCCGCCCACGTTGTTGTAAACGCTCGGGCCGATGATGTAAGCCGGGGCGGTGATGGTGCCGTTGCTCACACTGGAGCCGCCGCCCAGCACGTTCACGGCCTGCTGTGCAAGCGCGCCGACACCTGCTTGTGCAGTGGCCGCAGCGTTCGCGGCGCCCGCTGCCGTGGTCAGCGCGCCGCCCGCCTCTTGCTGCGCAACCGTGGCGGTGCTCTCGGCTGTTGCGGCATTGGTGATGGCTTGCGATGCCAGTTCCTCGACAGAAAAAAGCTGCGCTCCATTAACGGCGTTGGTGCTGGTCGATGACACCAGCCCAGCAGAGACGTTTGTGATGGCCCGCGTGTTGCCGACGGCACCGACGCTGAACACGTTGCTCTGGCCGCCATCAGTGGATGACGCGCCGATGGCAACAGAGTTGGTGCCCGTGCTGGATGCTCCATACCCCAGCGCCAGGCCGAAGCCGCCGTTGCTTGCTGCCCCGTATCCAAGACTTGTGTTGTCCTGGGTGCCGTTGGTGCCAGCGGCAGCGTAGGCGCCGATGGCAACATTGTTCGGCGAACCAAGACCAGTTCCAGCAGCCGACAAGGTGCCGATGGCAACATTGTTCGAGGCGCCAGCCCACGAGCCGCCGCTGTTGGAGGCCAGGCCGATACTGATATTGCCCGATTGCCCAGTGCCTGCCTGGCCAGCGGTCGAGTTGGTGCCCTCGGAGATGTTGTTGTAAGCGTCCTGCTGCGTGACGTTGCTCGCGGTGACGCTGGCGCCCGTGGCCGTGCCGCCAGTGGCGGCCCACGCCGGGGCGACGAATGCCGCCAGCAGGGCGGCGATGATGGAAACTTTGATCGCGCGCATCGCGTTCTCCTGGTTGTGTTTGGTCGGCCAGGTGCATGGCCCTGGCCTGGGTCTGAATCACGACACCGTGCTGTCGGACGGCTCGCCGCCATTTGGAGTTGGCTGCACCGTCTGCGGGGGTTTTGCGCATGCAGGATTCAAAATGCGCCGCGACTGCCACCGACCCGCTGGGCTTGCCGCTTGTTTGAATACAGACGCCTGGAAATTGGCTAGCGCTGGCGCGCTCCTTTGCGGCCTGCCTGGAGGTTGAAAGCCCAGATCAGCAGGGGCAGTGCCCCGGCCAGCAGCGCGGCGAACGCGATGGTGTAGGCCGCGGCCTCAAGAATGATTTGCATGGCTGGCTCCTTGCGAGATTTGCAACAGTGGGGCTGGGAAGTTGGCAAGCCAGACCGTGCTAAGGCACGCGGCGACCGCAACGATGGCGACGGTTTCTGCGATGGCTTTGCGAGGGTCGATGCCCTCGTCGATCCAAAGCCATGCGGGGATGAGCCCCGCGCTTGCGGCCCACATGCCGATGCTGGGCTGGTAGATGAAGATTGCGACGGCCAGAGCGACGCCAGCAGCGGCCCAGACGGGCAGGCGCTGGCGCTGGGTGGAGCGGGGGCGCGCGTTCATAGCGGTGCCACCAGTTGCAAACCGACGAACCCAGCGCTTGGCCCCATGTTCGGCACGCAAACGATGTTTATCCCCCAGTCTTGCGGGTCGCGCACCTCGATCAGCGCAGCCAGCGCCAACGGGCGCGCTGGCGCCTCGGCGCTGGTGTAGCCAGACACCATGCCTGCTGTAAGGCCAGCGCTCACGCGCCAGGCTGCTGGCAGGGCAAGGTGCAGGGGTGTGTAGGCCGCCAGCAAGTAGGCTGATGTGCGGCTGTAACTGTTCTTGTAGAACCCTGCCGCTGCACCCCAGTTGCGGCTGTACTGATACTCGAAGCCCAGTCCTGGGTTGCTCTGGTTGAGGCTGTCCCGTGCCCATTGGCGCAGGTGATAGCTGGTGGTGCTGATGTCGAGGGACCAGCGGTTCGCGGCGGGCAGTTCCGCAGCGTCCGCAGTGCTGGGGAAGGTCAGATAACCGACGGCGACGATGGCGAGCGCGGCCAGGATGAGAAGCAGGCGCGTGGCGATGGTGATGGCGAGCGCACGCACCCGCGCCTTGCGGCGTTGGCGCTGGTAGGCCTGGGCCTCCTGGATGAACTGGTCGATGGGGATATAGCGTGACGCCATGGCAAGCTCCTTTTTTGTTTGCTTGCTTGGGTACGCAGCCCTGGAAATATCTCGCGCGCAAAAAAGCCCGCACGCGGCGGGCTTGGGTGGGTGGGGCGTTTGTTGGTCAGTAAAGCGTCTCTTCGGTCCAACCTTCGGCGACCAACTTTTTTAGCGTTGCGCGGTTGCCAGGCACGAATTGCACGCCAAAACTTTGTGCTGTCATTGCCAGGCTTGGCAAGGCTTGCAGCTTTTTTTGGCATTTCGCGTCGCACACGGCAGCGACGGCGACTTTGAAGTTGTGGGCCGCAGCGAGGCTCTCCACGTTGCGCGTGTCCAGGGCCAGGCGCAAAAGGCTGTCAGGCCCCGGAGTCACCATCACCACATAGTTCCCGCCGGGCTTGGCTGGTACGGGATCGGACCGCAGCGCGGCAGGGGAGGGCTGCTGTTGTGGCTGCACTTGCGCGGCCTGGTGTTGCTGGCCAAGCGCCGCGCCGATGGCAAGGCCGAAAATTGCCGCAGCCACAGCGGCGATGGTGAAGGTTTTGGCGTTCAGTTTCATGACGATTCCTTTTGGGTTTGCATCTTCCCCGCGCGGCGCAGCGCCTTGCGGGACTTGGTGTGAGACTTGGTGCCGCCGCCGCGCTTGAGCAGCGCGAGGGCGACGTGATTGCGGGGGCGCATGGCGCTAATCTGCGTTCGGATCGGGCAGATCGTCCTCGGGCGGCGCGTCCAGGGCGGCCACGATCTTGGCGAGGGCTGCTGACTGTTTTTCGGACAAAAAAACCTTGTCCTTCCATTTGGCGTAGCGCTCGCCCAACTTCTTGAGAAAGTCCTTCTCCCAGTCCGTGGCCGCGGCCTTCTCGGCCTTGGTCATCCTGGCGACGCGCGCCAGGTTGTGTTTGTCGGCCGCGGTCAACTCGCGTTTGTCTTCGGTTTCGGTGCTCATCTTTTTCTCCTGAAGGTTCGATGTCTTGGTACGTGCGCCTGGAAATTCAGGGGCGCGTCAATCGGCGGATCGTCAGCCAGGTGTTCAGCAACTTGATGCTGACAAAGAGCGATAGCCAGGGCAGGACGTACAGCAGCAAGTTCGCCAGGATCAGCGGCGAAAAGTGGACTTCGCGCTGCGTCCAAAAATCGAACATCGAAGTCTTCTTTGCGTCAGCCAGATACGCGTCGATCTGTGCGGGGGTGGCGGCCTGTGGCTTGCCTTCGACTTCCCAATGAAAATGCGCAGGCTGTGCCCAGATCGGGGCCATTTCGTGGATGACCAGGACACGGGCCAGACCACGAACGCCGGGCTGGAACTGCTCGGCGAAGAAGACGGCGGACAGGCCGTAGATCAGCACAGCCACGGCGGCCAGGGTTGCAAAGTATTTGCGCATGACTGTCACTCCCCAAAATGGGCGCGGTGGTAATCGCGGGTTGACAGGCGCATCTGCTCCCACGCATCCAGGCGGTGGAGGCAGTCGCAAACGAAACTGGTCCAGATCGGACCGATCTTGTGCGGCTCGCCCAGGTGCTGCAGGATCAGCTTTTTGGCAAGCTCGATCCGGTGATGGCCCAGCGCTGGGGCATGGGGGTTTTCAAGCAGCGCATCCGCCAAATCGGCCAGGAGTTCCTGGCCCTCTTCGGCGTCAGGGTTGTAATCGTTGGCGAAGGCTTCGAGGTAATCGAGCATGGCGGCGAATTGTTCGAAATCGTGGGGTTTCATCAGTTTCTCCAGGGGTGGTTTAGGATATTGCGGCTCTGATGAACAGATACTGAGCCATGGAAATATCTCGAGCGAGATTGAAAATGCTGAAGCGGTGGGGTGGCGTTTCACCGCCCCACGCGGCGGGTTCCGCCAGTCAACTGCGTTGGTGCGACGCGGCTGGGCCAAAGGATGTGGTGTTTCACCACCCCCGTTGGCTGATTTCGGCCTCAAAGTGCGTTGGATTGACTTGGGTTACTCGCCCAAGCAGGCGCCATCCTTACTCATGTCGCGCTCAGGCTCGTGGTCGGCGCCCTTGTCCATGTGTTTGGCAGCGTCGGGGTAATCCAGGGTGCTTTCCTTTTGCTGGCTGCGGCCCATCGCCTCGATGACCTGCTTGAGGTCGGCCAGGCGCGGGTCCAAACCGGAGGGATGTTCGTGGCCCTGGATAAGATAAGCGTTGGCATTCAGCCAGGCCCGGCACTCCACAAAACTCGCGCGGTGATCTTCAGCCAAACTCGGCGGCAGCCCCGCTTCTAGCCGCTTTTGCTCCAAACTCTCGGCAAAATCACGCATCTTCCCGGTTGGCGGAGTGTCGTTTCCAATGCTTTGCGCCAGTTTCTCCACCTTCGCCGCGCTGAAAACCCACTGGGTTTCATCCCTAGCGCGGCTTGCCTGCACGTAGGCCGCCTCTCTCGAGGTGTGTTCACTGCCCAAAATAATCGCCTTGTCAACGGTCGCGCCTTGCGCTTTGTGCGTGGTAATGGCGAAACCATGGTTTAGCTCAAGGCTAGATAAATCCGCAGTGAATTCCTGGCTGCCACGGTCCACATGAACCCATGCATGGCCGGTTTCATCGATACCCTTCACTGTGAGAATATCGCCGTTTCTCAGCCCGGTTTCGCTGTCGTTTTTTGTGACCAAAAGGCGGTCACCGATTCCGACATCCAGTTGTTTGGATGCGGTTTCAATTCTCCGCACGTCGGTAATCTCTCCTGCCTCAATCAGCCGCTCCCGGACTGCTTTGTTGATGTCGTTCACAGCAGCATTTGTGCTGGCCAGGCCGATGACTTGATCCGCCCCGACATCCTTGCGTGCTTCGATCAGCTTTTCTGCCACAGCCGCCACCGCGGCCTTGTGCGTGTTTTCAATGGAAACCAAACCACGGTCCATATATCCAGACATAGCTGCCGCTGCATCACCCTTGGACATATTGGACACAGCGCCTTTGTGCCATTCGTCGCGCTGGCGAAAAATCTCTTGCAACCTGGCTGGATCACCATGGGCCTCTGCCAGGGCTGCGAATGTCGCGCCGCTACCCACTGGCTGCAACTGCTTCCAATCTCCAACCGCGATAATCTTGGCATCTGCCGATTCCGCTGCGGTCATCATCGCGGCCATTTTGCGGGAATCGACCATTCCCGCTTCGTCGATCACGATCAGCGATTTTGCGTGCAGGGCGGTTTCGCCGCGCTGAATATCCAGTAACAGGCGGTCCAGCGTTTTAGCTTTAATGCCTGCCGATTCCGATAATCCAGCAGCGGCCTTGCCACTGGGCGCACAGCCGATGACCTGATACCCGGCCCGCTCATAATCCTGGCGGACTTCTGCAAGCAAGGTCGATTTGCCCGTGCCAGCATCACCGACCAAAACCTTAATGCCACCAGCACCCGCGAGATTTTCACGCGCGGCTTGCTGCTCAGGGGATAACTGGAAGCCGCCCTCAGTTGCAGGACGCAATGGAATGGCTTGGTGGGGCTCAGCGACGGCGAGCTTCGCGGCGTTATCGATAATCGAACGCTCGGCGGCGATAATCTCTTGTGTGGAATAACGCGTCTTGCCGTCTTTGCCTGCACCAATATTCACAGCTTCGTCGAATGATTCGCGGGCTAGGTTGTGGGCCTGTTCTGCATCACCCACGCCTTGCGCGGCCTGAAATGCTGCGGTGTAAATATCCTGCTCTCGCGAAACCGATTTATTCGTGTGCGCTTCGCGGAGAATATCGGCCAAGGCTGGTTTATCGAGCGGCGTGATTCTGTCGTGCATTGGCACGTTATCCAAACAGAACTCCTTGCCTGCATCCTGCCATTGCTGGCGTAGTGCTTCAATATCGATATCGCCCTTGGCCTGGCGGGTGGATAATGCGGCGACTGAGCTTGCCGCTGCGCCAGTCATTCCAGCCTCTTTTAATGCCTCCTCGATTTGTACGCGGCGCTTGCTGAACTCGCGCTCGGCATCGGTTGAAACATCGGTCAAGCGGAAACTGGAACCATCGCGTTCCACGGCATAACCAAGTTTCTGCATTTCACTGGCAAGCTCAGCCCGGTATAAAGCGCCAGCGGCCATTTTCCAATCGAAAAAATGCCGACCTTGCAGCGTTCCGACCGTACCATCTTCGCGCACTGCGGCATTAACGACAAACGCATGGGAATGCAATTGCGGATCACGCTCGCGCGAGGTTCCATGCTGGAATACCGCGACGGCAATATCAGCCTCTTCCTCTGCATGGCCTTCTTTGCCACGGCGGGAATACGAGGCTTTGTCCTGGATAAATTCAAGTCCTTTTTCAACGGACTGTGCGTGGGCCTTTTCAATCGCCTCGCGCGTATCCTTATCGGCATTGGCCCAAACCAGAGAAACGGATTTAGGCGCTGAAAATGTGCAATCCCAGCCAGCACGACGGTCTGAATCACCGGCATTTTGGACAAGAGGTTGGCCGTTTGCATCGAAGCCATTACAGAGCGCGCTGAATTGCTCGGGCGTGACCTGGCATGAAACCCCGAGTTGTTCGCACGCGGCGCCAGCCCAGTAACCGACGCCCTCAGCGGCATAATAATCCTCCGTGCTGGCCTCTTTATTCGAAGCCTCGCCCTGCATGTGAATATAGTACGACACCGCTCCTGCGGCGGTTTTGACGGCGATTGAGAGCATTTCAATATTCTCCGGTACGGATTTGTTGGCCAAACTGATACGCGGTTTGCCGGTAGTTTTCGCTGGTGATTTTCTGCGGGCTTTGAATGCCGTCCATCACAGCGCTAATGAGGTTTGCGATTTTCCAGAGCGCGGCGCGAAACTCGGCCTCTGAAACGCCGCCGCCTTGGCCTTCCTTGGCCGTGGCGAGATTATCAAGGGTTTTGCTCATCTGTTGAGATTGCGCCAGCAATGCGGCAATCATCGCGGATTGACGCTGGGTATTATTGATAAGGCCGCGCAGTTTCTCGCTGGCGGTCGCACCAGGCTGGGCAGCGAAAGCGGCTGCTTCGACGTCTGTCAGTCGTGCATGAACGATTTGAGATTTAGTCATGGTCGGGCTTCTCCTATGCTGGAGATACGTTGGCCTGGAAATATCTGCGCGGAATGTCAGCGCGCGCAAAACTGTATACGGGCAAAAAGTCGTTACGGATCAACGAGATAGGCTCGCTGCAAGATAATGTTTGTAGACGGCGTGTATACGGCACCGGGCCTTTGTTTCTGCGGGTCTTGAGCCTTTCTGTGTCACCTTAGGTGGGTCAGGTGTGAGGGGATGGGACTGCGTAGCAGGCACAGACCCGACCCGCCTCTGGGGTTCGGTCGTGGATTATGTCGGTTGCTAGGAGTGGTGCTAGATTGCGCCGGTGGATAACGTGTGCTGGTTATCCATGGGGTAATGCCATGAAGCGGCCCTCTAGCACGCACGTTCATGGCATGAAAAGGCCCGCGTTCAGCGGGCCGTGCCTGGGTTATCAAGCGGCGGGTTTAATCGATGTCATAACCCCCGCCATCATCGAGTTCTGGTTCAGTCTGATTCTTGCCCTCGCGGTTGAAATCCTGTAAGTCGGTCGGACCATAATCGCGCACGAATTCGCGCGCAGGGAGCGGCTCCATATCCCCTCCGTCATTCAGCCATTCAGCCTCAGCATCCCGCGCATGATCCGTTTCCGGCAGGGTATTTTCGGTCGCCATTTCATGCAGGACTTCCAGAGGGATAAACTCCATTGGCTGTTTATCCACGCTTGGCAGATATTCGGGCGGGGTGAGTTCCGGGCCGGAATAGGTGGCGTGATAATGGTAGGATTCGGCGACTTCGCGCGCCTTTTCAGGGTCGCTGGTGATGCCGTCGGTCAGCAAATCAATTTTGTGATCGGCGGTTTCAAAGCCTGGGATATACTGCCCATTGATTTCCAAAACGACGGCACGAGACCCCCAAGTGCCGTCTGCTTTGAGATGATCGCCTTGCCAGATCGACGCGCCATATTCTGCCAGATCGGCAGTCGTCTGGCTCAGGCCCTTGGTTTGATAATCGATGGAACCTTTCAAAAGCTCGGCCTCGTGTTGATCCCGCTGGGCGTGTTTGGCGTCCAGTTCCTGTTGGAATTGAATTTTCGCGGGTTGGTTATTTTCTTCGGGGGTTTGCACTGGACTGTTCATCGTCTACTCCGGTTGGTGGATTCAGCGTGGCGGCATTTGCATGCCGTTCCTTGTTACCCAGCGATGGAAATATCGCCGCGTTCGAACGGCGAGCAAATCTGCTGCATGGGGATGATTGGGATTGAAATGTGTTTGATCGTGGGTTCTCCTGAAATGCGCAAAAACGCTTGACGCGTGGGCAGTCCGGTTAATTGCGACGGCAGAATAACCGGCTGTGTCGTGTATTGATACGATGTGCTCACGCCACTGTCATTTTGAGAGTGCTGCGGCCTGATGATCTCTTGCTGGCCCAGTGCGTCGGAAAAGTATTTTGCTGAATCTGGGTCGGATTGATTGAGAACGACCCAATTGCGCATCACGGACAAAAGCGATTGTGTTTCCTCCTTGCCATAAATGCTCCTGATTTGTGAGATTGACTGCAAGCCGATGACGCCGCAAAGGCCGAATTTGCGGCCTTCGGCCAAAGCGCTTTGAATGCCTTCAATCCGACCCAAGCTCGGCATTTCATCCAAAAAAACCCAGACACGGCGGTCGAGTTTCGGCGGCAGAGATAACAGCGATGTCACGAAACTACCGATCATTGCAGAAAACATGGGCGCCAAAAGGCTCCTATGATCGGCGCGCGCTGGTAGCCAGATAATGCCTTGAGGGCTCTCCAGCCATTTCCTGAACGTGAATTTCTCCCGATCCGATGGCATATACTGCCAGGGGGCTAAAACAGAGCCCAAAATGCCGCGCACGGATGCCAGCATTTTATCCGCGCCTTTTGCACACAGTGCCGCGGCTGGTTTGCCAGCGACAAAATTACCCAGTTCCTGTGCATCGGCCGTTGTTGCCAAGCGCACAAGCTCTTTGATGCTCTCATTTTGTCCATGCAAACGCGCGATAATCGCGCTCAGCAAGCCTTGGGCATAACCACGCCATTCCTCTGCTGACGATGCACTAGCGCCACTGGGGCACAAAACCTTGGCCATGCGGTCATAGTCCCACGGCCCATCGATTTCGCCGAAAATATCCCACTGTCGCGCCCTTTTATCCAGTGGGTTTAGGATAATATCGCCAGGTTTGGCCAGAGAAGACATCACCTCACCGCCCGGGTCGATGATCACGGCGGGCTGATTGCGCGCGCGGACCGCTTTGATCTGGCGGTTGATAATCAACGATTTGCCGCTGCCGATAGAGCCACAAACCAGAAAATGTGTGGGCTCAGCAATGGCTGGAATAAGCGCCTTGCCGATCAGAATATTGGTTTCCTCAGGCGCAACA
Source organism: Thiomonas sp. X19 (assembly GCF_900089495.1). Taxonomy (NCBI): domain Bacteria; kingdom Pseudomonadati; phylum Pseudomonadota; class Betaproteobacteria; order Burkholderiales; genus Thiomonas; species Thiomonas sp. X19. The sequence goes on along the minus strand of NZ_LT605203.1, from coordinate 3,082,887 downwards.
GACTGAGCGGCTGGCGCGTGCTTGGGCTTCTTGTTGAAAAACATGATTTTCTCCTTATTCGTCGCGTAGATCGTGGATTTGCGCGCCGCGGATGTGCTCCCCTGGGCCGCTGTCCGGCGTTTTGTTCAGCCAACTGTGCAATTTACGTTTGATTTTGAGGAACAGAACGATGAGCCCGGCAAAAAATGAGACGAGAATAAGCGCCGCGACCCCTTGCACAAAACTTTGCTCAAACATATTGAAGACCAGTGCGCCGCAAACGACGGCGAAACCGACAATAATGGCAGGGAAAATAAGATAGACCTCCATCCAGATCGGAATCACGCCTTGATGGTTGCGGTTTGCACGCGCATACGCCGCGGCCCAAAGAAAATAGCTTTTAATCATGATTGACTCCGGTTTGGTTATTTCCAATCTTCGATTTTTGCGCCCCGCACGTGCTTTTCATTTGCACGCTGCCTGGTGCGCCACTTGTGCCAGGCCCATAAAACTATGGCCGACATGCAGATACTGGCGGGTGGAAATATGTAGAGCCAGAGTTCTAGGATTCGCGCAGGGATAAAGCTGGTGTTTGTCCAGATCGTGGCTAGGGGGATGGCTTTGATTTGGGAGAGGGCTGCATTGATCTGGACTTGGCTTGCAGAGGCTGTTACGCCGCCCAGGGTGGCCGTGTACAGGCCGTCCTGGTGCCAGGGCTGTGGGAACAGGGCGTAGACCTTGGCCTGGGCCAGAATCTCTGCCAAAGCCCGCTGCTGGGCTGGGAAGTGGCTGTTTGTGGCGAGGATTAGCAACGCGTAGATCGCCACTGCGCCCAGGATCAGAAAACTGAATAGTTGGCGGCGATTGCTGTGGCGTTGTGCGTATCCCATGACCTGTTCCCCAGCCCCGCGGGGGCGGGGTGTGGAGGGGGTACGGCGCTAGGGAAATTGATGGTGCGCGTTCGCGGCAGATCATCGGTGGAAGGTGGAAGCTGATTGCGCGTGACGCGAAGGGGCGGTTTCACCGCCCCTTCTGGGCAACGTCTTTTTCTTTTGCTTTTCAGAGGCCGCGCCGCGAAGCGGCTAGCGGGCCTCTCTCCCCCATTTCATGGGGGAGCTTTATACGGCCTCGGTTTTCAGAGGGAGAGGCGTAGTCAGGAACACGGGTTGGCGTAGTCAAGAACACGGGTTCCGGGCCGGAATCGATGTTTTTTCGCTCGATGTGTACAAGCTGGCGGTCGATTCCGACGCTCCACTCGTCCGTCGGTAGCTCGGCCAGCGCCTTGCGCAACTGCTGGCGGCGCTCCCTTGCTGTCGCCCCTTTTGCGTCCTCGCCCCAGACGTGCCTTGCGAGCGTACCCAGTCCGATCGGGGGGCAGGTGCCGTACCCTGGGCGCCAGCAGGCGAGCCAGTGGTACAGCACCTGGCCGACTGGCGACAGATTGCGGAAGACCTGCATGCGCACGCGCCCGAACGAGCCCTCGCCGAGCATGGCCCGCGTGAGGCGGTAGTTCAGGGTCACGCTGACCGCGTTGCGGCCTTCCCAGGCGCCGCCTGCAATCAGGTGGGTGAACGCGCCGCGCGCGCCGCTTGTGGCGGTGGTGACGATGCTCGACAAGCGCACGAGGCTGTCCCGGATCATCTGGTGCGCCCGTCCGTCTTCCGGGTCGCGCCCGATCTCCCGGCAAAGGGCCGCCAAGGTCGTTTCCAGGGTGAACGCGTCCTTGTCGGCGGCGGCGTTTGGCTGATTTTTCGGGGAAGTGGCAAGCAGGCCCTCGATGTCCACGCTCTGTTTCAAATCGGCATGCCGGTCCGCGTCGCGCAGGGCCAGCGCCGCGCACGCCAGCAGCACGCCCAGATCCTGCGCGTCGATCTCCGGGCCGTTGAGGATGATCTCGCCACCGTTCCACGACTGACGCAGGTTCTCGATGAAGCCACGCTTCTGGCCTTTCTTCAGCCGGACCGCTGGCTTGACCAGACCAGACAAGCCCAGCGCCATGTCCTGCCGAGCAACACCATGCCTAGCGTCCATCTCCCTGCGCGCCGCGGGAGAGAGTTTAGATTGCGCCATTGCTCCCCCCTTTTTTCTTCTCTGGCTTATCTTCTTTCTTCTCGCAGAGAACCACATTATGAGGCACAAGGCAGCCAGATTTAGGCGGCCGCTTGTACCAGTGAATAATGCTGACTGGGCCCTCATTATTCTTCGTGATTTCTGCTCTGCAATAAAGTTTTTTTTCAGATTCGGGTATTTTGTTCCCGTGTTCGTCGAAACCGTATTCGTTCGAGTGCATATTCCGAACATTCAGAATCCAGCGCGAATCATCGATAATGACTGACGAGCCACGCCCCGACGAATCTTCTAAATTGTCAAACAGGCGCGCAGACTTTGAATTGTGATGCGCAAAATGAATATGCGCTCCCGATGCCATGGCCGCAGTCTCAAGTCGCCTAAAAACCCGTTTTATTTCATTGGACTTATTCTCATCAAGCCCATGTGCCCGCGATAACGTGTCAACGATCACGAGTCGTTGGCCCTCGCATATTTTATAAAACCACTCGGCTCCAAAGTCATTTTCAATCGCGAATTCTTTGCCGAGACCATCATAAATTGTCAGATTCTCCAGCGCGCACTCTTGCGATTTCCAATGCCATGGCTCACCATGGTATTGATAATGATCGATGATATTCCAGAGACGACGATGCAGTTTTTCCGCAGAATCTTCCAGAGTCAAAATGGTGACCTTGTCGCTCGTCATTTCCCCAAGGTTAAGCAAATCACATCCGCCCGCCATGGATAATGCGAGTTGATAAAGGAAAAATGATTTTCCAGATCCACCAGCGCCGATCGTGCCTCCGACGGTCTCTGACACTGGACCATTTTTGAAGAGCAAGTCGACCGGCGCGGGTCGATTTTTAGTCCAGCCAGAGATTTCAACCTTGGATGGAAGCGCAATTGGCATTTGTTCAGGGCGCATAATCATTTCGCGCCCCTTAAATCAAACTTTGCTGTTTGGCGCCGCCGAGCGCCAGCACAACTGAACAAAACACCTTTTCCCCAAGCCTGGTTCGTCCCGGCCTGGCGAGCTTGCCCCTCCACATAAACGTTTTCAGGGTCTCGTCGTCGATTTCAGGGTAATCGTCATGATTAAAAAGTTCAGGGTTTTGACGCAACCATTTGGCCGTTTCAAGCGCCCGCTTAAAATGATTTTGGGCAGTTTTCATACAGCATCCAAGGCGCGCCTGGATGGCCTCGGGCGTGTGGCGCCGGACCCAATCTTCTTCATAATCTGAAAATTCTGCCGCACGCCAACCGGCGATTTCGCCGGCACAGTTTGAATTCAAATCGCCATCATTTAATTCCTCGCTCGATTCCTCGCCATCGCCATCGTCATCTCCTCCCTGGTTCAAATCGCCGTTCAAATCACCTGAAAGATTATCAATCAGGCATTCTCCACCCTCTTTATCAATTGGAGTATCCAGACTGTCTGCAAACCAATCTGCACGCCGTTTTGTCTGTGTCGTAACAAAATACCTGCCCCATGCATTGAAAATATGCAGGTCTGATTGCCCCATACGGCGCGCCCTGTCAATAACTCGTGATTTGAATGAACAGTAAATCCAGAATTCATTCTGGATTTCGTCAGTTTCAAACTGGACTTTGAGTTTGAAAAGCTCGCACCCGATGCTTTTGAATTTCTTCAGCATCAAATCGATGGGCAGGTCAAGGCCGCCACTGATGGCTGCGGCAAGGGGGGTTTGTTTGAATTGGTTGTTCATGACAGTGAATCCTTGGTAGATTCAAGACTGCCATTCGCCCCGACAAAATCAACCGTCCTGTTTGGCCGATAATGTCTTTTTGCGCGCTGTGCTCAGCGTGCAAAACAAATCGTGATTATGAGTCTGGGGCTAGACTAATAATCATGGTGAGAATTGTCCCCAGAATTTGTGCTGAATGACGTGCACAAATCCAGATCGCTGGCGACCAGCCAACGGGATATAAGTTTTGGGGGTGGCCAAGCGCGAAAGCGCCAGGCTGGTTCAGGTGCCGATGCGCGCGAGGCGCATGGTCAAGTTCAAAGTGTGTTTTGAACGCCCAGCCGCCGGCCGGGGTCAATCTTTTTTAATTGCCAGGGTGAGCCCCTGGCAGGGCTGATGTGTGCTGATCAAGTCAGGCTTACCACACCCATATACTACCCATATTTTTCTGTCGGGTGCAACCACTTTCTTTCTATTCTATATAGCCGTTGCTAACCTGCAACATCACCTGTGCACGCCAGTCCTGGCGCAAACATTCTTTTTTGCTGTCAAATCCAAGTGATGTGTGCCAACGTGATGCTTGAAAGTTCCAACACACCATAATTTTCCGTGGACGTCCGCCGAGCCGAGTGATTGCGAGAGATCCTATTCAAATTGCTGCCTTATTTTGAATCAACCCACGTTGACGGGCACCAGTGTCATCGTGTCGTTGCCGAAGATATCGATCACCTTGACGGCCACGGTGTAACGCCCTGGCCTGTCGTAGGTGTGATGGGCCGTGGTCAGTTCTAGCTCGCGGTTCTGGCGGGTGCGAAAGCTTTGCCATTCGTTCTCGAAGATGTAGCCGCCCGTCCAGCGCTCCTCGAACTCTGGCATGGCCAACTCACCTTGCGGTGGTTCAAATCCTGGCAGTGATGCGACTCCGCTGAGACCGGTGCCCACTGGCACCCTGATGACTTCCTTGCGGCTCATGTAGTCGAAATCCACCGCCCAGTAGTCGACCCAGTCCGTCCAGAGCTTGGTCAGGCGCTCTTTTGTGACGATTCCGTCCTTGTTCTTGCTGACCTTGTAGAGTTGCCCCTGTTCGCACATGACTTCGCTCTTGCCCTCTTTCATGGCGGCAATTGCAGCCTCGGCGGCGCCCTGGGTGTAGTAGACCGAGAAATCGGCCAACTCGATCGTGATCGCGAACTTGTTCTTCTTGTCGTAACGCGGCGTGGCCTCGGCGAAGCTGATGTCGTGGAACACCACCTGTCCCTTGTCCACGGCCCGCTTGTCGAAGACTTCGGCGGGAATGTATTTCGGAGCAAGTTCGATGCCCTTGCTGCGTGCCTCTTCCAGTACGGCGGGGAACAGGCCCATTTCGAACTCAAAGGCCAGCACGTCCACGCGTGACGCTCCACGTTTGCGGCATTCGGTAATGACCTCTTCGACGAACAGTCGCCCTACAGGCAGGTTGATCGGGCCAATGACGACCAGTCGCCCATTGCGTGCGCCGTGGAAAAACCCGTCTTGTGCTTGTGCGCCTTCGTTGTCGCCGAAGCCACTGGCCTTGTAGGCACGCAGGATCAACTCGCGGAACTCACTTTCCTTCTGGGCGAGGGCCTGCTCCTTCTGAACCCCCGTTAAACGCCCGCCGACATTCAGATAAGCCTGCCGCTCGTAGCGGCCAAGGTTCAACACCTCAAAGGCACGGAAGTCTTGCTCGGCAGCCTTCTTCTCGCGCTGAACACCAATCAGCCGCTTGCGGGTGGTGTGGATAGCGAACTTGCCAAGGTCGGTGGCGATCCATTTGCGGCCCAGTTTCTCAGCGACCGCTGACGTCGTGCCGGAGCCGCAGAAGAAATCAGCCACGAGGTCACCTTCGTTGCTGCTTGCCTTGATGATGCGTTCGAGGAGCGCTTCAGGCTTCTGAGTCGGATAGTCCAATCGCTCTTTAGCCATCTGGTTCACCGGGAAGATGTCGTCCCAGATGTCGCCAACTCTCGTTCCCTCATTCCCGTCAAAGTAGCGCTTCACATAGGGAACACCGTTCTTTGAGAAAACGATCAAGCCCACCTTCATGCCTTCATCAATTCGATCTTGCGACCAAATCCAGTGCTTTCCGGGCGGTGGATCAAGAACTTGGTCAGCGAACCGGCGTGCAGGGCCAGCACCAGCTTGAGTGAAATTGTCAAGGTTGTATCGTCGGCCAGTCGCCTCTTCCACATGCCGATAGTGTGTGTCCAGCAGCTTCTCGTCCTTGTCGACAAACTGGGCGCTGAACTGCGGTTGTTCAGACCGCGAGTAAATAAATACGCTGTCCTTGATGTTCGAAAAATGGCCGGACTGCCCTTTGGGTGAACGGAGCTTCTTCCACGCTATTTCGGCCAAGAAGTTTCCGAATACTTCGTCCAATGCCAGCCGCATAAATGCACTGACACGCCAATCACAATGCACATAGATTGAGCCGTCTTCTGTCAGCAAATCGCGCATCAAGATCAGGCGTTCATAGATCATCGAGATAAAGCTGTCCGCACCGCGCCCCCATGTGTCACGGTAGGCGATTTGCTCCAGCAGGTTTGCTTCCTTATGGAAGGTCTCGCCGCCAATCTCAATGTCCATGCTGAAATCCGCTCCCACGTCAAAGGGCGGATCGATATAAATCAGCTTGAGGCCGCCCGCGTCTTCGATTTGCTGGCGCAGGGCGCCCGCTTTGAGTGACGAGAGGATCAGCTTGTTGTCACCCCAGATCAGCTTGTTTGTCCAACCCTTCTGCTGGCGGCCACGGCTGTCAAAGAGATCGGCCTGTGTCCTGGTCTCGGTGCGCGGTTCGTCGATGTGTTCCAGCGTTTGGAAGGGCAGAACGGTCGTGCAAACGTCGCGCGTCTTGCCGTTCCAGACCAGCTCGACCTCGCGCTTGTCCTCGAACAAAATGAATCGGTATTTTTCTGGCAGCGCCTTGCCCTGCTGAATCAGCGTGACCAGGTCGCGCTGCTCAGCTTCACTCAGCTCATAGGATTTTTTTTCTTGGCGTGCCATGGTGTCAGAGTTCGTCGTCTTCGGGCAGGTCTATACGGTGCAGGATGGCAACAGCCAGCGCTTTGAAATCACCCCATGCGTCGCGTACTGCTAGGGAGTGGCTTCCGATAGCACCGTCTGCTGCGGTGAGGTGAAAAATGGGTTTTCGTACTTCTTGTGCCATGGGTACCAGGCTGCGGTAGTGTTTCAGCCGTGCGAGGCAATTGCCGTCATTGGCCTTGGCACGTTTGAGACTGGGCTGGCGCAGCACATCTTCCTGGTAGGTGCCAGGTATGCGATCTACCCATTTTTTATAGGCCTTCACAGGCCTGGACAGCCGCTCCATGTGCTGCATCAAGATGTAGCCTTCTGGGTGCATTGCGCCCTTAGGGAGATCGAAATCCGGGGTGGGCCAGTTGTCCACCCGCTTGCGCCAGTCGGCACGCCAGGCAGTCAGTGTGGGCCCGAGGTTGCGCAGGCCTTGTAGTGAAAACAGATCGGCTGCTAAAGGGATTACGACGTGGTCGCTGCCAATGAGTGCCGAGCGGTTGATGGCACCAAGGTTGGGGCCGACGTCGGCCAAGATGATGTCGGCTTTGTGTTTAGTGGCTGCCATTTGCGCCACCTGCCAAAAGGCTGTCAGCAGCCGAAAGGGGCGGTACAGGTTGTTCGAGCCCATGGCGTCCGACCAGGCTCTGGACAGCTCGTCTTCATACCCCGCCAGCGCCAGATCACCCGGGATCAAAAACAAATTGGGGTTGATTTTCTGGGCTACAGGCGCCTGAATATCGCCGACTTTGGTCAGTGGCTGGATGCAGCGATAAATCGTGGCGCCGCCAGGCGCAGGAACATCTGTGTCCCATAGCTGCTCAAGCGCCTCTTCTGCCAGAAAAGCGGAAGTCAGGTTTGCCTGGGGATCGAGGTCGATGGTCACGACTCGTTTGCCCATCTCGGAAAACATCCAAGCCAGGTGAAAGACCAGGGAGGTCTTTCCCACGCCACCCTTATTGTTGAAAAAAGTCAGGACTGGGGTGCTCATGGTGCTATCCGCAGGGTAGCCAGAACCATGGTGGGCTCAATCTGAAACTCCAGCGGAGGGTTGCCGTTTGCCTCCAGCGCGCGCCGAGTTTCAGCGATTCCGAATCCGAAACGCTGGACGAATCCAAGTGTCTTGAGCACCGCTGCCAAGCTCGGGTTGCGATAGTCGCTAACGCCGGGTCTTCCGAAATTCTCTTTGGTCACAGCGCCGAAAGGGCCGCCGGGGTTGGTGATCTCGATACGGTCGTCAAACCAATACACACGGACAGGAGCATTCGTGCCTTCGTAGGTGCGATGCATCACGGCATTGCGAGTCAGTTGTTGCAACGCGGTGAGAGGGTAAGGAGAAGAACGGATCTCGGTGGTGCTGCCAGACGTGAAATTCACCGACACGGCCAACGTTGCCTTGAGTTTGTCGTCTAGCCTGCGCAAGACCATATCGAGCGAGCCGTCCACCTCTTGCTCATCGACCACCGGATCGCCCCACTGGGTGCCTCGTATACGTAAGAACTGCACATAAGCGCACGGGACCCAGGTCCGAGGGCTCTTGCCCAACGTCAACATGCCCACCACGGTTGGCGTGGGATCATCCACCGAGGCGATCATGCCTAGCGAGGCCAGTTGCTCCTCAAAGCTCCGTCCATTTACTTCCAGGACGTCTGGCGCCACCGCCTGGGGCAGGTATTCACTCTCGAAGTAGCTTTGGTTTAGCTCCGTCAGAGTGCTTGTCGCGATGGGGTGGGTGTCGAAGCTGCGGTCTCGGTGGCGCCGCTTTTCGTTCAGCTCCCGCTCGTCTTGCACGCTGGCCTGCCCTCTGCGTGAGCCTGTGCGTATCCAGATGCGGCCATCAAATCGCACTGGCGGCGAATCGGCAGGCCAGACGGTGACCACTGCCATGTCATGGCCTCTCAACATGCGCCGGGCTACGGTCATGGTGGGCGGTGGAATGATCTTGCCGTCTGTCTTGATGTCAGCAAGGGTTTGCAAAAGCTGATCTGTCACGGAGAATGCACCCCCGGTGGGGCTACCGTCGTCCTTAGCGCCGATGAACAGCACCCCGGGTTTCCCGTGATTGGGCAGATCATTCGCGAACGCGCAGATAGCTTGTCGCCCTTTGTCCGGTGCGCTGCCATTCCAGGTTTGCTTGCGCTCGGCACGGTCACTTTCAATGTCGTCCAGCAGCGCGGTGAGTTCCTCATCGGTCAACGGGTTCATCATGGGCTCTCCTGATACTCGGTGAAGCTCGTTGCCAGCGCGGAAAAACTGGCTGGCTTGTGTTGCTCAAAGCCATCTTGATCAACGTAAACAAAACGGTAGATGTGACAGGGGACCTCATCCGCGGCACTGGCAAAGGAGGCATCTACACACCATTGTCGAAGGCGGGCCATTTTCTGCGGCAGATCAATCTCTTCGCGGCCCTTGGTCTCGACGACCCACACCATGCCATCCGTGGTGCGCACGAGGAAATCCGGCGTGTACGTGGACAGTTCGCCGTTGGCTTTGACGTATTCAATCTTGAAACCCACCGCCATGTAGTTCTTGCCGAAGGCCTGCACGTCGGGCGCGGCCTCTAGGAACGCGGCAAAAGCCAGCTCCAGGCCGTCGGCGTTGGCCTCGCCGACGATGCGGTTGAACACCGATTTCGTCGCCTGCACGAAGCCGCGCTGCTCGGTTCGGAACGGCCTGGTGTCGCGCAGCCGGATATGCCCGTCGATGCGCGAGCTGCCGCCTTCATTGATCGTCAGGGCGTTGATCGCGGCGCGGAAGTGATCGAACACCACCTTGCCAACTTCGGATTCGGACAGGTTCCGTAGGATGACTGGATCTTCCAGATCCACGGCGTTGGTGAAGAGGTGGTCGCGGAGGAAGGTTTTGACCTTGGGATAGAGCTGGTCGTAGCCACCGACAAGGCGCAAATCCTTGAGGATCTGCCGGGCGAAAAACGCCACCACGGATCGGTAATCCCCCGGTCCGCTGCCATCCAGTTGCATGGTGTGATCGACCTCGCCTTCGAGCATGGTCTTGAAGACGATCTCGCGCGCTTCCTCTGGAGTGAATGCCTTGATAGGCAGCTTCGGGTTGCCAAAATGTTCTGGTTCCAGCTCGCTCAGGTCTTTGAATTCCCGGTTGAAGCGCCGTGTCAGGCGTGGCACCACGATGTCGAGTTCGTCGATATTCTTGTCAGACGATTCGGTTTCGACTTCGACGACCAAAGAATCCTGCCTTTCACGCCCACCGGAACCGCCCATCGGCACACGATCGAAGGTGACGCCTTCGTTTTGGATGGATTCCACGAATTCCATGAAGGCGGGCGTTCCCATGACCGACACGGTCTCGCGCTGATCGCTGCCGAAATACATACGACGCAGGCCACGCCCGAGAGTCTGCTCCGGCAGGATGTTGCTCTTGGCGGCGTAGGCACGCAGGCCGACGATGACGGTGACGTTGCGCACATCCCAACCTTCCTTGAGCATCAGCACCGAGACAATCGCTTTATAGGGCGATTTCCAGGTATCGATTTCATTGGATTGCTTGCGCAGCAACTCCAGCTCATCCTTGCTTTTGCCTGAGGCTGCTTCGGAAATCTCCCCGTTGTTCTTGGTGTGAATCACCAGCACCGCGCCCTGTAACTCGGGGCAAATCTTCTCCAGGTAGCTGCCCACCTCATCGCAGTTTTTGGTGTCGTCCACCATCACGAACAGGACGGCCTTCTTGCCAAGCTGTTCGTGTTCGGCGTAGCTCTTGCGCCATTCCTCGATGCCGAGCTGCAAGTAGTCGGCATATTTTTCGGTGATGAGCGGGCTCTTGTGTTCGGTGAGCTTGGCGCGGCTGGCCGCATCGGGGAGCACCGGATGCTTGACCACGTTCTGTGCGATGGCCTCGACGAGAGGGTAGTCGCTCACGGTCTGCACGAAGATCGCGCCGTTGTCGTGGCGCGGAGTGGCCGTCACGTCAACCTGTATTGCAAGCTGTAGATCCTTTTGCAGCAGTCGGTGGTGAATGTCCTGGATGCACTGGAACCAGGCTAGGCGGCTGTCGTGAATGTGGTGCGCCTCGTCATTGAACACGGCGAGTTCGTCGATTTCGCGCACGACTTCGCCAAGGTCGATACTGCTGTCGTTCGTTTTGCCGACGGGCCTCGCTCCGAACGGGGCCAGGAAATAGTCGCGCAAATCGTCATCGTCAAGCGAGGGCTCCGGCACGTCGCCGAGATAGACACGGTGAATGTTGGTGAGGAAGATGTTGCCGGTCGGGCGGACGATGCGCACGTCGTCCTGAATGTGCAGGGCAACCTGAAAATCATCGCGCCAGTTGTGCCCTGCATGGCCGTTGTCGGGCAACACCGGATCGTTGAAGAAGATACGTAGCCCGTCGAAGTCGGCGCGCAGGCGGTCAAGCACGATGATGTTCGGCGCGATCAGCAAGAAATTACGAGCTAGTGTCGAATCGACCTCATAGACCTTGTGAAAGTAGCACCACGCGATCAGCAGCGAGAGCACCTTGGTCTTGCCCGCACCTGTGGCCATCTTGACCACGAAGCGCGGCCACTCCTCATCAAACATATTGCTTGACACCGCACCGGAGGCATCGAAACGCAACAGATCGAATTTGTCACGAGCGCCGCGCACGTCATAGAGCCAGATCACGGTCTCGACGGCTTCGCGCTGGGCGAAGTAGTAGCGGAATTGGTTTTGACTGCCGTCTCCTTGCTCGATCAAGTGATCGGTCTCGAACCACCAGGCCAGCAAAGCGCGTGACGTCGCTGATGCGCCAGCGTAATCTGCATCGCGCCAGGCCTTGACCTCTTCGCGTACCTTGGCGACCAGGGGCGGCAAAAGCTTTTCATAGGCGGTACTGCGCAGCTCCTCCGCCGCTGGGAACCAGCGCAGATCCGGGAGCAATACCTCGTATGGGGAGCGTGGGAAATTTGGATGCAGTGCCATAGAACAGCGTTCCTTGTTCTTGTCGTTTTACCAGGGAGCGTTACGCCAATTGGACACTGATGCGGCACTTATAGAACTGCAGCCAGAACGTCTTCGCATCGGCGGCCTCGCTATGGGCGTCTTGCCACTCCTTGGCGAAGGCGGACAAGCGGCTGCGGATTTCGATGCGGGAGAGGCTGGGCATGGGGGCTGTCGGTGGCAACTGGTCGTGCCTCGATTGTCGCCTGACATCACAAACAGCGGCCCTGCAACGCATGCTGATTTGCGTTGTCAAACATTCTTTTTGTCGCAACCTTGTGAGCGCTACGTCAACCCCAGTGGGAATCCAGTGGGAATCCAGTGGGAATTCCGAGTGAAACCGCCTACAATTTTAGCCAACGCTTGCGAATGCCTGCCAACGCAAGCCCTTGAAAGTAAACGGTAAGTTTGTTCGAGCAGGGCGCTGAAACGGCAGCCAATCCGCGTCATCAGCGGAATGGCTGTCCGTTAAAGTCAGACAAGATGTACAAAAACTAGCAGCAAAATCAACAACTTACAGAACAAGCCCACACTAACAATGTGGGCTTTTTTGTGCGTTTTGGGGGGGCGATTCCCCCTGGATTCCCCCTGGATTCCCCTAAAAACACACAAACCCAAACATCACCGCACCCCCTCGATTCCCCCTGATGCCCATTGATTGAGGCGGATAATCTTTTCTAGGAGCTGTCACGACGGAGCCTGTTGCGCGGACTTAGACCGATAAAACAGTCAAGTATTTGGTGGGGGTTGCGCAAGTTCGATTTTGTGGGTAAAGTGTGTCAAATGAACCTGGCCCTGGCACTTTCCGACGCGAACCGGCGCATGCGCATGCGGTCCAGCCCCTGGGCGCTTCTGCCCTTCGTTGTGCTCGTGCCGGTCCTGGCCTTCGGCGGTTGGGGCGGTCTCGTGGCCGTCCTTTGCGTTTTGCCTGTTTTTGGTGCGGCGGCCATTGCCGCCCGGGTTTTGGCTTTCGCAGGCCTTGCCTGGCGCCAGTGGCAGGCCGCCAAAAGTTTGAAGGCATGCCGTCGCGCGGCCCGCGCGGCGGCGGCCACGGCCAGCGCCAAGCGCGCAGCTAGCAAGCTAATCGATTCAGTCATCAGCCTGTCACTCAGCGCAGCCCGCCAAACCGTGCACACCCTGCGGTGGACACCCCCACGCCCGGCGGCACTTGCCGGCGCTGGTCGCGCCCTGGCGTCCCTGAGTCTTACCCCACGCCTTTTGGCTCAGCGCCCCGCCGCCGCCGGTGCCTGCGCGGGCGATTAGCTGACCCCGGTGCGCTGACCTAAGCCAGCCGCCGCACCAGCCGCCAGCGCATCGCGCCGGCGGTATTTTTTGCGCCCGCCATTCGCGACGCACCCCCCCATGGAACAGCGCAAAACCTTGATTTTTCAGAGGTTTTCCCATGGAACTCCCAAAAATTTACCCACTGGCAGAGGTCTGCCAAAAATTCCTGCCCCAGGGCAGAGACACTATAAAAAACCGAGCTCGCCGGCAGCCCGACGGGTCCTACCTTTCGACCCTTGGAGGCGGCCAGGCACTGCGCCTTGTGAAACTTGGCGCAAGATTCGCAGTCACAGAAACCGACCTGATCGAATTTCTGCTCAGCGCCGGGGTTCGGATCGAGGCACCGGCGCCTGCCGCCGACGCCACCCCACAGCGCCGCCGCGCGGGCCGCCCCCGCAAGGCCACCCTGGTGCAAGGGAAAGGGAGTGCAGCGTGAGCGCCCGCACCTCCATGGCCGCAGCCCTGCCACCCCGCGCCAGGCTGGCGCTGGCAATCGCGCGGTCGCACGACAGCGATTGCGCCCCCGCCACCGCCTTCTGCGTCGCGGCGAGGCACCCAGGAGCCAGCGTCGACCGCCTGCAAAAAGCCATCCGCGCCCAAACCCGCCGGGAGCGCGGCCAGCAGGTTTTCACGCCGCCCTGGGCTCGGCCGGCGAGCGGCAGGCCGCTCACCGCGGACCTGGACCGTAGCGCCAGCCTGCCCGAGCCGCACCACCTCGACGACCCTGCCGCTTTGGTCGAACTTTTGGGCTTCATTGAGGCGCTGGGTGCCGACCCGGCCGCGCGCGCGCGGCTGGCGCTGGCCGACGAACAAGACGAGCTGGCCCGCCACCAGGCCGCTCTGGCTGCCAAGGCCTTGGGGCTGACGCAGCGGCGCGTCCAGCAGCTCAAGCGTTTGGCGCTGGATTCCGAGGCCCCACGCGGGCAGTGGACCGAGCTGGTGCGGCGCAGCGCGAGCCGTGCAGCCACCCGCGCCCGCAGAAAAAAGGCGACGCGCGCAAGGCTGCGCCGGCGCGAAGCACCGGGTCAGCTCGGACTTTTTAGGAGCAAGAAATGAGCGCGCGCGCTCTTGCTTGGGCCTTTTTGCAAATCTCACAAGGTCGCGCCGGCACGCCTTCGGGCGCGCTTGTGATTCTGAAGCTGAGCGATCGTGCGGACCCGGAGGGCCGCTGTTGGCCGGGGCACGAGCGGACCGCCGCCGATCTGAACTTGTCCCCGAATTCGGTCAAGGCCGCCGTCAGGCATCTGGTTGGGCAGGGCCTCATCCGCATCGAACGGCAACAAATCGGCGGCCGCGACGGCCCAAACGTTTACCACCTCAACCTCAATTTTGGGGAGGGGGCAAATTCTGCCCCCCGGGGGGCAAAAAGCGACGCACGGGGGGCAAAAAACTCGGGTTTTAGGGGGGCAGAATTTGCCCCCGAATCTAAAGACATAAACAAAAAAAGAGAACCTGAAAAAAGAGAGAGCGCGCGGGCGCGCGCGGGGGGGGCAAATTTTGCTGTTGATGGAAGCGGCATCCACCACAACCAGGCGGACAAGAGGGACCAGCAAACCCTGCAAGCCATCGGCCGACACCCCCCTGAGGCCGTCGCGGCCGCGGCGGCTAGGGCCGCCGCGCGGGACGACCAGGGCCGTGCCTTCCCAAGCGCTGTGCTACGCGAAATTTTGAGAAGCAGCCCTGTCGCCACTGTGGCCAGGGCCGCCACCGAGGTGCAGGTTCCACGCACGACTCTGAGTATGGATTTTTCCACCAAGACATATGCCCGCGAAATGATTTGATGATTTGACGGGTCGGGCGGCGGGCTTATGGGGCGGTGGGCGACCCGTGGACGTTGACATCCAACAAATTTCGCACCCCCATGAATGTAGGTAGGAGGCGCCCACCGCGCACCACCCCATCAACCAGGAGCCCAGCATGACCACCACGATCAACCACCTCGCGCGCAGCATTTATTCGGCCAATTTCCTTCGCTCCAAGGGCGACAAAATCGCCTTGTTCGGAGCGCTCAAAGCCTGCACTTTTGCCAATTTCCACCAGTTTTTTGCATCCAGCAACCTCGATTATCTGAAGGTGTCCACCGAAATCCAGCAAGCCGTTTTCGCTGCAACGCTCGAAATCGCCCGGATCGAGGCCGAGAAACAAAGCCCAAGCAATCCGCGCCATTTTCATATCACCCAAAAGCACAGCGGGCAATATGAAATCGAGTATTGGTCCGATGCCGACCGCGCCTTTATTTGCGAATCGCTCAATGCAAAAGAACGAGCGCTTTTGCATGTGCTGCTCGGCGAATTGAATGACCGCCGCCGCATTAACTCGACCTCGCAAAATCCCGAACCGACCAACCCTACGCAACATTAAACCCGGAGAATCGAACATGGAAAAGAACCTGCGCTTTTGGCTGCCCATGCTGCTGACCATGCAGATTGTGCAAGCCCTATTCATGACCTATTTGCTGTCGCCCACGCCGACGCTTGCGCAATTGAATCACGCGCACGCCGTCATTTTCCATGCAAAGGAATAACCATGCCACAGATCATCGATAACACGCAGTCCAAGATTCATTCAACGCTCTGGCGCATCCGCATGAGTGTTTATCTCATTCTGGGGTTATCTGTTTTATTCGTGCTGGCTTGGGCACTAACGCCGACTGGCAAGTCGGAGCTTTATTATTTTGCGGGCTGGGTTTTGTGTCATATCTCACCGACCTATTTTCTCGACAAGCCGGGATTCATCGGCAACGCGGCACGCTGGTATTTGACGCTGGCGGGCGGCCATTATGACATGACCACGATGCCACTGAAATTCGCGCTTGCAGGTTCATTCGCTGGCCTGTTATTAGCCGTCGCGGTATTCACGCCTTTATTCAAGCGCCACGTAAAACACGATGCATTACCCGAGCAAGAAGCCGTATCCAAACCATGGGGGAAATCATGATTTACATCGAATTGGAGATTACCAGCGAGGGGCTTGCCATGGCAACCGTGGAGCATTACCAACGGCCCGGCGCGTGCGGATATCGCGCCGCGCACGTCCTGCCGCCACACCTGGCCGAGGCATCCAAACAGATCGGGGATTTTCTGCTGGCCGATTATTCCAAGCGCGCGCATTGTCCTGAACTCGGTTATTCATCGGGCGATGGTGAGGATAACAGCGGGGAGGGGGCTGCAGCGTGAGGACACGGGCAGCGGGAGAGCATCGCCCCAAGGTGATGCTCGATAAAGACAGAACGGCGAATTTGGGTCGTCCATGAATGGACTTAATGAGGCACACATGACGCATTGCCGTGCAGGCTCAAGACCCGCAGAAACAAAGGGCCGGGGCGGTAAACCGGCGCGGCGAGAGGTCCTGGGCAGCAAACCGCCAAGACCCGCACAAACATTGGCTTGAAGCGGTAAACCGTCAGGAGCGCGCCTCCGCAAAAATTTCGCTTCATGCTGAATGGTATTGCAACCACTTGGAGAACATGATGAGAACTCGAACCGTGAGTTTCAAAATGACCGATGAGGATTTCAAGTTAATCCAGGCCGCTGCCCGCGATCTGGATTTGAGCCCGGGCCAATACTCAAGATTCAAGGCCCTGCAGGACGCGCGCATCGCCGAGCTTGAAACTAAAATCGACCTGATGAAGGCCGATTTGCAGGAGAGTTTTCGCGCTGATTTGCGCAAATCCCTCGAATACATTAAACAACTGATCAAAGGAGCTTGAGCCATGTTGAACCACATCACTAAAAAGCCGTTTTCCAGCCGCAAGCAATATTACCTCGCGCTGCTTCTGCGCATCTTGTTTATTGCTTCGGCGCCAGCGATTATGGTATCGCATCCGCTTTATCTGCTGGTGCTGTTCGGCGGCATTTTCTCTGTTTTTCAGGGCTGGATTTCATGGCCCGTTTATCAGCCGGTCCAGCCATCCATACACGTTAATCAAGTGCAAAAACCTTGGTAATTCATTCGGAGAACATCATGAATCTCATCATCAAAATCATCCGCATGCTGGTCGTGATCGGCGCCGTGACTGTCATCGGCGGCATTGCGGGTATGTTTATTCATTCGGTCTGGTTTACAACCGCGTTTGTCGCCTGTTATGTCGCTGGCATTTATCTCGCCTGGACGTGGGGCGAGCATAAACCCGCTGCAAGTAACGACAACGGACTGCTTCGCGGCGCGCGCATGTTATCCGCGCCCGACCTGTCGAATCTGGTCATGTCGCGCCACAGCCGGGCCGATCTGCAAATCGGCGGCGTGCCGGTTCCTTGGGATTTTGAAACTCGCGGGTTCTTGTTTTCCGGTGCGCCAGGGACGGGTAAAACAGTAGCGATTACCGCCATGCTGGACGTGATTTATCCGCGTGACGATTCAGGGTTTATCGCCGACCGCAACGGCAGTTATACGGCGCGATATTTCAACCCGGACCGTGACATGATTCTGAATCCGCTCGACGCCCGAGCTGTCGAATGGTCACCGCTGGCTGAAATGCAGCGGGATTATGACGCAGAAACCATCGCGAAATCGCTGATCCCCGACGCCGTGGGTGATGCGGGTGAATGGAACAGGTATGCCCAGGTGATTATGTCGGCCATTCTGCTGCATTGCTGGAAACTCGATCTGCCAAACAGTGAAATCGTGCGCCTGGCGCAGCAGGCGGACATGAAAGAACTGGCGACAGTTTTTGAAGGCCAGGCCGCCATCGGTCTGCTGCAAAACGAGAAAATGTTCGGTTCGATTCGCGGCATTGTTTCGACCTATACCAGCGGCATGAACCGCCTGATTCAAAGCGCTGGACGCGATGCGTTCTCGATTAAAAAGGCTGTGGCAGGCGGGTATGGCGATGGAGAAGCGAAGTTCATTTTCTTCCCTTATCTGGCCGACCAGATGAAGCCGCTGCGCACCATTATTAGCGGCATGGCTGATATTTATGCGGATGCGGTGATGGTGTTGCCGCCGAGTTTTGACCGGCGCGCCTGGCTGATTTTGGATGAGTTTGCCTCGCTGGGTCGGGTTGAATCGATGGAAAACTTTCTGACGAACGCCCGGAAGCACGGGGGGTCGGCGATCCTTGGAATGCAATCGATTAGCCAGGTGCATGCACTTTATGGCCGTGAAAACGCCACTTCAATGTTTTCTTCAATCTCGAATAGCCTGACCTTGAGGGCGCCCGATGCCGAAACGGCCGAGTATCTCTCTAAAGGCTTCGGCGACAAGCAAATCATGCGGGTGATGCAAAGTGGCGGGTCAAGCTCGAACGCCCAGGGCGATAGCAGCTCGTCGAATTGGTCCCAGCAGATCGTGACCGAGCGGCTCGTTCTGCCCGCAGAGATTTCGAGCCTGCCCGACCTCTGCGGGTATGTGAAGTTGTCGGGCGATCTGCCGTGCGCCCCCGTGCGCCTGGCCCTGCCCGCGCACCGCCCGCCCGTGGCCCAGGCCTTCGAGCCCGCCGCCCGTCCCAGCGCCACGGCCGAGCCCCTGGAGCGCGCCAAGGACACCCCAGAGCAGCCCGGCAAGCCGGTGCCATCGCCTGAGGCCCAGCCAGAGCCCGACATGCCGTTTTAACTCCACCATCCCCGTTACTCACAGCCCTGCCGCCGTGCCGGGCATCAGGAGCTTCCATGATTGCCCACATGATTCTCAGCGCCGTCATCCATGGCCTTGTGTATGACCTGATCTTCAAAGCCTTCCGTGGCCTGCCCCTTTCCACCGTCGCCCTGATCGCCATTGTTGGCATCGGCGGCATTTGGCTGCTCGCCAGCGCGGCCCGCCTGTTGCGCCGCCTGTTGCGCCACACCCGCCGCTGAACCCCGTTACTCACACACCACCAGGAGCCAACACCATGATCTCGCGCAGCGCCATCTCCAGCCCCCAGGGCGCCAGCAGTTACTACACCAGCCAGGCCCGGGCCGCCGAGTACTACAGCGGCGAAGCCGTGCCCAGCGCCTGGTCGGGCGCCGCAGCCGCCGCCATGGGCCTGTCTGGCAAGGTAGACCCCCAGGCCCTCACCAACATCCTGCAAGGTCGCGTGATCGAGCGCGACCCGGCCACGGGCGAGGCACGCGAGCGCCAGCTTGGCCGCGTGGTGCACGGCGAGCATCAGCACAGGGCCGGCCAAGATTTCACGATCTCGGCCCCCAAAAGCGTGAGCCTTGAAGCCCTGGTGCATGGCAGGGATGAGGCCCTTCAGGCCCATCGCAACGCCGTGGCCGAAGCCTTGAAGTATCTGGAGGACCACGCGAGCCAGTCGCGCATCAGGGGCGAGTATGTGGCGACCGACGGCCTCGCCATCGCCACCTTTGAGCACGTCTCCACCCGCGCCCAAGACCCGCAACTGCACACCCATGCCTTGATCGCGAACGTCACCTTTCACAATGGGCGGGCCTACAGCCTCTCGAACGAAAAGCTGCTTGAGCACCGCTCGGCGGCCGATGCCGTCTACCACAACACGCTGAGCCGCGAACTCCAAAAAGCCGGCTACCAAATCACACACAACCGCGACGGACACGTCGAAATCGCCGGCTACACCCGCGACCACCTGCGCGACTTCTCCCAGCGCTCCCAGGAGATCGAGCGCGCCCTGGCCGCCCGTGGCCTGACCCGCGACAGCAGCAGCGCCGAGGCCCGCAACATCGCCGCCCTCTCCACCCGCAGCGCCAAGGAGTTGCCGGAGGTGCGGGCGGCGCACATCGACCGCTGGCAAGCCCAGGCTCAAGCCCTTGGCATCAAGGCCGCCCAGCTCGACCCCGGCACCACCCGCGAGACCCTGAGCCAGCAGACACCCCAGGAAGCCGCCAGGCAGGCCGTGGACGCCGCCAAGGCGCATTTGACCGAACGCGAGTTCGTGATGCGCCCCCAGGACCTCTACCAGCAGGCGGCGCGTTTTTCAGCGGGCACCACCACCCAGGCAGCGCTCGAAAAAGAGATCGAGCGGCAGGTGCGCGGTGGCGAGCTCCTGCGCGACGCCTCAGGCCGCCTCACCACCGCCGAAGCCATCGCCTCAGAGAAGCGGATGGACGCCAGCCTGCAGGCCGGCAAGGGGATGCATGAGTCCGTCATGACCCCCCGCGAATTCGACCACGCCCTGCAAGACTTCGAGCAGCGCAAAGGCTTCGTCTTGAGCGACGAGCAACGCGCCGCCGCGCGCATGATCTTGACAGGCGACGATCGTTTCCAGGGGGTGCAGGGCCTGGCCGGCACGGGCAAGACCACCATGCTTGAGCTTGTCCGCGAAGCCGCCGAAGCCAAGGGCTGGAGCATTGTTGGCCACAGTAACGGCAGCGAGCAGGCGGCCAAAATGGAGCAGGAATCCGGCATCCGCAGCACCACGACCGCCGCGCACTTGCTCGAAGAATCCCGCGCCAATCGCGACCGCGAACTGGCCGCCGTGGCCCTGGAAACCCAACGCGCAGACCCGAAATTCAACATCGACCCCTACCTGTATGGCGCGCGCAACTTGCAGGCTCAGGTGAAGCACGTCAGCGACTCCACCGGTAACAGGTATGCGGAAATCAAGGGCCAAACCTACAGCATCGCCGCCCACAGCCGCCTGCAACATCAAGACCCAGGCCTCGGCGAGCGTGAAAGCGTGAACAGCGCCGGCGTGTTTCAGCAAGCCCAGGCGGGCGAGCGTTGGACGAAGGCCGAAGGCATGGGAGCGATGCTCGCGCATGCCCGCATCGACTCCCGCGTGAAGGACGGTCAGCAGGCCGAAGTCCAGCGCATGCAGGCCGTGCTCGCGCCTGCACACAAGCGCGAAATCAGGATCATGGATGAGGCGTCGCAGTCCGGCCAAAAGCAGTTCAACAAGGCTATCAAAACCACCGAACAGGCAGGCGCCAGGACGGTGTTTCTGGGCGATAAAACGCAGCATCAATCAGTCGAGGCGGGGCGAGCGTTCGAGCTCAGTCAGAAGCACCTGCGGCCCGCGGAACTCGGCGAGGCAAGCATTCGCCGGCAGACAACCCAAAACATGAAAGATGCCGTGCACGACGTGCTGCAAAAAAGGTACAACGACGCGATCAAGCGCATCGACGTGCGCGAAATCCGCACGGCACAAGACAAGCTCGGCCCCAGCGCCACGCGCGAAGAAAAGCGCGCTGCCGCGCTCGAAGACAACAAGGCCGTCATCAATCTCATCGCGAAAGAGTACGGCGCGCTCAAGCCCGAAGAGCGCGCCAAAGTCCTTGTGATCACAAGCACGAACGGGGACCGCATCTCCATCAACCAAGCCATTCGCGATGAGCTGAAAGCGCGCGGCGAGCTTGGCAAAGGCGTTGAGCTGAAGACCTTGGAAAAGGTTGACATGACCGAGGTGGAAGCCAAAAGGGCTTCGAGCTATTCGCCCGGCTGGGTGATCCAAACAACCACCAAAACCAAGGCGCTTGACAAAGGGGCTCTGCTTGAAATCGTGAAAGCCGACAGCCGCACCAACACCATCACCGCCCGCGATACGGCAGGTCGCGATCACATCATCGACCCAAACAAAACACAGCTCAAGACCTACACCCCGGAGCGGCGCGAGCTGGGTGCGGGCGACAAGGTGAAATTCACAGACAACCATCGCCTGCAAGTCGCGGGGCGCGATGCTGGCCCGGCCGTCCGAAACGGACAGATCGCGCACGTCGAGGCCGTGAGCGAAAAGACCCTCACCCTGCGGCTCGGCGAGGGCGAAAAGGCCAGGGTCGTCGAAGTCGAGCGCGCCGGCGCGCTCAAGCTTGAACACGCCTATTCCACGACCTCTCAATCTGCCCAAGGCCAAACAGCCAACCCCTGGATGCACCACAACACGGAATCAGGCAAGCACGGCGACCGTGAGACTGGGGTTAACTTCACGCGCGCCGTGAGCGACGCCAAGCTCTTCACGCAAGACATTGAAAAGGCGTCGCGCCAGATGGGCGTCGAGCTGCAAAAGACATCGGCCCATGACGTCCTGCCCACCCAGCCCGCGCGCGGCGAACCCACCCAGCGCAACCCCGACATCAACCCCCAGCCCAGCAAAGACCTGACCCCAGATCGCGCCCCCGAGCGCGAGCGCGAGCATGGGTACTGGTAGGCAGATCAAGGACTTACCGACACCCTGCGGCACACCCTGCGCAACACCCAAGGCAACGAAGCCGCCAGGTTGCTCGGTTGCCCACCGCCACCACCCAGAGCGCGCATTTCGCTTGGCTCTGAATGGCTGTGAGCGCCCGGAATCCCTGGCGCCGAACCCAAAAGGACCAAGCCATGCAACACAAACTCACCCTCACCATCATCGCCTTGACCCTGGCCGCCGCGCTGGGCACTGCCCAGGGCGCCCGTGCCGACACGCTGCCGGCCACACCCGCCGCAGTCGCGTCCACCCCGTCGCGCTGGGCGCTGGACATCAGCACCACCAGCTATCACACCAGGCAGTGGGCGCGCGACAGCCTGAACCAGGACAACCCAGGGCTTGGCTTTGAGTATCACTGCACCTCGAACAGCGGCTTCGCGGCAGGCTTCTACAAAAATCTATTACCTCAACCTAGATTCCAGGGAGGGGGCAAATTTTGCCCCCCGGGGGGCAAAAAGCGACGCACGGGAGGGGGCAAAATTTGCCCCCCGGGGGGCAAAAAGCGACGCACGGGAGGGGGCAAAATTTGCCCCCGAATCTAGAGACATAAACATAAACACAAAAAGAGAACCTAAAAAAAGAGAGCGCGCGCGAGCTGGAGCGTCGAGGAATGAGTTTGTAAAGGAAGAAAAGACAGGCATCCAGCACAAGCCCGGTGACCCTAGAGACCAGCAGGCCATGCAAGCCATCAGCCTTCACCCCCTAGGAGCAATCTCGGCCGCAGTGAAAGCCGCCGCTGCGATCGACGATCGGGGGCGAGCCTTTCCCTCCCAGGTCCTGCGCTATCTGCTGCGCGCCCAACCCCAACCACAACCTGCGGCGCCAGGGGGTGCTGGCGTGCAGGTTCCGCGGACGACCCTGGGCATGGATTTTTCAACCAAGACCTACGCCCGCGAGAAGATTTGATTGCCGGCCCGTGCAGGCACACCCCAAGCCCTGGCCGGTGTTCTGATCCATCCACCCCAATCAATCAGCCCGCCGCGTGCGGGCTTTTTTGACCCCGCGTATTTCGCATGGCTCGGAATGAGGTTGAGCGCCCGGATTCCCGCGCGCCACCCAAAGGACCGCACCATGAACAAGCAAAGCATCCTCGCCCTCACCCTGGCCCTGGCCGCCGCGCTGGGCACTGCCGCCCATGCCGACACGGTGCCTGCCACACCCTCTACCCCCCACCAGGGGGCGTGGGGCCTCGACATTTCGACCACCAGCTACCACACGCGTCAATGGGCGCGTGACAGCCTCAACCAGGACAACCCAGGGCTGGGCATCGAGTACCACTGCACGGCGAACTCGGGGTTCGCGGCGGGCTTCTACAAAAACAGCTACAGCCGCGAATCGTTCTACGCCACAGCCACCTACATCCCGCTGCACATCACCCTGCCAGCAGGCTTCAGCGTGGCCGCTGGCGGGCTTGTGGGCGCCATCAGCGGCTACACCCGCGCCGAAGCGCCCGACCGCCCGCTGATGGCCGCCGCGCTGCTGGAAATCCGCAGCGAGCAGGGCTATGGCGTGAACCTCATAGGCGTGCCAAACGCAGCGCAGTCGGCTGGGTTCATCGGCCTGCAACTCGTGGTGCCGCTTGCCTGACCCCATGCCCCGGCTGCGCCGGGGCATGCCTTCAAACGGTTTGGAGCCGTGCGCATGGGGTCGGTGTGGCGAAGGTGCTGCAGCCCGCTGTGACGCCTGCCGTGGCCTTGCTGCTGCGGTCGGAGGTCTCCATCGCAACCATGGTGATGCCTGCGGCCCGCGCTGCTGCGGCTGCGCCCTGAGCCCCTGCGGGTCTCAGCCCTTTGGGGCCGCATCGCTATCACAACAGCATCGGCGTCAGGCGCCGCCGACAACACCACGACCAAGGCCAAGGCAATGCCCAGCTTGCGCTCGGCATCCCAGGCGACGCCAGGCTGCGCCCGGCTAAGGCACAAGGCCAGCCAGTGCCCGGCAAGCCGGGCAGGGATACGGCGCAATGAACCCGCGCCGCCAGGGCTCTGCATCGCAGACTTGCGCGGGCCGGTTTGCCGTGGTCGATCCCCTGCGTTGACGAGCCCGGCCTGAAGCCGCCCGCGACTTTCTGCGCCTTTCGTGGGCGCTGCGCTTTGCAAGCGTCACGCCAGCCCCTGCGGGGCGCTGCGCGGCCTACGGCCTGTCATGCCCCTTGCAACCCCTCATCGCCTGCGGCGACCGGCTTGAAAGCTCGGCCAATGAGGGCGGCTCCATCCGGGCAGAACATCAACGAAGGAGATCAATCGTGACCACGGCAAACCTCTACACCCCCGCGCAAGCCAGCCATTCCGAGCCCCTTCACGCCGAGGGGCTCACCACCCAGGCAGGTGGCAAGGCCAAACCAACCCAAAACCTGCCGTTTTTCGTCATCAATCAGGCCCTCGAATTCATGCAAAAACAGGCTGCAGCGAAGGGGGTGACCGTGACCAAGACCGAGATTCTGTTCACCATCACCCAAGACCCGAAAGGCAACGCAGCCAAGCGTTTTGAAGCGCTTTGCGACCTCGGCTTCAAGACCGTTTTGAACTGATTTCAACCACCACCCGGAGCAAACCATGAGCACCGAAACCACGCACGCCACCAGCCCCGCCGCCCTGGCCGACCTGTTCGGCAAGCCGATCTACTCCTACACCCGCGCCCAGGCCATCGAGGACGGCATGCTGATCGATGTCAGCACCACCGCGCGAGAGGCTGGCATCGTGTGGCCTGTGGCCCTCACCAGCGCCACATGGAGCGACGCCTGCGCCTGGACGGATGCCGACGACAAGCGCAAGGGTGGCGGGGCGTGCTGGCAGTCCGAATCCGGCAGGCTTTGGGATGTCGTGTGGATGGCATCGCGCGCGATCCGTGCAGGACTGCGCCACGGGCACGATGGCCGCGACCCGATCCTGTTTCAAGTCCTGCGCATTCCCCGCGAAGGCCGGGGCGTGCGGCCACGCCTGACGACATTGAAGCTGCAGGTCGGCCCCGGCGACGCAGGCGAGCCGGTCATCACCGTGATGCTGCCGGGTGAGGACTGACCCCCAAAAGCCAAGCGATTTCGCTTGGCGCTGAATGCAATAAGCGCAGCTCGGGGCGCTTTGTGGCCCGGGATTTGAACCAGGAGTTTTGACATGAACAAGATCGACAACACCATGAGCAACGCCGCCGTGTTTTGGAACAAAAAGGCGCGGTGTCTCGTGCTGTATGAGAACCCCGGATGCGCTGTTGCGGCCCAATTCTCCTCTGGCTGGGCGCGCCGGGTCGATGGGTTTCGACTCCAGCGCGGAGCTTTGAGTCTGGAAGACCTGCTGGATGATGTCTGGCACTTCGAAACCCATGGCGGCGATGGCCCGAACCTCGAAAACATTCAATCCGTCCTGGTCTTTGAAACGACCAGCCACATGAGCCCGAAGCTCGAATTCACCCGGAGCGAAATCAAAAAGGCCGCGGCCTGAAAGCCTCGCGGCCGCACCAGCCCGGCCGCCGCGCCGGGCATCACCACCCAGCAGGAGCAAGCCATGACCTACAAAACCATTACCCCCGCCCAATTTCTCGCCGAGGCCCGCGCGTGGGACATCAAGCGCCGCGCCATGCGCCGGGCCGCGTTTTTCGCCTCGATCTTCAACACGTTCATGGCCGCGTTCGCCCTGGCATTCATCGCCCTGACCTGCACGACCATCGCCGCCCCATTTGTGCTCGCCGCCGCCGCCTTTCTCGGCATCCATCTGCGCTGAGCCTCGCGCGTTTCGCATGCCGCTGAATCACCATGCCGGCGCGTGCCGGCACACCGCAATGCAACCATCAGGAGCATCACCATGCAACACATCAAACCCCTCACCATCACTGCCCTGGCCGCTGCGCTGGCCCTGGGCGGCTGCGCCGGCGTGCCCCCGGGCATGGGCGGACAGTATCAATCTTCGGCCTACAACTACAGCGCCAGCCAGGCCCAACAAGTCCAGCAGGTGCAGCTCGGCACCGTGCTCGCCGTCCAGCAAGTCACGATTCACGCCGGCCAGGCGGAAACCGGCGGCGGCGAGGCCCTTGGCGCGGTCGCAGGCGGGTTCGTGGGCAGCCGCATCGGGCAAGGCACCGGCTCTGCGGTCGGAGCCGTCGTAGGCGCCCTTGCAGGCGCTGCAGGTGGCGACCTGGCCGCGAGCAAGGCCTACGCCCAGCCAGGCCTGCAAATCACCGTGCGGCTGGATAACGGCCAGACGATCGCCGTCACGCAAGCCGCCGATGTGCCCATCCGAGTCGGCCAGCGTGTTGAACTGTTGGGAAGCCAATACGGCTGGGGCCAGCCCGCCCGTGTCGTGCCCATCGGCTGATCGCGGATCGCGGATCGCGTTTCGCATGCCGCTGAATCCATGTGCCGGCCCGTGCAGGCACAACCCCAACCATCAAAGGAGCATCACCATGCAAACCAAACCCATCCTCACCATCACCACCCTGGCCGTCGCCATGGCCCTGGCCGCCGCCTTCGGCGGCTATTACCTGGGCCGCACCAAAGCGCAGGAACAGGTGTCTGACCAGGCGTACAAGCTCGCCGCGGAAGCCGATCCTTTTTGGCAATTTGGTGGCCGCCCAGCCTCGACTGATGACTCTCAAACTCTGAAACTCAGGGCTGGCGTCGGGGACATTCGCGCGGCGCTCATCCTCTCGGATCGCGACCTGATTCAGGCCGCAAAGGCATCAAAAGCGGGCCACCATGGTCATGAGGCCAACCTTTTGCTTGAGGCTTTTCAAACCCAGGCCGAGGCTTACTCAAGCGTGTATCAGGGCATCCTTCACCTTTCCTTTCAACACCCCAAGCCCTGGCCAATCTTCTGACCCATCCGCCCCAATCAATCAGCCCGCCGCGCGCGGGCTTTTTTTATTCCCTGGCCGCCCGAGCCTATGAAAAATTTCATAGGAAAAATTTCATAGGAAAAATTTCATAGGAAAAATTTCATAGGATTTTCCAAGGGTTGACCCTGACAAAGTGTCATCCTCTGGCCGCAGGCCAGGCAGGGCGAAGCCCGGGGGCGGGTTACCTGGGCCGCACGGCGGCCCCTGCCGGCCCGGTTTTCCTGGCTTTCCAGCCACTTCATCGACTGCGCCGACAGGCCATCCTTCAGCAGTTCATCGCGCCAGGCGGCGACGTCAACTGATCGAACGGAGCCAAGGAAGATGGCCTTGCAAAGGCCATCTTCACCGGTAAGCGCGGCGCGGTGGCGGCCGCCGACCCCCCTCCAATCAAGAGAGGCCGGCATCGTCAAGTAAGCCTTACGGCCGCGGCGGCATCCTGGATGAGTTTGTTGATGGCGATGGTCTCCTGCCTGTAGCCGCGGGCGGCCATAATCTCACGCAGCGCCGTCACGGCTTCTGGCGTGAGCCGCAACATGAGCCGCTTTCCGCCGGAATCGGCGAGCGCCTGGAGCGAGCGCCGCGATCGGTCGCCGGACGTAGGGGCATGCCCCTCGCTGTAGACACGGGGGCGGCCACGGGGGCGCTTGTGCTTCACGGTGGACACATCGGGTGCGGGTTCCGGCGCCGCAAGATTGTCGCCGCTGGCTTCGCCATCGGCATCGGCCTTCTTCGCGGGCGCGGCTTGTAGGCGCCGCTGCGGGGCGGCAACTGCCGCCTTCTCGGACATCTTCGTCGCGGCCGGAGCTTGCCCGGACCCGCGCGACGCCAGGACGGCCGAGACGACATCCCCCTGGATGCTGCCGCTGCCGGCAACGACAAGCCCCACCCCTCCGTCCTCGCCGAGCACGGCCGCGATCGTCGCCATTTTGCGGTCCAGGGTGTCGATCATCATTTCGTCGAGGTTGGTGTCGAAATCATCCATCCTGGCGATGAGGTGCAGGACCTGGCAGTTGGCGCGCTGCCCGACCCGATGGATGCGGTCCTCCGCCTGGAGCAGTGCGGCGGGCACCCAGTCCAGTTCGACGAAGACCACCGTGCTTGCACGGGTCAGCGTGATCGATTCGCCGGCGGCGTTAATGCCGCCGATCAGCACGTCTAGATTCCCGTCCTGAAACGCGCCAACTAGGCGCGCCCGCTCGGCTTGCGCGGTTCGTCCGTCGAGCACCGCGGTCTTCAGGCCATTGCGATCCAACCGTTGCAGAAGGGCGTCGCTGGCCGCGTGATGGGCGCAGAACACCACGCAGCACCCTTGGTTCTCCACCACGTCCAGAACCAGGTCCTCGACCTCGCCGCCCGCGACCTTCGCTCGGCCAAGCGCGGTGCGGGCCATTTCTAACCCGCCCTGCATCGCCTTGCGCGCCTCGGATTGAGAGTCTCCGCGACCAAGAGCTTTCTCGTAGCACTCAAACGCGTGATTCAGGGCGCGCCGGTAGTCTTCCATCGCATCCTGGTCCAGGCTTGCCAAGTCGATGCGCTGCCGGGTTTTGTCGGGCAGTTCGGGCAGGACTTCGGCCTTGGTCCGCCGGATCATGAAGTGCGCGAGCGCGTCTTTCACGTCATTGATCGTGTAGTGCTTCTCCAAGCTCTCCCGCACCGTGCGGTCGATGATGCTGAGCAGCACCTTCGCTTCGTGCTCGTTGTTACGCAGCGGCGTTCCGGTGAGCATCAACAGTCCAGGCGCCGCGTCCGCGATCCGCTGCGCGGCGGCGGTGCGCTTCGCGTCCCGGTTCTTGACGCGGTGCGCCTCGTCCAGGATGACCAGCGGTGCGCCGTCGGCCGTGACGATCTGCGCGATCAGATCGCCGCGCAGTCGCCGCATCATCTTCTCCCAGGCCGCGGCGCGCTTGGGCGGGAGGCCCACCGGCATCTGCGGCGCGTACGCGCCGATGCGCAGCTTGATCGGGTACTCTTTGTCCTTGGATCTTTTGCTTTTGGTGGCGGCGGTCCCGAGCCCGAGCGCTTCCTTTGCGCGATCGGGGAGCGCCTGCGCGAACGCCTCCGCTTCGGCCCGGTCCCGTAGCGTCCAAGTTTCCGTCCGGGCCACGAGTTGGTCGTAGGTGAGGATGTGCCACCTCGCGTCAGGGTCGAGGGAGTCGACCTGATCGCGCACATGCTGGATCGTCCCGCCCGACCCCCACCCCCGGATTTCCCGGTCCCACACGTAGCGGGCGTTCGCCGGACACACGACAAACACCCGGCGCGCGTGAGTGCCCTCCGCCGCCGCGATGGCCTGGGCGGTCTTGCCCACGCCCATCTCGTCCCCGACCAGCGCACGCATGCCACGCTCGGCGCAAAAGCGCGCCCCCGTTCTTTGATATGCATGCAATAAATGCCCGTTGGGCGCCGGCGCCGTCCACCCCGGCACCGTGTCCGGGTCGAAGGGGACCGCTGTCGCGACTTTTCCTTCAGGGTCGTCGCCCTGCCACACGATCCCGGCCTTCGACAGCCTATCCCGCCACGTTCCCCACGTCTTGCGGGTCGCGTGCACCACGCCGTCCCATGGAACCGGCGTCAGAGTGCCGTTGGGGTATGTGCCGATCCACTTTTTCTCCTGTGGCGGCGCCACCCACAGGTGGCGCGGGTCATCGAGGTTCAGCCGGATCGCCACCGCCCACCCATGGACTTCGACCGGGGCCGGCGCCGCACCAGAGACCGTTGCGGCCGCCGCGCCGCCGTCCGCCGCGCCCTGATTCAAGATCATCGCCTCGCGGCGACGCTCCAAGGCCCCCGCCTGTCCGATCATAACCAGGCGGGGGCCACGCGAGAGATGAAATACCCTCACCCCATTGCTGCACACCAGCGCGGAGACTGCGGCCATCGGCACGGGCAAGGAGATTTCGCATGCCGCCAACCCGTGGCCGAGAGGCTGCAGCGCGCTGACCGTTACACCGTCCAGAACCAACGCCTTCCAATCCACATCGCGGACTTCCCAGTCGGGATGTTTTGCGCGTGCATACTCGAAAAATTCATTGGCCTTGTCTGGTGCTGCAAACGTCCAGGCGCGGGCGCCGACACCCGCGGCAGGATTCCAATAGGCGCCAAGCTTTTTCGCCCGCCGGACCAAGGCATCGTCCGACCCGAGGGCCCATCGGAGCCCCGTCAGGAGCCCTGCATCGTCCCGAATCAAGGTGAAGGTGAGGGCGGACTTGTGTTGGTTGGCCGTAGCTGAGGCCGGAAAGTAGCGGTTGTCTGCGATCTCGATCGCAGTGCTGCTGGTGGCGGGCGCGGTTTTGGGCGGCATGGCAGGCACCTTTATTGTGTATGCTCTCAGTTTATCATATTTTTCGCGTATGTCCACGCCAATCAATATTTCGCCCATTCGTCGGAGTCAGGTCTTGAGTCTTGATTAACTGTAATCGTTCGATTACAATCGCATCATGTTGATGGTCAAGCCGCTTCCACAATTCACCGCTTGGCTCGATGGCTTGACCGATGCCACGGTGCGCGGCGTCGTGGTGGCGCGCATCAAGCGGTTGGAACTCGGGCTGCTGGGCGATGTGGAACCGGTCGGCGAGGGTGTCCACGAGCTGCGCATCCACGTTGGCGCGGGCTGGCGGGTGTACTTCACCCAGCGCGGCGGCCAGGTTATCGTCTTGCTGGCTGGGGGCTCCAAACGCACGCAGCAGAGCGACATCAAGCGTGCCAAGAAGTTGGCCGCGCAATTGGAGGATTGATCATGCCAGAACGCATCAAAGTCGCCGACCTGCCGACATTCGACGCGGCGCCGTATCTCGACAGCGAGGAAGCTGTCGCCGCCTTCCTGACCGATATTCTTGACGCCAACGACCCGGCGCTGCTCGCGGCCGCGCTGGGGGACATCGCCCGTGCTCGCGGCATGAGCGATATCGCCAAGGAAACGGGCATCGCACGCGAGGCGCTGTACAAAGCGCTGCGCCCCGGCGCGCATCCGCGTTTCGATACCATCAACCGCGTATGCGCGGCCCTAGGGGTGCGCCTGGTGGCGCAGCCCGTACATGTTGGTGGCTGATAATTGGCCAAAGATGACGAGCCCGGTTTGGAGCCGCCCGCGACTTTCGTCACGCCAGCCCCCGCGGGGCGCGCTACGCGCGGGCTTCGCCCTGTCATGCCAGCCGCTCCAACTTTCGCGCGCCGGACTTGCGCGCAAAAAATCGCTGGAATGATAACGTCACTTATCATTCCTTGAATGTCGCGCAACGCGCAGCATCACCTCAACTTTGCCACCGCGCCCAAGTACCCGCCATGGTGCCGCAGCGCATAGTCGTTGCGGGTGAAACCGCCGAGCTGGACGGCCAGCACCGTAAGCACATCGCCAATCACTGAAATCACGGTCGTTGATGTCGTGGGAGCCAGGCCCAACGGGCAGACTTCGGCGGGGTCTCCCGTCCACAGCACCAGGTCTGAGCACGCGGCAAGTTCCGAGCCGCGCTTGCCCGTGATCGTGACGATCCGCACTTCCGGGTGCAGTCGCCGCGCCAGATGCACCAATTCGACGACCTCCCTTGTCTTGCCCGAGTTCGAGATGAGCAGCAGGCAATCATGGACACCAAGCACCCCCAGATCGCCATGCTGGGCCTCAAGCGGGTGCAGGAAGATCGAGGGCACACCAACCGAGCACAGCGTCGTCGCGATCTTCGCGCCGATGCCGCCAGCCTTGCCAACGCCGGAGACGACCACCTTGCCCCCGGCACGGGCCGAGGCGAGGAAGCACTGAACTGAATCCCCAAAGGGGTTGTCTGCAGGGATGGAGCGGATGGCGCGGGCTTCAGCTTCCAAGATGTCTTTGATGTTCACCATCACGCCCGCATCTTCACCACATCCGCCCCGGCCTTGAGTTTGTCCAGGTAGACCTGTTCAAGCCCCCCAGGCCTGCATCAGGTCCGTAAGCGCATCGTGCACTAGGCGAAATTTGACGCCATGGTACTTGGCGGACGACCATGGTCTAAGGCTCTTTGTCTAGCGCGTCATGGTGTTTGATGGCGCGGAAATAAGCTGTTCCACTTTCAAACGTGAAGCTCGCTTTATAGGCATCATCAGCCGTTACGTGGACCGTCCAAATTGGAACCCGCTGCTTAGCATTCAATCGCGATTCGCCGCTCTTGCTGGTCAGTTGGTGCAGGTGCAATTTCGCAGGCGGCGCATCAAGGTCAAGAAGGAACAAGCTCCGCAGCGTCTGGATGATCTCTCGCCTACGCTGTAGGTCACGCACTCGATCTAGAGTTCGAAGGAATACAGAATTGCTGGCATCAATGCCGATAATCAGACGCGGCATCTCAGGATGTGGATGCGATCCGAGCCAAGAGCGCGTCAAGCTCTTCAGGGGAGTTGGCGGCCATGTCTTGCACCTTCAGAGCATGGTCTGCATCATGCTCCAAAATGTCTTCCTGAATCGCGCACAGCGTGTCGTAAAGCTCGGCGCAAATCTGAACCAGATCTAGTGCTGCACGCTCGGAATTACGCAGGCGTTGGTGAATTCGACTAGAAGTTGCTATGCGCAGAGCGCTGGCGCGCATCCTTAATGCAGAAGCCTTCAGCTTCTCGAACTGGTCCACGAGCGCAAGATCAGGGTCAAACACCCATGCCTCGTCGGAAGCGCGGCCCAGGATAGCGCGGTATTCGAGAACGTCAAGATGGATGCGAGCGGTTTCGCGACTGGCTTTCGCTAGATGCCTAACGAGCAGGGGCGGCACCAAAAACAAAAGGAACAATCGCCGGGGGGAAAGGATGCGCGAGGTGCGGCGACTGAAGTCACCGATCACTGCGTTCGCTGTCGCGTTATAGCTCATCATGGTGCGTTGGAGTGTATTCTCATGCAATAGATTTTGCCCATTTTTCGTCCTTATCCGTCGCATTTAGGGTTTTTCCGTGACGCAAGGTCTGAAGTTCACCCCAGCTTCGCAGCCAGCTTCTCGGCCTCGACGTGGGTGTACCGCTTGAGCATGGCAAGCGACTTGTGCCCTGTCATGCTGGCCACCTCCATGACGCCCAGGCCCTTCTCGAACAAGCGTGAGGTGGCCTCGTGGCGCAAGTCATGGAATCGCAGATCGGCCAGGAAGGCGGGATCGGGTTTGGTGTTGGAGGCGGCGCAGTCGGCAAGGTAGAGCTTGAGAGCCCGCGCCTTGCAGCTTGTCCACACACTTTCCATGCTCGGTGGTGTTTTCCAGGTGAACACCTTGCCATCGATGCGGCGGGGCAGGGCCTGCAGGGCCGCAATGGCTTCGCTGGACAGGGCCACAACGCGGAACGGATCGCCATTCTTGGTTTCCCGCCCACCGATGCCGCGGATGCGACAGGTACGCCTGGAGAAGTCAACATCAGCCCAGCGCAACGCCAGGATTTCACTGGCGCGGGCCGCAGTCTCCACGGCGAAGATGAGCACTTGCCGCAGGCCCACGGCATAGCGCGTGCGCTTGGCATCGGCAGCACGCAGCAGGTACTCGTACTCTGCCTCCATCAGGCGCCGCTCCCGGCTTGGTGGCAGCTTGGGTTTGTTGATGGCGTGAACAGGGTTGCCGGCAGGCAGGGCAATCGACAGTTCCTTTTCCGCGAAGGAATAGATCGCCGACAGCATGTTGAGGTGATGAATGACGCTCTGACTGCCCAGGCCGGACCTGAGCAGGTCATCCCGCCATGCCGCCACATCGACGCCGCGCACGGCGCCGACGAAGTGCGCGCCGAACCGAGCCTCAACGCCGCGCACGTATTGAGAGGCACTGTTCGACTTCAACCGTGGAACCACCGCCGTTCTGTAGCTGCGGACAACATCGGCAATCGTGATCTTTCCGGCATCGTCGCGCAAGACAGCGAGATTGCCCCGTTGGACTTCACGCTCGATCTCCCGCGCCCAGGCTTCGGCGTCGGCTTTGAGGTCAAAGGTGCGCGAGATTGACGGCATGCCTCGACGCCGAACCTGCGCCCGCCATCCCGTTTTCCGTTGTTCGATTGCCGCCATTGCATTCCCCCTGGATTCCCCTTAATTGAGCAATAAATACTAGCAGAGCAAGCATTCATGCGGGTCACAGCCTAGTTGTAATTGCGCGTCATCAGCGGAATGGTGAACTGGCCGACGGTGAGCACATTGGCCACACCCGAGCCGGAGATGGTGCCCATCAGCCCGGATGAAATCACCGCCACCTTGGCCGGGCCGCCGCGCGCGCGGCCCACCAGGCCCAGCGCCAGGGCGTTGAACAGCCGGATCATGCCGGCATGCTCCAGGAACGCGCCGAACAGAATGAACAGGAAGATGTAGGTCGCAGAGACCAGGGTCGGAATGCCGTAGATGCCCTCGGTGCCAAGATAGAGCTGGCCGATGATCTGATCGAGCCCATAGCCGCGATGGCTGACCACATCCGGCAGGTATTGGCCGAACAAGCCGTAGAGCAGAAACAGGCCGCAGACCAGCGGCAGCGCCAGGCCCAGGCTGCGCCGCGCGGCTTCGAACAACAGCGCCACGGTGGCCGCGCCCACCAGCAAGTCCAGCGTGGTGGGATCGCCCGAGCGCTGAATGAGCTCGGCCTCGAAGGCCCAGTGGTACAGGCCGAGGGTGAAGGCGAGGGCTCCGAGCACCCAATCGAACCCGGGAATTTGCTGCATCCAGCGCTTGCGCTTCCAGGCCGGGACGACCCAGAAAATCATCAGCAGCAAAAAGCCCACATGCAAGGAGCGCATGACCAGGCTGGAGAGGGGCGAGAACGCCGCCACCACCAGTTGGTAGGCCGAGAAGGCGAGGGCTGCGGTCATCACCACACGCTGCGCCAGCCCATGCAGCTTGCGCTGGTGTCCGGCGTCGGAAGGCTCGGGGACGGCGTGGTGGCCGTGCCCGAGATGCGGGTGGGCGTCTGCCTGGGGATGGTTCATCACGCTGCGCGCCTTACTTCGACACGCCCACTTCGCGGTAATACTTCTCCGCGCCTGGATGCAGCGGGACCGGCGAGCCCTTGGCGGCCATTTGCAGGTTGATGGCTTTGGCGGCTGCGTGGGCCGCGACCAGCTCCGGCAGATGGGTGAACATGGCCTTGGTCATCTGATAGACCATCTCGTCGCTCAGGCCTTCGCGTGTGACCAGGAAGTTGCGGATGGCGGCGGTGGGCACTTCGGTGGCCTGGCCCTCGTAGGTGTTGGCCGGAATCATGCCCGCCTGATAGGCCGCATCGCCCACCTTGGCCACGACCTCGGCCAGGATGGCGACGACGACGATTTTTTGCGTCGCCGCCAGATCGCGCAGCGACGACACGCCCAAACCCGCCGACTGGAAGGTGGCGTCGAGCTGGCGGTTTTTCATCAGCTCCACCGACTCGCCGAAGGGCAGGTATTCCACCTTGGCGAAATCCGCATAGCTCAGGCCAGCCGCCTTGAGAATGGCTCGGGCGTTGAGTTCGGTGCCGCTTTTCGGCGCGCCCACGGCAATGCGCTTGCCTTTCAGGTCCGCCAGGGTCTTGATGCCCGAATCGGCGCTGGCCACGATTTGCACATAGTTGGGATAGATGGCGGCCATGGTGCGCAATTTTTTCAATGGCGCCTTGAAGCCGGCTTCGGCGTCACCCTTCCACGCGTCCGACAGCGAGTCGCCGAGCGAAAAACCGACCTCGGCGCGACCGGCTTCGAGAAGGTTGAGGTTCTCCACCGAGCCCTTGGTGGCCTGCACCGCGGTCTTGGCGCTGGGGATGGCCTTGGTGTAGACCTGCGATAGCGCAACACCCAGGGGGTAGTACACCCCGCTGGTGCCGCCGGTGGCGATGGTGATGAACTCGGCCGCGTGAACCTGAACTGCCGTTGCAGCAGCCAGCGCAAAGCCCGCGATGAGCGATGCCGCGGTGCGGGCCAATGAAGGGGTTTTGAGCATGTCGAGTCTCCGTTGCTTGCATAAGTTACAAACGGAAATGATGCTACGAGAACCGACTGCAGGCGCATCCGGGAAAACACGAATGCGTGCCGGGGAATCGTCGCCTGCGTGGCCGAACGGGGACGAACGCTGTCAAACCAGGGTACGGCGCCGCGCCAGCGGTGGGTTGGTGGCGAGGTATTCGCGAATGCCTTCGAAAATGGAGCGGGCGACTTGCTTGCGGTAAGCCGGCGTTTGCAGGCGCGCTTCTTCTTCGGGGTTGCTGATGAAGGCGGTTTCCACCAGCATCGACGGCACGGTTGGCGACTTGAGCACGACGAAACTCGCTTGCTGCACCTGGCGCGAATGCAGGTGCACGAGGCTGCCCATTTTCTTCAGCGTCGGGCCGGCCATCTTCATGCTGGCGTTGATCTGCGCCGTGGTCGACATGTCGAGCAGCACCTTGGCCACCTGGTAGTCGCGCGAGTTGATGTCGATGCCGCCGATGGCGTCGGAAGCGTTCTCGCGCTGCGCCATCATGCGTGCCTCCACGCTCGATGCGCCGCCGTCCGACAGGCAGTAGACCGAGGCCCCGCGCGCCTCCGGGGTGAACCAGCCGTCGGCGTGGATGGAGGTGAACAGGTCGGCGTTGGCGCGCTGCGCCTTTTCCACGCGCATCCACAGCGGCACGAAGAAGTCGCTGTCGCGGGTCATCATCACTCGCATATTGGGCGTGTTCATCGCCAGGTCGCGCAAGTGGCGGCCGATGAGCAGCACCACGTCCTTTTCATGCACGCCGGACGGCCCGGTGGCGCCGGGATCCTCGCCGCCATGGCCGGGGTCGATCGCCAGCAGCACGCTGCGCTCGGGGCGCCGGTCGCGCCGCATCGGCTGCTCCGAGGTTCGGGTTCGCGAGTTGTTGTCGGCGACCAGGGCATCGGGCTGGCGCATGCCGGATTCGTTGCGCCTGCCAGCGTTGCCGCGCGCCAAGGTTTCGGGCTGGCGTGCGGGGCCGGTGCCGTCGAGTTCGGCGCGATGCTGGCTGATCCAGTCGCCCAGGCTGTCGGGCTTGGCTTGCGCGACGCGGGCTGACCGCGAGGCGGATGGCGACGTCAGCGCAGCGCCCGCAGCGTCTGCCGGCGCGGGACTGCCGTCCAGCGCCGCCTCGCGGTCCATGAAGGCCAGCAGGCGGTCGCCCTGGGCCGGGTAAAGGTCGAACACCATGCGGTTTTCGTAAGCGGCCACCGGCAGCAGGTTGAACACCTGGGGCTTCACCGCCTGCTTCAGGTCGAACACCATGCGCACCACGCCAGGCGCGTATTGCGCCACCCGCACGTCCTTGATGAAGGGGTCGTCAGGCTTGATCTTGCCGACCAGCTCTTTGAGCTGGGGGCTCAGTTCCAGGCCTTTCACGTCCACCACCAGGCGCGGCGGTTTGGGCACCAGGAAATGGGTTGCGGTCAGCGGCTGGTCCGATTCCAGCGTCACCCGGGTGTAGTCCGCTGCAGGCCACACGCGCACCGAAAGGATGGTGGCGCCACGCGCCAGCATGGGCGTGGTGAGCAGCAGCGCGAGGGTGGAGGTCTGAATGAGGAACTGGCGGCGATCGGCACTCATGGCGGGCACTCCCTGGCGAGGCGCACCAGACCGTGTCCTGGTGCGTGGTCAGGCGCCCGCTTGCGCAGACGCCAGCTGTTGAAGCAAGGCAGCCCCCAATGCGCTGCCACTCTGCAAGACAATCGCCCGGCCTTCAGCGGCCGGTTTGAACGCAAGATCCACGTCGGCCTGCGGGAGCAGGGCCGGCGCGTGCTCGGGCCACTCGACCAGACACAGGCTTTGCCCGTCGAGCATCTCGCGCAAGCCGGCATCATCCCATTCGTCAGGCGATGAAAACCGATAGAGATCAATATGATAGGCGTACGTTTGCAGAGTTCCCTTTAGTTCTAGGGATTTTCGGTCGATTGCATAGGATTCGACCAGGGCGTAACTGGGACTTTTGATCCGACCTGTGACCTTCAAGCCACGCAAAATGGCGCGAACCAGCGTGGTTTTGCCCGCGCCGAGGTCTCCGCGCAGGGTGATCAGCGCGCCGGGGAGATCGTGTTGCAGCAGGGCGCGCGCCAAGGCGGTCCCCAGCGCCACGGTGGCGGCCTCATCGGCGCAGTGCAGGCGCAGTGACATCGGCATGGAGCCGGCAGG
Organism: Thiomonas sp. X19; assembly: GCF_900089495.1. Taxonomy (NCBI): domain Bacteria; kingdom Pseudomonadati; phylum Pseudomonadota; class Betaproteobacteria; order Burkholderiales; genus Thiomonas; species Thiomonas sp. X19. Next base: position 3,044,904 of record NZ_LT605203.1, on the reverse strand, counting down.
TGATCGGGGTGCAGACGCGGGGGAGATGCGCTCGGGCATTTAGCATCGCGGCATGGACGACCGCAGGGAGCAGATGGAAGTGAATCCAGCACCCGATGAAGCGGCGCTGGCGGCCTTGGCCGTGGACATCCGGACGGAGGCGAAGCGACTGGGATTCTCGCAAATCGCCATCAGCGACGTGCATCTCGGCGCAGCCGAAGCCGAGTTGCAGCGTTGGCTGGACGCCGGTTTCCACGGCGAAATGGGCTATATGGCGCGCCACGGCAGCAAGCGTGCGCGCCCCGCCGAACTGGTGCCCGGCACGCTGCGCGTCATCACTGCGCGCATGGACTACCTGCCCGCCCATTTATCCACCTCGTTGGCGACCGAACCGCCCACCGCGTCGCCCCCTGAAACACCCACCGCCGCGGCCGACTGGCGCGACGCCGAGTGGGCGCGCATTGCCGACCCGCAAGCCGCCGTGGTCTCGGTCTACGCCCGCGGCCGCGACTATCACAAGGTGCTGCGCGCGCGGTTGCAGAAGCTGGCGGATTTCATCGCCGCCCGCACCGACCCCGGCGTGGTGCGCGTGTTCACCGACTCCGCTCCGGTGCTGGAGGTGGCGCTGGCGGCACGCGCCGGCCTGGGCTGGCGCGGCAAACACACGCTCTTGCTCAACCGCGAGGCCGGGTCGACGTTCTTCCTGGGCGAGTTGTTCATCGGCCTGCCGCTGCCGGTGGACGCGCCGCAGCAGGAGCATTGCGGCAGTTGCAGCCGCTGCATCGACATCTGCCCCACCCGCGCCATCGTCGCGCCCTACACGCTGGACGCGCGGCGCTGCATTTCCTACCTCACCATCGAGCTGGCCGGCCCCATTCCCGAGGACTTGCGGCCCTTGATGGGCAACCGCGTCTACGGTTGCGACGACTGCCAACTCATCTGCCCCTGGAACAAATACGCACAGACCTCGCCGCTGCCCGACTTCGCCCCTCGCCACGGACTCGACAGCGCCAGCCTGCTGCAGCTATGGGCCTGGAGCGAGGCCGACATTCTGCAGCGCACCGAAGGCAGCGCCATGCGTCGCATCGGCTTCGAGCGCTTGCGCCGCAATGTGGCCGTGGCGTTGGGCAATGCGCGCCGCAGCCTGCCTGCCGCGCATGCCTTGCAGCGGGACATCGAAACCGCGCTGCGTGCTGCCTTGCCCGCCGCAACACCTCTGGTGGCCGAGCACATCGTCTGGGCCCTGGCGCAGCAGGCGGGATCGTCCCGGGTCGAAGCTTCAGCCAAAGTGCATCAGGCTGAGGAACACGGGCAGTGACACGGCGCCGAGCAGGGTGGACAGGCTGACCAGCCCCGCCACATAAGGTCCGTCGCCGCCCATGCGTGCCGCCAGCACATAGGCGCTGGACGCGGTGGGCATGGCGGCGAACATCACCACCACCATGGCTTCCAGCGGCGTCAGCCGCAACCACAGCGCCAGGCCCCAGGCGATGAGCGGAATGAGCGCATGGCGCACGGCCATCAGCCACACCGTGAGGCGCCATTCGCGGTGAATGCCGCGCAACTGCAAGCCCGCGCCCACCGTCATCAAACCCATCGCAATGGAAGCGTTGCCGATGCGGTCGAGCACCGGCAGCACCAGCTCCGGCGGCCTCAGCCCCAGGCTGTGCGCCACCAGCCCAGCCGCCGTGGCGACGATCAAGGGATTGCGCAGCAGCTCGCGCAACAAGCCCCGCTGCGCGTGCCGGGCCAGCGCCCACACCGCCGCCGCATTGCACAGCGGCACGCCGAAGGCGATGAGCACCGCCACCAGCGACACCGCCTGCGCGCCGCCCAGCCGGTCGGCCACGGCCAGCGCGATGTAGGAGTTGAAGCGGAAGGCGCATTGCACGCCGCTGGCGGTGCAGCGCTTGTCGGCCCGCAGCCAGAACGCCGCGTAAGCCAGGGCAATGCCGCAGAGCAGCGCGCCGATGCCGGCCAGCAGCACCGACGAAGCACCAGCCAGGGTGTAATACCCGCGGCTGCTGGTGGAGAACAGCAGCACCGGAAACAGCACGTAATAGACAAGTCGCTCGACCCCGCCCCAGACATCGCGTTTGAGCGAAGTCCATTGCGACAAGGCAAAGCCCAGCGCGATGAGCGCGAAGTCCGGGAACAGCAACATGGCGTTGTGCGACATGAGGCGCAGCATACCGAGCAGGTTTCTCATTCACCTTACGCACAGCACTGCTGGCCCCTCCGCATGGGTAGGGAGGGGTGGGGAGGGGTGGGGACTGTCACGGATTGGGGCGACATCCATAGCCCTGACGCGACTAGCATCGAACCATGTCTGCCTCGAACCTCGTGCCGCAACGCTTCGCCCAGCCAGCACTTCAGCCCAGTTGGGACGCCGTGCTCGACCTGCCTTTTGGCAAGCTCGGCCTGCGCTGCAGCGAGACGGAAGTGCGCGCCCTCGAATACCTGCCCGCGGCCACGCCGCCCCGAGCCGCGCGGACCCCGCTGGCGCGCGAGGTGCAGGCGCAGTTGCAAGCCTATTGCCGCGATCCGGGCCATCGCTTCGACTTGCCTTTGGCGGCCGCCGGAACCGCCTTCCAGCGCCGCGTCTGGGCCTTGCTGCGCGAGATTCCACGCGGCGCCACGCGCACCTATGGCGAGGCTGCGCGCCAACTCGGCAGCGCGGCGCGGGCCGTGGGCCAGGCTTGCGGCGCCAACCCCTATGCGCCGGTCATTCCCTGCCACCGCATCGTCGCCGCTGCTGGCTTGGGGGGCTTCGCCCATTCGACCGATGCCGCAGGCGAGTTGCTGCGCATCAAGCGCTGGTTGCTGCTGCACGAGAGGGAGTCAGCCACCGAAGGGGCGCAAGCCGCGCTTGGGTTGTCTCAGTCACAGCCTGCGGAGGCTGTCGCGACGGGCGGCGTGGCGCAAAGTCTGCATCCTGGAGCGGGCAATGCCTGAAGCCGAAGCCGCCGCAGCCAGAAGCGCAGGCGCAGCGCGGCCGGCGGGTCAGGTGCCCAGCCAAGCGGCCGGCGCCGCCACACCCACGACCACCATGCGCCGACGCGGCCGCCAGACCGCGCACCCGGACTGGCCGCAGGCGCCCGCCGCATGTGTCGACGGTATTCAGCGCTTTTGCGACGCCCTCTGGCTGGAACAGGGCCTGTCCGCCAACACCCTGGCGGCCTACCGCAGCGACCTCACCCTGTTCGCCCGCTGGCTGGCGCATGCCGGCAGCCCGGGCTTGCCCGCCGCCACCGAGGCCGACGTGCTGGCCTATCTCGCCGCGCGCTTCGCCGGCAGCAAGGCCACGGCGTCCAACCGCCGCCTGGCCGCCTTGCGACGCTACTTTCACTGGGCTCTGCGCGAGCGCCTGCGCGCCGACGACCCCACGCTCAAGCTCGAACGCGCGCGCGAACAGGCACGGCGCCCCAAGACCTTGAGCGAAGCCCAGGTCGAGGCCTTGTTGCTGGGGCCGGATGTGGACACGCCGCTGGGCCTGCGCGACCGCACCATGCTGGAGTTGCTCTACGCCAGCGGTCTGCGCGTGAGCGAACTGGTCGCGCTCAAGGCCGTGCACCTGAGCCTGGCCGATGCCGTGGTGCGCGTGGTGGCCGGCAAGGGCGGCAAGGACAGGCTGGTGCCGTTCGGCGAACAAGCCGCATCCTGGCTGGAACGCTATGCGCGCGAGGCCCGGCCCGCCTTGCTGGGCGAGGGCGACAGCGATTTTCTGTTCATCACCCGCCGCAGTGGCCGCGCCGGCAAGCGCGCCGCCAGCGGCATGACGCGGCAGATGTTCTGGACCCTGCTCAAGCGCCACGCGCTGCGCGCCGGCATCGACGCGCCGCTCTCGCCCCACACTCTGCGCCACGCCTTCGCCACCCATCTGCTCAACCACGGCGCCGATCTGCGCGTGGTGCAATTGCTGCTCGGCCACGCCGACATTTCCACCACGCAGATCTACACCCATGTCGCGCGCGAGCGGCTGAAGCAACTGCACGCGCATCACCATCCCCGGGGCTAATGCATGGCGCAAAACGACTTCGGGTCGGCCTTCATCCTGCTGCTGCTGATCCTCGACCCCTTCGGCAACCTGCCGTTTTTCATCGCCATCATGCGGCAGTTGCCGAAGCAGCGCCGCTTGCCGGTGGCGCTGCGCGAAATCGGCATCGCCTACCTCGTGCTGCTGGGTTTCATGTGGGGCGGGCAGGGTTTTTTGCGCATCATGGGCCTGAGCCAGCCGGCGCTGGAGGTGGCCGGCGGGGTGATCCTGCTGCTGGTGGCCATCAAGATGATTTTTTCCACCACGTCCGAAATCTTCGGTGGAACCGACGGCAAGGAACCGATGGTTTTCCCGCTGGCCGTGCCCTTGCTGGCCGGCCCTTCGGCGCTGGCCACGGTGCTGCTGCTGACCTCGCGCCAGCCGGGGCAAATGTGGACCTGGGTGGCCGCGCTCAGCGGCGCCATCGTCATCACCGGCGGCCTGCTGCTCATGGCCGAGACCTTGCTGAAATGGGTGGGCGACTCGGTCATGCGCGCCGGCGAAAAACTCATGGGCCTGATCCTCACCGCCATCGCCGTCAATATGCTGCTGGGCGGGCTGCGGACCTATTTTCTGCGCTGAAGGAGCAACCCGGGATGCGCGCGGTGGCGGCCGCATCACCCTTCGAGGTGGCTACGATGGCAAGCGGCGACTCGACTTCGATCCGCCTGAAGCGACCTGAGGCACATTGCCGCCGAAAAACCACGATACAGAGAGCCAAGCATCATGGAAAGTCTGCCCATTACCCAGAATGACCGCGAAAACCTGGCCCAGTTCCTGGGCAACCTGGTCGATACCAGCATCCTGCTGCGTCGCGAAATCCACGATTTTCTGGACTACTGTGATCTGATGGCGCCGAAGAAGTGACCTTGCCCGCGAAAAACGTATCCCTTGCTGAGTGATTCAATCCAAGCAAGGAGAATATAGAAATGACGAAGACGATAAGGCGGGCGCGGTACACGCTGGAGTTCAAGCAGGAGGCGGTGCGCCTGGTCGAAGGCGGCCAGAGCATCGCGGCGGCGGCGCGCACGCTGGGCGTGGTGGACCAGACGCTGTTCAACTGGGTCAAGGCCCACCGGCAGGGCAAGCTTACCGGTGCCGACAGCAAGGTCGTGAGCGCCGAGCAGATGGAGATCAGCCGGCTGCGGGCCGAGCTGGCGCGCGTGAAGATGGAGCGCGACATCCTGGGAAAAGCGACGGCGTACTTCGCCAAGGCAGCGAAGTGAAGTACGCCTTCATCCAACGTCACCGCCGTGTGTGGCCGATCTCGGTGCAGTGCCGGGTGCTTGGTGTCAGCGTGGCCGGCTACCACGAGCACTTCGCTCGCCGTGCCAACGCTGCCCAGCGTCGCCACCTGAGCGACGATGCGCTGCTGGTGCACATCTTGGCCATTCATGCCGAGACGCGCGGCGGCTACGGCTGGCCACGCACGTGGAAGGAACTGCTGGCCAGGGGCATCCGGGTGGGCAAGCAGCGGGTTCAGAAACTCATGCAACGGCATGGCATACGCGCCAAGGGCAAGCGCCGCTTCAAGGTCACGACAGACAGCAACCATGACCTGCCGATCGCACCCAACCTGCTCGACCGACAATTCAACGTGGCCGAGCCCGACAAGGTCTGGGCGGGCGACATCACGTACATCGCCACCGACGAAGGGTGGCTGTTCCTGGCCGTGGTCATCGACTTGTTCAGTCGTCAAGTCATCGGCTGGAGCCTGCGCCAGGACATGACGCGCGACATCGTCATCGACGCCTTGCGCATGGCGTGGTTCAAGCGCCATCCGAGCAAGCAGGCCGGGCTGATCTTCCATAGCGACCGCGGCAGCCAATACGCTGCCAAGGACTACCGTGATGCGCTGACCGAATACGGCATCACCGCGTCGATGAGCCGTCGCGGCAACTGTTGGGACAACGCCTGCAGCGAGACGCTGTTCGGCTCGTTGAAGGTAGAGCGGCTACACGGGCAACGCTTCAAGACCCGGCGCCAGGCCATGGACGAAGTCGTCGCCTGGATGCTCTGGTACAACCGCACCCGACTGCACTCGACGCTGGCCTATGTCAGCCCGATGCGGTTCGAAGAAAACTGGCTCGCCAACCAACCCCGGCACGCCAGTGCATGAGTCGGCTATGGGATACGGATTCCAGGGGCAAGGTCAGTCTCGGTGGCTTCGGCTGTCTCGGTGGCTTGGGGTGCATCCAGGCTCAGGCCGAAGGCCAGGACCACGTGGTGGTCGTAGCGGCTGGGCAGCCACATCGCCAGCCCCAGCGCTGTGCCCAGCACCCAGATCAGCGCAAGACACCCGTCTGCCGGCCGGTGGGCCAGGATCCAGCCCACACTCCACGCCAGACCCCAAGCCAGTCCCGGCAGCAGCGCCACCGTTGCCCAGGCCCAGCGCCGGGCGCGCTGCCAGTGCCGCAGGGTCTCGCCTCCCAGGGCTTGGGGCTGCAGCCGCGCCAGCGTGGCGTCCAGGGGTAGCGCCTGCAGGTCCTGGCCGCTGACCCGGAAGATGGACTTGAGCCAGGCATCGCCTCGGCCGAGGTGCAGGATGCCGCGGCCGTAGAGCGCGGCCAGGGCGAAGGCCAGCAGCAGGAATGTCTGGCTCATTGCCGCTGAACGGCAAGCCAGGGCGGCACTGCCCAGGGCGGCGGCCAGGATCAGCCAGGGGGCGAACAGGGTGGCAAGCCCCAGCGCGGCGGCCAGACGCAGGCCGGCCATGCGACGTGCGCCCTGGGGGGATTGGCCACGGCGTGCGAAGCGGCGTTGCAGCCCCAGGCGGATGCGGTGGCCGGCCGGCGAATCGGTCCAGAACAGCACGAGCAGGATGTCGCGCAGGGCGGCCAGGCGGCTGCATCGCGGCGATGGGGGTGGGGAGGGGGCTGGGGATGAGGCTTGGGGGGTGGGGTGAGGGGTGGGGCGGGTTGGCATCGTGGGCTCTCCGGGATGGGGATGCCAACCATCTCAGCACAGGACAGAGCGGATGCAAGTCGACGCACGCCGACGTCAGCGGGGGCGGGAAACGGAGTGAGCTTGCCCCCGGAAACCGGATCCCTTGCTGAATGGTTGAGTACAGGCAAGGAGAACGGAAGTGATGAAGGCAACGAGGGCGCGCTACACGCTGGAGTTCAAGCTGGAGGCAGTGCGGTTGGTCAAGGGCGGACAAAGCCTGTCAGCGACGGCAAAGATTCTTGGCATTGCCGAGCAGACGCTGCACAACTGGGTCAAAGCCGATCGTGACGGTCGACTCATCGGAGCTGGCAGCAAGCCCGTGAGCCCGGAGCAGATGGAGATTGCGCGGCTGCGTGCGGAGCTGGCGCGGGTGAAGATGGAGCGCGACATCCTGGGAAAAGCGACGGCGTACTTCGCGAAGGAGCGGGGGTGAAGTACGCCGGGATCGAACGACACCGCCACTGCTGGTCGGTGTCGCTGGCCTGCGAGGTTCTGTGTGTGAGCCCCAGCGGCTACCACGAGCACCGCGTGCGTTCGACACGCCCGCGGCGCGGCATCAGCAATGATGCGCTGCTGGTTCACATACGGGCCATTCACGCCGAGTCCCGCGGCGAGTATGGCTGGCCCAGGATCTGGAAGGAATTGCTGGCACGCGGCATTCGCGTGGGCAAGGAGCGTGTGCGCAAGCTCATGAGCCTGCACGGCATCCGGGCCCGAGGCAAGCGCAAGTTCAAGGCGACGACCGACAGCCATCACAAGTTGCCGGTGGCGCCCAACCTGCTGGATCGATAGTTCCAGCCGCAGGCGCCCAACGCGGTGTGGACCAGCGACATCACGTACGTGGCCACCGACGAAGGCTGGCTGTATCTGGCGGTGGTCCTCGATCTGTTCAGCCGTCAGGTGGTCGGCTGGTCGATGAAGCCGCACATGAAGCGCGACCTGGTGATCGATGCATTGCACATGGCCTGGTTCCGGCGCCGTCCGCAGGCTGGGCTGATCTTCCATTCGGATCGCGGCAACCAGTACTGCAGCGCCGACTTCCAGAAGGCCCTGGGCAGCTATGACATGCTCAGCTCGATGAGCCGCAAAGGCAATTGCTGGGACAATGCTCCGACGGAAAGTCTGTGGGGGTCGCTCAAGGTCGGAAGGCTGCACGGCCAGCGCTTCAAGACCCGACGCGACGCCATGGACGAAATCGTCGACTGGCTGAACTTCTACAACCACCGGCGACTTCACTCATCCCTGGGCTACGTCAGCCCGATGCAGTTCGAAAGGGCTTGGCTTGCCGCCCAGGATAGGCAAGCCGCATAACGGTCTCAGCTATGGGATCCGGAAATCGCGGGCAAGGTCAGCAGACTTGTGCCGCATCACCCCGTGCCACTGGATCCACATCGAAACCCTGCGCCTATTGACAAGAGCGACCATATCAGTGTCCTGAGTTAGAAATTGGTCATCACCGGCAGCGGTGTCTGGACTGGTCAACGGCGGCCGAAATGGGTGGTCAGTGAAGCCGGAATCCGCACCCGCATCGGGTCGGGACGTATTCCTGCCTATGCGAACCGTTTGGCGATGTCCTCTGCAGATTCTCGGTAATAGCGGTTGACCAGAATGCGAATATCCTTATGCCCACTGATGCGAGACAACACCTGCACGGGTACTTTGCGCGACATGTGTGTCAGGGCCGTTGCACGGCTGTCGTGGAAGTCCAGATGCTTGAGCATCAGCCGATCGCGCACTTTTCGGAATAATGCATCACGGTCTGCGTCATCAATGGTGAAGATTCGTTCTTGCACTGCGAAGGGCTTCAGGAGCCGTACGGCAGGCGAGAGCAGGGGTACGCGTCGCGGCTTGCCGGTGTATCGCTGCGTCTTATGCTCGACAACTGCGACGCGCCTCCCAACGTCCAGCGTGCGCGCGCCGAGTTGCAACACTTCACCGCTACGCATTCCAGTACGCAAGGCGACATGAAAGGCGAAGATTGCTTCTTGCGTTGCATTCTGAGGTTTGCGCCCAGGACGGTAGCCAACATTGTCGAACATCGCGCGAATGTTCCGCCAGCCCCATACCGATTNTAAGAAACTCACCTCAAGTGGTTGATGGGCAAGGTATTGTTCAGGCAGTCTGGGGCATGGCGACGAGTTGCATGCCGAGCTTGCTGGCGCGCTGGGACAGTTGGCGCAGTACGCGCTCGCGGTATCTCTCTTCGTAATAGGCCTGGCCTTGGTCGGTGTATTCCTCGCCCTTGGTCAGCATCGTGTAGATGAGCCGCGCGAGCTTGTGGGCGGCGGCCGCGACGGCCTTGGGTTTGTCCATGCGCGCGCACATGCGCCTGAAGTACGCCCCTAGCGCCGACTGGCTGGTGCGCAGTGCGGCCGCCGCGAGTCGCAGCGCCTGCGCTGCGCGGTTGGCGCAGCGTTTGGTCTTGCCGCTCATCACCTTGCCGCCCGTGATCTTGGTGCCTGGACACAGGCCCATCCAGCTCGCAAAGTGCTTGTCACTGGGGAAGCGCGACATGTCCGCGCCGGTCTCGCTGATCACGGCCAACGCTGTGGTCACGTCGATGCCATCAATGCGCGTCAGGTCCACGCCGCACATCTTGAAGAGCTGCGTGCGCAGATCGAACTTCGGCGCGTTGCGGGCGCGGCCGCGCTTCTTGCCCTTGGCGGGTTCGCCGTCGTGAACCTGCAGGGTTTGCATCTGCTGCTCGATCTGCGTGTCGCATTCGGCAAGCTGCGTGCCGATGAAGTCGAAGGCGTCCAGCGCCTGCTTCAACGCGAACAAGTGCTCCGCCCGCCAGTTGCTGCCCTGCAGGCTCTTGGCGATCTCCTCGACACTGGCCTTCACGCGCACGTTCTTCATCGCACCCAGCACCTGGCCGTCGCGCTCGCCGGCGACGATGGCGCGCAGGATCTTCTGGCCCGTCTCGCCCACCACATCGGCAATCACGTTGGCGAGTTGCACGTTCATCTGCGTCAGCGCCTTTTGCATGTGCTGGACGTCGCGGCCCTGGCTCCTGAGCAGCATGGCGCGCTGGCGCCACAGCGAGCGCAGCACACAGACCTGCTCGGTCGGGCGGAACGCGCCGCTGAGCAGGCCATAGGTCATGAGCTGCTGAAGCCACTGGCAGTCGAGCACGTCAGACTTGCGACCCGACACATTCTTGACGTGCCGCGCGTTCACCAGCAGCACCGTGAAGCCTCGCGACTCCAGCAGCTCGAACAGCGGGATCCAGTACACGCCGGTGGATTCCATCGCCACCGTGTCGACGCGGCACGCCATCAGCCAGTCCGCGATGGCGTTGAGGTCGACCGTGAAGCTGGGGAACTCACGCACCGGCTCGTCGTCGCGGTCCGGCGGTACGGCCACGAAGTGGGCTGCGCTGCCGATGTCGATGCCTGCGGCATTGGGGTGGGTGATCGTCAAGGCCGCTGCACGAGCCTTGACGGGCTTGGGGATGACGCTGCGATTGCGTTGAATCATGGCTTGCTCCATCATCGGTTGCGGAATGTGGTGCCGCCTCGGGTACGTCGTCTTGCTCACTCTCTTAAACGGGATATCGCCACGCCAGCTATGAACTGCCGCGACGATTCACCAATGTCGATGACGTCACCCAGGACCACGCTAACCCGCGGGCATTGCGCACCATTGCTACATCGGTCTTCCGCGGCACCGCATTCCACCTTGCCACAACCGGAGCACGCTGTGTTTCTTCGGCGCGATTTGCGGCAACGGGCCGATTACTTCGCTAACCATTCCATCGAGCGGACGCCCTCCGGGCAGACTTCGCTCGCCTACGGCCGCCGCTCATGTCAAACTACAAGGGCTTCCCCATCTGTCAAGCGATAAGTGGCCATCGACCCGCGTAGCGGGTCTGAATTTCTTCTCTTTCAAAGCCGACCAGCCAGGCAAAGATCGGGTGGTGGGGAGGACAACAAGGTGCGGACTGGCCAAACTACAAACGGTCATTCATGTGGCATGTCATCTGCCACGGACCCTGATGAGAACCGCACGCGGGCGACCCATTCGTTAGGCGACAAGACACATGCCTCATAGCGTCACCTTAATCACCACCATCGCCGCCAGTCTGGGCCTTGCCCTGATCATGGGTCTGATCGCCCACCGACTGAAGCTGCCGGCGCTGGTTGGCTACTTGGTCGCCGGTGTCATGCTCGGTCCCGCTACGCCGGGTTTTGTGGCTGACGCCGGGTTGTCGAGCCAATTGGCCGAGATCGGCGTCATCCTGCTGATGTTTGGTGTCGGGCTGCACTTCTCCCTTGCGGATTTGTTGGCTGTTCGTCGTATCGCCTTGCCCGGCGCCATCGTTCAGATTGCGGTAGCGACTGCTCTCGGTATGGGCGTCGCCACCCTCTGGGGTTGGAGCCTGGGTGCGAGCCTCGTGTTCGGCCTGGCCCTTTCCGTGGCGAGCACCGTCGTGCTCATCCAGGCGCTGGAGCAGCGTGGCCTGCTCCAGTCCGTCAACGGTCGGATCGCGGTCGGCTGGCTGATCGTCGAGGATTTGGCGATGGTTCTGGTTCTTGTGTTGCTGCCCCCGCTGGCCGGATGGCTCGGCGGCGGCAGCGGTGATCTGGTCGCACAAGGAATCGACCGGGGCCTGCTGGAGACGCTGATGATCGCCCTCGGGAAGATTTCGATCTTCGTCGCCCTCATGCTGGTGGTCGGACGCCGGGTCTTCCCGTGGCTGCTCGGCTATGTTGCCGGCACCGGCTCGCGCGAGCTGTTCACCTTGAGCGTGATTGCGGCGGCGGTGGGCATCGCCTACGGCTCCGCGCAACTGTTCGGCGTCTCCTTCGCGCTCGGCGCCTTTTTTGCCGGCATGGTCATGCGCGAGTCGCATCTCAGTCATCGGGCCGCGGAAGAGTCCCTGCCGCTCAGGGACGCATTCTCGGTTCTGTTCTTCGTGTCGGTGGGCATGCTGTTCGATCCGAATGTCCTGATCCAACAGCCGCTGCAGGTGCTCGCCGTCGTCGCGATCATCGTTGTGGGCAAATCGCTGGCCGCCTTTTTGCTCGTCCTGGCCTTTCGCTATCCGCTCAACACGGCGCTCACGGTATCGGCAAGCCTCGCGCAGATCGGCGAGTTCTCCTTCATCCTGGCGGGACTTGGGGTTTCCCTCGGACTCCTGCCGCGCGAGGGCATGAGTCTGATTCTGGCCGGGGCGCTCATCTCGATCTCGTTCAACCATCTGGTGTTCCAGGCCGTCGAACCCATGCAGGCCTGGATTCGGTCACGCTCGAAGCTCGCGCGCGCGCTGGAACGTCCCGATGATCCCCTGGCGGAGCTGCCGATGACGGTCGAGTCGCGCGCCGTTACGGGCCATGTGGTGCTCGTCGGCTATGGCCGCGTCGGCCGGCGTATCGGCGAAGCGCTGGCCGCACACGGGCTGGCGTACGTCGTGGCGGAGCAGAATCGTGAGCTGGTCGAGCAGTTGCGCGAACGCGGAATCCATGCCGTCGCAGGCGATGCCTCGGACCCGGCGGTCCTGGTTCAAGCGCATATTGCGCGGGCGCGGATGTTGGTGATCGCGACCCCCGATACGCTGCGGGCGCGGCGCATGATCGAGATCGCGCGCGGGCTCAATCCCCAGGTCGAGACTCTGGTGCGCACCCACAGCGAGGAAGAGGCGGCGCTGCTGCGCAGCGAGCATGCGGGAGCGGTATTCATGGGCGAGCACGAGCTTGCGCTCAGCATGACGCGCCATGTGCTGAAAAAAGTCGCAGCCGGGTAGAGGACGCACGTTGGCCGTACCCGCCATTGTCCAAGCAAGTCGCCTATTGATTCGGCCCCATGAAGATTGAACTTTTTCAGGTGTTCCAGCAGCCCCCGGCGGTTGGGCAGGCCGGTGAGGGCATCATGGTCGGCCAGGAAGTCCTTTTCGATGGCGATGCCCCGGAGCTTGTCGATGAGTTGGCCAATTTGACGAAAGATGCCGTTGAGGTCGGAAAACCACAAATCGATGGGTTGAAATCGGAGTAATCTCAAATCCGATTTCAGCCTGGGCGTGCGTCCATCCGGTGCTCATCAACTGGAACATCGAGTTGAAGGTGGACTGGGCCATGACGCGCGACGTGCGGAGGGAGTTTCCTTGAATGGCGCGGGTGAAGGCATGCGAAACGATGAAATAGGCGCTGCCGAAAAACAGGGCCGAAACCAAGACGGAGCCTGTCATGATGAAGATTCTGATGGTTTTCATGCGGGCCTCGACGCAACATCACAATGGCTACAAAACCTCAGCGGGTGCGCTTCAAACCGCTGAGGGCACTCCATGCTTGAAGCATAGATGCTCTATCTGCGCTGACCCTCGCCGCGGTCGCATGCATTGGGCTGCGCCGTGAACTCCTTCACATAAAGCCCGGCCACAATCCGCTGTTATCGAAAAGCCGCAACCCCACCCATCGGCCCGACCATGAATCAAGGGTTTGCGGTTCTAAGTTGTCGAAACCGCGGCACCAGTCCTGACGGCGATGCTGGCCGCGCGGCAGAAAGTCAAGCAGGGACAAGTGTGGCGTGCTCATGCAGCAGGTCATCCGGCAGCGACCAATGCGCAGGGCTGCGAGTATGACAGTCATCAAACCGACACATGCCGGGCTCACCATCTGCAGGAAACCACTTCGCAGCCCCACCATGGCTTCCGTTCTTTCTCTTTCCATCGTGCCGTCGCCTGCCGGCTTGCCGCAGATCAGCCCCGATCCCGTGCTCGACCATGTGCTGCGTACAGGCCAACTGCATGCCGTGTTTCAGCCACTGATGGATCTCCGCAATCGCACGTTCCACGGTTTCGAAGCTCTGGTGCGAGGGCCGGCGGATTCGCATCTGGAGCGCCCCGACCAGTTGTTCGAGGCGGCACGCCAATGCGGACGTCTGGCTGAACTCGACCGTCTTTGCGCGCAGATTGGCATCGAGACCTTCGCGTCCCAAGGGCTGCACGGCCATCTGTTTCTCAACGTCACCGAGGCGCTGTTTGATTCGGGCTGGTTCGCCGAAAAAACCACATTGCAATGGCTTCAAGCCCTGGGGCTTGCGCCCTCGCGGCTGGTGCTGGAGTTGCTCGAGTCCGACGCGCTGGCGCAGGACAGCCATGCCATCGAGCAGGCGCAATTCCTACGCGAACTCGGCTACGGCCTGGCGCTGGATGACCTGGGTCAGGGTTTTGGACGATTTGCCTTATGGAAACGTCTGCGTCCGCGCTATCTGAAGATTGACCGCAGCTTCACCGCCAATCTCGGCGACGACCCCTTCAAGGCAGCCTTCGTGCAGTCCATGCTGCTGCTGGCCGAGGCCAGCCAGTCCATCGTCGTCGCAGAGGGGGTGGAGAGCGAACGCGATCTGCTCACCTTACGTGAACTCGGTGTGCCAATGGCCCAGGGTTATTTCATCGCCCGCCCACACGCCTACCCACCCAGCGAGCCCGCCACCATGACTCGGCGGGTGCTCGACAGCCCGCAGCCAACTCTGCATGCCTTGGCCAGCCGGGGCAGTATTGAGCAATCGGTGCTTGGCCTGGCGCGCAGGGTCGAGCCGGTGCGGCCCGAGACCAAGCTCGAGGTCATCCTGCAGATTCTGGAACAGGACAGAGATTTGATGTCGGTCCCTGTGGTCGACGTTGACTGGACCCCGCTTGGGATCATCAATCGCTATGTCTTGGCCGACCGGCTGTTCCGCCCGCATGTGCGCGACCTCTTCGGCAACAAGCCATGCAGTCTGGTCATGAGCAGCGACGTGCTGCGCCTGGATGCCAAGAGCAGCTTGCAGCAGGCCAGCAGCCTGATCGCCGAGTCGAGCTACCGCCATGCCACTGAGGGAGTTCTCGTCACCGACCAGGGACAGTACCGCGGCATCCTGCTCGTGGGCGATCTCCTGCGCCTAGTGACCGAGTTCCAGGTGCAGGCTGCGCGCTATGCCAACCCGCTGACCCTGTTGCCGGGCAATGTGCCGATCAACGACTGCATCGACCGCTGGTTGCGTGAAGGCCAGCGTTTTGCTGCGGCCTATTGCGACATCGACAACTTCAAACCGTTCAACGACAAGTTCGGCTATCGCATGGGCGACGAAATCATCCTGCTGGTGGCCGAACTTCTCAAAACCCATCTGCCGCAGGCCGTGAGCTTCGTCGGCCATGTCGGCGGCGACGATTTCATCGCCCTGTCGCAATCGCCCGCATGGGAGGCCGAGTTGCAGCAGGTCTTGCGTGGCTTCGAGGCTGCCATGGCGGGGTATTTCGAGGCAGGCGTGCTGCATGATGGCGGCTTCTGGGCCGACAACCGGCGTGGCGACGCCGTATTCTTTCCCATCCCCACGCTGTCCATTGGCGCCGTGTGCGTGGATGCGCGCGCTTTCGAGTCGCACCGCGAACTCTCCAATGTGCTGGCCGACATCAAGAAGGCGGCCAAGCGCCTTCCTGGCAATCAATTGTTCGTCGATCGCAGGCACCATGCCTGAAGCAGGGTCCCGCGTTGGGATCCATCGCTTTGTCACGGGAGAGTCATGGTCTCATGTCGACTGATGTATCGCGCCTGCACACCCGATACTTACCATGATTCAAGTCAATCCGGCGAGGCCCGCGGAGCCTTCCAGATGCATGATGCACAAATCAGCCGTTTGACCACGGCAAAGACATGTTCCACCCGAGCGCGGATGCGTGACTTGTTGCGGTTCGTGGCGATGGCATCGCGCATCACCTGCCCGATGAATCGCACGGCGCCGCGCGTTGTTTCCAGCAAGCCGCGTTTCTCAACACGGCGCGCAACAGCGAGTATCTGCGCGGGGGTGATCTCTGCAATGGGCAAGCGGCCAATGTAGGGTAGGGCGTGCTCCTTGGCACGCCCGCGAATATGCATCCACCAATCGGGAGCGTGGCTTGGTGCCTTGCGAGCCGGTCAGCCTTGCTACTGGGCTGCTCCCAGCAATCAGTCTTGCTGTTCCTGGTGTGCAGCGATAAGCTGAGGACATTTTCCAAAAGGGATGCTCCGCATGACACCGACCTACGCCGAACTGCAAGCCCAGATTGCCGCGCTCACCGCCCGGGCCGACGCTGCCCGCCGCGCGGAACTGGCCAGCGTGATCGCCGAGATCCAGCAAAAGATGGCCGACTATGGCATCACCCTGGAAGACCTGGGCGGCAAGCGCGCCAGCTTTCGCAAGGGCCGCACGGTCGCGCCGAAGTACCGCCACCCGACGACCGGCCAGACCTGGACGGGACGAGGCAAGCATCCGCGCTGGCTGGCTGCGGAGATCGCCGCGGGCCAGGACATCACCGCGTTCGCCATCGCCTGAGCGAGGCCGCTCAGCGCTTTGTCTCGTTTCCTGGCTCCGCCGACGGCCGTTTCCCCTCTGGGGAATCCTGGCGATGGCGATCAAACCTCTCACACCGCATTGCGGGGTGCCGATTGCTGCCGGCTTTTCAGGCCAACCCGATCGCCGCCACCTGTTACGCACTCGCGTGTCACCTGCGCAACGCCGCAACAAATCGATACCCTTGATTGGGGCGCTGCTGCGTAAAAAGGATGTACCAATCTCGATGAGGAGACGGGGATGCCCGCCATCTACGAAAAAACACCCGCTGGTCGCCAGACCCTGAGCACACGCCAACCGGCGCTCAGTCGCGCCAGTCGGACCTTGCTCTTGCTCATCGACGGCCGCAAGAGCGACGAGGAACTGCTCGCTCTTCTGGCCAGTGCCGAGTTGAGCCTGGAATCGTTGTCTTCTCTGGAAGCGCTGGGCTTGATTNGCTTCAGCCTGGGCGTGCGTCCATCCGGTGCTCATCAACTGGAACATCGAGTTGAAGGTGGACTGGGCCATGACGCGCGACGTGCGGAGGGAGTTTCCTTGAATGGCGCGGGTGAAGGCATGCGAAACGATGAAATAGGCGCTGCCGAAAAACAGGGCCGAAACCAAGACGGAGCCTGTCATGATGAAGATTCTGATGGTTTTCATGCGGGCCTCGACGCAACATCACAATGGCTACAAAACCTCAGCGGGTGCGCTTCAAACCGCTGAGGGCACTCCATGCTTGAAGCATAGATGCTCTATCTGCGCTGACCCTCGCCGCGGTCGCATGCATTGGGCTGCGCCGTGAACTCCTTCACATAAAGCCCGGCCACAATCCGCTGTTATCGAAAAGCCGCAACCCCACCCATCGGCCCGACCATGAATCAAGGGTTTGCGGTTCTAAGTTGTCGAAACCGCGGCACCAGTCCTGACGGCGATGCTGGCCGCGCGGCAGAAAGTCAAGCAGGGACAAGTGTGGCGTGCTCATGCAGCAGGTCATCCGGCAGCGACCAATGCGCAGGGCTGCGAGTATGACAGTCATCAAACCGACACATGCCGGGCTCACCATCTGCAGGAAACCACTTCGCAGCCCCACCATGGCTTCCGTTCTTTCTCTTTCCATCGTGCCGTCGCCTGCCGGCTTGCCGCAGATCAGCCCCGATCCCGTGCTCGACCATGTGCTGCGTACAGGCCAACTGCATGCCGTGTTTCAGCCACTGATGGATCTCCGCAATCGCACGTTCCACGGTTTCGAAGCTCTGGTGCGAGGGCCGGCGGATTCGCATCTGGAGCGCCCCGACCAGTTGTTCGAGGCGGCACGCCAATGCGGACGTCTGGCTGAACTCGACCGTCTTTGCGCGCAGATTGGCATCGAGACCTTCGCGTCCCAAGGGCTGCACGGCCATCTGTTTCTCAACGTCACCGAGGCGCTGTTTGATTCGGGCTGGTTCGCCGAAAAAACCACATTGCAATGGCTTCAAGCCCTGGGGCTTGCGCCCTCGCGGCTGGTGCTGGAGTTGCTCGAGTCCGACGCGCTGGCGCAGGACAGCCATGCCATCGAGCAGGCGCAATTCCTACGCGAACTCGGCTACGGCCTGGCGCTGGATGACCTGGGTCAGGGTTTTGGACGATTTGCCTTATGGAAACGTCTGCGTCCGCGCTATCTGAAGATTGACCGCAGCTTCACCGCCAATCTCGGCGACGACCCCTTCAAGGCAGCCTTCGTGCAGTCCATGCTGCTGCTGGCCGAGGCCAGCCAGTCCATCGTCGTCGCAGAGGGGGTGGAGAGCGAACGCGATCTGCTCACCTTACGTGAACTCGGTGTGCCAATGGCCCAGGGTTATTTCATCGCCCGCCCACACGCCTACCCACCCAGCGAGCCCGCCACCATGACTCGGCGGGTGCTCGACAGCCCGCAGCCAACTCTGCATGCCTTGGCCAGCCGGGGCAGTATTGAGCAATCGGTGCTTGGCCTGGCGCGCAGGGTCGAGCCGGTGCGGCCCGAGACCAAGCTCGAGGTCATCCTGCAGATTCTGGAACAGGACAGAGATTTGATGTCGGTCCCTGTGGTCGACGTTGACTGGACCCCGCTTGGGATCATCAATCGCTATGTCTTGGCCGACCGGCTGTTCCGCCCGCATGTGCGCGACCTCTTCGGCAACAAGCCATGCAGTCTGGTCATGAGCAGCGACGTGCTGCGCCTGGATGCCAAGAGCAGCTTGCAGCAGGCCAGCAGCCTGATCGCCGAGTCGAGCTACCGCCATGCCACTGAGGGAGTTCTCGTCACCGACCAGGGACAGTACCGCGGCATCCTGCTCGTGGGCGATCTCCTGCGCCTAGTGACCGAGTTCCAGGTGCAGGCTGCGCGCTATGCCAACCCGCTGACCCTGTTGCCGGGCAATGTGCCGATCAACGACTGCATCGACCGCTGGTTGCGTGAAGGCCAGCGTTTTGCTGCGGCCTATTGCGACATCGACAACTTCAAACCGTTCAACGACAAGTTCGGCTATCGCATGGGCGACGAAATCATCCTGCTGGTGGCCGAACTTCTCAAAACCCATCTGCCGCAGGCCGTGAGCTTCGTCGGCCATGTCGGCGGCGACGATTTCATCGCCCTGTCGCAATCGCCCGCATGGGAGGCCGAGTTGCAGCAGGTCTTGCGTGGCTTCGAGGCTGCCATGGCGGGGTATTTCGAGGCAGGCGTGCTGCATGATGGCGGCTTCTGGGCCGACAACCGGCGTGGCGACGCCGTATTCTTTCCCATCCCCACGCTGTCCATTGGCGCCGTGTGCGTGGATGCGCGCGCTTTCGAGTCGCACCGCGAACTCTCCAATGTGCTGGCCGACATCAAGAAGGCGGCCAAGCGCCTTCCTGGCAATCAATTGTTCGTCGATCGCAGGCACCATGCCTGAAGCAGGGTCCCGCGTTGGGATCCATCGCTTTGTCACGGGAGAGTCATGGTCTCATGTCGACTGATGTATCGCGCCTGCACACCCGATACTTACCATGATTCAAGTCAATCCGGCGAGGCCCGCGGAGCCTTCCAGATGCATGATGCACAAATCAGCCGTTTGACCACGGCAAAGACATGTTCCACCCGAGCGCGGATGCGTGACTTGTTGCGGTTCGTGGCGATGGCATCGCGCATCACCTGCCCGATGAATCGCACGGCGCCGCGCGTTGTTTCCAGCAAGCCGCGTTTCTCAACACGGCGCGCAACAGCGAGTATCTGCGCGGGGGTGATCTCTGCAATGGGCAAGCGGCCAATGTAGGGTAGGGCGTGCTCCTTGGCACGCCCGCGAATATGCATCCACCAATCGGGAGCGTGGCTTGGTGCCTTGCGAGCCGGTCAGCCTTGCTACTGGGCTGCTCCCAGCAATCAGTCTTGCTGTTCCTGGTGTGCAGCGATAAGCTGAGGACATTTTCCAAAAGGGATGCTCCGCATGACACCGACCTACGCCGAACTGCAAGCCCAGATTGCCGCGCTCACCGCCCGGGCCGACGCTGCCCGCCGCGCGGAACTGGCCAGCGTGATCGCCGAGATCCAGCAAAAGATGGCCGACTATGGCATCACCCTGGAAGACCTGGGCGGCAAGCGCGCCAGCTTTCGCAAGGGCCGCACGGTCGCGCCGAAGTACCGCCACCCGACGACCGGCCAGACCTGGACGGGACGAGGCAAGCATCCGCGCTGGCTGGCTGCGGAGATCGCCGCGGGCCAGGACATCACCGCGTTCGCCATCGCCTGAGCGAGGCCGCTCAGCGCTTTGTCTCGTTTCCTGGCTCCGCCGACGGCCGTTTCCCCTCTGGGGAATCCTGGCGATGGCGATCAAACCTCTCACACCGCATTGCGGGGTGCCGATTGCTGCCGGCTTTTCAGGCCAACCCGATCGCCGCCACCTGTTACGCACTCGCGTGTCACCTGCGCAACGCCGCAACAAATCGATACCCTTGATTGGGGCGCTGCTGCGTAAAAAGGATGTACCAATCTCGATGAGGAGACGGGGATGCCCGCCATCTACGAAAAAACACCCGCTGGTCGCCAGACCCTGAGCACACGCCAACCGGCGCTCAGTCGCGCCAGTCGGACCTTGCTCTTGCTCATCGACGGCCGCAAGAGCGACGAGGAACTGCTCGCTCTTCTGGCCAGTGCCGAGTTGAGCCTGGAATCGTTGTCTTCTCTGGAAGCGCTGGGCTTGATTGCGGTGCGCCCGCAACCAGCCGCCGACATGCCGATTGCAGAAGAGGCGCAAAGCGCGCCATCGAGCCAGCCGGTCGTCAAAGCACCGCCTGCCAACACCTCGACCTGGGCACGGTTGACCCAGGGACTGCGCAGCGCGTTGCAGGCGCGCGAAGAGTCCCCGCGCGAACGCGCCGCCGGCCTGGCCGAGGTGATCAAGTGCGCCGCTGTGGGCGATGCCGTGTTCTTTGCGTGGCTGGAAGTGAACGTTGATGCGATTCTCTCCCACGACGCCAAGGCGGTGGGGCAGATGATGCAACAGGCGCAGGCCTTGCGCGAGACCATCGACATTGCGGATCGGGTGCAGCGTCGCGTACCGCCGCACCTGGATTTCGGGTGGGCCCTGGGCAAGGTGGTCGAGTCGATTTTGGGCTATGGACGCTACCTGCATGGTGAGGCGCTGGCCCTGGGCATGGTGCTGGCCACGGACATCGGGGCGATTCAGGGCGTGCAGTCCGAGGTCAGTGCCAAGCGGCTGCTGGACTTGCTTGGCCGCTGTGGCTTGCCCATGCGTGTGCCGCGCGTGGCAGCAGCGCGGTGGCTGGAATCGCTTCCGGTGGATCAGGCTGGCGCTGCCGGGCAGGTGCATTGCGTGCTGATCGAGGACATCGGCAAGCCTGTGTCCGCAGCCGTGTCGCGCTCGGTGGTGGTGGAAGCTTTGGAGCGTGCGGGAGCGCTGGCGGGATAAGCCTGGTCTGACCGAGCAGTCCGACGGCGCGGACAGACCCGTTCGCACCACCTCGATGCGGACCGATCGCTGCTCGCTTGTCACCACCACCGTAGCGCCGTCATGCGCCAAGTGGATGCCCCGCGCCGGCTTCACAGTCCATCCCTGCGGCAACGCCAAGTTCGCCTGCACCTGGGCGTAGCCAGCCAGACCGATCGCCACATGCCGATCGGTCACCGACAGATGCGTGACGTCCACGTTCACGTCCACCAGCCTTGGGATCGCGTCGGCTGCTTGTCCGCCCGTCGCCATGTCAGCGCGGTTCGCGGCGAGGTGGAGATAGCGGAATTCGGCATGCTCGTTCCAACCCGCAACCCCCAAGCTCTGGCGAAGACGGGGCCTGGATGCTTGCGTCGGCTGCCGCCACGCGTGACGATGTAGGGGTGGAAGTCAATCTCCACCGGTTTCAGCCGTCTTGGGTGATCGGTCATCTCGAACGTCTCAATGACGTTCTCGAACCCAAAATAAGGGCCTTTCCAGTTGTTCGTGTAATCCTCTTCGTCGGAACACGCCGCATAGACCTGGAACCACTTGCCCTTGGGCACCCCAAGGGGCCACACCGCGGTGAGCGACGGGTTCTGAGGCCGCATCGTGACCCCGCCGCCGTTGACGTTGAGCAGGCCTGATTCATCGCACAGCGCCACGGCATGGTTCGGCGGGTTGCAGTCCCCGGGCCAGAGCAAGGCCTTGCAGGGCTTGCCGGGTGGTGCGAGTTTTTGTTCGATGTAGTCGCGCGCACCGACCACTTCTTGGTGGGTGCTGAACGCGTAACCCGGAAACGGCAGGAAATTCCCGTAGGGGTAGTCTTTCGAGATCTGTCCCCGACAGTGGCATTTCGCCGCCTCGACCCAGTTGAAGGGATGCGCCCAGGTGTGGCTGCCCACCTCGATGTTGGGAAGCGCAAACATCTTGCGTGCCCATGCCTGGCCTTCGGTGGCTGTGGCGGGATATTCGCCGTGGTGATCGACCTCGTCGACGATGATGCTTCCCAGGATCGGGATGTCATACCGGGTCAGAAACTCCTCCACGAGAACTTGCCCTGCCAGCGCAGAGCCTGGTCCTTGGCAGGCATTGACCCAGCCATCGCCGTCGAAATGGGACATCAACACTCGCCGTCCGGTGCGCGTTGTGAAGTCGGGCATCGGAGCATCACCCAGGCGCAACGCGGCTTGCACGAAGGCCATGGGATTGGGCGGCGTCAGCTATCTTGGCCGGTCGACGACAACGATCCTGGCCGGTCGGAGGCGGGGGATGATTGCGTTGTGATGGATGGTCAGCGAGCTTTTCGCGCAGCAGGGGCAGCCCCTGCTGCGCGGGCCGCCGCCCTGCATCAAGGGCTAGCGTCGGCGAACCTAGGGTAAACCTGAATGCGGCCGTATGCGACACGGTACCAGAATACGAGAATACCGAAGACGAAATGCAGAATGCAAGATGTCGCGACTGCAAACGAAAGGAATGCCTTCATGACGAACAAGATTCGCGTGTTGCTTGCCAAAGTCGGCCTCGATGGCCATGACCGAGGCGTCAAGATCGTCGCACGCTGTCTGCGCGATGCTGGCATGGACGTTGTTTACACCGGTTTGCACCGGTCGCCTGAAGAAGTTGTGGCCGCCGCAGTGCAGGAAGACGTCGATGTGCTGGGTGTCAGTCTGTTATCTGGCGCCCACATGACGATCTTCCCCAAGATCATCAGTGGGCTCAAGGCACGCGGGGTCGACGACATGATCCTCGTTGGCGGCGGCGTCATGCCCGATGAAGATGTTTTGGCGCTGAAGCAAATGGGCGTGCACGAAGTTCTTCTGCAGGACACTCCGCCCAACACGATCATCCAGACGATCGAACGCCTCGTCGCAGAGCGCGGCGAGCGATGAGCCACTGCGTTACCGCTCGAGGGCACTAGCGATGCAAGCGATGGAGTCATGGAGCTGGCCTCCGCGTTACGACAACACGTACCGCCCCACGGACGGCAGCCGTTACTGGTTTCCCGTCAGAGAGACCATGGATGCCGGCGAGCGCGATGAAGCCATCGTGCAACGCCTCAGAGAAGTCTGCGACTACGCCTACAGCAGTTGCGCGTTCTACCGCGTCAAGTGGGATGATGCGGGCTTTCATCCGAGCCAAGTCCGATCCCTGGAAGATTTCGAGCGCCGCTGCCCGGTGGTCACGAAGGCGGACCTGCGCGCTGCGCAACACCGCGCTCCGCCCTTTGGCGACTATCTTTGCATCCCCGAGAGCGAGATCTTCCATATCCACGGCACGTCAGGCACAACAGGGCACCCGACTGCATTTGCCATCGGCCGTGACGACTGGCAGAGCATAGCCAATGCGCACGCACGCGTCATGTGGGGAATGGGAATCCGGCCGGGCGACATTGTCTTTGTCGCCGCCATCTTGAGCCTTTACATGGGTAGCTGGGGCGCGCTCGCCGGCGCAGAGCGACTGGGCGCCAAAGCATTCCCCTTTGGTGCCGGAGCGCCAGGAATGTCCTCGCGAGCGGTGCAGTGGCTAAACATGATGAGGCCCCAGGCCTTCTACGGCACGCCTTCGTATGCGCTGTACTTGGCCGAGACGGCAACGAAAGAGTGCCTGAGCGCCGCAGACTTCGGCGTCGAGCGGATGTTCTTTTCCGGTGAGCCGGGTGCTTCCGTGCCGGGCGTACGCAATCGCATCAAGGAGGCGTATAAGGCTGAGGTCTTCGACTGCGGATCGATGGCCGAGATGTCGCCCTTCATGAACGTGGCGGCGTCGGCTGAGTCGTCGATGGGCATGCTCTGCTGGCAGGATGTCTGCTACACGGAGGTGTGCGACCCGGCTACCTTCGAGCGCGTTCCCTATGGGCAGCGTGGCACGCCGGTCTACACGCATCTGGAGCGCACTTCGCAGCCCATGATCCGGTTGCTCTCCGGAGACCTCGCGCTCTGGACCAACGAGAAGACACCCTGCGGGCGCACGTATCCCAGACTGCCTCAGGGCATCTTCGGCCGCATTGATGACATGTTCACCATACGTGGTGAAAACGTCTATCCGAGCGAGATCGATGCGGCGTTGAGCAAGCTGGACGACTACGGCGGCGAACACCGCATCGTGATCAGTCGCGACGGTCACATGGATGAGCTGCTGCTTCGAGTGGAAGCCACGCCGGACCTGACCGCCAAGGGCGCTCAGGCATTGGAGGCGTTCAGGAGCCAGGTGGCTGCCTCGGTGCACACCATGCTCGGGCTGCGCACGATGATCGAAGTCGTAGAACCCGGAACTTATCCGCGCACCGACTTCAAGGCACGCCGGGTCATCGACGACCGCGAGGTCTTCAGGCAGATGGCCCAACGCCTGACCTCAAGCACCGCATGATGGCCACGCCTGTACGCTCCGACGCGCTTGTCGAGCGCGCACTTGCAGGCGACAACGCGGCCATGGCGCGCCTGATGAGCCGCGCCGAGGCCGCCTCGCCGGAGTGTCGTCCTGCGTTCGCGCGCCTGTACGCCAAGGCGGGCAGGTCGCGTGTCATCGGCATCACAGGCGTGCCGGGCAGTGGAAAGTCCACCTTGGTTTCGATGCTCACGCTGAAACTGCGTGCGCTGGGCAAGCGTGTCGGAATCATCGCCGTCGACCCTTCCAGCCCCTACTCCGGCGGTTCCATCATGGGAGACCGTATTCGCATGTCGGAACTCGTCAACGACGAGGGCGTATTCATCCGAAGCATGGCTACACGCGGTGCCCACGGCGGCATGGCGCGCGCCTCGCTGGAAGCGGTCGACGTTCTCGACGCCGCCGGATTCGACTATGTCATCATTGAAACCGTCGGTGTCGGTCAGGCTGAAGTCGAGATTGCGAGGGCCGCTCACACCGTCGTTGTCGTATCGGCACCTGGCCTGGGCGACGACATTCAGGCCATCAAGGCAGGCATCCTGGAGATTGCGGACGTCCACGTTGTCAGCAAGTGCGACCGTTCGGACGCCAATCGTACGATCAGTGATCTCAAGGCAATGCTCACCATGGGTCTGTCGTTGGATGGCAGTAGCTTGTGGCAGCCTCCCGTGGTTCCCACCAGCTCTGCCAAGGGCGAGGGATTCGAGCAGTTGATCGAATGTCTTGATCGCCATTCGCAGCACATACGCAACTCCAGCGCAGGGCAGCAGCGCCTGCGCAAAATCGCAGAGTTTCGAATGCTCAAGACCGCGGAAGACCTGCTGGCCCAGCGATTTCTGGATGCGCGTCAGAGCACCTTGACCGCCATCTCCGCACGACTCTCAGATCGCCAGATCTCCCCATACCAAGCCGCAGAGCAACTGCTTGCCGGCTTCAACCTTCAAGGACAAGCATGAACGCCAAGCCTGCGACCGAAGCCAAACAATCGCTGCAAGCACAAGTCAAGGAATGGGAGGCTACAGAGGTTGCCGCGTTCCTTGCCAAGCAAACGGAGAAGAAGGAGCAGTTTTTCACCTACGGGGGCTTTCCGCTGAAGCGCACATACACAGCGCTTGACATCGAGGACCACCCGGTTGAGGACATCGGCCTGCCAGGCCGATACCCGTTCACGCGTGGACCGTACCCGACGATGTATCGCAGCCGCACGTGGACGATGCGCCAGATCGCTGGTTTCGGGACCGGGGAAGACACCAACAAGCGGTTCAAATACTTGATAGCGCAGGGTCAAACCGGCCTATCCACGGACTTTGACATGCCGACCTTGATGGGCTACGACTCTGACCACCCGATGTCAGAAGGTGAGGTGGGGCGCGAAGGCGTGGCGATCGACACACTCGCCGACATGCAAGCGCTGCTGGACGGCATCGACCTTGAGAAGATTTCGGTGTCGCTCACCATCAACCCGTCGGCCTGGATCCTTCTGGCGATGTATGTGGCACTTGCGCAGCAGCGCGGCTACGACATGAACAAGCTGTCGGGCACGATCCAGGCGGACATCCTCAAGGAATACATGGCGCAGAAGGAGTATGTTTTTCCGATCGCGCCATCGGTGCGCATCGTGCGCGATTGCATCACGTATTGCGCGAAGAACATGAAACGTTACAACCCGATCAACGTATCGGGCTATCACATCTCCGAAGCCGGCTCGTCGCCCTTGCACGAAGTGGCGTTCACGATGTGCAACCTGGTCACCTATGTCGAAGCGGTGCTGGAGACAGGCATGCGGGTGGACGAGTTCGCGCCTCGCCTGGCGTTCTTCTTCGTGTGCCAAACAGATTTCTTCGAAGAGATCGCCAAGTTTCGCGCTGCACGTCGTGTCTACGCAAAGATCATGCGTGATCGCTTCGGCGCCACGAATCCGGAATCGATGCGACTGCGGTTCCACTGTCAAACGGCAGCCGCCACGCTGACCAAGCCGCAATACAAGATCAACATCGTTCGCACTGCGATTCAGGCCCTGTCGGCGGTGTTGGGTGGTGCACAAAGTCTGCACACCAACGGAATGGATGAGGCTTTCTCGATTCCGACCGAGGAGGCGATGAAGATCGCGCTGCGAACGCAACAGATCATCGCTGAAGAGGCGCACGTCACGGAGGTCGTGGATCCGGTCGGCGGTTCGTACTACGTCGAGCACCTCACCAACGAGTACGAGCGCAGGGTCTTCGAGATCATGGAGGAGGTCGAGAACAACGGCGGCACCATCAAGCTGATCGAGGAAGGATGGTTCCAGCGCCACATCGCGGACTTCTCCTACGAGCAGGCGCTGAACAAGCAAAGCGGGGATAAACCAGTGATTGGCGTGAACCGATTCCAGGAACCCGGCGAGGTGGCTGACCTGGAAACTCATCCACATGATCCGACTGCCGAGCGGAGGCAGATCGAGCGACTCCGGCGCATCCGGCGCGAGCGCGACGGCGTGAAGGTCAACACGTTGCTCGATGAGCTGGTGGCGGTGGCCAAGGATGAAAAGCAAAACATCATGCCGGTCACGATCGAACTCGTGCGCGCTGGTGCAAGCATGGGTGACATCATCGAGCGCCTCAAGTCCATCTGGGGAACCTATCGCGAAGTGCCGGTGTTCTGACCATGCATGAGGAAGATGTTGTCCGACTGCTTCTCACGCGTCAGGAAATCCGACGCCTGAAGAAGGAGATCGCGACCACAGGGAGCGCTCAAGCCGCCGAGCAATTGCTTGTCGACAGTACGCGCAAAGGGCACGACAAACTGGCGCTGCATCGCTACGCTCTCCTGCGTCGGCTTGATCCGACGCGATGTGCAGCCTTTGAAGGCTACTGCAGCGCCGTGGCGGCGAGTTTGAGTCCAGAAGACATTCAGCGCGCCTTCGAGCACATGGATCGCGTCTGGAATACCCGGGCTCTGTCTTTTCGGCAGCCTTGATCGCCCACAGGGCGCTGGGGAACCCTATGAATATTGATCGATCGTCTGTGGTTGGGGTAGGAACCATGAGAAAAGAACCTTCAACGCCAAGCGGCCAAAGCGACGATCAACAGTGGAGAACTCCGACATGAGCTATCGCTTGAGTCAGATCACAACCAAGACCGGTGACACGGGTGAAACCTCACTTGCTGGCGGCACTCGCGTAGGGAAGAACAGCCCATACGTCTGTGCTTTGGGTGCCGTCGACGAAGTGAACTCCATGCTTGGTTTGCTGATGAGCAAGGTCGTCGATCCAGATATCCAGCGCGTGATCGCAACGGTTCAGAATGACTTGTTCGATCTGGGTGCAGAATTTTGTCAGCCCGGAAAACTTGTTCTTTCGAGTGAGCGCGTCGACTATGTGGGTCAAGAGATCGAGCGATTCAACGCTGGCCTTCCACCTCTGACGGAATTCATTCTTCCTGGCGGATCCGAGCCGGCGGCAATCTGTCACATTGCGCGAACGACGTGTCGTTCGGCCGAACGCGCGATCGTTTCCCTCGAACAGATTGATCCCATCGCATCGTCGGCGCGAGTGCCGTACCTGAACCGCCTTTCCGATCTCCTCTTTGTACTGGCTCAGGTATTGAACAGGCACGCCGGCGTGGCCGAGGTCTATTGGCCATCCACTGCTGGTCGTACAACAAGGGTCGGAAGTACTTGAGGCTGAGGCGTGTGGACACAGGTCGGTGGACTGGAAGCGCGGGGTGCGGTTGGCGATGCGAACCATGAGCGCGCTTGAGGCCTCCCCCTTCGTGCTTGAGTACATGGGGGTTCGACCCGCCTTCAACGGGCCCGTGCGCTCCAGCGGATTTGGGAGTGCCGTACTTGGACGGGTAACGTTGGGCAACGACGCCATACTCGGGCCGTTTGCCGTCCTGCGTGGTGATGGCCATGTGGTCGAAGTCGGGGACAACTTGTATCTCGGCCTGCATAGCACGGTGCACATCGCGCACGAGCTCTATAGTGCGAAGCTCGGAGCGCGTGTCACCATCGGATCTAACTCAGTCGTCCACGCGTGCACCGTGGGCGATGACTGCGTCATCGAGGAAAACGTCGCAGTACTGGATGGCGCGATTGTCGGAAAGGGCTGCGTCGTGGCTGCCGGGTCAGTGGTCTATCCCCGAAGCGTGTTGCCCCCCGGGCAGTGGTGTGAGGGGTCGCCTGCGGTACCAATGCGACCTCTAGATTCAGTCGAATTGCGCGAGCTGCATAAACGCGTACGAGCTGACGGGCTGATTGGTTCGTCAAAGGCGATTGAGCGGGTTGCGAACTCGGTCGCAATCAGCGGCGGCGATCACGGCTACGTGGCGGCGACTGTTACGGGCTCAGGCACCCTTCGCATGGGGGAAGGCAGCAGCCTCTGGTTTGGCTGCGTCTTGGAGTCCGGCGCGCTCGGTGTCACCATCGCCTCGGGCGCGAACGTTCAGGACAATACTGTTCTGCGTTCCGAGGAGCACCTGGTAAGGGTCGGCGAAGGGTCAACGATTGGGCACAACGTGCTGTTGCATGACTGCACCGTTGGTGCGCGCGTCCTGGTCGGCATGGGGAGTACCTTGGCACCTGGCACTGTCGTCATGGACGACACGTTCGTTGCCGCAGGGTCATGTACCGCTCCAGGACAAGTACTCAAGAGCGGGTGGTTGTGGGGCGGCCGTCCGGCGCGCGCCATGTCCCGCATGAGCGGCCGCATGCATCAAGTCATTCAGGTATCGGCCGAGATCTATCGCGAGTACGCGACTGAGTTTGCGGCCAACCAGGAGGCTGTTCTGCGCGGTGCGGATCGCTGAACCGTCGTCAGGTGGATCGTCCACCGAGCGCGTCGCCTTGAAGTGCATGGTCACGCGCGAGTGGACCCGGACGATTCTATAGGTCCCTGTATAGTTCCCAGGGTTGGCGAGCTTGAACACTTTATTGCCATCAAAGCACACCATGGAAGTTGTTCGTAGGTCCGATATGCCCATTGCACCGATCACGTTTCAAGCGCAACACCGTAGCATTCAGATCAGCATTCCGCAGACGTCGCCGTCCCTGTATGAGCAGGTCTATTCATCGATTCTGGAGGCAATATGCGGAGGGATCCTTCGTCCAGGCGACCGTCTCAATCAGGACGAGCTTGCCGCCAGACTGAACGTGTCACGTCAACCCGTGACGCAGGCGCTGACGGTACTCAGATCGCAGGATTTCGTGCAGGACTCCGGCCGTCGAGGCTTGCTAGTGGCACCGATACGTCGAGCTTTTTTCGAGTCGCTCTATGAGCTGCGCGAGTCTCTTGACCCCATGGCGGCAAAGCTGGCCGCTCGACACAGCGACAAGCTGTCGCGGGAGCGTGTAGACGCGTTGATGGAGCGCGGGCATGCCGCTCTGCGAGATGGACGTATCGCGGAACTCACAAGTGCCGACATGTCATTTCACATATGGATATATGAGTCGGCCGGCAATCCGCTGCTTCTGGAGACACTGCGCCTCTATTGGAATCACCTGCGGCGGGCAATGGTTACCGTGCTTGAGCCGTCGACCGTTCGTGATCGGGTGTGGGACGAGCACGCGCGAATCCTCGATGCAGTCCTGAGCGGCGACCAGCAGGAAGCTGAAAGGCTCTCGCTGCTCCATATTCAGCAGGCAGCTCAGCGGGTTGTCGGCAACCTGCCATCGACCTGACTGCTCCAGGACGCTGCGGACACCTAGATAGTGTCGTCACGAGATGTGGCATGATGGCGTTGTTCTCAACAACCGCGCTCTTGAGATGGCAGAGACTCTTCATCGACACGACATTTCAGACAGGCACTGGGCCTTGCTCGAACCCTCTTTGCCGGGACGAGCGGGTGTTTGGGGTGGGGTTGCGCTGGACAACCGCCAATTCATCAATGCCGTGTTCTGGATTCTTCGCACCGGCGCGCCGTGGCGAGACCTACCGGCCTCGTATGGCGGGTGGAAAAACACCCATCGACGTTTTTGTCGCTGGCGTGACGGGGGCGTATGGGAGTCGCTCTTGGAGCAACTCATGGTTGAGCCCGACTACGAATGGCTCATGCTGGATGCCAGCCATTGCAAGGTTCACCCGCACGCAGCGGGAGCGCGTGGAAGCAATCAGGGCATGAGCCGTACAAAAGGGGGCTCAACACCAAGATACATCTGGCCGTGGATGCGCATGGTCTGCCGCTCAGAGCGGCTATTACAGAAGGTACCCGAGCAGATTGCGCAGAGGCTGAGCAGTTGATGGACGGGTTCAAGATGGACTGCCTGCTTGCTGACAAAGGCTACGACAGCGATGCCATCGTGGCGAAAGCCCAAGCGCAAGGTGCCCAGGCCGTGATTCCGCCGCGCAAGAATCGCAAGCAACCCAGAACGTACGACAAAGCGCTCGACAAGCTACGCCATCTGGTCGAGAACGCCTTCCTGCATCTCGAGCGGTGGAGGGGAATCGCGACGCGCTACGCGAAAAACGTCGCCTCATTCGTTGCCGCCGTGCAAATTCGCTGTCTCGCCCTCTGGCTGCATATCTCGTGACGACATTATCTAGACATGATGGTCGCTCTATAGGCGAAGGAAGGCCCGTCTCCGGTATCGTGGATTGCGCACTCTGAGAGTGTGCCGAGCCACATGCGGCGGGTTTCCCCAGCCGCAAACCGTATGGAGACGAGCCATGGACGAGAGTATCAAGTTCTTCGTTGGTCTGGATGCGCACAAGGACAGCATCGCGGTTGCTGTGTGCGAAGCCGGGCGAGAGCCGAGCCGTTTCGTGGGCACCCTCGGGCCCGACGTGCAGGGGGTTCTCAAGACGCTGCGCAAGTACGGTCCGGCGCGGCAGGTGAGCGTGGTCTACGAGGCCGGGCCCACCGGCTACGGGCTGCATCGAGAGCTGACTCGGCGCGGCTATCGCTGCGAGATCATTGCACCCTCGTTGATACCGCGGCGAGCAGGCGAACGAATCAAGACTGATCGGCGCGATTGCGCCCGGCTGGCCGAGCTGTCGCGCGCCGGCGAGCTCAAGGCCATCTGGGTGCCCGACGAGGCCCACGAAGCGATGCGCAATCTCTGGCGGGCACGCGAGGACGCGGTCAACCTGCGCCTGAAGGTGCGTCAACAGCTCAAAGCGTTCCTGCTGCGCCAGGACCGCCGCTATGCCGGCAAGACGTCCTGGACCAAGATGCATCAGCGCTGGATCGCCGATCAGCACTTTGCTCACCCTGCAGATCAGATCGCGCTGACGGAATACCAACTGGCCGTGCAAGCGACCGAGGAGCGAGTGCAGCGGTTGACGGCTGCGCTGCAGCAGATAGTCCAAGGCTGGCGCTTCGAGCCGGTCGTGGCGGCGCTGCGGGCGCTGCGCGGCATCGACACCGTCAGCGCCATCGGCCTGGTGTGCGAGGTCGGAGACATCAGCCGCTTCGGCACGGCGCGCCAGCTCATGGGCTACCTTGGACTCGTGCCTTCGGAGCATTCCAGCGGCAACAGTGTGCGGCGCGGCTCGATCACCAAGACCGGCAATGCTCACGCGCGGCGCTTTGAACCGCCCCGGGTTCCGTGGAGGCCAGTTGGTCTAAGTCAGGCCGCCACCGTGGTGGCCTGACTGGCTTGCTGCCGCCAGTAGTTTGCCTCAGCTTCTGCCGGCGGGATATAGCCCAGGGGTTCCATCAGTCTGTGGTTGTTGAACCAAGCTACCCATTCCAGGGTCGCCAGCTCCACCGATTCTTTGGTCTTCCAGGGGGCACGGCGATGGATCAGCTCGGTCTTATACAGCCCGTTGATCGTCTCGGCCAGGGCGTTGTCATAGGAGTCGCCCTTGCTGCCTACAGAAGGCTCAATCCCAGCTTCAGCCAGCCGCTCGGTGTAGCGAATGCTGACATATTGCGAACCTCTGTCTGAGTGATGGATCAAGGCATCGTCCCGCTCGGGTTGGCGGGCATAGAGCGCCTGCTCCAGCGCGTCGAGCACAAAGTCCGTGCGCATGGAACTGCTCACCCGCCAGCCGACGATGCGCCGGGCGAAGACGTCGATGACGAACGCCACGTACAGCCAGCCCTGCCAGGTGGACACGTAGGTGAAGTCGGACACCCAAAGGGCATTGGGCCGCGCAGCCTTGAAGACCCTGTGGACGTGGTCCAGCGGACACAGCGCCTTGGCGTCAGGGATCGTGGTGCGCACGACCTTGCCGCGCCTGGTGCCCTGCAATCCGAGCCTGCGCATCAGCCGCTCCACCGTGCAGCGCGCCACCACCACACCCTCGCGGTGCATTTGCTTCCAGACCTTGTCAACGCCATAGACCTGCATGTTCGCTTGCCAGACCTGTTGGATGTGGGGGATCAGCCGCTGATCGCGCTGGGTGCGTGCCGGCAGCAACTCAGGATGGCGCTGCCGGGCCGCATGCAGGCGGTAACCGCTTGGGGCGATCTGCAAGACCTTGCAGATCGGCTCGACCCCGAAGCGGTCACGATATTGATCAACAAATGCCTTCAGCTCTTGAGTCGGCGGTCGAGCTCCGCCTGGGCGAAAAACGCGCTGGCCAGCTTGAGGATCTCGTTGGCCCGGCGCAATTCCTTGACCTCGCGCTCCAGATCCTTGACCCGCTGCGCTTCTGCCGAGGTCACGCCTGGGCGCGTGCCTGCATCGACCTCGTCGCGTCTGACCCACTCCAGCAGGGTGTGCGCCGAGCAGCCGATCTTGGGGGCAATCGACTCCACAGCGGCCCACAGCGAGGGGTACTCACCGCGGTGCTCCTGCACCATCCGCACGGCGCGCTCGCGGACTTCAGGGGAAAACTTGTTTGACTTGTTCATGGCTCCATTCTCTTCAAGGTTGGAGCCTCCTCAAAAACCGGGGCGGTTCACGCGCCCAAGCGCCCCATGCTTGGCGTGGTCGCGGGTTTACTGCTTGCAGCCACGGTGGTTTTGCTCCAAGAGGGGCGCGCATCGCTGGCTTGCGGATTGGTGCTGGCCGTTTTCGTGCTGACCGACCGCGACGTGCTGAAGCAGGTGGACTGGCTGCTGCTGGCAACGTTCGCGGCCATGTTCCTGGGGCTGGGGCATTTGGCGCAATGGCCTCCGGTGCAAGCACTGGTGCAGACGCTGGACTGGAAACAGGCCTGGGTGATGTTTCTGGGCGGCACGCTGCTGTCGCAGTTCATCAGCAACGTCCCCACCGCCGTGCTGCTGTCGCACTACACCACGGACTACACCGCGCTGGCCGTGGCGGTGAATGTCGGCGGCTTTGGCCTGGGCATCGGTTCGCTGGCCAACCTGATTGCACTGCGCCTGGAAGGCAGCCGTGGCGCTCTCGGAGCATTCCACCGTATCAGCGTCCCATTCCTGCTGGNTCTTGTGGCACCACATCGGGCTGCGCGCCAGCCTGCGCCTGCAGCGCTTCGAGCTGTGCCTCGAGGCTGGCCTCGTCGGCGGCGAGTGTCTCCTCGAAGAGTTGGCGCTGCTCGGCGTTCATGGCTTCAGTCTTGGCCGCGAACTTCCACGCCTTCAGGCGCGCCAGCTCGAACGTGATGCGCTCGATCTTGGCGTCACGGAACTTGATGTCCTGCGCTTGGGCTGCAATGTGCCGGCTTTGCTCGTCGATGTGCTGGAGCATTTGCTCCGCGATTTCGGTCAGCGCGACGGGGCTCAGACCATACAGGTCCTGGGCTTTGAGTTCGTGCACATTGAGCATGCGCGTCTTGTGCAAAGCCAGCATTGGCGCGGCTATTCGGACATGTCCGAATAGCCGCCGCGCTGCTTCTCAATGTCCAATCCCATCCGTGCGATCAGCCGCCATCACATGCGTGTGATCACCCGCATTTGCTCCAGCCGCTGCCAGGGCAATCCGAGCACCAAGGCGTCAAATTGCAGCTGCGTCAAGGTCATCGGCGCGGCCGCGGTGGGAACCTCGCGCGGCCACACGAAACGGCCGTCGTTCAAGCGCCGCGCCGCACACCACACGCCGAAGCCGTCATGCACGAGCAGCTTGATGCGGGTGGCGCGTGCGTTGGCGAACAGGTAGCCGTGATGGGCCTGGGCCGAGCCGAACACTTGCACCACGCGGGCGAGCAAACGCTCGGTGCCGGCGCGCATGTCCAGCGGCTCAACGGCCAGCCACAGTTGATCGATGCGGATCATCGTAGCCAACCGCGAAGCCACGCCGCGCACTGATCGGCAGCCGCCAGGGGCCAGCTCACGGCAACGCTCGTGGCACCCCGGCGCAGTTCGATGCGGATGTCTGCCAGCGCTGTTGGGACGGCCTCACGACTTGGCAAAGCCAGCGCGATGAACTCGCCTGCGCCGTGGCCTGCGCTGCTGGGTGATGCCGGCGGCCGGGCCGCTGGCGCTACGCCACGGCGCCACTTGCGCACGAGGTTGGCGTTGAGGTCGTAGGCGCGCGCAATGGCCGCCACCGAGGCGCCGGGCTCGCCGCACGCGGCAAGCACCCTGGCCTTGAGTTCAGCGGCGTGGCGCCGCCGCGGCGCACTCTTGATTTGCATGGCGTCCACCTCAGACATACGTGGACACCATGTTGGCCGCTATCCATCCGCTGTTCAAGGTGGAACGGCTAGCCGCTTACGGTGATGCGGCACGATCACGATAGGAAAAACCCTCACCAACACTATCCACAGAACCCTTCGGGGCAACCTGCGCCACTAGAGCGAGGCAGCTTCCATGACGGATCGATGCACGGTGGTAATCAACCCACGAATATCAGTCTGATCCATCGTCGCAGCAGCAGACTTGTGCCGCATCACCCCGTGCCACTGGATCCACATCGAAGCCCTGCGCCTATTGACAAGAGCGACCATATCAGTGTCCTGTCCCGCTGATATGTGAGCAAAGTCGATGCAGCTTTTCGAGGATCGAGTCGGCAGTGGCGGTCCAGCGGAATGGCTGGGAGTTGGTGTTGTGGTGCGAGACGAACTGGTCAATGCGCTGCACGAGTTGTTTGATGCTGGAGAACGAGATCGGCATCCTGAGTCCGCCAGTTTGGGTGGCCATCAGGGCGAGGAGGGCGGCCGCCTCGTCATCGAGTCGGGGCGCCCGGGGAATACGGCTTCGACCCGTTGCTGGCCGCATCACACCCGAAAACCTGCACGGCGAGGCGAATTTCGGCCCCGCCGTCGGCGAGGAAGCCTTCCGATGGTGTGCCAGTGGTGCGCCAATCCCTGCGGAACTGGCGCACTCCGAGTGGGGCGCCGTTCAACCCCTGCGTTTGTTCAAAATCAGGGCTTTCTTGCGACGAGCAGTAACGATCCCCCCATCGGCAGGGAAACTCCCATCCTGATCGGCCAACGTTCAATTTCGAGCAAAACTCGCAAGATTCGATTGGTGAATCTCCCGATTCGGAACCCTTCATCAACCGGGTTCTTTGATTTTTTCGAATTTCTCTGCAGCAACCGTGAAATCACCATGAGGGGGAGGAGCAAAAAAACAAATGAGGTGACGCGTTGCACGCGAAAGCCCGCCGCCTCAACTTTGCGCACCAATTCGGCGCGCGAGTAACGTCGTTTGTGGCCAGCATATTCATCTGTGCTGCTCCATAACCATTGATGCTGTGGCACAGTCAAGAAGATCCCACCGCCCGGTTTACATGCACAATACATCTGCTGAAGGACTCTCTCGTCGAGATCGATATGCTCCAGAACGTCAAACGCTCCGATAATGTCAAATTCCTCCTCAAATGGTATGGATCTGGCGTCCATTTGAATCAAATTTGCCCCGATGGAGAGTGTCGATGCATGGTGCAGTCCCTCGAGCGAGGCCTCGCTGCCGCATAGTGTCAGGCCCGGAAAATTTTTCTGGATATCCGATAACATAAACCCGTTTCCACAGCCAATTTCCAACATGCTTGTTGAATATGGAAGCTCCGATTTGAGAAAATCCACGATTATTTTTCTGCGCACGACAAACCAAAAGTGATGAGTTTCTATCGCAGCGCATTCTGAAAATAAAGCAACATGATAACCGTCATTCATCTCCACCATATTGGGTGCCAGAATCACGAATCCGTCTTTTTGTGGCGGCATATACCCACACACGAGACACTTCCAGCCGGCGCCCTCACACTGTTTGCTGCTGCATTTCACACAAGTTTTCATGACGAATCTCCCAAGCAACTGAACGCAATGCCGCGGACGCGGCACGACCCCGCCCGAAGAGGCGGCGTAGCGAGTGGTTCAGCTGTGGGAGATCGGGGGTCTTAGCGAGACCCTGCCGTGCGCAATCGCAAGCTGCCACGGCGCAATGGAGCCAGCAATTTGCTTGCCCGGATCGAGGAGGCAACGCCCGTGCCGTGAAAATGCCATAGTTCCGTCGCAGGACAAGGCACAAACATCGTTGTTGCAGGCGCACTTGCATGCGTTGGAGTCGTTCGGGCTGCCGGGACCGGCGGGCTCGCCTGAAGCGTCATGGCCCCTGCCGTGGGCGGCTTCCGAGCTCTGCACAGTGGCGTCGTGCCCGGCGCCAGGCAGGTTTTCCGCTTCGTGTGGAGTCGTGCGCTTGCAATGCGCGCCGTTCATGAGCGAAGCCCAGCCGGCAGTGGGAACGGCCACGCACAGCAACAGGATCAGGATTGGAATGACGCGCAGCTTATCCATGGGCACTCAGCGGGCGACTTGACCGGCAGCAACCCACGCCGCAAAGTGTCCGTGGAGGTGACAGCCATACTTAAAAGCATGCCGACTTTGGTGAACGTCCGGATCAGCGAAGCGGTCTTTCCGGGCGCGACACTGACGCCGGTGGGATGCTCCATTTTCATGTTCGGCAGCCTCGCCAAGCACAGATTCGTGGTCGAGCTTGCCCATGTTGGCGACCTCGAATTCGGCGGTTTCGCCAGCCTTCACCGTCAAGTCCGTGGTGGCGACCTTGATGATGCGGGTCACTTGGGATGAGTCGTCAGGATGCCCAAGCCAGTCGTTCTCGCCGTGGAACTCCCCGTGCATGCCCTTCATGCCTGCGAATGTTCGTGCCCACTGCCGGCAGCGAGCGCCAGCGCGGGAAAAGCGAGCAGAGTGCCCGTCGGATCCGGCATGCCGGACTGACGGGCATCTCGACAGCCGGTCTGGGCGCCGCGACGAAGTCGCGTGGCGTTGCCGTTTGGCAAAGCCCGGACGCGTGGCATCCTCAACCGCCGGTGTATAGCTCTCGAGCCATCTGCCGTTCTTCAGCCGTCATATTCAGATCCGGCCGGGGAGTGCTGTGGTCGAAGCGATCGGCGTGCAGCAGCTTTCCATTTTGCAGTTTGTAGGCGTGGGGCACGGTTGCCCAGCCGATCCCGCCGCCGACCTGGCGCCAATGACCATCTGCCGAGACGGGGTTGCGGCGAAAGGCATCGAGTTCGCGCCGCACCTGCTCGCGCGTTTGGGTGCCTGGGGCATCGTGGAAGACGATGCCGATCTCGCCGGGGGCGGAGTGAACGGGCTGTGCGGCATACGCGGCCAGGGGCGCGACCAGGGCGCCGGCCAGCAACAGACTCGGAACAAATTTGCAGGTTTTCATGACTGACTCCTTTCGAGAGGGGAAATGGCCCGGTCGGGCCCTGCTGAAATCGGTTTCAGCATGGGTTCCACTCTAGTATGCCGACCATGACCGAGGGCCTACCGGAGCATGACAAATCGGTCATATCCCGTAATCTTGTAATCTTGAAAGGCGGACAAGTCTTCAGGCAGATTGGGGTTGGCATCGCTCATCGCTCCAAACTGCCCAGGAGATTTAGCGCGATTCTGCGCAAGTGCGAGCACGATTGGGAATGGCTGGACAAGGCAGCCAAGATTCGGATGTTGAAGGAGCCGATCCGGCGCATTCGCTTCTTGACGCGGGACGCGGCGCAGCGACTCCTGGCCGAGTTGCCAGCGTGTCTTGCGGACATGTTGCTTTAGCGGCTTGTCCACATGTCCGCAGGCTGGTGTTGCGTCGATCCAATCGGGGGTTGCATGAGCTTGGGCGTCGAGAATTTGCTCACCAGTGCACTGGGACTGGTGCCACCATGGCAAGTGGCGAAAGTCGAACTCGGCGTCCTGCGCTGGCTGCAGACGGTGGCGTTGCCGCGGTTGGCGCCCCGGGAGAGGTCACGCCGCAGCAACTGCTGCGTGCGCTGGACGCGCTGGTCGGGCATCAGGATGAGGTGCAGGCACAGCTTGCCGGGTTGCTGCGCCCGCTGATCGACCAGGAGTTGTCGGTCGTGTTCGACGACAGGCCCGCCATGGGCGTGGAGGGGCCGGGCGAACTGGAGAGCGATGTGCGCCAGGTTGGCCTGTCCAAGGACGGGGGCATCCGCCGCCAGTTCCTGCTTGGCGTGGTGCTGGTGACCGATCGCGGGCGGCTGCGTTGGGAGACCATCGGGAAGGGTTGCCATCGCCGCGCGTCGGCCCAAGCGCTCAACCCCTGGAGTTCATCCTGGGCCGTGCCGGGGCGGCGCGATGCCGAGCGCGCCGCGATCCTCGAGCCGATCCCCTCCCAGCGCGCTGGATCAACGGCGGCGCATCCAGTACCACCAGGTCCGCCGCGACGGTCAACATCGCGACGGCGCCTCCTCGCTCCGTGACGCCGACCACGCCCTCCTCAAGGCACGCAAGCTCCAGAAACCGACGACAGACGCCAAGATCGGCCTCCTGTCGGGGCACGTTTCGAACCTTGCATTGAACAGCCTCCGGGATTCCCGGGGCGGTTCAGCCACCCAAATTCCCCCGCTCTGACCGCGGTGTGACGGTGCGCCGAGCGCGCCGATTTCGGACCGCGTCAAGGCTAGGCAGGACGTCACTTTCCATCCCCTCATCGTTGATGGAACTCTGGAGTGAACGTCTTGAAGCCACACCTGCACACCACCATCTGAGCCCTGCTGGAACGCGGGGCCACGCAGCGCGAGATCCATCGCCTCACCGTGATCGACCGCAAGACCATTCGCGTGGGGCTTTACGTGTTCGGCGTTGCACATGAATGTGTGGCCATCAAAGCGTCACGCCGCTGTTCGCCCTGGTGTGTTGGAGTCATGTTTCTATATTGGCATATACGGTATAAACTGTTTACTTCATTGACATGTTTCAGGAGTTCGCCATGCAAGTCGCCAATACCGGCTCTTCCGTCAAAACCAGTAAAGCTGGACAAACACCGGCGCGCGCAGCAACGCCCGTCCTGCGCAAAACCGGCAAGCTCGCGCCAGCCGTCAAGGCTACGCCGACAACGCGGGTGCAAGCCAAAGTCAAGGCGCCTGGGCGCAAGACCGCCCCCGCCAAGGCAGTCAAGCCAACGCCCGCGTCCGCGGCCAAGCCCCCCAAGCTCAAACTCGTGCGCGACAGTTTCACTATTCCGCGCAACGAGTATGCCGTGCTCGACGCGCTGAAAGATCGGCTGGTGGATTTGAAGCGCCCAGCCAAGAAAAGCGAAGTGCTGCGCGCTGGCATTGGCTTGCTGGCAACGCTGTCGGATGTTGCTTTGCTCGCAGCCCTGGAAGCCGTCCCAGCGATCAAGACTGGCAGGCCGAAGAAGGCGAAGTAAGGGCTTTCCTCAGGCGAAGCATGAAGGAGAAGGAGAGTGACGGAAAGGGTTGAGCCCTCACGCCGCCTGCCAGAACGCCGCGGCAACGATGGCCACCAGCGACTTCCAGCCGCTGGCGATCGACATCCATTGCATCACGGCCCAGTCCAGCGCCACGGCGAGTGCGACCGAGGCGACATGGCGCGCATCGGCAAGACGGTTTCATGACGGACTCTGAACCGATTGCCTTGGTGACGATCACGCTGCGTTAAATCCCATCGAGGCAAACTGCAATGACGTGGGACTGTCACTCTTCGGTTCGTTTTGACCACTTTGAACGAGACTGGTCAGTTCAAGCTGTGCCGGACCATATTCCTGCTCCGCCGCAAGCTGTAGCCAGCGCGCAGCTTGCGCGAAATCCTGGGGAAGACCCAATCCCTCACGGCACATCACGCCCAGGCGGTACTGGGCGGCGATATGCCCCTGATCGGCGGCCTGACGAAACCAGAAGGCCGCGAGAGTGTCGTTTTGCGGAACTCCAAGCCCCTCCTGATAGAGGTCGCCCAAGTGGTATTGCGCCGTGCTCTCACCAAGTTCGACCGCCTCGCGGAACCAGAGGGCGGCTTGCGCGAAGTCTTGGGCCACGCCCTGGCCTTGTTTGTGAAAGATGCCCAGAGCGCACTGTGCGCCGGCATGGCCCTGCGCTGCAGCCTTGCCATACCAAAAGGCTGCTTGCACGAAATCCTTGAAGACATCTTGACCGTGGGCATACAAGAAGCCCAGATGGAACTGAGCCACCGAGTTGCCGTGGTCAGCGGCCTTGCGTAACCAGATGGCAGCTTGCGCGTAGGCATGACTCGCTTTGAACGAGAGCCCGATCGCCAGGGGATCGGCTGAAAGTTCGGGCCCCTTGCTCCGCGCCGGCGGCACGAACCAGGGGGCATGTTGTCTCCCCGAGTGCCACGGTGCCGCTGGTATCGTGTTTTCAATCATGGGATGTACATCATTGAGGACGCGATCCTTGATCGCAAAATAGCCTTGCGCGAGGTGGGTGAGCTCTGCTGGGAACGACCGTGTCACAGGAGCGACCTCGCCCCGCGTGAAGTCACATGAAAGGTGATTGAAACCCCTGTGTGTGACTGCCGCATGACGTGGGCGGGGCATGCCTGGCCGATTCTTGGAGTCGGATGACCCTTCCGGAGCACCTGCGGCGCAGGGATGGGATCAGCCCGTCGGCTTGCCACAAGCTCAACCGAACAGCGCAGACAAATCCAGACTGGATTGCCGTCCGAGTTTGGCGCGGTGTTGGTCCAGCCATGTCGTCGTCTGCTCGCGACCAAGGTCTCGCAAGTGTTCGAGAAAGGGCAAATGCGGGGTCAGTCGGGTTTCGGCCGCAAGGTCGTGCATCAGCGCATGGGCCTCGATCAAGTGGAAGCGCGAACGCATGATGCGTCGCTCCAGCCGACCGAAGCGCATG
Organism: Thiomonas sp. X19; assembly: GCF_900089495.1. Classification (NCBI taxonomy): domain Bacteria; kingdom Pseudomonadati; phylum Pseudomonadota; class Betaproteobacteria; order Burkholderiales; genus Thiomonas; species Thiomonas sp. X19. The sequence continues at coordinate 3,003,411 of NZ_LT605203.1, read as the reverse complement.
GGCGACAAGGCGACAAAATCGTGGATGTGGGCAATGATCTGCATTTCCCGCAGGAATGGTGCCGTGAACGCCAGTTCCAGGGTGCGCTCCCGGATGCCCTGCACGCTGCGCGGGGTCGACACCGACTGGAGCGGACTGAGTAGAACCAGCAAGGTGTCGCTAGCACCTGTGAATAGCAGGGGCAAAACGGCAGGGTTGGCGGCAAAGGCGCCATCCCAATACATCGCGCCGTCCAGTTGAACGGCATGTTGCAGATTAGGCAAACACGCCGAGGCCAACAAGGCTTCGACGCCGAGTTCAGGGTTGCGGAACAGGTGTAGCTGGCCTGTCGCCACGCGCGTGGCGGCGATGAACAAGCTGGGCAACGCGGTCGTGCGCAACGCGTCGAAGTCCACCAGTTCGCCCAAGACCTCACGCAACGGGTTGAGGTTCAAGGGGTTGAACTGATATGGCGAGATGAATTGGGCCCACTGCAGCATCAGGCGCGCCGCAGGGGTCAAGGCCACATCGGCCCTTTCGTCGGTGGGCATGACGAACCCGATGGGCACATGGGCAGCGACACGGGTCCAGAACGTGGCCAACAGATCACGAGCACCATCGCGCCCGCCTCGGCGTAGCCCCTCAGCCAGCATCACGGCATTCATCGCTCCAGCGCTGGCGCCACTGAGGCCATCAAAACTGAAGCGGCCATCCTCCAGCAAAGCATCCAGCACCCCCCAGGTGAATGCTCCATGAGCGCCGCCCCCTTGCAGGGCAAGGTTGAGACGGATCGGCGATGAACGGTTAAAGAACAACATTGGAACGCGTACCTCCAGTGCATGGCCCACTCCGCGCCGAATCAACGACGAATCAACGACTCTTGTCGAAGTGACCGATGCTGATGCGTCGCGGTTGCGCCGTATCGGCCGCGCTTCACCCTAATTGCGGAAGCTGTCGTGGCAGCTCTTCCAAGTCTTGACGGTCTGGCCGAAGACGACGCGCATTGGGTTGAGTTGACCAGTCTGTGCGGCAGCGGTGAGTTTAGGTGTCAACCGCTTCAGATCCTGTGCATCGATCTGGAAGCGTTGCCGTTCGTGCCAGATTGACGACTTCGCATCAGTTCCACGAACGTCGGTTCCACCTTCGCGCGCAGGCTGGCCTTGCGTTGCTCGACCCATTCCATCTTTTCTACCCAGCCGTGCTTGGGCGGGCGGCCACGGCCACCGCTGCTGGGATCGTGAGGCGCAAGGACCGCTACCAGCGCATCCCAAGGCGCATCACCGCTTCAATCTCAGCCAGGAAGCGATCGCGCCGCGCGTCTGCCTCTTCTTGTTGGCGTATTCGAATTCAGAAAAGCTCGTCTGCACAGGGGCTCCTCAGCGTCTCGGGAGCAGCTTTCATTGTCTCAGCGCCACACCGCCAAGCCAAACGGCAGGCCGGGAATGAATCAGAATCAGCGCTTCCTTTTGTACTATCCATTAAAAATCGTGTTTATAAAATAAAATAAATGGATATAGTTAAACTTAATCATAAGTATCAGGGTAAACGTGATTCTTGGTTATGCTGCCACCTGCGCTGTTACGCAGATGGCAGCATGTTTGCCACTTCAACATGGGCGCAGTCGGTTCCGCGTCCTGGCATTGACACCGAAAGCTTTGCTTTGTCCGCCTTGGTTGCGTGGCGCTGTCATGGCTTGACATACGCAAAGCCATTTTTTTCGAGTTGCATGAGGCGCACGACACCCCCTGGAACGATCACAGCGCTGGGTGTCAACACAGGCATGTGCCCGAGTTTTTTGGCCATCCCTTCCATGGTGACGTGGCAGGCGTCAAATTCAATGCCCTCGGCATCTTGTGCTGCGATGCGCTCGGATACCGTGCTGTTTTTCAAGAGCATCAGAAGCCCTGGGCCATAGGCCACAACCACGATGCGCACGTTTCCCTGGCCGAGGTTGTCCATCACGTTTTGTGCATTGTTCAGCGTGAGGTTCCACAATTTTTGGTTGCCGTTGCTGACCTGTAACACCAGCTTGTATTTTGCAAACGGAAGGTCATGAACGAAGGTTGGCTTCTCAAAATTGAAGTCCTTCATCATGGATGGATTGTCGGCGCGCGCGTACGTTGCACCGCCAACGAGCAAGGCTGTGACCAGCAAGGTGTGACGTGCGAGGTGTGCCCAATAGTTGTTGCCCATTCTGATCTCCTCTGGTGCTGAACATGCCCCGCTTTCCTTATACAGCGCGCCGGGGCCTGGGGCATGCTGCATGTTCGCCAATGGTCCAGTGCGGGACAACTAGGCGACAGCGCGGATCCTAGGGATTCAGATCGCGACCGACAATCCAGGGATAGCCTGATCTGACCCACGAGGAACGCACGACAGACGGACTTGATGCTGATTCGCCATGCTGGCCGTGACCGGGAAAAAGCAGAGACAAGGCGCGCCATGGCGTGGTGCAACGACGCGAGTTCGCGCCAACGCTTGGTCGGTCATCAGGGCGCGGAGGCTCAGCTGGTCACGTCGAGAGCGTTTGACTCTGCGAACGCCGCGTGACGCCGGGCATGGGATGCTCCCAAGGAAGCGCAGGGCGGCCCCGGAGCTCGCGTTCAGCGCGGGTTGCCGCAGTCATGGCCGCCCCGGAGTCGTTCGGATTGACCAACACACTGTTACAGAAATGGTGGGGTGACTGGAATAAACCACCTTTGGATCGCGTCCTTCATCAGGCCAATCTGGCGAGGACTCGACGTCATGGCAAGCGTTCTTGCCTCCCGCCATCATGTCCCCCACGCACAAGGAGATTACCCACGCGCAAGCTGTTTTTGTCCGGCATCGCCATCATCATTCTGGCCGCTCCGACCCTGTCGTCTGCAGCCCAGGCCCCGACTTCCGCCGCGCTCTGGCAGGACATACAGGCTCTGGAAAAGAGCCATGCCATCATGCTGGATAGCCAGCCTTATCAGCTCGGTTCGCGCACCGTGGACGTCTACACCACCGACCTTGCCAACGCCGCCGAGAACGACGCCGTACGCAAGGCCGGCAGCATCGAGAAGGTCAAGCGTTATCCCAATGGAGCCTTGGTGGTCAAAGAGAACTATGACGCCCACAAAAAACTCACCGGGGTCACCGCCATGCTCAAGCTCGACGGCTACGACAAGGCTGATCGCGATTGGGTCATGGCCGCGTACAAGCCGGATGGCCAAGTCGTCGCCTACGGCAAGGTTCAGGCCTGTATTGCCTGCCATGCCATGGTGACGCAGCAGGACTTTGTCTTTGCGCCGCCGCCCGAGCAGTTGCTGCCGGTGTCGATCTGGAAAGCGTTTTTCCCCAAGCAGCAGATGTCCACGCAATACGTCAAGCTGCTGGATCAGCACCCTGAGGCGATTGTGAAGTAAGGTAGTTTCAATGCCGCTTGTGCGAGCATGAAAAGAGCCGACCCAGTGGCCGGCTCTTTTCATGCTCAGCCCAGAGGGCATTGACTTGGCTGCGGTGATGTCGCCGCAAGCCACGTACTTTTTCCGATCGGTCGGGCTGGGTCACTCCCTTGGGCGTGCCCTTCAGATGCACGATGACCGCATGCCGAGCCGGTGCGCCGGCGTTCGGGATTCGTGGCGCCACAAGGATCGAATGCAGGTGGAGCTACGCCCTTCCAACCTCGACCGTCAGATGCGACAAGTCCTGGAAGCCTTGCAACTTGTGCCGGTAGTGGCGCGCATCGCGAGCGGGATCGTGGCTGTTCACCGCCACGATCGCCCCAAGGTGCCCAGGCCCGAGGCGCCAGAGATGCAGGTCCGCAAGCTCATCGCCTTCCTCCTGAACGGCCTTGCGGATGGCCTGGCTCAACGGCTCGTCCGGATTCACGTCCAGCAAGATGGCTCCCGTATCACGGATCAAGCCGACGGACCAATTGGCGATGACCACGGCACCCACAATGCCCATCACCGGATCCATGAAGTTCAGGCCGAAGAACTTGCCCGCCATCAGCCCCAGGATGGCCAGCACCGAAACCGCCGCGTCGGCCGCCACATGCACGAACGCCGCGCGCATATTGTGGTCGCGGTGATGGGCGGCATGGCCGGGGTCATGGGCATGATCTTCGGGCTCGGCAAAATGCAGCGTGTGGGTGAAAACATCGGCCCCGATGCGCAGATGCAAGCTGGCCTGGAAGGCATGGGGTTCGGGGATGGTGTCGATGGATTCCCAATAAGCCCCCTTGTCCTGGAATGCGAAGGTCTGGCGCAGGCCTTGAGGGCGAATCGTCTCCATGGTCAACTCCAGGGGCGCACGCACCGGCGGCAGGCCCGGAGGGGCGTCTGAACGATCCGGCCAGTGCAGCCGAAACCTCGGCGGTACGCGATCTTCATGAATCTCCACCCGCACACGCCCTGCGGCGGTGTCCACGAACTGTCCCGCATCGTCTGCGGCTGCCGCGCCATGCGCGTGACCATGCCCATGCCCATGGCTGTGGCCATCGCCACTGAGCAGCCAGGCGCTCACGATGTTGACGAACAGCCCGAGAAAGGCAATGGCGATGGCCGCGTTGAAGTCGATTTCCACGGGGTGGATGAAGCGCGAGATCGCCTCATAGCCGATCAGCAAGGCGATCATGGCCAGAATGATGGCGCTGGAAAAACCGGCCAGATCTCCCACTTTGCCCGTGCCGAAGCTGAAGCGGGGGTCCCGGGCATGTTGGCGCGCGTAGCGGTAGGCGAGGGCGGCAATCAGCATGGCCGCCGCATGGGTGCTCATGTGCAGGCCGTCGGCCACCAGCGCCAGGGAGCCGAAATGCATTCCGCCGGCGATCTCGACGACCATCACCACGGTGCACAGGGCGATGACGGACCAGGTCTTGCGGGCGTTGCGGTCATGGCCCCGGCCGAGAAAGACATGCTCGTGTTCCATGGCGAGTGGCATGACGGACATGGGTGTTCTCACTTGAAGTAGCTGTGCACGACGTCGATCAGCTGCGCGGCAGCCTCGGCGGATTCGTCCTGCTTGCCCTTGAGGGGATCGATCAGGTGGGTCTGGATGTGAGCTTCGACGACTTCGGACAGCAGGCCGTTGATGGCCCCGCGGCAGGCAGCGATGACATGCATGACCTGCTCGCAGCCAGCCTCGTTCTCCAGCGCCCGTTCGATGGCATCGACTTGGCCACGGATGCGGCGCACGCGGTTGAGGAGCTTGGTTTTTTCTCGGATGGTATGACTCATCCGGACAGTATAGGTGGGTAGGCTATTGTTCAGATGTTGCCTCTGCACGAACTCCGAAGCACCGGCCTTGTATTTCACGATGCTTGTGCTACATCAATCTGGTGGCGACTGGGCATGCGATGATGAGCCGTTCGCGTGTCGTGCTGCGCATCGAAGGAGCATCATCGAGATGCCGTGGAGCGCATCCCGAGCGAGATCAGCCACGAAGACAAGCAACGCACGAGATCAAACCTGGAGTCACCCATGCTCAACGATCCCCAGCAAGACGCAGATCCTTCCCCGCAGCCCGACCTGGCATCGAGCCCGGAGACCCGAATGCTCACGCGGCGCCAGGTGTTGGGTGCTGTTGCGGCCGGCGGCGCCCTCTGGGCGGCGCATCACGCCCGCGGCCAGGGCATGGCTGGGCCGCCCATGGGGATGATGGGCGGCGGAATGGCGGGGATGTCCGGCATGGGCGCGCAGCCCATGGCGAAGCCGCAACCGGCCCCGTTCAACCGCCCCCTTCCCATCCCTCCTCAGCTGCAAGGGCAACTCGAGGCCGATGGCAGCCTGGCCTATGCACTGCGCATGGCGCCGGGCAGGACGGCGCTGCTGGCTGGCGTGCAAACACCGACCTGGGGCTACAACGGGGCCTACCTCGGGCCCGCACTACGCGTTCCGCAAGGCAAACCGGTGCGCATCACCCTGCGCAATGACCTGGACCAAACCACCACCACCCACTGGCATGGTGCCCACGTACCAGGTCGCATGGACGGCGGCCCCCAGAGCCTGATCGCCCCGGGTCAATCGCTGGACGATACCTTCACCCTGAATCAGCCCGGTGCAACCCTGTGGTACCACCCGCATCCTGATGGACGGACCGGGGCGCATGTCTACGCCGGGCTGGCGGGATTGCTGCTGCTGGACGACGGCGTCGACAAATCCCTGGGGCTGCCGCACACCTGGGGCGTGGACGACATTCCGGTGGTTCTCCAAGACCGCCGCGTGGCTGCGGACGGTACCCTGCTGTACATGACCAGCATGATGGATCGCATGGGCATGAAGGGGGATCGTTTTCTGGTCAACGGCTGCGAGCAGCCTTATGTCCAGGTTCCCGCGCAATGGGTGCGCTTGCGCGTGCTCAATGGCTCCAACGCACGGGTCTACAACCTTGCGTTTGCCGATGACCACGGCTTCCAGGTGATTGCGGGTGACGCCGGCCTGCTGGCGCATCCCGTGGAGATGCGCAGCTTGCTGCTGGCCCCGGGCGAGCGCGCGGAGATGCTTCTCGACCTTCGCCGGCTGCAGGGCAAGACGTTGATCTTGCGCAGCAACTCGGGCACTGTCGTTCCCGGGCTGAGCAGCATGCCGATGGATGCCGACGCCTTCGACCACCAAGGTTTCGATCTCCTGCAACTGCGGGTGATGGCCCCAAACGCAAGGCCAGGCCGACTGCCCGTGAAGCTTGCCTCCATGCCTGTGCTGCGAGCGGATGCGCCCCTGCGGCGCTTCAGCCTCCAGGGGATGGGTGCCATGATGGCTGGCGGTGGCATGGCTGGCATGATGGGTGGCATGATGGGCCGGCAGACAGGCTCCGAGAACACAGGCCCCGGCGGGATGAGCCTGGGGGTTGGCATGCAGCACCTGTTCTCCATCAACCACCAGTTCATGAATATGGCGGTGATCAACCAGCGCGTGCGCCTGGGCAGCACCGAGATCTGGGAGGTGAGCAACGATGCGGCGATGGCCCACCCTTTTCATGTGCATGGCACGTCGTTTCAGATCCTCTCGCGCGACGGCATGGCTCCACCGGAACATGAGCGCGGCTGGAAGGATGTCGTTTTCGTGCTGCGGGACCAAACCGTGCGGCTGATTGCCCGCTTCGATCAGCCAGCCGGCCAAGATCACCCGTTCATGTACCACTGTCACATTCTGGAGCATGAGGACAACGGCATGATGGGGCAGTTGACCGTGGCATGACAAGCGGCGACGTGTCCGGCCCGTCAGCGTGGCCAGCCCATTCAGGAACGAGGCGATCCGCATGAACACCACCAGCGTCATCGATGTCTCCGGACTGGTATCGAGCCTCTGCGCCCATGGAGTCGAAAAGCAGCTCCGGCGCCTGCCCGGTGTCGACGACGTGCAGGTCAACTACGTCGCGGGCAGCGCCACGGTTGTGTACGACGCGGCCTTGACCAACCTGGCCGCACTGCAGGCGCAGGTCGAGCGTTGCGGCTACCACTGCCGCGGCGAGTCGGTTCCCGACCATCTGTGCGAGCCGCGCGAGGAGCGCGCCGTGCGGCATGCCCAGGGTGCGCACAAGGCTGGGATGGAGTATGGCGGGGCCACGCTCCAAGGCGCCGAACACGCCGCCCATTCCGGACGTGCGACCGGCATGGACGCCATGGCGCACGACATGGGCCATGGCGCCGGCATGGACGCGCGTGACATGGCGCGAGACATGCGCAACCGGTTCTGGGTGTGCCTGTTGTTCACGGTCCCGCTGTTCGCGTACTCGCCCATCATGGGTGGCCTGTCCGCACCGCCGGCGCCGCCGTTCGGTCTCGCGCTCAAGGACTGGCTGTTCGGCCTGGCCAGCGCTGCAGTGATCTATCCGGCGTGGCCCTTTTTCGTCGCGGCGGCACGCGCACTGCGCAACGGTGTGCTCAATATGGCGGTGCTGGTCGTGCTCTTCGTCGGCACAGGCTATCTGTTCAGCGTCGGCACGACCTTTTTCTTCGAGGGGGCGCAGTTCTACGAGGCCGTGTCGGTGCTGCTGGTGTTCATCCTGCTGGGGCATTGGCTCGAAATGCGCGCCCGCGCCGGCGCTTGCGAGGCGATCCGCACGCAGATGAACCTGGCGCCGCCCAAGGCGATGGTGCTGCGCAACGGTGCAGAAATCACGGTTGCAACCTCCGAGGTGCCGCCGGGCGACGTGGTGCTCATCCGCCCCGGCGACAAGATTCCGGTGGATGGCGAGGTGCTGGAAGACGCGTCGCAGGTCGATGAGTCGATGCTGCCCGGCGAGTCGATACCGGTGGGGAAAAAACCCGGCGACGCGGTGATCGGAGCGACCATCAACAAGAGCGGCAGCTTGCGCTACCGCGCCACCAAGGTGGGCGCCGACACCGCGCTGGCGCAGATCGTCAAGCTGGTGCAGGAGGCGCAGAACTCCAAGGCGCCGGCGCAATTGCTGGCCGACCGCGCAGCGCAATGGCTGGTGGTGATCGCCGTCCTGATCGGCGTGGCGACCTTCGTCTCCTGGTACGTCGTCCTGGGGCAGCCGCTGCTGCTGGCGCTGGCACTGACCATCACCGTGTTCGTCATCGCCTGTCCGGACGCCCGGGGCCTTGCTACCCAGATGGCCGTCAATGCCTTGATGCTCAAGCGCACCCGGCTGGCCGGCATTCGCATCGGTCCGGCCACGAGCGCCGTGGTCGGGCCGCAGATGGCAACAGCGCAGGCGTGACATGCAGCCGACAGAGCCGCCATGCGCCAGACGATGCCATCAAGGACCGTGCACCACCATCTTCAACCCGTTCATTCCTAAAACCCGGAGGTTTACCCATGAGTGACTATGTCTTTACCGTGACCAGCCCCAAAGGCTTCGAGGCCACCGTGCGAGCGGTGACCGAGGCGTTGCAACAGGAGGGCTTCGGCGTCCTGACCACCATCGATGTGGCCGCCACGCTCAAGGCCAAACTCGGCATCGAGGAACGTCCCTACCTCATCCTCGGAGCCTGCAATCCGAGCTATGCCCATCAGGCCCTGCAAGCCGAGCCGGATATTGGCGCGCTGCTGCCCTGCAATGTCGTCGTGCGGGAAGAGGCGGACGGCAGGGTCAGCGTGGTGTTCATGGATCCAGCGGCCGTGCTCGGCATGGTCAAGCGCCCCGAGGTGGACAAACTCGGCGGCGAAGTGCGCGACAAGCTCAAGCGCGTCGCCGAGGCCCTGCGTGCCTGAGGGCTGCGTCGGTGCCGTCATCAAGGCGCTGATTCGGTCCAGCCGGTCGGTGCCTGGTTATTGTGAACATCCAATGGGAGCATGGTCATGGGCTATGGATATGGAATGATGGGCGGATGGGGCGGCTTCGGTTTGGGCTGGCTCTTTATGCTGGTGTGGTGGGGTTTGATTCTCGCCGTGCTTGTGGGTTTGATCCGATGGCTGTTCACGGGCCATTCGGGCGATTCCGGGGCGCGATCCGACAGCAAAAGGCACCTGGACATTCTGAAGGAGCGCTACGCCCGCGGGGACATCGACCGCGACACCTACGACCGCATGCGGCGCGAGCTGGAAAGCTGAGGCCCGGATCATGAAACCGCTACCGAAGTGGCTGCTCGCGCTGGCGATCGTGCTGTTCGCTTTTTACCTGCTCTTGATCCCCGAATTCGGCGCTGTCCCCTTCTGGGGCCGGCGATGGGAAGCGGGCGCACCACCCCCCTGGCGTGAAAGTGCCGGTTGGTGGGGGCCACGATTCGGCTACGGCATGATGAACGGTCCGGTCAGGGACTGGGGTGCGCTCGGCGTTCAGGGCGATCACGGCTATGGTGACGACGGCGGTTATGGCTACGGCATGATGGGCGGGGGCATCTGGCCGGCGGCCAGGGGTTCTTGGCAGGAAACGTTCACGCCGCAGCAGCGCGTGCGCATTGGACAGATCCAAGCCGAGGCCTTGCGTCAGGAAGGCGCCTTGCAGGCGCAGCTCTACACCGCTCGCGCCAACCTGCTGGCGGTCAACTCCGTGGCCAAACCCGATCCGGCGGCACAGGCCAAGGCCGGCGCCGCGGTTGCCGAAATCCTGCGGCAAATCGTCCAAATCCGCCTTCGGGCGGAGCAGCAAATCCAGGTTGCGTTGAGCGCCCCGTCGCAGCCGACAGCGACATCGTCCGCGCCCGGCTCCTGACCTGTGCGACTGGTGGGTTCTGGGATGCAGGGCGGGCCGCTGTGGCGAGGCAAATCAGCCCGCCGAATCTGAGCATGGGGCCGCTGGGCCATGCCGTGTTTCGCGGATGCCGCCGGCGGTATCCATCGAGCACGCATGGATGTCGCGTTCATCGCGACGAAGCGATGAGCGTTGCGGGTGGAAGACATAGCCCCTTGTCGGCACAGGCTTGGACCCGCACCTGTATGTGGACATCGCGCAGGCTGGACAGACCGGGTAGTGCGATGCGCGTGCCGTTCTCGTAGACCCGGATGATCTTGCCGTCGGCCCGTAGGCCAATGTCCTGACCAGGTGGGTAGCTCGGCTGGAGATCCAGCCCGTGGCCGCCACGTTGCACGACGATCGTGACAGGGATCAAGTAAGGAGCCGACGGCGGATTTGCGTACACATGCCAGCCCGGCTGGATGTGCAACGTCACCACAGCATCGCGGCCATCGATCGCGGCGCCAGCGCGAACCTTCATGGAGGAGTCGACGAGGTTGGCGGGGGTGCTCGCGCCGAAGCCAGGAGGGTGGGTGGCCCGGATCAGCAACATGGCAGCAAGCAAAAGGGCAAGAACGATGAACGAGGCGATGGCAATGCGTAGGGTTCTTGGATTCATCATGAGTTCTCTATCGGTGGATGGCATTCAAATCGCCGAGGAGCGCGTCGGCCGTGAACAATCCTGAATGATGATCGATCTCCCGTCCATGTCGATCCAGGATGGCCACGAACGGCAGGCCATCCCCGCCGTATGCGGCAAGCAGCTGTTGCAGTTCTGGGTTGGGGCGCGTCAGGTCGACTTGCAGTGGGACGACACGACCGGCGCGCAGGGCTTGCACAACGCGCGAGTCGCGGTAGACGGTTTTCTCCAGAAACCTGCAATTCAGGCACCACTGCGCGGTGAACTCGACCAGCGCAGGTCGATGCAGACTGGCGATCTCGGTGATCTGATCTGCCTTGAGCGGCTGCCAGGGGATGCCTTGCGATGGGGCGGGCCAGATCCCCGCACTCAGGTAGACCAAAGCCAGCGAAGGAAGGCTCGATAGTGGCGCGGCCCAGCGGGAGGCATGATCTGCGGCGCGAAAGCTCGTTGCGAAGACCCACAGCATGATCCCGACAACCAAGCTGAACCATAGCGCTTTGTCGAGCATGGCTGGAACCAGGCTTTGCGCGAAAAAGACCGCGGCGCCGGCAAGCAGCCAGCCGAAGCTTTGACGCACGACGTCGGTCCAAGCCCCTCCTCGCGGCAGTCGATCGAGAAGCCCGGGCTTCAGAAGCAGAACGGCGTAGGGCAGAGCCAGGCCGAGGCCGATGGCCATGAAAATGATCACGATCTCGGTGGCTGGCCGGGTGAGGGCAAACACGAGGATCCCACCCAGCAAGGGGCCGGTGCAGGGAGAAGACAAAAGGGCACTGACCAGGCCGGAGATCAGTGGCTCGGCAAAACGACCGCCTCCCATTCTGGCGATGGCGGCAGGAATGGGCAATCCGCGCCCCGTGAAATTCATCACCGCCATCGCCAGAAGGACGATGACCAAGCCGATCAGCACGGCCTGTGATTGGAACAGCACACCCCATTGAAGATGCAGCAGAGCTGTGGCCAGCCCGAGGGGGGTGAAAAACAACAGGGAGCCCGCAGCGAACAGGCTGGCGGACAGGGCGCGGGTTGCCGGTTTTTCTCCCGCTTCGCGCAGGATGGTGCGAACCTTGATTGGAATGACCGGCAGCACGCATGGCGTCAGGTTGAGCAGCATGCCTGCGCCGAGCGCGAGCATGACTTCGAGGAGGAGTGAGATGTCCATGGGGGTTCGGCTGTTTCAAGCGCTTGTGGCAAGCCCGTGCGGGGTCAGCCGACCGAGTGCTGGGAAGTCTGGCTCGACGAACATCGGCTTGACGATGTTCCTTGGGTTGTTGACCGGAAACGTGGTCGGCGTCAGGCGCACGTCGTGACGCAGCGGGTCGCGGCGTGTATCGGCCACGACTCGCGCGGAGGCCGGACGCATGCCGGCCTTGAGGGCAGATCAGGCCCGGGGTGGGTGATATGGTGCGTCCGGCAGCGCACTTGTGACGAGGCGCGTGTGGAATTCCGGCGCATGTGCCGCGATATGCGCAAAGTGCAAAGCGGCAGGAGTGGTAGACGGCGCTAGAACCACGCCGCACAGCACATGGCAAATGCCCCGGCCATTGGATGGGCTGGCCTCATGGCCGCTTCGCGCAGAACCGGGTGCCAGGCCAAAACGATTGGGGCCGTGTGGCGTCGATTCCCGCATGCGCGCGGCCGCAAAGGTGCCTGCGCGCCACGCCTGCTGCATGGATGGGTCTGGTCCGGTTCTGCGGCAGGCAGCGGGGGAACCTGGTGTCGTGTTGTCGAGGCGCACAGCGCTCCACGCGTGTAGTGGCAACAAGGCCAGCAGCACGGCAGCCCAGACAACACGCAGGACTTTCATGTGTTCAGACGACATGGATGCCGATGCGGGCGCGAACTTGCTTGGGTGAAGGACATGCAGCACTTGAGCATGAAAAGACCGCAAAAGTTCCTGAAACAGAACGCGCTCGCACCGTCGTCAAAACAGGCTTACTTCACGACGACTTGCCCAACCATGCCCTGCTTCCCCATCATCGGCATGTCCATCATGCCCTGGCCCTGCATCGCTGCCTGGCCCTGGGCCGGATGCTGCTGCTGCGCGGCGCTCTGTCCTTGCGCCTGGACCGGCGCCTGCCCGCCATGGTTGGCCGCGGCACTGGCCAAGAGCGGCATCGCGCCGAGCATGATGGCCGAGATCATCTTTTTCATATTGCAGAATCAGTTTTTGCGTCAGCAAGATGTCGTAGCTCGTAGCCGGCCGGATGGCGCTTCGTCCCTGATCGCCAAGATGGCCGGTGGCCTCGACGTCGAACCAATAGGGAGCCAGGCCCCGCACACCGAATGCCAGCTAGGAACGCTCAGGACCGATTCCACGAGATCGTTCGGGCTCATGCGCATCTTGTTCCACATCCGGCGCTTCTCCAGAGCGGCCTTCAAGCCGTCCGGGGCAACATCGTGAAAAAACTCCGTGGCCGTGGGCTGGTTGTAGTTGTAGTAGCCGCTGTCAGCCTTGAGCTTGGCCATGACGCGCATCGGATCTTCATCGGTCCAATCTGAAAGTTGCACGACATGGTCACGCGTGGCCTTCAGGGTTGCGCCGCCGACAGGCTCGATGACGATGGCGCCATGCATGCCTGTCTGCTCTTGCGAGCCCGAATGGGGGTGGTGCCAATAGGTGCCCGATTGAAGGACCTTGAAGCGGTAGACGGAACGTTGCCCCGGGCGCGACGCCCTTGAAGCTGATGCCCGGCACTCCGTCCATCTGGAACGGCCGGAGCATGCCGTGCCAATGCACCGAGGTCGCCTGGCGCATTCTGTTCGTCACCCGAATCGTGACGGCATCGCCTTCGCGCCAGCGCAAGTCGGTGCTGGAATCGAGCCGTTGATGGTGGTTGCCATCCGGGGACTGCCGGTGAAGTTCACCGGCGATTCGGCCACGACCAGATCAAATTCGGTGCCTCGCAGTTCCGGCGCCGAACCCGTCGCAGTCGTCGTGCCTTGCCCCGAGCCATTGCGGCAAGCGGCGATCAGCCGAGCATGACACCGCCTGCCGCCAGTCCTTGAACGAATCGTCGACGAGGCACCTGGATCGCGCATGGGGAGGTTGGCGGAAATTGCTGCATGGTGATGCAGTTCTCCTGGTCAGAACGGTTCGACGCCATGTTCTCAAGCGGCACCGTGGTATGAATCGGTACGCAACCCGGTGTTGAGCGCCTCAGCGCCGTTGCAAGCCAGCATCTTATGTAACGATAAATTTCAGAATCATGACCGCAAGATGACATTAATGTCATCTTGCGGTCATGTTCGTGTCGAGTGCGCCGGATTAAAGTGGCGCCAGTCGAATCCGGCGCGTGCGGCACCATGGGAACGGGGATCGGATGAACGACGGGCGAAAGTGCGACGGCGACGCAGCAAGGGAGACACGCATGAAACTGCTTATCGTCGAAGACGAGCCCAAAACCGGGGAATACCTGCGGCAAGGTCTGATGGAGGCCGGCTTTGTCGTCGATCTCGCGCGCACCGGCCTGGACGGGCATCACCAGGCCATGACGGAGCACTACGATCTCGTCGCGCTCGACGTGATGCTCCCTGATGTGGACGGCTGGAGCATCGTGCGGGCTCTGCGTCACGCCGGCAAAGACACCCCCGTGTTGTTCCTGACCGCCCGCGACAGCGTCGAAGATCGGGTCAAGGGACTGGAGCTTGGGGCCGATGATTATTTGGTCAAGCCGTTCGTCTTCACGGAACTGCTCGCGCGCGTACGAACCTTGTTGCGGCGGGGGCGCGCAGCGGTCCAGGCGGAACGGCTGCAGGTCGCTGACCTGATGCTCGATTTGACACGACGCCGCGCGGTCCGCGCCGACACCCGGATTCATTTGACCAACAAGGAATTCGCCTTGTTGGAACTCCTGGTCCGAAGGCGAGGGGAAGTGCTCCCCCGCTCACTGATCGCATCCCAGGTCTGGGACATGAATTTCGACAGCGACACGAATGTGATCGACGTGGCCATCCGGCGCCTGCGGGCCAAGGTCGACGACGCTTTCGAACCGAAGCTCATCCAGACGGTGCGGGGATTGGGCTACATGCTGGACGCACCCGATGGCCAGTAGCGCACGCCGACGTCGCCCGGCATCGCTCGCGCTTCGCGTGACGACCTTCGTCGGCTTGGCCACGACGCTCATGTTTCTGCTCTCGGCCTGGGGCATCGAGGCGTCCATCGAGCGCCACTTCGCCGAGCAGGATCTCGGCGAAGTGCGGGCCGTCAGCCAATCCGTGGAAGCCGTGCTCGCCGACGCGAACACGAACCGCAGTGACCTCGAACACAGGCTTGCGGGTGCGGTGGCCGGGCATCACGGGGTGTATTTCCTGGTGCAGGACGCCCAAGGAAAGCTGCTCTACGAAACCGCGACCCCGGGACTCGCCGGGTTTGCGAACAGCATGGAACCGGTGACGCGCCTCGACGCGCAGGCGCTGCGCATTTGGCGGGTCAACCAACGCACCTACCGTGGGGCCGTGCTGCGCGACGGCCCCTTCACCGTGTTGGTGGCGATGGACATGGGTTTTCATCTGCACTACCTCGCCGAGCTCAGGCGCGCGCTCTGGCTCGGGGCGCTGATGACCAGCATCATCAGCATCGGGGTGGCTTGGTTGGCGGTCCAGCATGGTCATGCGCCGATTCGCCGCATCAGTGCCAGGATGCAAGACATCACCTCCGAGCATTTGCACGTTCGACTCGACCCGAAGCAGGTCCCGATCGAACTCGCCGAGCTGGTGGTGGCTTTCAACACCATGCTCAGGCGCATCGAGGACAGCTTCCAACGCTTGACGAACGCTTCTGCGGATATTGCCCATGAACTGCGCACGCCGCTGACCAACCTGATCACGCAGACGCAAGTGGCCTTGTCAAAAGTCCGTGGCATGGATGTCTATCGCGAAGTCCTCTATTCCAACCTGGAGGAGTTCGAGCGCTTGAGCGCAATGATCGACGGCATGCTTTTCCTGGCCCAGGCCGACCACAGCCGGATCCACCTGGAGTCGGGAGGTGTCGACCTCTGTGCCGAGGTGCGGGCGCTGTTCGATTACTTCGAGGCCTGGGCGGACGATCACCGTGTCGGTCTTGTCCTCGAAGGGGAAGCCGTCACGGTCAGTGGCGATCGCCAGATGCTGCAGCGAGCCCTCAGCAACCTGATCGCCAATGCCATTCGGCATACGCCTGAAGGCCAGGCCGTCGTTGTCGCGCTGCGGCAGGAGGCCGATCGGGCCATCGTGGACATCTCGAATCCGGGGCCGTGCATCCCCGCGGAGCATCTGCCGCGACTCTTCGATCGCTTTTACCGCGTCGATCCTTCCCGCCAGCGCCAAGGCGAAGGTGCGGGGCTGGGGCTGGCAATCGTCAAGTCCATCGTGGAAGCGCACGGCGGAGCGGTGCTGGTCACGTCCGAGCGCGGGCTCACACGGTTCAGCGTGAGGTTACCGAATGGTCCGGCTCAAGGGCCGGGCGGGCTCCAGGGAAAGCCGCCGCGTTGACGCGGACCCGAACAAGCCATCCTCGACCGTCTTCCAAGCCCTGGAGTGGATCCATCATTCCGATACGTGGACAGTCCTTGCAGACCAGGCCATGCTGGCGTGCAGTCAGGTGTTTGGCGCAGGGCGGAACGCACCATGCTGCAGGACGTTCAGTTGGGCATCGAATCAAGGCGATGCCAGGGGGTAGGGCGGCTTGCCGTGGGTGCCAACCAGGACATCGCTGAGCACGGCCTGCACCTGGGGTGTGGCATGGGCCACCGCTTCGAGATGCGCGATCTGCTCCTGCCGCGAGACGCAACCGAACAACTGCACGAAGCGCCCCTGCACCAGCATCCACACGCTGGTGTCGCGCAATTGCGGGTCGGCACGCAGCGCGGGCAGCAGGGCGCGCGCAATGTCGCGGTCGTACAGAAAGCTGTTGGACAGGCGGCATTTGCCGGCCAGGTAGCAGCTATTGCCTCGTTCGACGCGGTGATGCTCCACCTCCTGCATCTCCGCCTGCGTATAGGTCGGTGGGCTCGGCACCGGGCAGCCCGCCAAGCCCTGCGTGGCCTGCTCGAAGGGGTCGTGAAACGGGTTGATGAGGACGGTGGGAGGCGCGGCTCCTGCCCAGCGACACAGGCCGGTGAGCAAGCCGGCAGCGGCAAGCGCAGGCCACCTGCGGGGCTGGCGACGCGCCGGGTGTACGCGGTTTGCTGAACCGTCGCCGAGTGGGATGGGGTCGGTTGGCATGATGCCTCCCAGGGTGTTCGTTGCAAGGAGTCTTGCGGGGAAACCCGATGCTCGGCCTGCTCCTGCGTTCAGGCCCCGGCGGGCGACTTGGGCATGAGGTCGTCGTCGATCCGCCTTGCCCGCAGCGCCGCGGCGCGCGTGCTCAGTCTCGCCCAATAGCGCTCGAAAGCCGGGCGCTTGTCGATGGTGCCGAACTGCATGCCAAACCCCAGTTGCGAGCCCAGGACCACATCCGCTGCGGAGAATGTGGCGCCAAGCAGGTAGTCGCCCTGCGACACCGCGCTTTCCAGTACACCCATGACGTCCGCATAGCTGCCGTAGCCCATCATGCGCTCGCGTCCCGGCGGCACGACGAAGCCCAGCGCCTTGTTGCTGGCCGCGGCTTCCACCGGCCCGGCCGCATAGAACAGCCAGCGGTAGTAAGGGCCGCGCAGGCGGTCGCCGAGCGCCGGCGCCAGCTTTGCCTGCGGAAAAGCATCCGCGAGATAGGTGCAGATGGCCGCAGCTTCGGTCACCACGGTGTCGCCATGCCGGATGGCGGGAACCTTGCCCATCGGGTTGATGGCCAGATACTCGGGCGCCTTCATCGTCGTGCCGTAGTCGAGCAGCACCGTGTCGTAGGGAACCCCCAGTTCTTCGAGCATCCAGCGCACGATGCACCCGCGCGACATGGGGTTGGTGTAGAAGGTCAGGCTGTCATGGATCATGGCGTTGCGCTCCGCTGGGTGGGGTGATGGCTTCCGCGGTGCTCGGATGGCGACCGCTTGGTCGGAGAAGCTGGGGCCTGAACGCTATGGGGAATCGTCCAGGCCGGGTTCCAGGCCACTTCCCACAAGTGCGGCCATCCGGATCTTGAAAATAGCCGGCGTAGCCGCCCCAGAAGGTGGCGCGTCCGGGTTTCACGATGCATGCGCTGGCGGCTTGGGCCTCTTGCATCACGGCATCGACTTCGGCTTGGCTTGCAACGTTGTGGGCCAGACAAGCTGGCACTGCAGCTGGGCTGCCAAGGTCCATCCCGGCGTCGTGCGCGAGGCTGCGGCGTGGGTAAAGCGCCAGCTTGAGTTGCGCCTGCAACTCGAAAAGACCACGGCGCCATGCTTGAACTCGGTGCCGACGATGCCCGCGGTGGGCAGGCCCAGGCCGTTGCGGTAAAAGCGCAGCGAGCGCTCAAGATCAGCGACGCCGAGGGTGATCAGGGTGATGCGCGGCTTCATCGGCATGCTCCATCGGCCATGCTCCGGCATGTCGCCGCGCGGCCGAGCAGCAGCGCGCGCTCGCGTGCGTTGCCAGCCAGGGCTGCGGCGCGTTGAAATTCTGCGCGCGCTTCAGGCCAGCGGTCCAGTCGCATGAGCAGATCGCCGCGTACCGCAGGCAGCAGGTGGTAGCGAGCCAGGGCGGGCTCGGTCAGCAGGCCATCGACCAGTTCCAGACCGGCGGCGGCGCCGAAGGCCATCGCCACCGCCACCGCGCGATTGAGCGTGATCACCGGCGACGGCGCCAGCTGCGCCAGCGCGTCGTACAGCGCGGCGATGCGCGTCCAGTCGGTGGCGTCGGTGCTGGCGACGCGCGCGTGGCAGGCGGCAATGGCGGCCTGCAGCGCGTAGGGGCCGAGCGGACCGGGCAGCGTCTCGGCGCGCGCCAGCGCATCGAGGCCGCGGCGGATCAGCAGGTGATCCCAGCGGCGGCGATCCTGCTCGGCGAGCAGGATCGGGCTGCCCTGCGCATCCACGCGCGCGCCCAGCCGCGAGGCCTGGATTTCCATCAGCGCGAGCAGGCCCAGCACCTCCGACTGCTGCGGCATCAGCCCGGCCAGCACGCGGCCCAGGCGCAGCGCCTCCTCGCACAGCGCCGGACGCATCCACTCCGGGCCGGCGGTGGCGGCGTAGCCCTCGTTGAACATCAGGTACAGCACCTCCAGCACCGAGGCGAGGCGGGCATGCAGCTCATCGCCGCGCGGCACCTCGAACGGAACATGCGCGGCGGCCAGGCTGCGCTTGGCGCGCACGATGCGCTGCGCGATGGTGGGCTCAGGTCTCAGGTAGGCGCGCGCGATTTCGGCAGTGGACAAGCCACCCATCACGCGCAGCGTGAGCGCACTGCGCGCCTCCGGTGCGAGTACGGGATGGCAGGCGGTGAAGATCAGCCGCAGCAGGTCGTCGCCGATGTCGTTGTCGAGCCGCGCGTCGATCATTTCGCTGAACTCGCGCGCGGCGATGTCGCGCTGGATATCGAGTTCGTGGCCGAGCTCTTCGTGGCGCGGCGCGGCCATCTTCTCGTGGCGCAGATGGTCCAGCGCGCGACGTTTGGCGGCAGTCATCAGCCAGGCGCCGGGGCGCTCGGGCACGCCCAGCTCCGGCCAGTGCTCCAGTGCAGCCACCAGCGCGTCCTGCGCGCAGTCCTCGGCCAGCCCCAGGTCATAGGTGATGCGCGCCACGTGCGCCACCACCCTGGCCGACTCGATGCGCCAGATCGCGGCGATGGCGCGCGCGGTGGCGGCGGCGGCCGCTGTGGCGGCGGGATCAGGCGTGGGCATCGTCGTTCAGAGCATGGGGTGGATGACGGCGGCATCGATCATGATGCATCGCTGAGTTGTAGAAAATCGGAAGTCGAGCTGGCGCAAGGTGACGCGCACGAGAGATTGAGTCCGACCTCGCTCGATGTTTTCGGCGGAATCGGGCGCGTGGTCAGCGTGCGCCACGTTGCGTGGGTCAGGAGCATGACGCTGATCGACTCGCTCCACGTCATGAACGCCGCCGTGTCGCTGCTGAACTGCGGATTCCTGACGAAACCGAGGGCGGTGTAGAAAGCCACCGACGCTTTCAGGTCGGCGACGGGCAGGCTGACGGTGATCGTGCGGAGCATGAATGGCCTCCTGTTGACTTGGAATACGATGGACAACATGCAAATTCATCCGTGGCGAAGCACGCTGTAGCAATTCGGCCACGCACTTTTCTTTTTGGGTTTTGGCATGGGAAGTTCATTGTGTGTTGCCTGCATGAGCTGACTGAGCCAGTCTCGGTCTTCCCAGAGAAATGAGTTGTTCGGCTGCGCTTCCTGCGCCATTTCAGTGCCGCCCTCAGGACCGCGGGTCGAACCCGAAGACGCGTAGCTCTTGCTCGCACCGGCAGGCCTTCGCAATGCGCGCGGCCCACGCGATGGCCTCCTCGCGCGAGGGCAGTTCGAGCACGGTGAAGCCGCCGTCAAGCGGGGGCGCCCACGGGTAGCCGCCCTCGGGGACCAAACCGTCGGCCGAGACGAGCACAGGCGGCACGTCTTCGTCGATACCGCCGCCGAAGACGTAAACGCCGGCGGCCTTCGCCTCATCGATCACGGCGTGCGCGTCGCGGCCCACCGCCTCCCACTCGCCGTCGGGCACGACCATCGCTGCGCTGGGGAAGGAGATCAGGTACTTGGCCATTGTGTGCTTTCCTTAGAGATTGATGACGGTTGCGAAGTGTGTGTGCGGCCTAACTTGCTTTAGACCGGACCTGAGTCGTTGACCGCCAATTTCGCGGCGACGGTGGTTTCGACGGTGATTTGCATGGCGGGCTCCTGTGGACTGCAAGCGGGGTGGATACGGATGCAGCCGCTCAAACGCGCAGCAAGGCGCGGAAGCCTCGGGCGGCGTAGTAGGACTCGGCTCCGTTGTGATAGACGAACACCTTGCCGTAGCGGCGGTCGCTGAACAGGGCGCCGCCAAGCGCACGGACTGCTTCAGGCGTCGCGACCCAACTGGATGTCCTGGTATCGAACTCGCCAAGCTGCTGCAGCTCGCGATAGCGCTGTTCGGTCAGCAGTTCGACACCCATTGCGGCGGCGAGATCCACCGCGCAGCCTTTCGGCTTGTTCTCCTTCCTCGCATCCAGCGCCTTGCGGTCGTAGCACAGGCTGCGGCGCCCTGCCGGACTCTCCGCAGTGCAGTCACAGAACAGGAACTGGCCGGATTCTTTGTCGTGGCCGATCACATCCGGCTCACCGCCAGATCGCTCCATCTCGCCAAGCGACTGGAGTGCCGCTTTGCTTGCTTCGAGCGTGGCCTGCACCTTCTCCCAGGCAATGCCTTTGTGGCGCTGCACGTTCTTTTCGAACCGGACCTTCAGCGTCTCGATCAACTCTTGTGGGACAAAGGACTTCATGAGATTTCCTCGCTGAGAGCGTTGCGTGATGCCGAACGAATCAGGCCGCTGTTACTCACGCACATAGCGCAGGTGCGTGGCGGCCGGGCCATTCAGCACCCGGTCGATGCGGAACCGCGGCGCGGGCTCGCGCAGGTTCTCGAACAGGCGCCGCCCGCCGCCGAACAGCACCGGCGCCAGGGCGATTTCCAGTTCGTCGATGGCACCCAGGTTCAGGTACTGCTGGATCACATCCGCTCCACCCGCGATACGAATATCACGACTGCCTGCGGATTCCCGAGCCAACTCTAGGAGACTGTCGGACTTTGCGGTCTTCCGGATGAAGACGCTATCCGAGACAATTGCTGCTGCACAACCGAGAGCCCGAGCCGATGAGCCGCTTCGTCCCTGTTGACCGAGACACCGCATATCTGTTGCCACCGTCGGTGGACGAATGGCTGCCCACTGATCACTTGGCGCGCTTCGTGGTCGAAGTCATCGAGCAGCTTGATCTGGGCGATCTGGCCCGACAGTACGCAGGCCGGGGCTCGGCGGCGCACCATCCGGCGGTGCTGCTGGGCCTGCTGATCTACGGCTACGCCAACGGCGTGCACTCCAGCCGCAAGATCGAGCGGGCGACCTACGACTCGGTGGCGTTCCGCTTTGTTGCGGCCAATACCCACCCCGATCACGACACGCTGGCGACGTTCCGCCGCCGCTTCTTGAAGGAGGTGGAGGCACTGTTCGTGCAGGTGCTGGTTCTGGCGCGCGAGATGAAGCTGCTCAAGCTCGGACACATCGCGCTGGATGGCACCAAGATCGACGCCAACGCCAGCAAGCACAAGGCCTTGTCGTGGGCTCATGCCAACAAGATCGAGGCGCAGCTGCGCCAGGAAGTACAAACGCTGCTGGCGCTGGCAGAGAACAGCGACCGCGCGACGGTACCCGACGGCATGGATGTGCCGGCGGAGATCGCCCTGCGTGCAGATCGCTTGAGCGCAATCGCGCAGGCCAAGGCCAAGATCGAGCAGCGCGCCAGCGAACGCCATCAGGTCGAGCAGCAGGAGTACGAGGCCAAGACCGCCAAGCGCCAAGCCCAGCGCGAGGCGGGCAAGAAGCCGCGCGGCAAGGACCCTGAGCCGCCAGAGGCCGGCCCCCGGAGCAGCGATCAGGTCAACCTCACGGATGAAGAGTCGCGCATCATGCCCGTGTCGGGTGGGGGCTTCGAGCAAAGCTACAACGCACAAGCCGGCGTGGACATCGCGACGATGATGGTGATCACCCAGCATGTGAGCCAGGCATCCAACGACAAGCGCGAAGTTGTGCCTACGCTGCAGCAGATCCAAGCGTTACCCGCGGTGCTGGGCGAGGTGCACACGCTCATCACGGACAACGGCTTCTTCAGCCAAGCCAACGTGATCGCGTGCAACGACGCGGGTATCGAGCCGCTGCTGGCGCTCAAGCGGGAGTCGCATCACACGCCGGTGATGGGGCGCTTTGCACCCGATGTGCCCGAGCCCCAGACGACGGATCCGCTCGTGCAGATGGCACACCGCCTGGGCACGCAAGCAGGCCGAGCCCTGTACGGCCTGCGCAAGCAGACAGTGGAGCCGGTGTTCGGCATCATCAAGCAAGTGATGGGTTGGCGCCAGATGAGCATGCGCGGGCTGGCCAAGGCACAAGGCGAATGGAGCTTGGTGACCATGGCTTGGAACATCAAGCGCATGCACGTCCTGCGAGCCGCGTGAGGGCAATAGTGCGCCCCGACCACGCCAAAACCGAGTCCCCAGGCCGCCCCATGTGCCCTCACAGTGTCTCGCCAACCATCGAGAGCGTTCGATCAGCGCGCCGCTGTCAAAAAAAACGCGTCGCACTGATCAATCGGATTCGCTCGGGTTCAAGTCCGACAGCCTCCTAGGGCACGCTGCGGCCCGTCGGTGATGAAGTGGAAGGTCGTCCCGCCAGGGCGCACCCAGGGTTCGCGCCGCTGATGGGTCAGGACGTAGACCGGGGTGTGAAACGGCGCCTCCTCGGGCCAGGCGACCTCGCCCTGGTCGAACATGCGCTTGCCCGTGATGCTGGCGCCGATGCGCTCCATGGTGCCGCGAACCAGGTCGTTGACCGGGCCGGTCTCGCCGCCCGGTCCGAGCTTGAGGTTGTCGCGGAAGGACTGCTGCTTGATGAGCCAGCCCATCAGCGCACCCCACCTGGCGCCCCAGTTCTTGTGCTCGGGCTTGCCCATGGTCATGCCTTCCGGCGCCATGTAGCCATCGAGGCTGAGGCCGATGTTGACGAAGACTTTGTGCATGGTTCTCCTCGCGCTTGTGGGGTGTCGGCCTCACGTTGATGGGCGCAGCGACGGTGGTTTCGAGTCAGCCGCGCCGCGCCGCCTCGATCGTGGCGATGTCGATCTTGCGCATCGTCATCATTGCGTCGAACGCGCGCTTGGCTGCTGCAGGGTCGGGGTCGGCAATCGCTTCCGTCAGCGCCATCGGGGTGATCTGCCACGACAAACCCCACTTGTCCCTGCACCAGCCGCACGCACTTTCCTCGCCGCCGCTGTCGACGATCGCATGCCAGTAGCGGTCCGTTTCGGCCTGGTGGGCGGTGGCAATCTGGAACGAAAAGGCTTCGCTATGCCTGAAAGCGGGCCCACCGTTGAGCCCGAGGCAGGGAATGCCCATCACGGTGAACTTGACCGTCAGCACATCGCCCTGCTTCCCGGCGGGATAGTCGCCCGGCGCGCGGTACACCGCCTCGACCGAGGAATCGGGAAAGGTGGCGGCATAGAACCGCGCCGCGTCCTCAGCGGTGCCGTCGAACCAGAGGCAAATTGTGTTTTTGGCAATCTTCGTCACGAGGTTTCTCCATCAATCAATATCAAGGCCGGTCGTCCCCGCAGGCGCTTCGATCCGCGCGTCGACACTTGCGCGAAGCGTGCGGGGTGCCGCGCGTTTCATTGCACATAGCAGGGCGCGCACTCGCGCACCTCGACGGTGGCGAAGCGCGCGGCGGGACAACGCTGAGCGATGGCGACGGCCTCGTCCAGGCTGGCGCAGTCGAGCAGGAAAAAACCGCCGATCATTTCCCTGGCCTCGGCGAACGGGCCGTCGCGCAGCTGCGGCTTGCCCTCGTGCACCTGCACGCGCACGCCGTGACGGTCGGGGCGCAGCGACTCGCTGGCCAGCAACTGGCCACGCGCGGCCAACTGCTCACCGAAGCGCTGCATCTCCTCGTAGCACGCGCGGCCTTCGGCCTCGCTGCGCGCTTCGCGCTGGCCGCGCGGCTCGACGATCGACAACAGAAATTTCATGGACTCGCTCCCTTGGCTTGCGCGGCGGCTACTGCATCGAATGCAGGCCGATGGTATTGCCCTCGGTGTCGACCGCCAGCGCAATGTGGCCGTAGTCGCCGATGGCCATCTTGGGCCGCTCGATGCGCCCGCCGGCAGGCGCCACGCGGGCGGCTTCCACGGCGCAGTCGGCGCAGCTGAAATACACCAGCGTGCCGAGGCCGCCGGAGGGCGCGCCAGGCATCTTCACCAACGCACCTCCCGCGCCCCGGCGTTCCGGCTGCGCCGGAAAGGCCCACAGCTCCATGCCCGCATCCTGCATGGAAGCGGGCGTGCCGAGCCGCTGCAGCTTGCACTGGAATACGGCCTCGTAGAAACGGCGCGCGCGGGCGATGTCCTGCACATAGATCTCGAACCAGCCGACGGGATTGCGCTCCATGGTGTGCTCCTTGGCAAGCAGGATGAAAGTTGGATTTTGCCCAGCGCCGCTCATCGCATGGCCTCGGCCGCCGCAACCCGGATCTGCTCCGGGCTGAGGTCGCGCACATGGGTGGCGACGGCCCAGTGGTGACCGAACGGATCTTCCAACTGGCCGTAGCGGTCGCCCCAGAACTGGTCGGCCAGCGGCATGGTGATTTTCGCGCCGGCGTCCACCGCGCGCGCGAATGTGGCATCGGCGTCCTGCACCTGCAGGTGAATCGTCACCGGCGAGCCCTTCAGCGCCTGCGGGCCGAGTGCGCCGTGCTTGGGCATCTCGTCGAACAGAAACAGCTGCGAGTCGCCGATCAGCACGCAGGCGTGGATCAGCTTGCCGTCTGGCGTCGGCAGGCGGAACTGCTCGATGGCGCCGAAAGCGCGGCGGTAGAAGTCGATCGCCGCCGCAGCGTTGCGGCAGACCAGATGCGGCGTGAGGCTGTGCATGCCGTCGGGGATGGCTTTGACCTTGCTCATGATGATCTCCTGTTGCGTCGGGTTGAGGGCGTTGCCTGGCGCCCTGTTCGAACGACGTGCCAGGTCGGCGCAAATCGACACGCACGCCGGTTTTATTTCGCAGCATCGAGGGCGCGGAAGCGCTCGACCTCGCCGGATGGCGCGAAGTCGTCCAGCTCGAACAGCTGGCGCACCTCGATCTCGGCCGGCTGACCTTGGCCGACCGGGTTGGGAAAGCGCCGCGCCCATTCCAGCGCTTCCTCGCGCGACTGCACCTGGATCAGGGTGTAGCCGGCGATCAGCTCCCTGGATTCGGTGAACGGGCCGTCGATGACGGTGCGGCGCTGGCCGTCGTAACGCACGCGCCAGCCGGTGTGGCTGGGTTTGAGGCCGTTGCCTTCGAGCAGCACGCCGGCGCGCGCCAGTTCCTCGTGGTAGGCGGCCATCTCGGCGAATACGGTGGGCTCGGGCTGGAAGCCGGTGCTGGCCTGGGCCTCGAATTCAGGATTGGACTTGACGATGATCATGAAGCGCATGGCGGTCTCCTGCTGGATGGGGTGACGGGGCAGCGCAAATGACCGCGCCCTGCCGATACGACGCGCCAGACGATGCCGGATCGACATCACGCGGCCAAGCATGTGGCCAGCACACGAAATTTTGCACCGCGGCCCATGACGTCCGCAATCACGCGTTCATGGCGTCATCAAGGTGCCTTGCTTGCAGTTCCAGCCCTGCGCGCCTCATAGGCCTTCAGATGGCATAGGCGATGGAAAGCCAGAGAGGCGCCACTCGACTCAAGCCCGGCTTCAGTTCGACGTTGGAGCATGTCTCCCACGATGTGGTCGGTTTCGATGCGGGAGCCGTTCTCGATGTCACGAAGCACCGAGGCCGTCAATGTGGAACCTTCCGTGGTCAGGATTTCGCGCGTGCGCTCCAAGATGACGTCATCCCGGTCGTAAGCCTTGCAGCACAGCACGATGAGGTCGAAGTGGGTGCGCAAATTCTCCGCCTGGACGGTGGCCGGTTCGTGAATGGCGACGTGGCCGAGCGGACTCTGGATTTGCAAACCGGAGATCCCGAGTTGCAGCGTGCGGCGCGCGCACGAGAAAGGTCACGTTCTGACCTGCTTGCAGCAGCCGGCCGCCAAAATAGCCGCCGATCACTCCGGCGCCGATGACAAGTATTCGCATGATCGAGGCCCTTTGCGACTCAAGCGGCAACCACGCGCACCGGGCGACTGCGGATGCGCAGCACCAGCACGGCGGCAACCAATCCGAGGATGCCGGAGAGGGTCGTGGCCAAGGCGTAATTGCCGTAGCTGCTGCGCAGGATCCCTCACATCAACGCGGTAAAGGCCGCCCCGATCTGGTGACCGGCCACGATCCAGCCGAGCACGATGGGCGCCTCGCGGCTGCCGAACGCATCGTTCGTGAGGCGTACGGTCGGCGGCACGGTGGCCACCCAATCCAGCCCGTAGAACAGGGCGAAGACCGGCAGGCCGTGGTCGCCGCACATGGCAATGAAGTGCGTGCCGATATAGCCGTTGGTGGTCGCGCCGCAGATGAAGAAGCTGAAGAAGAGCAGCCAGAAGTCGCGCACCTTCACGGCCTTGCCGAGGGCGCCGAAGGCCATGGCGATGGGGTTGGCCTTCGGTGCCTCGGCCTGGGCTGGCGCGTCGTCGGCTTCTCCGTAGCGCCGCAGACCGCCCGAGGCGCGGATGCGATGCGCACGAGGGACTTGTCCAGCGTTGCCTTAGACTTGATTCGCCTCATTGAAGGCGATCTCGCAGCTTTCGTCATCCTGCTCGTGCGAAGAGTTTTTTCTGACTCGACGCCATGCATCGATGCTTGATAGAGAACCAGATGGATCAAAATCGATACGACCGTGGCCTGGCTGTCCGCAAGGACGTGCTGGGGGCCGACTATGTGGACGCTGCCATCAGCAGTGCCGACGATTTCAACCGCGACCTGCAAAGTTTGGTGACCGAGTACGCCTGGGGCGAGATTTGGTCTCGCCCCGGTCTGTCGCGTCGTGACCGCAGCCTGCTCAATTTAGGCATGCTCACCGCACTCAACCGGCCGCACGAACTCAAGCTGCACATTCGGGGAGCCCTCACCAACGGGGTGACTCGGGACGAAATCAAGGAGGTGTTCCTCCAGGCAGTCGTTTACTGTGGCGCACCCGCCGCCATCGATAGTTTTCGCATTGCGCGCGAAGTGTTCAAGGAGCTGGGGCTTTGAGCCTGGACCGTTTGGAGGCATGACCATGACACTGCAGCCGGCTGCGCGGGCGCTGACTGTCCTCGCAGCCTGACACCTGCCGACCGCCTCCGCCAAGCCGTCGACCTGGAATGACGCCGAGGGTGCTCAGGCTGCGTTCGACTGCACGATCCAGAAGGCCCAGCCCAGCAAAATCGCGCAGATCACCATCACTTGCGATCGCGAAAAGATCATCGCCAGCCCGCCGATGCTGCAGGGTCTCAAGCTGGTCCATTCGCAACTGACGGATCAGGAATAACGATGTTTGGCTAGGGCCGCATCTCTCCGCGCAGCGCATGCACGAGGAAACCCCCGAGGCCAGCGGTGCCCCACGCCTCGATGCTGGACTCCAACGGGGTTGAGGTCGATTCGGCAGCCTGGTCTCAGGTTTTGCGCTTGGACCTGGCCGAGGCGGCTTCGACCGATTTGCGCGCGGCAGTCGTGGCTGCACACAGATTCGTCTCGGCCATTTCGCCAGCTTGCTTGGACGCTTTGCGCACCGAGTCGTAAGCAGCGTTGGCGCCTTGGATGGCCGTCTTCATCATCGCCACGGCGGGCTCGGAGCCAGCTGGGGCGTGTTTCGCCGAGCTTTCGACCAGGGCCATGAACTGGCGATGCATCTCCGCCACCTGTGCCTCTGCATTTTTGGCGATTTCAGCCTGGGCACCAGAAGTGATCTGCTGCACATGTTGGGCATAGCTCAGCATGCGTTCGGCCATCGGTTCCATCCACTGGCCCTGTTGGGTCGTCAGACTCTGCAAATCCTTGGCCGACATCTTGGCCATGGTCTCCTCGGCACTATCCTGCAAGGTGGACTTCACGGTCTGCATGCTGAGGGTCACCAGCTTTTCCATGCTGTCCATGGTCTTGGTCACCATATTGAACAGATTTTCGAACTGGGCTTTTTGCGCGGCAATCAACTGTTCGGGATTCATGGCCATCCTTTCCTTGAAGTGGAGTTTGCATGCTAGGACGGCTCCCGGGCCAATACAACAACAATACAAGGAACCCAAGGAACTGCACTGGGGTGTGAGCAGACCGTGCGCCAGGCCAGCAATCCTGAAAGAGATCACCGCATCAGGGCAGCGCGATTCTTGGAATAGGACCTGCCGCGCGACCCAGGCAACCCATTTCATGGGTTCGGATCTTGCATGCGGAACTCTGGAGCAGGCAGTTGGATGCATTCCATCGCGCTTCGTCGGCGATGTTCTCGAGAACTTTTGATGAAAGCACATCATGCGCGAAGACGACGACAACAGCCCGACATTACCCCTGCCGCATGCGGTGCAAGAGCGCAGTGCGAGCGAGCCGACGCCGTTGCTGATGCATGTTCCGGTCAACATTCGCAGCATGTCGCTGGTGCTTCTGGCCGCGCTGGCAAGCATCTTCGTACTGAGCTGGGCCAAGGCCGTTTTCATACCGCTCATGACGAGTCTGATGCTGAGCTACGCACTTTCGCCGGCGGTGAACTGGCTGGAACACCGACGCATACCTCGCTGGCTCGGTGCCGCCTTGATCCTGTTGACGATTTGCAGCGCAGTAGGCGTTGCCGCGTACCTGCTGAGTAACCAGGCGACGAGGCTGGTTGTCGCCTTACCGGCTGCCGTCCAAAAGTTCAGGATGGAGATCAAGCCCAGCAATGGAAATCACGACACAGCACTGGAGACGGTGCAAAAAGCCGCAACCCAAATTGAAAAGGCGGCCGGGAATCGGAGGGAGGTTCGCAACAGCCATGAAGCCATGCGCGTGGTCGTTGAGCCTTCGAGTTTCAATGTCAAAGACTATTTGTGGTCGAGCACGATCGGCTTGTTGACCCTGCTTGGTCAGACCGCAGCCGTCCTGTTCCTGACCTACTTCCTGATCATTTCTGGCGACAGCTTCCGACGCAAGCTGATCAAGCTGGCCGGCCCGAGTTTGAGCAGCAAGAAAATCACGCTGCAAGCTCTCCATGAAATTACCGATCAGATCCAGCGCTATCTGCAAGTGCAGATTTTCACGAGTGCGCTGGTGGCCGTGCTCACCGGGCTGGCGCTGATGGCGCTGGGTCTACAAAACGCCGCAGTCTGGGGCATTGTGGCGGGTGTCTTGAACCTGGTGCCTTATGTCGGCTCACTGATCACGGCATCCACATCGGGACTGGTCGCTTTTTTGCAGTTTGGCTCTCTCGACATGGCCCTGGTCATCGGCGGGGTTTCCCTGGGGATCCATACGCTGGTTGGCAATTTGCTGACGCCTTGGCTGACCAGTCGCAGCAGCCAACTCAGCCCGGTGGCCGTCTTTGTCGGATTGCTCGCCTGGGGGTGGCTCTGGGGGGTCTGGGGCTTACTGCTTGGGGTGCCGATTCTGATGATCGTCAAGGCAGTCTGTGATCGTTTGGATGGCTTGAAGCCGATTGGTGAATTTCTCGGATCTTGAGCGGCTTCGCGCTGCCGACCTGATGATCTGGCCGTGCCAAGCTCGGTTTTCAGACTTCACATAGGACGCCACGGCCGGCCAAGGGTATGCGCTGGCGCGTCCGATGCCGGTGCGCGGCGCCCAGAGATCGGCAGAGTCTGGGAACCGCGCAGCCTTTTAATACATGACGCAGCATGGCTAGCGTGCAATATCCTCCAGCCGGCGCTTCGTCACTTTCGGGCCCATCGTGGCAACGACGAGGAAAACCCCCACCATGGCTGCGGCGATGAAACTGAACACCCCCATGGCTCCATAGTGCCCCAGCAGCCAAGCGATCAAAAATCCGCTGAACACCGCGCTGATGCGGCTGAACGAATACACGAAGCCCACAGCTCGCGCCCGGATGCGCGTCGGGTAAAGCTCGGACTGGTAAGCATGAAACGCAAAGCTCATCCAGTTGTTTGCCAGCGTGACCAGGATGCCGAACAGCACAATCGGCAGCGCCGCCGCAGAATTGGCGAACAGCAAGCCGGCACCGGCGACCACCAGGGCAGCGATGCCGATCTGCCACTTGCGCTCGAATCGGTCCGCAAACACCAAACCGATCAGTGGCCCCACGGGATTGGCCATCGCGATGATGAAGGTGTACTCCAGCGATTTGGTGACATCCAGCCCCTTTGAAATCAGGTAGGTCGGTGCCCAGACCGCAAAGCCGTAAAAACCAACGGTCTGCAAGATGTTGAACAGGATGAGCATGGTGGTGCGGCGACGGTAGGCGTCGTGCCACATTTCCATCCATGCGCCGCGCACCGTTTCGTCCTCTCCCGCCACCACGACCGGCGGCGGCAGCGGCTGCCCCGTCTCGGCCTGCACCTTGCCCTCAATGGTGCGCATGATGCGATCGGCCTCCTCGTGCCGGCCGTGCTGCGCCAGCCAGCGGGGAGATTCGGGCAGGCGCAGCCGGATGAACCAGACGAACACCGCGCCAATCGCGCCAATGATCGCCACCCAGCGCCAGCCGTCCAGTCCCATGATTTGCTGCGGAACCAGCATCCACCCGAGGAACGCCACCACCGGAACCGCTGCGAAGGCAAAGACCTGGTTGAATGCGAAATATTGTCCGCGTTGCGCGCGGGGTGCCATTTCCGACACGTAACTGTCGATGTTCACCAGCTCCACGCCGATGCCGATGGAAGCGATGAAGCGCCAGATGTCGATGCTCATCGCCGTGTGCTGAAACGCCATGATGAGCGTGCCCGCGCAGTACCACAGCAGCGACCAGGTGTAGACCGCGCGCCGCCCATACCGGTCCGACAGCCAGCTCACGAACAAGGTGCCCACCCACAAACCGCCGAACAGCGCGGCGACGAAGCTGGCGATGCCCTCCATGCCGAACAGGCCCTTGGTGGTGGCGGTGAACACCCCGCTCTTGAACAGGCCGGGGGCGATGTAGGCCGTGAGGAACAGGTCGTAGAACTCGAATGAACCACCCAGCGACAACAAGGCCACCATGTTGCGCACGGTTCTGGAAGGCGGCAGGCGGTCGATGCGCGCGGCGATGGTTGGATTCTGGGGCGAAAGCGCCGCAGCGACAGGTCTTGAAGCCAAGTCCTGTGGCGACGATGCTGGAGTTACGGGTATTGAAGCCATGTCTTGTCTCCTGATGTCTTTGGGTTGTTTCAAAATTCAGAGAGCACCTTCAGTGACGTGCTGCTGACTGAACCGGTTGGCGGCCTACGAGGCAGCTTGCATCTCCCGCGGGCAAGCTTGAACAACGCAGAGCAAGGCAGGCCGCAACGGCCTCGCTCGGAGTCTCCGGTGGTTGATCGACGACAACATGGCGCATGCCTCCATCAAGGTTTGGTTCATGCCATACGCCTTTACCGGGAATCGCTGGAGAAGCATGCGACCAGCCTTGGCCAGCACAGACGTCCGTGCCGGAACCCGTTTTTGACAGGGATAAAGCTGCGTTCACAGCGCGCTGCCACGCATTTCAACCTCACTGTCATGATGCGTCGTGCGGAGT
The DNA here is from genome assembly GCF_900089495.1 of Thiomonas sp. X19. Lineage (NCBI taxonomy): Bacteria > Pseudomonadati > Pseudomonadota > Betaproteobacteria > Burkholderiales > Thiomonas > Thiomonas sp. X19. The sequence continues at coordinate 2,971,466 of NZ_LT605203.1, read as the reverse complement.
TTCAAACACTTCGTCATCCAGGCGTTGGGATACAGCGCCTCGTCTTGTACAGATCTTCGAGTTGGCCGTATTCGGCCAGACCGATGAGCGTGTTGAACTCGGCAAAGGTGATCATGTCCCGGACCTTGTTCGCCGTGCTCTTGGCCGTCCGGAGTTCCTTCAAGTACGACTCGACCGCTTTCGCTGCGGCGTACAGCGGGCCGAGAGGGTAGATGGCGATCCCGAAACCCAATCCCTCGAGTTCATCGGCGCGCAGCAGCGGGGTCCGGCCACCCTCGATCATGTTGGCGAGCGTCGGCGTGTTGGGAAACGCCTCATTGATCCGCCTGAGTTCGTCCACGCTCTCGGGAGACTCGATGAAGATCACGTCGGCGCCGGCCTGCTCGTACGCTCGTCCCCGCCGCAACGCTTCTTCCAGGCCATGGCTGGTCCGAGCGTCCGTGCGCGCAACGATGACGAAATCATCGTCCTGGCGCGTGTCGACGGCCGCCTTGATCTTCTGCACCATGTCCTCCATCGGAATGACCTCGCGCCCCAGCATGTGGCCACACTTCTTGGGGGAAACCTGGTCTTCGAGCTGGATGCCGCAGACGCCCGCTTTTTCGTATTCCCTGACCGTGCGCTTCACGTTGATGGCATTGCCAAAACCGGTGTCGCCGTCGGCCAGCACGGGGATGTTCACAGCATCGGCGATATCGCCCGCCAGCTTCAGCATCTCGCTCATCGTGAGCAAACCCACGTCGGGCGCACCCAGCACGCTGGCCGAGGCGCCGTAGCCGGTCATATACACGGCGTCGAATCCACAGCGCGCGATGATCTTGGCGCTCAGCGCGTCATAGGCGCCGGGCGCGACGAGCAGTTGCTTGGCCTGAAGGAGGTGCTTGAGTTGGGTCGTTTTTTTCATGAGACAAGCCTTTTTGAGTTGAATGCGTTCGCTTCAAGCAAGCTGGAGTGGTGTGTGGTGCGGATGCAGATCCGTTCTTTTCCCGGCCTTGAGGACCTGCCCCGGAACGTCGTGACCGAGGACGCGCGGCAGATCTTTCGCGATCGCGAGCAGCCGATCCAGATCGACGCCCGTGGAAATGCCGCACGACTCCAGCATGTGCACCAGATCCTCGGTGCAGATGTTGCCCGTGGCACCGGGCGCAAAGGGGCAGCCACCGATTCCGCCCAGCGAGGCGTCGAAGCTGCGGGCGCCAGCCTCGATGGCGGCGATCACATTCGCCAGTCCCATGCCGCGCGTGTTGTGAAAATGCAGGGTTAGCGGGACTTCCGGGAACGTCTGCAGGAAGATCTGTACCAGTTCTCCGACCTGTCTTGGCGCGGCCATGCCAGTCGTGTCGGCGAGCGTCACGCTGTGCATGCCCATGTCGAGGTCGTGCGTGGCAGCCCGCAAGATCTTGCTTGGCGCCTGGTCGCCGTCGAACGGGCAACCGAAGGCTGTGGCGATGGTGCCGTTCACGCGTACCCCGGTCCCCCTGACCATGGCCATGACACGGCGGAACTGTTCCAGCGATTGTTCACAGCTCATGCGTATGTTCGCCAAGTTGTGGCGCTCTCCGATGGACATGATCAGGTTGATTTCATCCACCTCACAGGCCAGTGCCCGCTCGCAGCCGCGTTCGTTCGGGACCAGGCAGACATAGGCCACATCGGCCGCCCTGGTGATTCCACGCATGACTTGCTCGGCGTCCCGCAGGTTGGGTATCGCCTTGGGCGAGACGAAAGAAGTCACCTCGATCTTGGCCAGGCCGGTCCGGGAAAGCCGGTCGATCAGTCGGATCTTGTCTTCGGTCGGCACAAATACCGACTCGCTCTGGAAGCCGTCACGCACGGCGACATCTTGGATCGAAACCCGCATGGGCGATTTCGAGAACAGCATGCTGGTGCTCCTTGGTTGGCGATAGTCGCTTAAACCACGCCCTGCGCCCTGAGTTCGGCGACGGCGCTGCTGTCGATGCCGATCGATGCCAGCACCTCCGCGGTATGGGCGCCAAGCGCGGGGCCGAGCCATTTCGTCCGTCCCGGCGTCTCGCTCAACTTGGGCACGATGCCGGGCAGGTCGATCGCTTGCCCATCCGGCAGGGAGAACCGCCCAATCATGTCGCGCGCCCGGTAATGGGGGTCCGCATGGATGTCCGCCGCCGTATAAATCTTGCTGCACGGAACCGCTGCCGCATCGAGCGTTTTGAGCACATCGTCCAGGTCATGAGAAGTCGTCCACCTGGAAATCGCTTCGTCAAGCATGTCGTTGTGCTCGACACGGCCATCATTGCGCGCAAGTTTGGGGTCGCCGGCCAGGTCGTCGCGGCCGATGGCCTGCATCATCCGCTTGAAAATGCTGTCCCCATTGCCGGCGATGACGACGTACTGGCCATCCTTGCACAGGTAGGTGTTCGAGGGAGATATCCCCGGCAAGCTGGCCCCCGTGCATGCGCGGACATAACCGGAAACCGAGAACTCCGGAACGAGGCTCTCCATCACGCCGAAGACGGCCTCGTACAGCGCCACATCGATATATTGTCCCTTGCCTCCATTCACCTTGAGGTGATGCATCGCCAGCAGCGCACCGATCACCCCGTACAGGGAAGCGAGCGTGTCACCGATGCTCACGCCCATGCGTACGGGCGGGCGGTCCGGGTAGCCCGCCAAGTGGCGCAGCCCGCCCAGGGATTCCGCGATGGCCGCGAATCCCGGTCTATCCCGATAGGGGCCTGTCTGGCCGTAGCCCGAGACGCGCACCATGACCAGGTCTGGATTGATCTGCGACAGATGCTCCCAGCCCAAACCCCATGCTTCGAGCGACCCGGGGCGGAAGTTCTCGATCACGATGTCCGCATCCCGAACGAGGTCGCGGACGATCTGTTGGCCCTTCTCCGATTTGAGGTTGAGCGTGATCGATTTCTTGTTGCGGCTCTGCGTGTACCACCACAAGGATGTGCCGTTGTGGAGCTTGCGCCATTTGCGCAGCGGATCGCCATCACCGGGCGGCTCGATCTTGATCACTTCGGCGCCGAACTGGGCTAGAAGACTCGCGGCGTAGGGTCCGGCGATGAGCGTCCCCAGTTCGATCACCTTCATTCCAGCAAGGGGCGACTTTCCGTCGCTGTTCGATGTTTTCGAGCTCATCGAGAAGCATCGCTCAGCTTCATGGCGCCCGGACTGCTTGAATGAACCATTGATCCTCCTATGCGGAATGGCCGGTGCTCGCTGGTTTTGGCAGGTGCGACACCGTGTCATCCGAAGTATGGATGCGGTTTCAAGCGGGGTAAAACGCTATTACGCGAGCCTGCCATCACGAAATACGATGGCAGGCTTGGGGCATAGGGTTCAGGATGGTTTTCTGAGATGGTCAACCAGAATTCTTGCGGCAACCGAAAGCGCGTCGTAGGAGCGAACGCAAATCGCCAGTTCGCGCTTCGCCCACGGCTCATTCAAAGGAATGGCTTTGATGGCTAAAGATTTCAAATAGGGTTGCGCGCTATTGCTTGGAATGATACCGATACCCAGCCCAGCATCGACCATCAGGCAGAGTGCATCATAGCTGGTGACCTGAATGCGCAGCTTCAAGCTTCGTTCAAGTTCAGTTGCTGCCTTGATCAGTTGATGATTGATGGCGCTGCCGGTATGGAGGCCGACATAATCAAAATCGAGTGTTTCGGCGAGACAGGCCGATTGTTTCTGCGCGAGGATGTGATGTCGTGGCGTAATCAGCACGAGTTCGTCGTTATGGTAAGGAAAGATTTCAAGATTCTGGCCATGATGCCCCATGGTGAAAATGCCTATATCGGCTGCATTCTCGGCGACAGCCTTGGTGATCACCGTACTGATTTTTTCTTCCAGATGGATTTGCACGAGAGGGTAAACGGCCAAGAAGGATTTCAGTTTTTCTGGAAGGAGTTGGGTGATCGCCGAGATGTTGGCAAACACTCGGATATGGCCCCGAATGCCGCTTGAGTACTCCCGCATCTGCGAGTAAATCTCATCGAGATGATGGAGAACGCCCCGCGCCAGATTCAACAACGCAATGCCCGCTGCCGTCGGTTCGATGCCTTTGTTGCTGCGCGTCAGTAACTGGGTGTTGAGTGTCTCCTCCAGTTCACTGAGTCGTTTGCTGACTGCGGAGGCGGCGAGATGCTCAAGCTCGGCTGCGGCAGCGATCGTGCCCTCCTCAACGACACTGACGAATAATCTCAGAGAAGTTGGATCGAGTCGCATCATTCTGTCTTTCTCATCTTCATGATGTTGAGAAGTGGCTCCGTAGATCTGAACAGCATTCCCCGATTCATGCGACTACTGGCGGGTTGCAGGCAGGGCAGGGTTGCACGCGGCGGCCAGTGATGCATGCGACGAGCCGAATGATGCAATGGGCAATTCGTGACCCACAGCGGGATTGATGGAATGCGGCCTGCTTGAGGGTTGCCAGATTGGCAAAGTAGCGCGCGTCAGGTGTGAACGCATCCAGACCGCACAGCAAGAGTGCCCGGTTAGGACATCGGGCTGCTCACCAGCCTCATGGGCCGCCCGCTTCAAGGTGAGGCCTGCCACCGCAGCGCTATCTCTTCTTGGCTTTGTTGGCGGCCAGACGCTGAAGCAACCAGGCCTGTGCTTGGGGTTTGCCCACCTCGGCCAGGGCGCCTACATCCAGAACCAGCCTTGAGCTCGACAGGCAGTGCCCCGTGCGGGCGTCATACAGCACTCCGGTGATGCCGTCGGCCAGAACTTGGTGGCGTCCGTGGAACGACAACTCCACCACGAGACGTTGGCCCAGCAACAAACGCACTGGCTTCAAGTCGCGTCCGGCATGGGGCAAGGCTTTGCCCTGGATCCAGTGGCCCAGCGCCGCCACGGCCCCATCCGTGAGATGGGTGGCCGTCGACATGTCTGAGGGAGGTTCGGTCTTGACGGCGGAGTGCATGCGGGGGTCGCTTCAGGTTGGGGGCGACCCATACCATAGCGTGCCGCTGACTTGTGCATCCGGGCCACCACGATGAATCCATGCATCGGCCACGCCTCGATCGGCATCTTGAATGCCGCGCGCCGCCTCGGGGGCACGCCTCAGTAGCGCACCAGCACCACGCCGATCACCAGCAAGAAGGCGCCTGAAAGCCGCACCAGATCGACCGGGTGCCGCGGTACGCCGAACAGGCCGTAGTGGTCGAAGATCAGGGAGGAGAGCATCTGGCCAGCGACGAGCAGCGCCACGAACGCCGCCGTACCGATTCGGGGCACGAGCACGATGGAAATGCCGATATAGATGGCCCCGAACAGCCCGCCGCTCCATGCCCACCAGTGGCTGCGGGCCATGGCGCTGGCCTGGGGCACCTGGTCACGCAAAACCAGGGCAAGGACGAGCATGCAGATCGTTCCACCGAGATAGCTCACGAATCCTGCCCATGCGGCGGAGTGCAGGCTTGCCCGCAGATCTGCATTGACCGCTTGCTGCATGACGAAGCTGAGTCCGGCGACAACGGCGAGCAGGCTGATTCCAACGAGGGCGGCGAATTGCGGCATGCGCCAGCTTATCGCGGCTTCGCCGCCGGCGTCCAGCGACCTGGGGTGAAGGAGTTATTGGTGAGTCGCACTGGCCAATCAGTTAAGTTCAAACTCTACATACTCCACCAGACCTAGCCCTGCCCATGCCGGCTGCCTCCGAACACCGATTCCGCCGCTTGACCCTTGGACTCTATGCCTGCGTTCTGGGCCTGCTGCTCGCAGGCATGGGCTGGTACCTGGCCAGCACTTGGCGCGAACAGTTGCATCAGACGCGCGATCAACTCCATGCCCTGACGCAGTTGACCCATCAAGCGGTCCAGATCCAATTCGATCAATATGCCAGGAATCTGGACTTACTCGCCTCGCAGCTTCAAGACGGGCACGAACGGGATCTAGGCTTGGTGCGCCGACGGCTGATCCAGTTCGCGCAGTCCGATCGCGGGATCGCCGTGCTGAACGTGGTTGGCGCCGACGGTCAAATCGTCGCCAGCACAGCGCTTGCCACCGGCGCGGCCAAACCCAACCTGAATGCCAACCCCGTGCTGCGCGGTTTCCTGGAGCAAGCGCGCGCTCATCCCCGCGCCCTGCAGTTGTTTCATCCCATCGTCAGCCCCTTGGTTCACAGCTTGGTGATTCCTTTCGCTCTGGCTGGACCGACCCAGAACGGCTCCCTGTTCTATCTGGTCGGCGGGATCGACATGGGCCGGCAGGTACAGCTCTATCACGCCCTGTTGACGCCCCGCCAGCGTGCGGCTGGCGAGGTGATCGGTGTGCTGGGGCGAGGGGGCTATTTATTCGGGGCCTGGCCCATCCCCGGGCCGAACGCTGGGCCGCCTGGGGCGCAAGGCAACCTCGACAACTTCCTGCTGCGGCCGCGCAACGGCGCCTTGCAGCAAGACCTGCTCAAACATCCGGAAGCCCTGCGGGGCGATGTCGACGGACTGATCAATATCGGGCTTGCCAACACCGAATACCTCGGGGCGTTTCAGCGTTTGGCCCATTTTCCTCTGTATGCCTTTGTCTTCGCACCCAAACCCCTGGTCTGGCAGAACTGGTGGCACTTGACCTTGGCGCCCCTCATCGGGGCTGCCATCGGCATCGCGATGCTGACCCTCATCATGGGCTTGAGCCTGCGCCTGCAACGGCAGTGGTTCCTGGACACACAGCGCAAGAACGAACAGTTGCGCTCGGCTTACCAGGCCGAATCGCGTCAGAGCACCGCACTCGGTTTGCTGGGACAGACTTTGGTGATGACGATGCGCGCCCCGGATGCGCATGCCATCTTGCAGGGATTGTGTGCGCTGGCGACCGAGCAACTGGGTTGTGCCCTGGTCTGGGTGGGTCGTGCCGCCGTCGATGCGCCGCGCCGCGTGAGCGTTCTCGCCTCGGCAGGGCATACGGCTTATCTCGATGACATCGAGATTGCGCTCGATGACCCACAGACCGGGCAAGGCCCTTTCGCCCATTGCATCAACAGCCGGCAACCCGTCTTTTTGGGCATCGACACGCCGGCATTTCACCCCTGGCGCGATCGCGCACGGGCCTATGGCATCCAGGACATCTTGGCGTTGCCTCTGCCCATGGGCACGGGGCAGATCGACCATGCGGTATTGGTCTACGGAACACGCCCGGGTTTCTTCACCGACGCGCATGTGGTGGGCACCTTGCGGCAAATGGTGCAGGAAGTGGCACTGGCTTTACAGTCTTTGCTGGCCAGGCAAGCGCTTGAACGGGCGCGCCACGCAGAGTCCGCGGCCAATGCCCGCTACCACCAGATCTTCAGCAACCTTCCTGCTGGCGTGATTGTGTTCAACGCCGAAGGGCGGGTGCAATACTGCAGCGCGGCGTTCATCGGCCTGTACAACCTGGATGTTGATCCGCAGACCTTCGTCGGCCGTCCCTGGCGCGAGATCTGGGCGCAGATCGCCGAGTTGCACGTCAATCCCGAGCAGACCACCCAAAGGATCAAGGCCCAGATGTTTCACAACCAGGCCGTCGAGGATGAGATTCGGCTTCGCAATGGCCGGGTGCTTCTTGGCAGCTACGTGCCACTGCACGACCAAGGCCAACCGCACGGGGCCTTGTGGAGCTTGCAGGACATCACCTCGCTCAAAACCCAGGAAGCCCAGATCAAAAAGCTCATCAACCAGGATCCTCTGACCGGCTTGGCCAACCGCCGCGCGTTTGACACCCGCCTCGCGCAATGTCTGTACGCGCTCGCATCAAGTCAGCAGCTCGTCGTCGGCATTCTGGATCTGGATTATTTCAAGAACATCAATGATCGGCTCGGCCACCAGGTGGGGGATGAACTGTTGATCGAGGTCAGTCGCAGGCTTGGCCAGGTCTTGCGTGATACCGATCTGCTGGCTCGATTGGGTGGCGATGAGTTCGGCCTGATCTTGCCCGACTGCCCGAGCCTTGACCATCTGGGGGACATCGCCCAGCGTTTGCTGGACGCCGTGGAACCCCCCATGCAACTCAACGGCCATACCGAGAGCATCAGCCTGTCCTTGGGCTTTGCCGTGCAATTGGATGGTGTCATCGATGGCCCAACCCTCTTGCGCCAAGCGGACATAGCCATGTATGCCGCCAAAGCCGATGGGCGGCGCCAGTACCGTATCTTTGGCGAGGCGATGGAGGCACAAGTGGCGCGGCGCGAGTCCTTGCTGCAATGGGTGGGCCGCGCCTTGCGCGAACATCGGCTGGAGCTGCATTACCAGCCGATCCTGTCCTTCACAACAGATGCCAAGGGCCTGCTGGTGGCCAGCGTGCGCAAGGCCGAGGCTTTGCTGCGGTTGCGTGACGAGCTGGGCACCTTGCATGCCGCGGGGGCATTCGAAGAGGTTTTGGATGATCCGCAATTGGCCGTACACATCGGTCGCTACGTCCTGCACGAGGCCGTCTCCCGGGCCCTGCAATGGCGTGCCGAGGGGCAACGTCTGCAGGTTTGCATCAATATCAGCCCTCGACATTTCCTGGATCGTGGATTTCTTGAGGATGTCAAGCAAGCCCTGCGTGCAGTACCGGCCGGCATCCGCGACCTGATCGAATTGGAGTTGACCGAACACGGCTCACAGCTCAATGGGCAACAGGCCCGAGACGTCGTCAAGGCGTGTCGATCCCTGGGTGTTTGCGTCAGCCTGGACGACTTCGGCACGGGCAGTGCAAGTCTCACACACTTGCAACTTCTCGACGTGTCAACCGTCAAGATTGATCGTCGCTTCACCCGAGATCTGTTCAGTAGTGATGCTGACTTGAGCATCACCTATGGCATGTTGCGTACCGCCCAGATGATGGGCTTGAATGTGGTCGCGGAAGGTGTGGAATCTTCACGCCAGGCCTTGGCCCTGTGCGTCATGGGATGCCTGCATTTGCAGGGTTATGTCATTGCACGACCCATGTCAGCGCAACAGCTCCATGCGTGGCTGGGCCAATGGCGAGAAGCCTTGCCCTGGATTGACCAGATAGAAGGCGGGCTGCAAGTGGATGACGCGGCCATTCAAGCCATCGTGACCCACAGCATCGGGATCCGTAACCTGGTGCAGCAGACGATCGGTGATCAGGACCGCGATTTTTACCTGCAGCCCAATGCGCATGAACTCTGCCTGCTCGGAACTTGGTGCACCAGGCAAGCTGAACGGTACCAGGGCGGCAGCCCCTTCGCTGCGCTACTGAGCAGTCATGCGGCGTTTCATGACCTGGCACGTCACGGCATGACCGAACCCGGCATCGTGGATCCCACAGCCCTCGGGGCGGCCAGCCAGCGTATGCGTCAGGCGTTCTGGGATGTCCTGCTGGGATGCAAAGCGACTGAGGCAGACCAACAAGCCTAGGCGATCAGAGGCTGTTCCGCTGATGAACAGCGCGACAAGTGCAAACTTTCGGCGTCAGCAGATGCCACGGATAGGAGGAGGAGCATCAGGTGCCGAAGAAATCCGCATGGTGCGTTCGCTTTGCCCACGCATCCGCGCTAAGAGCCCAAGTGGTCGTGGTCGCATTGCATGAAGACATGACTCTGACCAAGCCCATCGATCCGTCCAGGCGCTGGAAGCATTGTTATGACTTTGGCCTTGACGCGAGGCCGATCCTTTGGCATAATTTTAGATTGCCTTCGCAAGAAGGCAAGGCTGTTGACGCTGGGGTTTTATGCGAATGCCCGCAAGACGGCTAGCTGTCAAGCCGTTGTCAGTTCAAGTCAGTTGGAGTGGTAGTTCAGTTGGTTAGAATACCGGCCTGTCACGCCGGGGGTCGCGGGTTCGAGTCCCGTCCACTCCGCCAATAAAACAGTATAAGTCCTTGATTATCAAGGACTTTCTGAGAATTTCAAGGCTTTGCTCCCACAAAAGCTCCCACAAAACCTACCCTAGCAAATTTGCCCTGTAGGTTATTTTTGCCTTCAATTTTTTGCTTCATGGCGGCATCGGCGCGCTACTCCCCCCAGGGGTTTAATCCCTGCATGGTGAGCCTTGACCCTGGCCGATCGCTGCCTTCCTGGATGCAATACCGCGCTGGCCATCACACCAGGCCGCCTGACTCTCCCCACCAGTGCCGGCACTTTCCTGAAATCCTGGAACGTGCCGCATCGCCATCAAAAGCTTGCTCGCACCTGTTTCCGAGGTTCTGAGCCTGTCGCAGCAGGAGCTACGAGCTGCAACGGATCAGTTCCAGGACCGTGCGATTGTGTGGGGCGCAGCAGACATACCGTGCGGTTCAAGCATGGTATGGATATTAATGGGCAAATTCAGACCGCTGCATTTTGACCAGTGTTTCGAGGACTCGCAACTCATTATCCGTGAGACACATCGCAGCGGCAACCCAATCATTCACAACTGAATTCAACTCCTCATAATTGAGTGCGGTCATCCTGGCTTTAGCATGCTGTAGGGCTTGTCTGGCCTTGCGGCGTTTGCTATGCTCGATAATAAACTCCCCGATCGCGCTTTCGCCGGTCCCTGAAGGGCAAACACGATCGATGATGCCAATTTCCTCTAATTCAATTGCCGAATAGATCTTGCCATTGCGCATGATTTTTTCCGCTTCATAAACTCCAATTCGGCGCGCTAACAAGCTCATCCCGCCGGTACAAGGGAAGAGGCCGAAAAGGATTTCCGGGAAACCGAATTCAGCATGTTCTTCTGCAACAATATAGTCCGCGGACAAAGCTGTCTCAAACCCACCACCCAAGGCGCGACCTTGGACAAGGGCAATGGTGGTGCTCTGCCGAGTGATTGCGGTGGCCCATTGATAAATCATATCAAGACATTGCATAGAGTAGTTTCGAAGCGAGTCGGGATCGCCTCGCCGTATACAATCCAGAAAGTAATTGAGATCGCCGCCTAGGTTGAAGTAATTGGGGTGTCTAGATCGGAGCACAGCGTAATGAATCGGATCGCCTCCTTCTTCATTACCCCATAGGCCTTGATTTTCGCACACGTGATTAATCAGGCCCTGGAGTGCCTGAAGCAGCTTGTTGGAAAAATTCTGCGGCCGACTTCTTTGGATCGTCATGCTGATCCACAGCGCATTCAGCGCAGGATCAAAGTCAGCCTCGACAAGAGGCGCCGAGAGCGCAACGACATTCGCATCCGTACTTAGCATGGTTAGATTCAGTCGAGTGTGGAGGACCGTACCACCAGAGCCGCATTGGTCCCGCCGAAGCCTGCAGATAGGCTCATGGCATGTCGTACGGGCTGATCGCGCATCGTCTCAGTCACATGCCGAATGCCACTGCACTCTGGATCGATATCGGAAAGATGTGCCGTTGCTGGAATGAACGAATGGCGCAAAGCTAGGACACAAACCAGAAGTTCCATCGCGCTGGCTGCGCCGAGCATGTGGGCATGCAAGGCCTTCGTAGCGCTCACAGGAACCGACTGCGCTGCATTGCCGAGGACTTCTTTTAAAGCTGCCACTTCGACGGGATCACCGCCGCGCGTAGCGGTCGCGTGGGCATTGATGTAGTCAAGTTCGGAGGCATCGATGCCAGCAGTGCGCAGGGCCGAACGCATCGCAGCGATCTGTCCGCGCTGGTGGGGTGAACCGATGTGATAGCCGTCAGAAGCGATGCCCCAGCCAGCAACAAATGCATGAATTGGGGCCTGACGTCGTTCTGCGTGCTCACGCGATTCCAGCACGAAAAACACGCTTCCCTCCCCCAAGACTAAACCGGTGCGCTGGCGCGAAAAAGGGCGACAACTTTGGGACGGCACGGGGTCGACTTCGGCTAACGCGCGAAGCCCATCCCATGCACCAAGAAATACAGGTGTCAGCGCTGCTTCCGCTCCACCGGCAATTGCAACGTCAATTTCCCCGCTCCTGATTTGCCTGCAAGCGTCAGCAATTGCAGATCCTGACGATGAGCATGCCGATGTATGACTTGCTGTAGGCCCATATACCTGCTGCCGAATGGAAATCTGTGCAGCTCCGGCGTTAGCCATGCAACCCATGATCACATAGGGTTTGGCGGTTTTCTTCTCGCCGGTGTAAAACTGACGTGTCCACTCCCATTCAGTTGCGCCACCACCACGGACTGTCCCAAAAAAAACGCCGGCACGTTCGCCAAATGAGGAATAGTTCACGATTCCGGCGTTTTCTGTAGCTTGCTGGGCTGCCAGGATCGCCAACTGGGTCGTACGATCAAGGAAAGGCAATTCGACGCGCGTGAACGAGTCATTGAACTGGGCCTCAACGGGAGCCATCGGAAATGGCCTCGACAAGGCTTGGGATTCGAACGCCCTGACTCCTGATCGCGAAGCGAGAAGACTTTCCAAGACTGTCGTCTCTGTCATGCCGATCGGAGAGATGACGCCAATACCGGTGATTGCTATATCAATCATGACCGCCTGCTTGCATATTTTTAATAACCATATCAGCAACATCGCGCAATGTTGGATTTTTAGGAAGGTCAATATTTTTTAAATTCTGCCCGATGACGTCCTCCAGGTTCATGATCACATCGAGAATTCCCATTGAGTCCAAACCCAGATCCCCAATTGGCATGGTGTCTGGTTTGTTGGATAAATCAATGTTGAACGTCGATAGGACTATATCTTTGATTTTCTTGATAATTTGAAACTCATCCCAGATCTGATTCATGATTTCCTTTGTGTGTCGAAAGTGATTTAATATGCGTTATTCCGTGCGGGTCGTTTTGCGTCGCATCCTTTATTTCCGCGGCAGCTTATTGTAAGTTCTAATTCAATATTTAAACCCTGGCATGAAAATAATAATATATTTTATATGGCGATGATTTCTTAAAAATGAACATCAATAGCGGCAACGATTGGAAAGGCGCGCCCACGATAATAATCGTCGATGATCAAGCGACGAATCGTCATTTATTGGCTGAGATTTCAAGTAATACTTGTCCGCAGGCAAACATCCTGCCATTCGAAGATCCTGTGGCCGCCCTTTCATATGCCAATACCCATCCCGTTGATCTTGTTCTAACTGATTATCGCATGCCCCGAATGAATGGGGTGATGCTGATCAAGGCCCTAAGGTCGCTGGAGCATCTGGCCGAGCCGCCCATCATCTGCATCACGGCGGTCGACGATTTGGCAGTACGGTACGACGCCTTGGATGCTGGCGCCAATGACTATCTTAGTCACCCGTTGGACTACCGCGAATGCGCTGCCAGATGTCGAAACCTCCTCAATCTGCGCCGCTTCCAACTCGCAACTCTCCGTCACGCCGGCGAGTTGGAGCATAGGGTCGAGCAGGTCATACAAGATCTTCAAAAAGAAAAAATGGAGACGTTGTTCCGCCTTGCCAAAGTCGCTGAGCAGCGTGACATCGATACCGGGGCGCATCTCAGCCGCATCGGGCGCTACTCGGCGTTGTTGTCGCGCCGTTTGGGGTGCAGCGAAGCCTTCACGGCAGTTTTAGAGATGGCTGCGCCGCTCCATGACATCGGGAAAGTCGCCATACCCGATCAAATTTTGCTAGCGAGGCGCAGCTTGACGCCGGAGGAGTGGACGGTCATGAAGACCCACACGGTGATTGGAGATGCCATGCTCTCCGGCGGTCATACGGAACACATGAGAGTCGCTGCGGAAATCGCGCGTTCACATCACGAGAAATTTGATGGCAGCGGGTATCCAGACGGCCTTTCAGGACAAGACATTCCGCTTTCGGCGCGAATCCTAGCGGTGGTCGATGTTTACGACGCGCTCACTTCCAGGCGGCCGTATAAGGAGGCGTGGACGCATGAGAAAGCACAGGACTATTTGCGCCAACAGGCTGGTTCACACATGGACCCGGAATTGGTCAAGGTCTTCCTGGCCGATCTAACGGGGTTGACTGAAATCAGCACAAGTCTGCCCTAACGCCAAACTGGCTACGAGCCCCTTAAACCCAAGCCCTTACCGGCATGGACACCGAGTAAAGGATAAAGGAAGCCCATCATGGAAAAGCCAAGCATTTTTGATTACGCAACCGCGCTAAGAGGGCAAGCACGATTGCGGATGTGGTTGGCGGGCATATGCATCGCGATTTGGCTGTGTGTGATTTTCGCCCTGAAGTCGCCTCCTCTGTATGTATTTTTCGTGGCATTTGTCCATCTAACTTACGCAGTTGCCCTCTATGTCATGACGCATCGAGGCCGAAATGTCTGGTCAAAATGGCTCGGGTATCTGACGGCACTCCTCGACCCCCTGATGCTGACTGCTTGGGTCATTGTGATGGGGCAAACAGCTGTGCTTGTGGTCCCGCTTTTTATCTTTACTTCCATTGGTTACGGTATGCGGACCGGCAACAAGGCGATCATGCGTACCGCACAAGGTGCCTCACTCGCTGGACTTGCGATGACTCCTCTGTTGGCATCTTACTGGCAGGATCACATGTTGTTTTGGTTTTCCAGTTTGATTTCAATTCTGATGATTCCCGGCTATGTTGCTGTCCTGATGGACAAGCTAAATCAAGCTATTGTGTTTGCCGAGCACGAGAGTCGGGCTAAATCTGATTTGCTGGCGAGGGTTAGCCACGAATTGCGTACTCCACTGGGTGGAATCTCCAATGCTGCGGAGCTATTACAAGCAGAGGCAAACACGGAGAGGCCCAAACAACTGGCTGCGACAATACTCACATTGAGCGGTCACTTGCTCGCGGATATCAATGATCTCCTGGATCAAAGCAAGCTAACGTTGACCAAGATACAACTCAAGGCAAACCCTATCAAGCTTGCCGATCAAGTGGACGTGGTTCGTGCTTCAGTCGAGACCAATGCCAGGAAAAAGGGGATCAGTTTTTCGAGCATGATCGACCCAAGAATTATCGATAACGTTGTCGGTGATTCCCATTGGCTGACACGTTTGTTGATTAACTTGGCCGGGAATTCCGTGAAATTTACGGAGTATGGCTCCGTGGCGTTGAATATTTCTCTCTTGCGGGAATCGCCATCCGATTATCTCTTGCGCTTTAGTATCAAAGACTCGGGGATTGGAATACCTAAAGAATTCCAGGATAAAATCTTCGATCCTTTTGTGCAGCTCAGCACAAAAAGCTTGCAGCACGCGGAAGGAACGGGGCTCGGATTGGCCATCAGCAGGCAAGTTGTCGAGGTGATGGGGGGGACTTTACGAGTCAGCAGCGATGTCGGCATAGGGAGTACTTTTTGGTTCGACCTGCGCATGCCCCGCATCCCAGCCAGTCGGAACGGATTCGAGGAATCGAGCAACGTTGGCGATCTGGATCGAAAAAGCATGCTCGAACGGCGACGCATCCTGATCGTTGATGACAATGAGACCAATCGCTACCTGCTGCAGGAAATATTGCAGAAAGAAGGCCACTCAGTGATTCTCGCTGACAGCGGCGGGCAAGCGCTAGATATGCTTGCAGGCAGTGAGCAATTTGATTTACTCCTTCTTGACTACAACCTCGGCGATATAGACGGTAGCACGGTATTGCAAACATACCGGTTTGGCTGTCGCAATCCTGTTCCTGCTTATTTTCTGACGGCTGATGCGTCGGCATTAACAGCTTCACGGCTGAAAAATACCGGCGCGCTCGGAGTCCTCACAAAGCCAGTTCTTGCGCAAGAACTGCGTGACGTGATCAATCGCACTTGCAATTCGATGGATGTTAAGCAAAAAATTTCATCCCTGCAAACAGTCTCAGGTCGCAAGGATTTGATGCCTGAACCTGCAGCGTCACAACGTTTGCGCCCGATTCCTACTGTTTATATAGACATGGGGGTTATCGATAAACTCAAGCAAATCGGTACGAGACGCGACTTTATTAAGGAATTATTGGGGCGTGCTAGCACTGATATTGAGCGCAATACGTCGCGCATTCTTGACGCACTGGAAGCAGAAGATCTCAATGGCGTACACGACGCCGCACATGCGCTAAAAGGCGTTTGCATGGAAACTGGTGCAATGCGTTTGATGAGCCTGGCGATTGGCATCATGCGAACAGAAAGTGCAATTCTGGTCGAGCAGAAACAGAGATTGGCGCAAGATTTGCAAGAATCGAGCACGAAAACCAGAGAAGCTCTGCGCGAGGTGATCGCGGAGGCTGGGCGTCAAGATGGCACGTTCTACCAAAATGTTGATTACGGATGAAGGTTGATGCAGGCTTTTTTGGAGCTTGTCGTTCAGCAAAAATCCAAAACTTCGGCTAAAAAGCCAGTCCCTACGAACCACCGTCTGCAAGGGCTGCATCCGGGCTGGGCACGGGCGGTTGGATTTGTCTTTGCTTGCAGTTAGCACAAAGTCGCGTGGATCTCTTGCAACAAAGCGTCAGGGGCCTCTTCGGGAATGTAGTGCCCGCAATCCAGGGCATGGCCACTGACTTGTTCGGCGACTTGGCCCCATTCACGCAAGGGGTCGAACAAACGCCCGACGATCCCTTGTTGCCCCCACAACACATGCAATGGACAAGTGACGCGACGGCCTTGCTGCCGGTCCCATCGATCGTGATCCAGATCGATGGTCGCCGACGCCCGGTAATCCTCGCACATCGCATGAACAGCCCCCTCGCTACGCAAGGCAGACCGATAGGCTCCCTGCGCCTCAGGCGTGAAAGGTGTCATGCCAGCGGAACGATTGCCCATCACGGCATCGATATAAGCATCGGGGTCGGAACTGATCAGTTTTTCCGGAAAAGGGTAGGGCTGGATCAGAAAAAACCAGTGGAAGTAGGCCGTTGCAAAGGCCCGATTGGTTTGCTCATACATCGCCAGGGTCGGAGCGATGTCGAGCAAGATGGCTTTGCGTATCGCGGCAGGGGAGTCCAGGCACAGGCGGTGCGCGACCCGTGCGCCACGGTCGTGGGCGCAGATGAAGAACGACTCGAATCCCAGGCTTTGCATCACCGCAACCTGATCTGCCGCCATGGCGCGTTTGCTGTAGGTGCTGTGATCCGCTTGCCCCTGTGGTTTCGACGACGCACCGTAGCCGCGTAAATCCGTCGCGACGACGGTGTAGTGTGCCGTCAAGGCATCTGCGATCTTGTGCCAGATCATGTGCGTCTGGGGATGACCATGCAGCAACAGCAGTGGTGGCCCGCTGCCGCCGATACGGCCTGCGATGCTCGAACTGCCGGTCTGGATGCGAATCGGATGAAAATTCTTGAACATACGCAGATCCTTTCAGATGCAGTTCTCGCAGGCGTTGAGTGGGTCCAGATGACACCATTGCCGCAGAGTGCATCCGACGTCGACGGTTTCAAGGCCGCATGGATGCGTTGATGCTGCGGCTGATGCGGTCTCATTGTGATGATGATCTGACTTCAAGGAGATGGCGGGGTCGCAGGTTTTGGCCAAGCTGGTGCCGGGGCGGCCTTCTAGGGCCTGTTCACGCTATTTCTGCGCCCGCGTTGCCACCAGACGGGGATGGTTGCAAGGCGGAGGGCGCCGGCAAGGGTGAACCGTTGCCAAGACCGACAACGCCGCAGACGCCCCGTCCGGTGGCAACCCTGCGGGACGGGGGACTGGGCAGCGCATTGCGGCGTTGCAAGCCGCTTGCGGTGCACAGCACCGCGGCACGGCTTGCGCCTTGCACTGCATCTGCCAAGTCCCCCGTCGCGGGCGCAGAAATAGCGTGAACAGGCCCTAGGTTCGACGCGTCGCGGCTGTCGGTCAAGGTGAAAGGGAAAACACGATCGGCACCAGCACCCAGCCGGAAACCGGCTTGCCTGCAGCCTGAGCTGGGATGAAGGTCCATTGCTGAACTGCGCTCAACGCCGCCGCATCGAGCTGACCATAGCCGGATGATTGCTGCACTTGAAGGGTTTCCACATGGCCCTGGGCCGACACCTTGACCTTGAGCAAGACCGTCCCTTCCTCGCCGAGCCTGCGTCCCAGGGGAGGATAGTCGGGCTTGGGGTTATGCAAGTAGGACGCGCCATAGGTCGGGGGTGCAGCGGACTGCTGTGCAGGGGAGGGCGGGGCCTCACCCTCGACGGATTCGTCAGGTTGCCGGGCTGACTCGGTTTCTGTCGGCGTAGAGGTCTGGGAGCGCGTGACGGACGAATTGGCCGCTGCCGGCGCACCCGCTGGCGTGGTCTGGGCCTCGGCGTGACTCACCGGCCTCTCAGCATCGGTCATTGACGGCTCAAGCGACGGTTTCGAGTCAACCACGCGGGCGGTTCGACTGGGCAGCGCGGCTTGATGCGGCTGTGGAGGGGGCTTGACAGCCTCGCGTGGAAAGGCTCGCGTGTTCGCGGCTGCCGCCAGGGCAGGCGGTGTGCGTGGATGGTTGTTGGATGCCACGGATTGCGGTTGTACCGACAAGGCCTCGACATGGATGATCGAGGGCATAGGCAGCTTGGGCGTGGGCACGAGACCGAACTGAAGCGCCCATAACGCCACCGCATGCAGTATCAAAACCGCCACAATCAGCGGCCAGGACACGCGTGCCGGAGGCATGTGCACCGCATCGGTGATTTCCAGACTGATGTTGGAGGATGAAGTCGACATTACCGCGACACCCATTGCAAGGTCGCCAGCTCGACCGATTCCTGGGTCTTCCACGGCGCGCGACGGTGGATCCGTTCGGCCTTGTACAGCCCGTTGATCGTCTCGGCCAGGGCGTTGTCGTAGCTGTCGCCCTTGCTTCCGACCGAAGGCTCGATACCGGCTTCGGCAAGCCGCTCGCTGTAGCGGATCGAGACGTCCTGGGAACCTCGGACGCCCTTCTGTTTGTCAAGCGGCGAATTGCTGTGGTGAATCAAGGCTGCGTCCCGCTCGGGCTGCCGGGCGTACAGCGCCTGCTCCAGGGCATCGAGCACGAAGTCCGTGCGCATGGAACGGCTCAAGCGCCAGCCGACGATGCGCCGGGCAAACACGTCGATGACGAAGGCCACAGACAGCCAGCCCTGCCAGGTCGAGACATAGGTGAAGTCCGCCGCCCAGAGCTGGTTCGGGCGATCGGCCTTGAAGACGCGGTCCACGCGATCCAATGGACAGGGCGCCAAGGCATCGCTGATCGTGGTGCGCATCACCTTGTCGCGGATGACGCCGCGCAGGCCCAGGCGGCGCATGGGCCGCTCGATGGTGCAGCGAGCGACGGCGACACCTTCGCGCCTCAGTTGCTTCCGGCCCCAGACCTTGTCGGCACCATAGACCTGCATGTTCGTCTGCCAGACCCGCTCCATGTGCGGGATCAGGGTGTCATCGCGCTGGGCTCGGGCACAGCGCCGTGTGGGCTCGCGCCGCTGGGCTGCAAAGTGCCGATAGTCAGACGGGGCGACCTGCAGCACGTTGCAGATCGGCTCGACCCCGTGGGTGCCGCGGTAAGAGATGGTGGGCTCAACATG
Organism: Thiomonas sp. X19; assembly: GCF_900089495.1. Lineage (NCBI taxonomy): Bacteria > Pseudomonadati > Pseudomonadota > Betaproteobacteria > Burkholderiales > Thiomonas > Thiomonas sp. X19. The sequence continues at coordinate 2,952,212 of NZ_LT605203.1, read as the reverse complement.
ACATCAGATTACCCACTCGGAATTCATGAGAGGCTCATTTCAAAACGTCGAAGCAGCTTCAGAAAACGACCTCTGGATCCAATTGACGAACTGCTGGGTGAGCGTGTGACTTGCTCGATGAGATGGCAATAGAAGGTTTGGCCCCGTGGGCAGAGGCACCCGAATAGGCGACGCAGCGCGCAACTTGCCACTGACCAGATAGGGGGCAACCAGGCACTCGCGCCCCATCAACAGACCGTCGCCGTCCAATGCCGCCTGCAAAGCCATGCTGTAGAGCGAAAACCGCGGGCCGGTTGTTGCATCGACCCCATGCATGCTTGTCGCGTCCAGCCACCGTGCCCAATCGCCATCCCACACCGTGTCATGCAGCAAGGGTTGCCCGTGCAGGCGGATCTTGCCTTTGACTCTGAGTGTCTTCAGGATTTTCGGCGTGCACACTGGAAGCAGATGGTCTTTTGCGAGGCCGACGATTCTGACGTCTTTACGCGGCGCGTCCAGATAGAACAAACCCATGTCGAACGGTTCACGTTTGAAGTTGGGCGGCTCCTCCATCGCCGTGACCGAAACCTGGACGCCGGGAAAGTCCAGGTGCAACCGTCGCAAGCGCGGTGACAGCCACAGTTGCCCCAGGGCCGGCAACGCGGCGATGTGCAGCTCGGATCCCCGCATTTCGCTGCGCAGGTTCTGTACCGCCAGCCCCATCTGATCCATCGCTGCGCTCAGGGCGGGTCGCGCATGTCGGCCTTGGGGTGTCAGCGCAATGCCCTGGCTGTGGCGTTCAAACAATGCACCACCGAGCCAGGCTTCCAGCGCTTTCACCTGCTGGGCCACGGCCGCTGGCGTCACGCACAGCTCGCGGGCCGCGGCGACAAAGCTGTTGTGGCGGGCAGCAGCCTCAAAAGCGCGTAGCGCCGTGTACGGCGGCAGGCGCAGCTTGGGTGGATCAACGGCCATGGTGTTGGGATCCAAAGTTGTGACGCCTAGATTTTCTAGCCCACCGCGCAAGAATATCTCGTTTGTGAACTGAGGGCGGCCCATCGCATACTGGTCCACGTCTTCACCATTCGTCACTTCAAAAAGGACATGCGCATGACGGCCTTGCTGCAACACCGCCCCTGGGTTCCGGCCGGCTGCGAAGCCCTGGTTCAGACGGTGGCACAAACGACGGCAAACCAGGATGTTGATGCCGTGGCCTCCGAGCTGGGCCGCCTGGTGGAAGAAAACCACCGCATTCACGATGTGGACGGCATCAACCTCAACCCGGCCACGAATGTGATGAACCCGAAGGCCGAGGCGATGCTGTCGGCGCACCTGGGCTCGCGTGCGTCTCTGGGTTATCCAGGTGACAAGTATGAGATGGGTTTGGAGGCCATTGAGCGCATCGAGGTGATGGCCGCCGAGCTGGCCGCCGAGGTGTTCGGTGCGCGGTACGTCGAAGTGCGCGTGGGCTCGGGCGCATTGGCCAATCTGTATGTGTTCATGGCCACGTGCCAGCCGGGCGACACCATCATTGCCCCGCCAGCCGAGATTGGGGGTCATGTGACGCATCACGCAGCGGGTGCGGCCGGCCTGTACGGGCTGAAAACCGTGCCGGCCCCGGTGCATGCTGACGGTTACACGGTGGATGTCGCCGCGCTGCGCATCTTGGCACGCGAGGTGAAGCCGAAACTGCTCACCATCGGTGGCAGCCTGAACCTTTTCCCCCACCCGGTCAGCGCCATACGTGAGATTGCGGATGCGGTCGGCGCTTATGTGTTGTTCGACGCCGCGCACCTGAGCGGCATGATTGCAGGACAAGCCTGGCAGCAGCCCCTGGCCGAGGGGGCGCATGTGATGACGATGAGCACTTACAAGAGCTTGGGTGGACCGCCAGGCGGGCTGATTGTGAGCGACAACGCGGCCCTGGCCGAACGGCTGGATGCCATAGCCTACCCGGGCTTGACGGCCAATTTTGATGCTGGCAAGACCGCAGCGCTGGCTGTGAGCCTGCTTGACTGGAAGGCCTTTGGCCTCGCCTACGGCCAGGCCATGAAACGCACCGCCCATGCGCTGGCCGAGGCCCTGGACGCCCAGGGCCTGCCCGTCTTTGCCCGATCCAGAGGCTACACCCAGTCGCATCAATTGGCCGTCGAGGCGGCGCGTTTTGGTGGTGGCCAAACAGCCGCCAAGCGCTTGCGTCGCGCCAATTTGCTGGCCTGCGGTATTGGTTTGCCATTGCCTGCCGTGGATGGCGATCACAACGGCCTGCGTTTTGGTGTACCGGAGATCGTGCGACTGGGCATGGGGGCGCCCGACATGACCGAGTTGGCATCCCTGGTTGCCCGGGCTCTGACTGGAGATCCTGATGGGGTTGCGTCCGAGGTTTCCGCTTTTCGACGGCGCTTCAGTGGTTTGCACTACATGCGCTGATCGGGTGACCTGTCCCCTCGCGCCGTACCAACGTAAAGTCAGGAGTCGGGGTTGCAAGGTTAATTGACCTCGTTGGTGGTTGTGGGGTGAGCAGCATCGCCAGCCTGTTTTCGATGCTGCTCGGTGAATCGAGCCGGTGGGATTCGGCCCAGGCCGCTGTGGGGCCGGACCTCGTTGAAGTCTCGGCGCCATTCAGCGATGGTCGCTCTGGCTTGGTGCAGCGTTTCGAACCATTGCTCGTTGAGACACTCGTTGCGGAACTTGCCGTTGAAGCTCTCGATGAAACCGTTCTGCGTGGGCTTGCCCGGTGCGATCAAGATGTGGCGCACGCCGCGAGTCGTGGCCCACGCCATGAATGCGCGGCTGGTGAACTCAGGTCCGTTGTCGGTTCTGACCGCCGCCGGGTATCCGCGGAATCTGGCGGCCTGATCGAGCAAGCGCGTCACGTCGGCACCGGGCATGCCATAGTCGACCGCGATGTCCACGCATTCATGGCTGAAGTCGTCGGCCACGGTCAGGCACTTCAGGCTCCGCCCGCCCGCCAACCTCATTGACCCTGGTGGCCCGTTGCAGCGGCACGCGCTCAGTCGCCGCTCGCCGGACCTTCTTGCGCTTGCGCACAGCCAGGTTGGCTTGGCTGTACAGCCGATACACCCGCTTGTGGTTGATGCCCGGAAACGCTGGGTGCAGCAGATCGTGCACGCGCCGATACCCGAACCGCCGGCGGACATGCGCGATCTCGACGATCTTGCCGTGCAGTTCAGTGTTCAGCGCATCCTGTTGGGGCGCATGGCGATAGCTATCTCGGCTGAGCCCGTTGATGCAGCACACTCGACGCTCGGACAAGTGATGCTCGCTGCTCATCTTGCCAATGGCCTGGCTCTTGACCCGTGGGGCTAGCGCTTGACCCCGAGCACGCTCCCCGGCGCGTGCATGTCCAGGTGCGCCTCGGCCAGCAGTTTCTTCAGCTTGGCGTTCTCGGCCTCCAGTTCACGCAGCCGCGTGGCCTCGGATGCCTCCATGCCGCCGAACTTTGCGCCACTTGTAGAACGTCGCGTCGCTGAAACCGCCCCTGCGGCACACCTCCTTGACCGAAACGCCAGCCTCGGCCTGCCGCAGGAACCCAATGATCTGCTCTTCGCTGAATCGACTCGTCTTCATGTCCATCATTCTCCATGTTGATGGACTCCACGAACTTCGCCGTGGTATGGCCGACGGGGGGCAGGTCACCACAGCCGTTCAACCATGCCGCTCGGGGAGGCGTTGCTAGACTCGCCACGCACGGCGTTTTGAATCGGCTGAAAAAATCCTCGATCAGCCCCCCTGACGGCCAGATGGACCGCGCTCGTGCCCATTTTGGCGATCGTGCACCGGCTCGAAACCAGATAAGCCGCGCCGCTGCCGTTGAGCAGTGGCAGAGGCCCGGGATACCTACCACGTGGTTTTTAAGTGGTGCTGACACTGACGAGGCGCACTGGTTCTCCGTCGCGATCGAAGGGCAGCATCCCTTCGAATAAACCCGCCCTGATGCATTCGATCATGTGTTGCAGAGACGCCTCGGTTTCTTCACTGATGGGGGCATGACCATCCCGCCAGGAAACCGACGACGTGAACACGAGGGACCACGGCGGGCCGTAGTCGGCTGACTCCGCACTCAGGGCCTCGAAACTCAGGATCTCATGAGGGTCCTTGTCGACATACATCACAGGCTCAAGCTCACCACCCTTGCCGGCATGAAATGCGGCTATTTGTTCTGTGCTGGCATTCTCGGGAAGCGTGGTGCCTATAAATACGAGTAAAAGGCGTTGCGGCTCGGATTCGCGACGTGCAAATTCCAGAAGATCATTAAAGTTATTGATTTCCATGATGTCCTTCAATCGATGCCAATTGTGCAAGCGATGTTTTAATCAATTTAGTATATGCAACTCAGATGTTTCCAACGGCCCATACGGCAGCTTGCGTGCGTGAATTAACATTGATTTTTTTGAGAATGCGTTTGACGTGAATCTTGACGGTTCCCTCGGCAATATCCAGGTCTCGAGCTATCTGTTTATTACTCTTCCCTTCTTTGAGGTGGGCGAGCACATTAAACTCTTGTGGTGTCAATTTTGCGGTCTCTTTCGTCTTGGATAAAAGATCTTCACGTAGCGACACGACTAATAAATTAACTAAATTGTCGCTCAGAGTCATCACACCGGTCTCGGATGTCTTGAGGATGCTGGCGAGCAAGGCTTCCGGTGCCATGTCCTTGAGCAGGTAACCATCAGCGCCCGCACGCAGCGCTGCAGTCAGATTTTCGGCATCATCGGATACCGTAACCATGATCGTCGTGATGCCCGGATAAACGGCCTTGAGCTCTCTCAGCGTGTCGAGGCCACTTATGCCTTTCATATGAAGATCGAGCAGGACCAACGTGGGTTTCAACCGACGCACAAGTTCCAGACCGTCTTTCCCGTTGTCTGCCTCGCCAACGACAACAAGCCGTTCGCTCGCCATCGCGATCAGGTCTTTCAGCCCTTGTCGGAATAACGGATGATCATCGATGATCACCACTTCATGTATTGAATTCATGCTCGGTGCTGGGGACGATTCGAATGGAGTTGATAAGGGCGCTGGGTGTCAATTGCACGGCAACTCTGGTTCCGCCTTGAGGCTTATTCGCGATGGATATTTTGGCGCGGATGTGGTTAGCGCGCTCGTGCATGATGAGCAGCCCATGGTGGCCAATCTTTGCGGCCTTTTCGCCAACGCCAATCCCATCATCATCAATGATGAGTTGAACAGTGCCGTTTTCGCCCCCATGCAAACTCACATCGATATGGTTCGGTTTAGCGTGTTGAATCGCGTTTGCGAGGGCTTCTCTTGTGATTTGCAGCAGGTTGATTTCCTCGTTAGGGCTTAGCGGGAAAATGGCTGGGTCTACTTGGGTGCGGATGGCAACGGAGCCGCGGAGAGAAAACTCGGCCGCAGCCTTTTCGAGTGCGATCGTCAGATTGTCTTCAGCTTTCACACGGAAAGTCGACAGTAGCTCGCGAAGGTGGTGGTAGGCATGGGCCAAGCCGTCGTCGAGCGAAGCCATGATGAGATCAATTTGCGCGGGATCCTTGGCCTGCACCACGGCTTTTAACCGGCATACCTGGATTCTCATATACGACAGCGATTGCGCAAGTGAATCGTGAAGTTCACGGGCTAGGATCGCACGTTCCTCGTAGACAGACCATCGCTTCGACTGTTCGGCGCGCATGGCCTCGCCGATCGCGATTCCCATGTGGGTCGAGAGGGCCTCTAGTAATTGAATCTGCCAGGGATCCAGGTCCTGCTCGGCAGGGATGACCCACTGGAGAACCCCGTAACTGGTGTTGGCATCGTGCAGAGGGAGTGCAAGCGCGCGCAAATGCTCATGTTCGAATTCGCGCCAGCGTATGGTACGGGTTCCGTGGCAGTCCGAACAATTCGAGATCTGGCACAGTTGGTGACTGCCCGCAGTGAATTTGAGTGATGTTTGGGTATCACTGTGTTTAGCGTCGGCAGCAAGGCAGACGAGACCGTGGCCGACGCCGATGGCTTTCTCGAAGTCGTTCAGCAAGGCCAGATGTGTGCCCGAATTAATTGCGCTGGGATAGAGGCGCCCGATCGACCGATAGAGCAACTCGAGCGACTTGTTGCTGCGCGCCAGGGATTCTGTTTTCTCCGCGACCTTACGTTCGAGATTCTGATAGAGCTTGTCGAGATCTTCTGCCATTAAATTGAACGACAGGCCGAGTCCGTCGAGGTCGTTTGCGGCGTACTGGGCGACGCGCACCGAGAGATCTTGCCTGCGTATCTTTTTGGTGGCCTCCTGGAGTTCTTTCAGGGGGACGAGAACCTCTGCGCGAGTGACATAGATCGTGGCCGCAATGCCGACGAAAACAGCGGTGATGGCGATGCCTTGGATGAGCCGCAGCAACGCGAGTTTTGCTTCGACGTTTTCCTGCAGCAAGGTGACCAGATCATTGATCGTCGTGACGAAACTCCGTGCTTGCGTCAAAAGCGCAGCCCGAGCTTGCTCGCTTTGTCGGGTTTCGGGCCCGAATCGTGATGTGTTGGCCGCGGCGATGAGCAAAGGGCGCATCCGCTGCTGCCAGATCGCGAGCATGCTGCGGTAGGCATGTGCACGCCGGTCGAGTTCATCGGATGGAATGAATTGGGTGAGGGTCGGTGAGGCCAACGTGGCTTCGAAATCGCCGAGTGATGCCTCTAAATTGCTGATTTGATCGGGGCCGCTGCGCGCGGGCACTGCATCGAGCATTGCGACCGCGCGGTAGGTTTTCATCCGCAACGACCCAGCAATGTTGATGGCGGAGGCTTCGCCACGTGCGCTGTCGGCGATGACTAGGGAACTGATCAAACTCGTCAGGGAGAGGAGCGCGATGAGAAGGAGCATTCGCGCCAGCCGCGCCAACAGCGACTGTCCCCAGAACTGCCGGTGCAAGCGAATCATGGTTTCCACGGAGTTGGACGTTGCGCTTATGGCAGGCTGAATGAGGGGCTTCGCACGAGCAATCAGTGGTTGTCCCGTGCATCAGGAAACTGTAGTCATTATGAACCTGCCGAGGACCAATCGGTGGCGCTCTCACATCGTGTTGTCGATACATCTGGGCCCGCGATCTTGGCCGGTACCTCTTTTGGGCTGCGCAACGCCATCTTGTCGATGCAATGGATCGAGGTAAGGAATCGCGTGTGGGCGAGGCGAGGCTATGCACGATATGGCGCTTTATTCGGCCGCGTGCCTCTACTCCCTCTGCTGTGGTTCTTGTATCTGGCTGCTGCGGCCCGACGGGCATGATGTATTGCGTGTCCCGCTGCATTGGGAAGCCGGCAATTGCTTCGGGGGTACCGCGAAAAACCCGGCCAGAGGGGAATCGGCGGTAGTCATTTTGAAAATGCAGCCGAATCAAGAGCTTGCCTAACTACCCCCATACCTCGATAGGGGTATATCAACGCCTTTCATGACGTTTCCTGGCAGTAGGCAATTGCGTGGCCAAGGCCTATCGTCCAAGTCATTCAAGTCCGCAGCAGGAGAAATTCATGAGAGGGTTGTCGTATCAACACGTGGCCCGCGCCAAGGCAGAACCTCACCAGCATTTATGGATGAGCGGGGCCTTCGTATTGCTGGTTGCGATGTATCTGGTGAACATGACCCAGGCTTTTGCCGATACCGGTAAGGCCATTTTCGAGCAGCGCTGTGCTCAATGTCACACGATCGGTGGCGGAAAGCTGGTTGGGCCGGATTTGAAGGACATCGAGACAAGCCGCAAGACAGACTGGCTGTTGCATTTCATTCAATCCCCCCAGCGGGTGATTCAGAGTGGTGATTCGGCGGCGAAATCGCTTGCCGCCCAATACGGCATGGTGATGCCAGATCAAGCGCTGTCCAGCACTGAAATCCGTGGCATCCTGGCCTACATTTCCCAAGCTTCTCAAGGTGCAATCCATGTCTCGGCACCGCTGACGACCACGCCCGCTGCAGCCGCACAGCCAAGTTCTTTACAGATCATGGCAGGCTCCAGGCTTTTCACCGGGCAAACGCGGCTTACCCATGGCGGTGCAGCGTGCATCTCTTGTCATGACGTCAACAACTCCACGATCGGTATCGCCGGTGGAAAGCTTGCCGTTGGCCTAACGGGGATCTACGGAACCATCGGCGCCGACGGCATCAAGGCCATGATCACCTCGCCCCCTTTTGCGCCGATGGCTATCGCCTATAAGGATCATCCTGTCACGACTGTAGAAACAGTGCAGTTAATTGCCTTCCTGCAGGCGGCAAATACATCCAAAGCAACGCAAGCAGGAACGCGTGTCGCGAACCACATGCTCGCAGCAGGGGGCTTGGGGATGCTTGCGATTTTGGCGGTCATGAATCTGATTTGGATCAGGCGAAAAAGAGTTAGCACCAAGCATTTGATTTATGCGCGCCAGGTCAAGACACATTGAATCAGACACCCAATATTCGACAAGAAACGAGGACATCATGAGCTGGATCAAAGACATTATTTCGCCAAAAACAAGATCTTGGGAAGAGTTTTATCGGAATCGTTGGCAGCACGATAAAGTTGTGCGCAGCACACATGGCGTCAATTGCACAGGAGGTTGTTCCTGGAACGTGCATGTGAAAGATGGAATTGTCGTCTATGAAACACAGGCCTTAGATTACCCGCTGCTCGAAAAATCACTTCCACCTTATGAACCGCGTGGCTGTCAGCGAGGCATTTCTTATTCTTGGTACCTCTACAGCCCGATCCGCGTCAAATATCCCCTGATGCGAGGAGCCTTACTCGATCTTTATCGCGAAGAAAAAGAGAAAACCCGTGACCCAGTCCTGGCTTGGCGGAACCTGCAGGATGATCCGGTAAAGCGCAAGCGTTATCAACAGGCACGCGGTAAGGGCGGCTTTCGCCGCGTGCAGTGGGATGAGGCGATGGAGTTGATCAGCGCCGCATCGCTGCACACAGTCAAAAAATATGGCCCTGACCGCCTTGTCGGGTTCTCACCGATTCCGGCGATGTCGATGCTGAGTTTCGCCGCAGGGTCGCGTTTCCTGCAATTGATGGGCGGAGTGCTGCTGAGTTTTTACGATTGGTATTGCGACCTACCCCCGGCCTTTCCCGAAGTTTGGGGCGAGCAGACGGACGTGGCCGAAAGCGCCGACTGGTACAACTCGAAATTCACGGCTGTCATGGGAGCCAATCTCGGGATGACGCGCACACCCGACGTCCATTTTTTTTCGGAATCGCGTCATAACGGTACCAAGACGGTCGTATTTTCCCCCGACTTCAGCATGGTGGCGAAATATGCGGACCAATGGGTCCCGGTGCATGCAGGGGGAGATGGGGCTTTCTGGATGGCTGTGACGCACGTCATTCTGACGGAATGGCATCATCAAAAGCGGACATCTTATTTTATCGATTACACAAAAAAGTATACAGATAGTCCCTATCTGGTTGAGTTGCATGCCAATGGTGAGCATTACATCCCAGGCAAACTACTCCGCGCGAACAGGATCGAAAAATATAAGGAACAGGAAAATGGCGATTGGAAATTTCTAAACATTGATGAACAGACCGGCACACTGGTGATGCCGAAGGGAAGTGTCGGACATCGTTGGGACAAAGCGAAAGGAAACTGGAACACCAAGTTCGAGGATGGGCTCGACGACCGAAGCTATGACCCCCTGCTCACGATGCTCGGCAAGAGCGACGACGTGTTGCCAGTTGAGTTCACTGAGTATGGGTTGGATCGTAAGGCTTTGCGTGGCGTCCCGGTCAGGTATGTGACAACGGTTTCTGACGAGCGCATACCCGTTGCCACGATCTACGACCTCATCATGGCTCACTACGGAGTCGATCGTGGCCTGGGTGGCGATTACCCGGACGACTACAACGATAAGGATGCTGCTTATACGCCAGCATGGCAGGAAATTTTCACAGGCATTGGGTCAGAAACAGTGTTGCAATTTGCTCGTGAATGGGCTCGCACTGCGGAGATGACGAATGGCAAATGCACCATCATTGTCGGTGCTGGTATCAACCACTGGTTTCACGGTAATTTGATCTATCGAGCAGGAATGATGGCGCTCATGCTGACCGGATGTGTCGGCGTTAATGGCGGGGGGATGAATCATTATGTTGGCCAGGAAAAACTTGCGCCTTCAGACTCATGGGGAAGCATCATGTCAGCGCGCGACTGGCAGAGCACAACACGACTTCAACAAGCGCCTATTTGGCATTACATGAATTCTGATCAGTGGCGCTATGACGGCAATCAGAACGAATACAACGCGGCGCCGAGTAACGATACGACGAAACTGCATACCGCAGATTTTATTGTGAAGGCCGTGCGAAATGGCTGGCTTCCGTTTTTCCCCCAATTCAACGTGAACAACTTTGAATTGGTGGAGCAAGCGCGCCAAGCTGGGGCCAGCACCGATGAGGAAATCAAGAATTACGTCCTAGAAAAACTGAAATTAACCGAGGTGCGATATTCAGTGACCGATCCGGATGCCGAAATCAATTGGCCGCGCGTATGGTTTATTTGGCGCGGCAATGCAATCGGCACCAGTGCAAAGGGCCACGAATATTTTCTCGATCATTATTTGGGAACGCACCATAATCACATTGCTGATGAGGCGGCGAAAGGTAAAGTCAAAGATGTCAAATGGCGTGACGCCGCAGTCAGTGGAAAAATGGATCTGATTATCGACCTGAATTTCAGAATGGACACGTCAGCGCTTTATTCAGACATCGTGCTACCCACAGCCTCGTGGTACGAAAAGGATGATCTGAATTCTACCGATATGCATTCATTCATTCACCCGCTAAGCGCGGCAATTCCACCCGTTTGGGAATCAAAGACAGACTGGAATATTTTCCGGGACCTCGCAAACGTTGTGAGCGAGATGGCAAAGAAACATATGCCGGAGCCGGTCACCGATATTGTGATGTCAGCGCTCTCGCATGACACGGCCGACGAAATTGCTCAGCCAAAGATGCTTGACTGGACAAAGGGTGAATGCGAGCCGGTGCTGGGCAAGTCTATGCACAAACTCGCATTGGAAGATCGAGATTACACGCAGATTTATAATAAATTTATTACGCTCGGACCTAACGTGCGTGCAAAAGGCTTGGGCGCGCACGGAAATCAGTATGACTGCGCCGATTTCTATGACAAGATGCTCGAAAACAAAGATCATATACAGACAATTCAAGGCAAGCACTATCCCTCTCTTAAGGAGGATACCGAAGCAATCGAGGCTGTTCTTTATCTCTCATCTGCGACAAACGGAGAGCTGGCGCAACGTGCCTATAAAAATGCAGAGATTAAAACTGGGTTAAAGCTATCTCATTTGAGTGAGGCCTCAAAAGGCGTGCTGATCAATAATCGCGACCTGAAAACGCAGCCCCGACGCCTAATCAATACACCAGTCTGGTCGGGCCTGATGGACGATGGCCGGGCTTATTCAGGATTCACCTATAACGTCGAACACAAGGTGCCTTGGCGCACATTGACAGGGCGCCAGCATTTTTATCTGGATCATGACGGTTATATTGCGTTCGGCGAGCATTTGCCAACATTTAAGCCGTCGCCTACGCCAGAGGCTTATGGAGACTTACGCCAATCAGTGAACGATGGTAAGGCAAAAATGTTGAATGTGCTGACACCACATGGGAAATGGCATATTCACTCGACCTATGGTGACACACTACGGATGTTGACGCTTTCCCGCGGCATGGAGCCTTGTTGGTTGAGTGAGGCAGACGCCGAAAGTCTAGGAATTCAAGACAACGATTGGGTCGAAGTCTATAACGACCATGGCGTTTATTGCACCCGCGCTGCGGTGAGCGCACGAATCCCATCGGGAGTTTGCATTGTCTATCACGCTGTTGAGCGCACTTATAGCGTGCCGAAGTCCCAGATCAGAGGTGGAAAGCGAGCTGGAATGAACAACAGCATCACGCGTGTGCATTTGAAACCGAATCTCTGCGTTGGCGGTTATGGCCAGTTTACCTACCATCTCAACTATTGGGGCCCGGTGGGGGTCAATCGCGATACCCATGTGCTGGTCAGGAAAATGGAAACAGTCAACTTCTAAGGGAGCAGAATTATGGATATCAGATCGCAAATTTCAATGGTGTTTCACCTTGATAAATGCATCGGCTGCCACACTTGTTCGGTTGCTTGCAAGAATATTTGGACCGACCGTAAGGGTGCGGAGTATATGTGGTGGAATAATGTTGAGACTAAACCTGGAACCGGATACCCAACGCGCTGGGAGGATCAGGAGGTCTATAAAGGTGGATGGGAGAAAATTGGAGATGAAATAAGGCCAAAAAGCAATAAAAATAAGGTCATTACCCTGAAAAACATCACCTACAATCCGGACATGCCGGTGATGGATGATTACTACGAACCATGGACTTACAAATATTCTGATCTGTTCGATGCGCCGGAAGGCAATGATCAGCCAACGGCAAGGACAATATCCTTGGTCACAGGCAATCCAATTGATGTTAAAGCGGGGCCGAATTGGGACGATGATCTTGGGGGGACAAAGGATTATGCACGCAAGGACGTCAATCTGGAAAAATTGAGTCCCGAAGAGCAGGAGGCTATGTTTCAGCTTGAACGCCTCACCTTTATGTATCTGCCGCGTATATGTAATCATTGCCTCAATCCAACTTGCGTCGCTTCGTGCCCTTCCGGAGCCCTGTATAAAAGGGGTGAGGATGGGATTGTGTTGATCAATCAGGAACGTTGCCGTGGTTGGCGAATGTGCGTTACAGCTTGTCCTTACAAAAAAACCTATTACAACTGGTCGACAGGAAAGTCTGAGAAGTGCGTGCTGTGTTACCCCCGCCTTGAAGCCGGCATGGCACCGGCTTGTTTTCACACATGTGTCGGGCGGATTCGGTATCTGGGCGTGATGCTCTATGACGCCGAGAAAATCGAGTCGATGGCGTCTTGTGATGAGCAGGACCTCGTTAACAAGCATTTCGATATTTATCTCGATCCCTTCGACCCAGATGTGATTAAAAGGGCAAAGGAATGCGGTATCGCAGACTCGACAATCGACGCCGCTCAAAAATCGCCGGTTTATAAATTTGTTAAGCAATGGGGAATCGCACTCCCACTCCACCCAGAATTTCGGACACTTCCTAATCTGTTTTACGTGCCGCCACTCCTGCCGACTATGGGCAAGGTCACTGAGGGGCTTTACAACACGTCCACGAAGTCTTTCTGGGGTGGGATCGAGAACTCGCGGCTGCCATTGGAATATCTGGCATCGCTGTTCTCTGCCGGTAACGTTAAGCAAATTGAGACTGTCTTGAAGAAGATGATGGCTGTCAAGATTCACCGCCGCAGAGTGACAGTTGGGGATCTTCCTGAGCAAGAAGTCACCAAGGCGATGCAAGAAGCGGAGATGTGCGAAGAGATGGCGGACGCCATATTCCGATTAACCACCTTGGCGCTGAACGAGGAGCGCTTCGTGATTCCGGCAGCGCATCGGGAGGAAGCGAGTGAATTGCTTGAAGCCACCGATGATCGTAAGGGCAATGTTGGATTTGGTTTTAGTGATAAGCCGGTTCGGGGTCTTTGATGAATAGTAACTTAGAAATTTATAGGCAATTCTCCGCGCCATTCCGCTACCCAGGGCTTGGGTTGATCGAGGAATTAAGTAATTTCAAGGCTCAACTCGAACTATCACATCCGGGCGCGCTACCGGAGCTTGAAAAATATGTCGGCCACATGCTCGTGCGTGACCAGACACAGCGGGAAGAAATCTTTCTCAAGACGTTCGAGGTTCAGGCGATCTGCCATCTGGAGATCGGATATGTGCTGTTTGGCGAGGACTATAAGCGCGGACTCTTTCTGGCGAGCATGAAGGAGGAACACCGAAGAAGAGGTCATGACTGCGGACTTGAATTACCGGACCATCTCTCGAATGTACTGGATCTGTTTTCTTGTTTGGATGATGAAGAATTGGTCAAGGACATTGCTGAACTAGCGCTGATTCCTGCTGTTCGATCGATGCTTTCGGCGTTCGATGAAAAACGAATCCGTGATCGCATCGCTTCTCTAAAGAAGAAACATGAGGCTATTGTGCAAGAGGAGTTGAACTACGGAAATCCCTATCGGCATGCTCTTGGGGCGCTGTTGATGGTGCTTGATCACGATTTTCCAGGCGTGCCGGAACAACATCGCGGACTGGCAGGTAACAATTTTATTCCGATTCGTGATTTTAAAGATGGCGAACTCCCGATGTGCGCAATTGCGTGCCCTTCAGTTGAAATGGCTCAAGGAGATTAAGATGAGTTTTCGACAAGCACTGTTCACGATACTGCCATATGTCGCTCTCACGACATTGCTGGTAGGGTCGATTTATCGCTATCGAATGCTGGGTTTTAAGGTGACGTCGCTGTCGTCGCAATTTCTGGAGAGTCGGAAATTGTTTTGGGGCACCCAACCATTTCATTGGGGGATACTCATTGTATTCCTTGGGCATTTGGCTGCATTCGCCGTTCCTCAAACTATTTTGGCATGGAACGGCCAACCATGGCGCCTGCTGGCTCTGGAGTGGACGATGTTTGCCTTCGGGCTGAGTGCAATGTTCGGCCTCGCGGCTTTGATCGTAAGGCGCTTGAGTGATGCGCGATTACGCAAGGTAACGAGCCGTATGGACGTAATACTCTATATTTTGCTGACTTTTCAGTTGATGACTGGGTTGATGATCGCTTATTTTGACAGATGGGGAACATCTTGGTTTTCATCGTCAGTAACACCTTATCTACGTTCGATTTTCATTTTGAATCCGAAAGTCGATGCGATCCTGGCTTTGCCTGATATTGTTCAACTGCACATATTGTCTGCTTTTGTAATTTTCGGATTAATTCCTTTCACACGCTTGATCCACTTCACAGTGTTCCCGTTGAATTACACATGGCGGCCGTATCAGCAGGTAATTTGGAATTGGGTTGGAAAAAATAGGCGGAACGCCAGGGATCTTAGGGTTGGCGTGAAGCCTAAGAATAATTGAAAGATTTGAGCGAAACGGCTGCTGTAAAAGCGCAACCGCAGACGATATACTAAGAAAATCAAGATTGACTCAGTCAGAGGTCTTTCTCTGCATTTTCGTAAAAAAACTGCGAAGCAACTCTTATAACTCTACTGGGGCTTGAACATGTCTAGAAATCTCATTATTGAGTGGACTCCTGAAGACGAAGCGTTTTGGCGCCGAAAGGGTCGGAATATTGCTCTACAAAATCTTTGGATTTCGATCCCTGCACTTACTTTGGCCTTTGCAGTCTGGATGGTGTGGTCGGTCGTCGTGGTGAAATTGCCAGCGGTTGGATTCAAGTTCTCGACCAATCAGTTGTTTTGGCTAGCTGCTCTTCCAGGCTTGTTCGGCGCCACGCTGCGAATCTTCTATTCTTTCATGGTGCCGATTTTTGGTGGCAGACGCTGGACGGCCATTTCTACTGCGTCCCTGCTGCTACCGGCAATCGGCATTTATTTTGCCGTGCAAAATCTTAGCACATCCTATTCCACATTTGTCATTCTAGCGCTGCTCAGTGGTTTCGGTGGAGGGAACTTTGCTTCATCAATGGCGAACATTAGTTTTTTCTTTCCAAGATCCAAAAAAGGCCTTGGGCTCGGCCTAAATGCCGGGCTGGGAAATCTTGGAGTTTCTCTGGTGCAATTCGTTGTGCCATTGGTAATTTCCATAGGCATTTTTGGCGCGCTTGGGGGTGGTCCACAGAGTGTCGTTCAAAAAGGGCAAACTAGCCATGTGTGGCTGCAAAATGCAGGCCTTGTTTGGGTGCCATTCATTGTCGTTGTCAGTCTAGCTGCATGGTTTGGCATGCATGACCTCGCTGAGGCGGAAGCTTCCTTTGCAGAGCAAGCTGTTATTTTTAAACGTAAACACACATGGGTTATGAGTTTCCTCTACACAGGCACGTTCGGCTCCTTCATTGGCTATTCGGCAGGCATGCCTCTACTAATCAAGTCGCAGTTTCCAGGCATTAACGCACTTGATTATGCTTGGCTCGGCCCCTTGGTCGGCGCGCTAGCGCGGCCTATTGGTGGCTGGTTGGCTGACAAATTGGGAGGGGCTCGCGTAACTTTTTGGAATTTTATCCTGATGGCCCTAGGAGCTCTTGTGGTGCTGGTTTCTCTGCCACACGCTCATCAGGGAGGCAATTTTATCGTTTTCCTGTGGGCTTTTTTAATATTGTTTGCTACGACCGGCATCGGCAACGGCTCAACCTTTCGCATGATCCCAGTAATTTTCCTTACAGATCGCAGACGTGCTGCTATTGGCATGGACGCCGCTGGGCAAGAACAAGCTCGCAAAGACGCAAACAAGGAGTCGGCGGCGGCCATTGGTTTCATTTCAGCGGTTGCCGCTTACGGTGCCTTCTACATCCCTAAGACCTTCGGCTCCTCGATTTCACTTACTGGTGGTCCCCAAGCTGCGCTTTATTTTTTCATTGCATTCTACGCTATGTGTACGCTATTAACTTGGTGGCAATACAGCCGCAAAAATGCCGCTGTTCCGTGCTGATGCGCCTATTTTGCATTTAGACATCCTGAATCCGTGAGCTCGGGCATGCGGAATTTTCATAAGTTGTTGATGCATAATGGTTTATTCGATAAAATGACCCCTTTGTCTTCTCACCCAGCGGGTGAACGTTCCGGGGTATGGCATGGGGTTTGGATTTCGCGTCAAGCAACTCGACTATGACCTGACGCCGGTGGCCGGTCTGGCCCTTGTCGGTCATCACCTCAAGCGCCTCGATCCTCTGTTCAAACGCCTGGATGCCCAGTGGCCTTGCCGCGGCGGACTGCCGCCCAGCACACTGATGCGCAGCTATGTTGGCTTGCTCGCGCAGAGCAAGAGCGACTTCGATGCCATCGAAGGCTTTCGAGGCGATCGTTTCTTCCAGGAGGCGCTGGGTCTGGTGGGTGTGCCGTCCTCGCCCACCCTGCGCCAGCGCCTGGATGCGCAGGCCGCCCTGTGGTTTGACTTCACCTCCCAGGCGATTGAAGCGCTGCTGCGCAAGAGCCAACCGGACTATGGTCTTTTGCCTTGCGGTCATGTGCCGCTGGACATCGACACCTTCGCGATGGACAACTCGGGCACAGCCAAGGATGGGGTGAGCCGCACCTACGCGGGGGTCGATGGCTACTGCCCGCTGGCGGCCTACCTGGGCACGCATGGGTTTTGCCTGGAGTTCGCCCTACGTCCGGGCGCGCAGCACTCGGCTTCGGAGACGACCTACAACCTCGAGACGGCCGTGCCCATGGCGCAGCGCCTGTCGACCGCAGGCCCCAAGGCGCCGATTCTCGTGCGCATGGATGCGGGGTTTTGCTCGGCCGCCTTGATGGCCGACATGCAGCGCTGCAACAGGCCAGGACTGCCCCGGGTCGATGTTCTGATCAAGTGGAATCCCCGCAAGACCGATCCTCTGGAGGTCTTGCGACGGCAGGAACTGGAAGGGGGTTTGTTGTGGCAGCATCCGCGCGCAGGCAAGCGCGTGGCGGTTTGGGAGGTGGCCGTGCAGGTCGAAGGCATCGCCCATCGCCTGCGCCGCATTGTGCGCATCACGGAGCGCACCGTCGATGCCCGTGGCCAGCAGTTTTTGGTCCCCGAGATCATCTTGGAGGGCTGGACGACAAGCTTGCCCAAGGCCATCAGCGCCGAGGCGATCATCGACCTGTACGCCGGGCACGCTACGCACGAGCAGTTCCATGCGGAATTCAAAACCGACATGGATCTGGAGCGACTGCCCTCGGGGAAGTTCGACACGAACGATCTTGTCTGCCAGCTTGCGGCCCTGACGATGAACGTGCTGCGCCTCATGGGGCAGCAAGGGCTGCTGGGGCCGCATGCACCGGTGCGCCATGCGGCCAGGCGACGGCGTCTGAAGACTGTGATCCAGGAACTTGTCATCCGCGCAGCACGCGTGATCAACCATGGCGGGCGGCTGTGGTTGGGACTGGGCGCCAACGACAAGGCAGCCCGTGCCTTTTGCGATCTGCATGCGCAGTTCGCCGCCAGCGGCTGAAGACGCAGTCCAAGCTTTCCCAGCACCCCAAGACGCTGGCCACAAGGGCTCAGCGGGGGAACGGCTGCGCGCAACCCACCCGAAATGACCGATCAAGGGGGCCGATCGTTCGCGCACAGCCCCACAGCCCCCTTCGACACGGCGCTCGAACCGTGAACCTGCGGGAAATCGGGAAAATCGGGCCGTCACAATCAGCTTTCAAGTCGATGGATTATCGGAAGTCACGGATTCAGGGACATATCAGCATATTAGTCTGTATCCGCGCCCCATCTTCGCCGTTAGATTTGATTATAAATCACCATGTTGATAATTGGTCAGCCCTGCGAAATTCATTTCCCGCCGCCGACCTGGAAGATATGACGACCATGGCGGATACTCAGCAAGGTGAAAGAATTGGTCGTCCCCAAAAGCGCTGCAGCCAGGTCATGATCGCCAGGCGCAAAAAGACCGCCTGGATGCCCAGACGGGCGATTTGGCGCAGCAGCCAGCGCAGGTTGTAGCCGCAGGCCGCCAGCACCGCATTCATCGCATCGCCCAGCGCCCCTTTGAGGAAGCAGCGACCCAAGCGGTTCTCACTCTTGGCGTGCCCGATGGCGGGCTCCACCGCCTGGCGGCGCCTGAGCCAGGTTTTTTGCTGCCGGGTGAGCGATTGGTATCGCCCGCGGTGGATGACCTCCACGCCTGCCGGGACGTCATGCCCCCGGTACCCTAGATCCACGACGACCACCTTCGGCGCGGGCACGTTCAGGTCTTGCAGCAAGATGCCCGTCTGCTCCAGTTGGCTGCTGAGCGTGTGTCCGTCGTAGGGGTTGCCGGCAAAGCTCCTGGCCCCCACCATCAGGCCGCTTGTGTGCGTTACCGCCACGCTGACCTTGACGCCGAACTCGTAGGGGTGACGGGCTTTGCCCTTGGAGATGCACTCCGCTTCCGGGGCGTGCAGCGCATAGAGCTTGTGCTTGTCTTTGGGCTGCTGGGTGTGGATGCGCCGCGCCCTGCCATCAGATCGTCCAAGCCACGGCGCACGGCATCCGACAGACCTTGCCGTTTGCGCTCGACCTCCCGCAGCAGGATCCCCTGGATGGTGCGCTGGCGCTTGATCACCCGCTTGAGCCGTTTGAATTGCCTGGCATGCGCATAGCTGCCCGCCTTGCGGCGCAGTTGCGCGCCCTCCTTGTCAAAGGTCTGCTTGAGCGCAATTCCGCAGCGCTGGGCCGTGCGCACCACGAGGCGACGCGCCACATCCAGCAGACGGCTGTCGGTGGGATGGGCAATGGCTTTCTCCTACACCGTGGTGTCGACAATGACGCGCTCGAACTCTTGCGGTTTGACCACTTGCATCTCGACGGTAGCCTGCAGCGTCTTGGCCAGCAGTTCTTCCACCCCGGCCTCGCCCAGAATTCCCCGAAAGCGCACGATCTGGGAGGCATCACAGGGCGGGCTGTGCTCGAAGTACGCCCGTCCGCTGAAGAACTGCCAGAGCACGTCCTGGCTCCAGCGCTCCACGAGATCCTCGTCGCTGAGGTTGAAGGCGTGCTTGAGATCCAGCAGCGACACCATCAGGCGCAGGGGCAGGCGCGGGCGCCCGGCGTTGCTCACACCCCCACCGACGACGGCCACGGTGCGGCCGAATCGGTCGGCGATGGGGCCCCAGATGAACGACAGCCCCCAGCCGACGAGGAATAGTGCAAAGAGGATCGAGCCCGCCAGGCCGATGTTGCCGGGCGTGGCGGCGATGCCGGACTTGGGCAGCAATTCGGTCAGCGCCGGAACCAGGACCAGGGCGTAAATGATCGAATCCATGCCGTCCAGGGTCCAGCCGAACCAGGCGGCCCAGAAGCCTCGAATCTGGTCACGATTCAAGGGTGTGCGCGTCGGCCGTGCTGTGGCGGCCAGGGTGTTGCTGTCCATCGCTTGTCTCCTTCGATTGATCCGGGTTGTGGGGCCCGGGTATGTGATGCCATGCAAGTTGGCGCACGCCGGACGAACCGGCGCATGCCAAGGGGTTGAACCCGCGCCGCGTCGATGTTCATGTCCTGTTGCGTCAATCCTCCATGCTGGTTTGGAACCGCTGCGCACCGAGAACCAGGGAGCGCAGGTCGGAACCCTCGGCGGAAACGGCGCGCACCGTATCGAAAGTCGACTGCGCCAGTTGAGTCAGTGTCTGCCCGGGAGGCAGTTCGATGAACTGGCGCACCCCATGCTCGAGCAGCACCGTGGTTCCGTCATGCCACCGCACCGGGGCCATGACGCTGTCTGCCAGGTCGGCCGTGATGGCCTCTGCAGACCCGAGCAGGCGTCCGCTTCGATTGCCGACGTAGGGCACCCGCGGGGCATGGACGTGCGAATCGAGCAGCGCGTCGCGCAGGGCATGCGCGACACTGGACAGCAGGACGCAGTGCGAGGGCACGGCCACGTCAAGCCGCTCGGCACGGCGCGCGCCGAGGTTCTGGGCGTGGCGCAGAGCCTGTTCCAACGCATGGTCGGCGCCGGCAATGACGAACTGGGATGGTCCGTTGAAGTTGGCCAGGTAAACCCGTTGCTCGGCCGTGGCGCTGGCCGGCGCGGCCGAGCGCAGGATGTCCTCGACACTGCGTTGGCCCAGGCCAACGATCACGGCCATGCCGTAGCCCTGCGGGTAGGCCTGCTCCATGAGGGTGGCGCGGAGCAGCACGACGCGCAGGGCCTGGTCGAACACCAGCGAGCCGACGATCACGGCGGCGGTGAAGGCTCCCACCGACAGGCCCGCGACCGCGTCGGGCCGCAGGCCTTGCGCCTCGAGAGCACGAGCCAGGGCGACGCCGGCAATCACAATGGACAGTTGGGTGGCGACGGTGGAGCGCAGCTCGAGGGCACTGTCCAGACGGCGCGCGTCACGTTGCAGGACCACGCTGGCCTCGTCCAGCGTTCGCTCCACCTCGGCGTGCCGAGGCAGACGTCCCAGAAAACCAGGCGACTGAGCGCCTTGTCCCGGACAGAGGAAGGCCAGCTTCATGCGACCTCGGCCCGCGGCGCTTCGGCCCATGGATCGCGCGTCAGTCGTGCGCCGTTGGCGCTGCGCAGCATCACGGAGCCAGCGCCCATCGCATACTCGGACAGGGCCACGGCGCCGGCTGGCGTTTGCAGTTGCACGTCCATGCGTGCCGGACCCTGGTGCGGCAGCTGTTTCCAGAGCGTATGGGCTTCGGACCGCGGGATCGCGCGATCGAGCAGAACCACCAGATCGAGGTCGCTGTCGTTGCCGACGCTGGCGAGCCCGGAGGCCAGCTCGAACCCCACGCTGCCGCCCGGGCCCCAGCGCAAACCTGGCCAGGCGCTCCACGCCCGTTCCACGGCTGCGAGGGCTTGTATCGCCGGCATGGCGAGGCGCGATGCGTCAAGCTCCCTGGCCCGGCCTCGCAGATCCCAAGGCGACAGCCTGCGCACGACATGCAGCGGATCCAGCCAGGCTGCGGTGCGCTGATTGCGGGCGCCACCGCGAATGCCAACGGGTACGCGGTTCGCGCGCCAAGGCGCACGGCGGACGACGACCCATGGCGCCTGGGTCAAGGAGCGCGCAACCCAATCGGGCGGCAAGGTGTCGAAGGCAAGCGCCGCAAGGCTTCTGTCGAGGCAGCGCTGGGCCGTTCCCGCGTTGCCTTGGCTCCCGCGGAGGGAGCCCGCTTGCGGGCTGCCGGGGGCGCTCTCAAGGAAACGAAGGGCCGCTCCCGAGTTTTCTTGACCCCCTCGGGGGGAGCCCGCTTGCGGGCTGCTGGGGGCGCTCTCAAGGAAACGAAGGGCCGTTCCCGAGTTTTCTTGACCCCCTCGGGGGGAGCCCGCTTGCGGGCTGCTGGGGGCGCTCACAAGGAAACGAAGGGCCGTTCCCGAGTTTTCTTGACCCCCTCGGGGGGAGCCCGCTTGCGGGCTGCTGGGGGCGCTCTCAAGGAAACGAAGGGCCGTTCCCGAGTTTTCTTGACCCCCTCGGGGGGAGCCCGCTTGCGGGCTGCTGGGGGCGCTCACAAGGAAACGAAGGGCCGTTCCCGAGTTTTCTTGACCCCCTCGGGGGGAGCCCGCTTGCGGGCTGCTGGGGGCGCTCTCAAGGAAACGAAGGGCCGTTCCCGAGTTTTCTTGACCCCCTCGGGGGGAGCCCGCTTGCGGGCTGCTGGGGGCGCTCACAAGGAAACGAAGGGCCGTTCCCGAGTTTTCTTGACCCCCTCGGGGGGAGCCCGCTTGCGGGCTGCTGGGGGCGCTCTCAAGGAAACGAAGGGCCGTTCCCGAGTTTTCTTGACCCCCTCGGGGGGAGCCCGCTTGCGGGCTGCTGGGGGCGCTCACAAGGAAACGAAGGGCCGTTCCCGAGTTTTCTTGACCCCCTCGGGGGGAGCCCGCTTGCGGGCTGCTGGGGGCGCTCTCAAGGAAACGAAGGGCCGTTCCCGAGTTTTCTTGACCCCCTCGGGGGGAGCCCGCTTGCGGGCTGCTGGGGGCGCTCACAAGGAAACGAAGGGCCGTTCCCGAGTTTTCTTGACCCCCTCGGGGGGAGCCCGCTTGCGGGCTGCTGGGGGCGCTCTCAAGGAAACGAAGGGCCGTTCCCGAGTTTTCTTGACCCCCTCGGGGGGAGCCCGCTTGCGGGCTGCTGGGGGCGCTCACAAGGAAACGAAGGGCCGTTCCCGAGTTTTCTTGACCCCCTCGGGGGGAGCCCGCTTGCGGGCTGCTGGGGGCGCTCTCAAGGAAACGAAGGGCCGTTCCCGAGTTTTCTTGACCCCCTCGGGGGGAGCCCGCTTGCGGGCTGCTGGGGGCGCTCACAAGGAAACGAAGGGCCGTTCCCGAGTTTTCTTGACCCCCTCGGGGGGAGCCCGCTTGCGGGCTGCTGGGGGCGCTCTCAAGGAAACGAAGGGCCGCTCCCGAGTTTTCTTGACCCCCTCGGGGGGAGCCCGCTTGCGGGCTGCTGGGGGCGCTCTCAAGGAAACGAAGGGCCGTTCCCGAGTTTTCTTGACCCCCTCGGGGGGAGCCCGCTTGCGGGCTGCCGGGGGCGCTCTCAAGGAAACGAAGGGCCGTTCCCGAGTTTTCTTGACCCCCTCGGGGGGAGCCCGCTTGCGGGCTGCTGGGGGCGCTCTCAAGGAAACGAAGGGCCGTTCCCGAGTTTTCTTGACCCCCTCGGGGGGAGCCCGCTTGCGGGCTGCTGGGGGCGCTCACGAGCAGGAGGTCATGGGGCCGCCACGCCACCGAAGCCAACTCGGAACCGGGTTGCTCGAGCTGCGGCCGTACTGTGGCCCTTTCCATCGGTGCATGCATCACGGGTCACCATTGCTCGGCCAGGCGTTCGCGAACCTCGCACGAGGCGGCGCGCCCGGTTCGCGCCGTCGGCGACGTCAGCCTCGCAGCCAAGTCCCTTTCGTCGGGCCCGATGCTGGCCAGGGCTGCCAGTACCGCCTGCCGTACCGTGGCGACGTCCCGATCCGTTGGCGCATCCGCTTGAATCCCGGCAATGAGGTCGTGCAGCAAGCCCAGGCGCGCGTAGTCCGTGATGCGATAGGACATCGGCGGGTTCGTGGTGCCAAGTTGGTCGAGTTCGTCAACGCTGCGCCGGGTGACCCGCGCAGCCGCCTCGCGCCCCATCGCATGCACCATGACGCGGGCATCGTCGAGCGCCAGGATGCGGTGTGCCTGGTAGCCATGCGCGAGGAATGCCCCCGACATCGCCGCGCCGACGAGCAGCGCAATGACGGGGTGCCCGGCCATGCGGGCCGAGGCATAGGCATCCACCGCCGCAGCGCAAGCCAGGTGAATGCCGAGCATCTCTTCCCGGCGCCCATAGGCCTGGCTGGGCACGTCGACGATGGCCAGCAGCAAACGCTTGGAGCCCCGCGCGTCCTGCGCCATCGCATCCCGCACGGTTTGCGCCAGCGCCCAGCCTTCGCGCAGGCCGACTTCGCCCTGGCGCGCACGCGGGTAGGGGCTGGCTGGGTCGGGCACCACGGCCACAAGGCGGGCCGGGTGGTCGCCCAGGCGGGCATCCGATGCAAGCACCGAGTGCGGTAAGCCTGGCAGGGCGGAGGCCGTGCCTCGCAGGGCATCGAACCAGGTGCGTCCCCGAGTGGATAACGCGGTCATGGCTGCTGCGCCTCTCGATTCCAAAGGACGCGCAAGCCGGGGCCGTCGAGATCCTTCAGCGAAGCTGCGCGTTCGATGCGCCCCTGGTAGTCCAGAACGCGTTCGCTGCGCGCCGGTCCTGAGCGGGTCCCGGTGCAGGCTTCCAGCGCGGCGCTGCGAACCTGCGCGGCGTCGTCATCGACCAGGCGATCGGCCAGGCCAGTGGCATACCGTTGTTCGCCGCCGATCAAGCTCCAGATCAGGCGGCGGTCGCGCGCGTCGAGTTCCTCCAATCCGGCCTCCTGTTCGATCACCTCCGGGCCGTTCATGCCGAGCCTTGCCTGCCGCGTGAGCACGAGATGGCTGCATAGCGCGGCAACCAGCGACATGCCGCCGAAGCAGCCGACCAGGCCGGCGACGACGGCGACCACTGGAACATGGCGCCGCAGGGCGACGATGGCCGCCTGGATCTCGGCGATTGCCGCCAGCCCGAGATTGGCTTCTTGCAGGCGCACGCCGCCGGTCTCCAGCAGCAGGATGGGCCAGACGGGCTGGCCGGCCTCGCAGTCGCGCAAGGCCAGTTCCAGCGCGCCGGCGATCTTCGCACCCGAGACTTCGCCGATGCTCCCCCCTTGGAATCCGCTCTCGACGGCCAGCACGACCGCAGCATGGCCATCGAGTGTGCCTTTGACGATGATGACTCCGTCGTCGGATTGGGGCACGATGCCCTGACGCGCGAGCCAGGGCGACATCAGCCGCTCGAACGGGCCGAGCAGTTCGCGCTGGCTGCCGGGGTCGAGAACCACCAGGGCGCGCTCGCGGCCGCCGAGTTCGATGAAGCTCTGGGAGTTTCGGGGCGCGTTCATGCCTGGCTTGCCTCCAGCGCCTGCTCCAAGCGCAAGGTCACGACCCCAGGGGTGGCGCCGAAATCGTTGATTTCGACCCGCACGGCCCAGGGATGGCGGGCGAAAAAGCGCTCCAGCACCCGCTGCCAGATCGCCGCATAGCCGTCCACGCTGGTGCGAACCCTGACTTTCGTCATCGTCTCGGATGCGGGTTCGATCAGGACCTCCAGATCCCCTGAGCCGACTACGCCGATGTGCGCGCGTTGTCGCGTCGGCTGGCTGGCGGCGAATTCAAAGTCGAGCGTTTCCATGGTCGGATCTTGGTTGCATCAGGCACGGATCGGCCAGAACGTCGGTGCCATCGAGGAAGAGGGTCACAGCCAGAAGGTCGGCACTGCCACCAGGCGACGCATGCAGCGCCAACAGTTCGTGGTCGAGTCGCATCAGGGCCTGCATGCCCTGCGCCGCGCTGCTGCCGCCCAGATCGAGCACCGACTGGGCACCACGCCGCGCTGTATCCAGCGCCGCGGGTCCGCCGCGATGCAGCAGGCATGTGTCGGCGAGCCTGGACATGATCGCCAGCAAGGCATCGAGCCTGGCGTGTTGCTCGCCGCAGCCGCGCGCTCTGGCTTGGCGCAGGCAAGGCAGTCCGATCTGCAGGGCGTGGGGAAAACCGTCGCAAGCTTCGGCCTTCGCACCCCCCACGCCATAACGGCGACAGATTCGCACGCCATGCGAGTCGGTGTCGACGGCGTTCTGATCCGGGTGGCGCGCGATGGCTGCCGCGGTCGATGCCAGCAACTCGGCATCGACTTCCTGTTCGCCGTGCAGGGATGCGGCCGCAACGAGCAAACCCAGCGCCCAGATGGCTCCGCGATGGGCGTTCGCTCCACCAGTGGCCATCAACATGCGCTGTTCGGCGCTCCGGCCGATGGAGGCAAGCTGTGTGCGCAGCGCGGATGAGGGCCTGGCGCCGCGGGCGGCTTGCGCCATCTGCGTCAAGGGCAGGCGAAGCGCCTCGGCCGAGCGCAGCATGCGCGCAAGGTCGAGGTCATGGTGGGCGCCGCTGCCGCGCCTGTCCACGAGGGCCGGTTTTGGCGTCAGCAGGGCTTCGTCGCGCAGCGCCTGGACCGCACGGTCAGCCCAGTCTTCGGCCGAGGTTAAGCGCGGCGCCGGGCGTTGGCTTGGCGATAAGGCGNCAACACCGTGGTGCGCGAAATCATCTACACCGAACCCGCCGTGAAGGGTGACACCTCTGGCAAGGTGCTCAAGCCGGCGAAGATTTCCACCGGTGTGGAAATCCCGGTGCCGATCTTCGTTGCCACCGGCGACAAGATCGAAATCGACACCCGCACCGGCGAATACAAAGGCCGGGTCTGAGCAGGACTCAACCGAGATTTCCCATGAGCCGGTTGGAGCGGGCTGGTAGGTTGGCTTCCTGCAGGCGCGCGCCGCCGGTCTCCAGCAGCAACAGGGGCCGCACGGGGCGGCCGGCCTCGCAGTCGCGCAAGGCCAGTTCCGGCGCGCCGGCGATCTTGGCACCGGAGAACTTCGCCGATGCTGCCGCCCTGGAATGCGCCTTCGATGGACAGCGCCACGGCGGCATGGCCGTCCAGGGTGCCGCGCGCGCCATGTCGGCGAAGGGCAGGCGAAGCGCCTGCGCCGAGCGCAGCATGCGCAGTCTCACCGGTTCTGGAACCGTGAGGGCGGTTGATACAGGCCGCCCGACCAGTCCACCAGGTCCTCGATGCTGCGCGCCGCCAGCAAGGAGCGCTTGGCCTGCAGCGGACTGACGCCGAGGTCGGCCGGATAGGCGACGATGCCGCGCGCGTGAAGGTTGCGCGCCACGGCAGCGTCCGAGCGCTGGCCGATGGGCGTGACGCCGGCGATCGCCGCCAGCGCGGCACGCCGCTCCTCCTGGCCCTGCGCCTTGTACAAGTAGGCGATGCCCTCTTCGGTCACCACATGCGTGACGTCGTCGCCGTAGATCATGATGGGCGCGATCGGCATCCCGCTCTTTTCCCCGACCGCGATGGCGTCCAGCGCATCCACCAGCGCCGGCACGCCGCCTTTCTGGTACGTCTCGACCAGTTGCACCACCAGCTTGCGCCCCCGGACAACCGGCGCGTCGGCGGTGATCAGCGACAGCCAGGCGGGGGAGGGATGGCGGCGCCCACGCGGGTCGTGCCCCATGTTGGGCGCGCCGCCGAAGCCCGTCAGCCGCCCCAGCGTCACGGTCGAAGCATTGGCGTCGGCGTCCATCTGCAAGGTCGAGCCGATGAACAGGTCCACCCCGTATTGGCCCGCCAGTTGACACAGCACGCGGTTCGAGCGCATCGAGCCGTCGCGGCCGATGAAGAACACGTCGGAACGGGCGGCAACGTAGTTTTCCATGCCGACTTCGCTGCCAAAGCAATGCACGCTCTGCACCCAGCCGCTCTCGATCGCCGGAATCAGCGTGGGATGCGGGTTGAGCGCCCAGTTGCGGCAGATCCTGCCCTTCAGCCCGAGCGATGCGCCATAGGTCGGCAGCAGCAGTTCGATCGCGGCGGTGTCGTATCCGATGCCATGGTTCAAGGAGGTGACCTGGTAGCGTTCGTAGATGCCGCGGATGGCCATCATCCCCATGAGCACCTGCAAGTCGGTGATGTGGCGCGGATCGCGCGTGAACAGCGGCTCGATGGCGAAGGGACGGTCCGCGACCACGACGAAGTCCACCCACGAGCCGGGGATGTCCACGCGCGGCAGCGCGTCCACGATCTCGTTGACCTGGGCGATGACGATGCCCTGCCGGAATGCGGCGGCCTCGACGAGGGTGGGCGTGTCCTCGGTGTTCGGCCCGGTGTAGAGGTTGCCCTGCGCGTCGGCCTTCTCGGCGCAAACCAGCGCCACGTGCGGCGTCAGGTCGATGAACATGCGCGCGTAAAGCTCGACATAGGTGTGAATCGCGCCGATCTCCAGCTTGCCGTCCTCCAGCAGTTGGGCCACGCGCAAACTCTGCGGCCCCGCAAAGGCGAAATCCACCCGCCGCGCGATGCCGCGCTCAAACAGCGTCAGGTGCTCGGGTCGGCTGATGCTCGAAATCAACAGGTGCAGATCGTGCACGCGGCGGGCATCGACCTGCGCCAGGCTGCGCCAGAGGAAGTCCGCCTGCTTCTGGTTGTTGCCTTCGAGCGCGACGCGGTCGCCCGGCATCAGCAGCAACCCCAATTTGTTTTTGTATTTTTATTTGATTGCATTGCATGCGTAATTTTGGGTTTACCAGTACACAAAACACATCCACCGTGTCGTTCCAAGTCCAAGTAGTATTGGCGCATGGACAAGAGTCTTTCCCTCGCCGACCGGCTGCGCGAGTCCATTGAAGAGGACATCGCGACTGGCGAACTGCCCCCCGGGGCGCCGCTGGACGAAGCCGAGCTGACGCAGCGCTTCGGCGTGTCGCGCACGCCGGTGCGCGAGGCACTGATGCAGTTGGCATCGGCCGGCATGGTCGACATCCGGCACCGGCGCGGCGCCGCCGTGGCCCAGCTCGGCCCGCAGCGCCTGATCGAGATGTTCGAGGTCATGGCCGAGCTTGAGGCCATGTGCGGGCGGCATGCCGCCCGGCGCATGCCGGCCGAGGCACTGGCCGCGCTGGAAGCCGCGCACCTGGCCTGCGAGGCCGCGCGCAACGCCGGCGACGCCGATGCCTACTACCACCTCAACGAAACCTTCCATCACCAGATCTACGCCGGCAGCCACAGCGGCTTCCTGTGCGAACAGGCCACGACGCTGCATCGCAGGCTGCGCCCCTACCGGCGCCTGCAATTGCGCGTCAAGGGCCGGCTGCAGGCGTCCTACAGCGAGCACCAGGCCGTCGTCGACGCCATCCAGGCCGGCGACGGCGAGCGCGCCGCGCAGGCCCTGCGCCGGCATGTCATGGTCCAGGGCGAGCGCTTCGCCGACCTGATGGCCGCGCTGGCGCAACTGCCCGCCTAGCGAGTGCTTTCCAAGCTTCGGGGCCAGAAGCCCTGCCCCCGGAAAACGTAGCCTCAAGGACCGATCGAGGAGGTTTGCCATGGCTGTTCGAGACATTCTGAAAATGGGCGATGCCCGCCTGCTGCGTGTGGCGCCACCCGTGCAGACGTTCGACACACCGGAGTTGCACGCGCTGGTCGTGGACTTGATCGACACCATGAAGGCGGCCGACGGTGCCGGGCTTGCTGCGCCGCAGATCGGGGTCGATCTGGCGGTGGTGATCTTCGGCTTCACCCACAACGCGCGCTACCCGGACGCGCCCGAGGTGCCGTTCACGGTGCTGTGCAATCCGCAGATCACATCGTTGTCGGATGCGCAGGAAGAGGCCTGGGAGGGTTGCCTGTCGGTGCCGGGGCTGCGCGGCGTGGTGCCGCGCCATGCCAGCATCCGCTACACCGGCTTCGATCAGCACGGCCAGCCCATCGACCGCACGGTGCATGGTTTTCATGCGCGCGTGGTGCAGCATGAGTGCGACCACCTCATCGGCAAGCTCTACCCCATGCGCATGCTCGACTTCACCCGTTTCGGTTTTCTCGATGTGCTGGACGTCCCGAATTTGCCGGCGGATTGAGGGCTTGGGTGTTTTTGGCAGGGGCCTGGAATAAACCTGCGCCCCTGCCGTCCATGCAGGTATTCCCAACCCTCATGGAGTGACCGATGACCATCCTGCAAGCCCGCCACACCCCACGCCTTGCCGCTGCCGCCTTGGCGCTCGCCGCGGCTTTCGCCGCCAGCACGGCCTGGGCCGAAACCCCGGCCGAGGCCGCCAAAGCCCGCATCGAGGCGATTGCCGCCGGCAATGTCGACGCCATCACCGCCGGCTACGGCCCGAATGCGCTGCTCGAATGGGTGGGCGGCCCGCTCGACGGGCGCTATGCGTCGATGGACGGCATCAAGGAAGCCTGGACCAAGTTCGCCAAGGCCAACGGCCCGCTGAAGGCCGATATCGGCCATCTGCAGGAAGCCGCCAATCCCAAGGGCGCCACGGTGACCGCCGACGTGGTGTTCAAGGGCAAGGCCACGGTGCCGGTACGCTATGTGCTCACTTACCGTGATGGCAAGCTGGTCGATGAAATCTGGCAAATCGACCCCAAACTCGCCGCCAAGCCTGCTGGGTATTGAGCGCCCCCAGCAGTCCGCCAGCGGACTCCCCCCGAGGGGGTCAAGAGAGAACTCGGGAGCGGAACACAGAGATCGCTCCGAGGTGTGCTGACCCCAGGGGGCGGCACCCTCGCGGCAGTCCAACGTAGGGTGCTCATACTTTGCTTTTTTCTTGTCCCATGACCGATGCTTGACCGCCACCGCCTGCTGACCGAGCAGATTCCGCACCTGCGGCGCTACGCCAGGGTGCTGCATGGCGGCCGCATGGCCGATGCGGACGACCTGGTGCAGGACACGCTGGAGCGTGCCTTCAGCAAGTGGCTGTTGTGGCGCGGGGTGGGCAGTGTGCGGCCCTGGCTGTTTTCCATCATGCACAACCTGTTCATCGACCAATGCGCGGTGCGCGGCGGTGTCGGCGCGCCCGAGGCGCTGGACGATCTGCCCGAGGCCCTGCATCCCGCCCAGGCCGCCACCCAGGAACTTCACCTGCAGGCGCTGGACATGATTGCCGCCTTGCAACACCTGTCGGTGCCGCTGCGTGAGGCGCTGCTGCTGGTCGCGGTGGAAGACTTGAGCTATGCCGACGCCGCGCGCGCCCTGGGCGTCCCCATCGGCACCGTCATGTCGCGCCTGTCGCGCGCGCGCAGCCAGTTGCGCGCGCTCACCGACGGCGAGGCATCCGCCGCGCGGCCACCGCTGCGCGTGATCGAAGGACAAAGGAGTTTGGGATGAGCGCACCGCGCCCCGACCGCGACACCCTCATGGCTTATGTCGATGGCCAGCTCGCATCCCCCCACCGCGCCGAAGTCGAGCAGTGGTGCGCGCAAGACCCTGCGCTCGCTGCCGAGGTCGCCGCGCTGCAGGCGCAGCGCCAAGCCTTGCGCGACGCGTTCGACCCGCTGCTGGACGACCCCGTGCCCGCGCGTCTGCTGCTGCGCCCGGCGCCGCCGGCGCGGCATTGGGCGCAGGCCGCCTCGGTGGCGCTGTGGCTGGGCGTGGGCGCGCTGGCCGGCAGCCTGGCCACGCGCAGCTTCATGCCGCAGCCGCAAGCCGTGGTGGCGCAGGCGCAGGACGAAGGCACCATGCACTTCGTGCGACAGGCCGAACTCGCCTACGCCGTCTACACCCCCGACCCGCGCCGCCCGGTGGAAGTGCGCAACGGCAGCGACCTCACCACCTGGCTGTCGCGCCGGCTCAATCGCGCCATCGTCGCGCCCGACGCCTTGCCCGGTGGCCTGGTGCTGATGGGCGGGCGCCTGCTGCCCGGCATGCCCGACAAACCCGCAGCCCAGCTCATGTACCAGGATGCGCAGGGCAAGCGCATCACCGTTTTCCTGCGCGCCATGGCCAAGCCCACGGCCGAAACCGGTTTTCGCATCGTCGACCACGACGGCACCTCCACCTTCTACTGGGTGGACCGCGACTGGGGTTACGCCCTCACCGGCGAGTTGCCGCGGGCGCAAATGCTGCAGGCCGCCAAAGTGCTGTACCAGCGCTACGCCCCGCGGGCACCGCAGGCACAGCCCGCTGCGCGGCCGATGTCCTGAACTGGCGCATTCATCCCACCGGGCCGACAGTTCCCATCCGGCGGGGCTGCATTCTTGCGCCAGGCTTAAGGTCTTCGACCATCCCGCACTTTATCCCCGAGTTTTGATCACACTTCAATAGACCTGCCAGAAATGGGATCGGCAGGTGCGTGTTCGTGTTCTTGCACACCTGTGCCGGAGCGACTCGAGGGGAGATGGCCATGAACCACACGCTGACGCCCGCCGGAGTCTTGTCGACCGCCGGTGGCGGAGACGTGCCAGCCAGACTGCTGGGCCTGGTGCGCGAAACCTATCTGGAATTGAACCGGCAGTCGGCCAAACCGGTGGCGGTGGACCTCGACACGGTGCTCGACCGCGACCTGGGCCTCGACAGCCTGGCGCGGGTGGAGTTGCTGATGCGCATCGAGCGTGCGTTCGGCCGACGCCTGCCCGAGGCGCTGCTCGCCCAGGCGCAAACCCCGCGTGATTTGCTGGCCGCCCTGCAGTCAGCCCCCAACCAGGCTGCGCCCCTGGCCCGTGTCCATTCGGCAACGCAAGAGGCAACGCAAGACCCCGCCGACCGCCCGGTCCACGCCACGACGCTGCTCGAGATGCTGGACTGGCATGTCCAGCGCCACCCCGACCGCATCCAACTGGTGCTGCTGTCCGACACGGGTGAAACCCCGTTCACCTATGCCGAGCTGCTGCGCGGTGCCCGCACGGTGGCGGCGCGGCTGCAGCAGCTGGGGGTGACGCCGCAGCAGACCGTGGCCATCATGCTGCCGACCTGCGCCGATTACTTTTTCAGCTACTTCGGCATCCTGCTGGCCGGAGCGGTGCCGGTGCCGATTTATCCGCCCACGCGCTTGTCGCAAATCGAAGACCATGTCCGGCGCCATGCCCGCATCCTGGCCAATGCACGCACCCAGGTGCTGATCACGGTGGCCGAGGCGATGCCCGTGGCGCATTTGCTCGAAGCCCTGGTGCCCGGCCTGCGCCAGGTCATCACGCCGCAGCCCGCGACGCAGAGCCTTCCGGCGTGGCAGCCGGTGCCGGTGCTGGCGGGTGACATCGCCTTCATCCAGTACACCTCCGGCAGCACCGGCGACCCGAAGGGCGTGGCGCTCACCCATGCCAATCTGCTGGCGAATATCCGCGCCATCGGCGAAGTGCTGCAACTCACCGCCGCCGACGTGTTCGTCAGCTGGCTGCCGCTGTACCACGACATGGGTCTGATCGGCGCCTGGCTGTGCAGCCTGTACACCGGCAACCGCCTGGTGGTGATGTCGCCGCTGGCGTTTTTGCTGCGCCCGCAGGACTGGCTGTGGGCCATCCACCGCCACCACGGCACCCACACCGCGGCACCCAATTTCGCCTACGAACTGTGCCTGCGCCATGTGCGCCCGCAGGACATCGACGGGCTCGATCTCAGCAGCCTGCGCGTCGCCGCCAACGGCGCCGAGCCCGTGAGCCCGGAAACCGTCACCCGCTTCGCCGAGCGCTTCGCCGCGCATGGCCTGCGGCCGCAGGCCATGACCCCGGTGTACGGCCTGGCCGAGTCCACCGTGGCGCTGCTGATCTCAAAGCCGGAGCACATGCCGCTGGTGGACTTCATCGACCGCGCCGTGTTCGAGCGCGAGCACCGCGCCCAGCCCGCCGTCTACCACGACCCGCATGCATTGCGCTTCGTTGCCTGCGGCCATCCGCTCCCCGGGCACCGCGTGCGCCTGGTGGACGCCGCCGGCGTCAAGGTGCCCGAGCGCGTCGAAGGCCGGCTGGAATTCCAGGGTCCGTCGGCCACGGCCGGCTACTACCGCAGGCCTGACGAGACCCGCAAGCTGATGCACGACGGCTGGCTCGACAGCGGCGACCGCGCTTACCGTGCCGAGGGTGAGATCTACATCACCGGGCGGGTGAAAGACATCATCATCCGTGGCGGTCGCCACCTCTACCCGCACGAGATCGAGCAGGCCGTTGGCGAGCTTCCGGGCGTGCGCAAAGGCTGCGTGGTGGCCTTCGGCAGCGCCGACCCCATCAGCGGCACCGAGCGCCTGGTGCTGCTGGCCGAAACCCGCGAAAGCGGTCCGCAGGCACGCGCGCGGCTGCGCGAAGCGGTGCAGCAGCGCGTCGTCGACGTGCTCGGCGAACCGGCCGACACCGTGGTGCTGGCGCCGCCGCATACGGTGCGCAAAACCTCCAGCGGCAAGCTGCGCCGCGCCGCCACGCGCGAGGTGTTCGAGCGTGGCGGCATCGGCGCCCATTCGCGCCCGGTGTGGCGGCAGTTCGCCAGCCTGGGCTGGAACGCCGCGGCGCTGCGCGGCCGCCAAGCCACCGCGCAGGCTGGCCACATGGCTTACGCCGCCTGGTTCTGGCTGGTGTTCGCGCTGCTGGCGCCACCAGCCTGGCTGGCCGTGGCGCTGGCGCCGGACCCGGCGCGCGCCTGGGCGCGGGCGCGGGTTGCGGCACGCCTGCTGCTGCGCGGCACCGGGTTGAAGCTGCGCGTGCGCGGGCTGGAGGCCGTGCCGCTGCAAACGCATCTCGTCGTCGCCAACCATGCCAGCGACCTCGACGCGCTGATGCTGCTGGCGGCGCTGCCGGCGCCGCACCGCTTCGTCGCCAAGCGCGAACTGCTGCGCCATCCGGCGGTGCGCATTTTTCTGCGGAGGCTCGGCACGGTGTTCGTCGAGCGCTTCGACGCGCAACGCAGCGTGGCCGATGCCCGCCGCCTGACCGAGCTGGCAACGCGGGGCGTGTCGCTCTGCGTGTTTCCGGAAGGTACGTTCCGGCCCGAGCCGGGCCTGCTGGGCTTTCACCTCGGTCCCTTTGAGACCGCGGTGCAGGCGCGCATCGCCGTGGTTCCCGCCACCCTGCAGGGTACCCGCGAGGTATTGGGCGATGGCGAGCGCCTGCCGCATCACCACCCCGTCCAACTCGACTTCGACGCGCCGATTCGCGCCGCCCAAGCGCCGGCCGAACCCTTCGCCGCCGCCGTGGCGCTGCGCGACGCGGCGCGTGCGGCGATGTCGCAGCGCCTGGGCGAGAAGGGGGAGGGCGCTGCCGTCGGCGCAACCCCGTGATGGCTCTCGCCGCCGCTGCTGCCTCACCCAACGAATCCCTCTCCAGCGCAAGCTCAACCGCCGCACCAGTCCATGACCGACACCGCAAATCCCAATGACCCCGGGGCGAACGACGCCAGCAAGATCGATCTGCAAACCGCCTGGATCCGTCGTTCCACGGCCGACATCCAGGCCTTCGTCGAAGGCCTGGCCGCGCGCCTGGAGGGCGACCTTCCGGGGCAGGTGGACGTCGTGCGCAAGCGCGACGGCCTGTTCGCCAAGGCCAGCCATGTGCAGAGCATCGTGGTGCGGACCGAGGATTTCCATTACCTGCTCGACAAACAGCCCTCAGGCGTGCGCACGCAGCGTGCCAGGGTGGTGGGCGGCGTCATCCTCAAGCGCGAGGAGCTGAGTCTGGCGGCATGGATGGAAAACCTGCTTGCCGCCTTGTTCTCGCAGTCCGGCGAGTTGCAGCGCGCCAGCCAGTCGCTGCACGATTTTTTGATGAACTGAACCCGCACACCACAGGAGAGCCGCATGTCGATCTGGGATCAACTCAAGAAACGCGTCGAGGACGTGGCGCAGGACGCGCGGCATGCGGTGGACGGGCTGACCGCCACCGCCCACGGCCTGGTTGCGCCGCGCGGCCTCACGCCCGACGAAGTGGCGCGGCAACAAGCCTGGGCCGACGCCCTGCCGCATGCCGACCTGCCCGCCTTCGTCAAGGCGAGGTTGGGCGCCACGGCGCGGCGCGAGCTGCCCTGGATCAGCACCGCGACCCCGGCCGAGATGCTGGCGCAACGCAGCCACGGCATCGAGCCCGTGGGCACGGTCACGGGCAATTGCTGGTACCACTTCGGCTACTCCTGGTCCGACGGGCAGGTCGACGGCTGGCACCAGGCCATCGACCGCCTGCGCCTGGAAGCCACGCTCCTGGGCGCGAATGCCGTGGTGGACGTGCAGCTCCACGGGCAGCGCGGGCAGAACCCGACCGACATGGACTATGCCCTGAGCGGCACCGCGGTGCGCGTCCGCGGCCTGCCGCCGTCGATCGAGCCGGCGCTGGCCACGGTGTCGGCGCTGCATTTCGTGCGCCTGCTGGACGATGGCGCGGTGCCGGTGGGCATCGCCATCGGCGCCCACTTCGATTGGTACATCGCCGGGGCGCAGTCCTATGCAAGCTTTGCCCCTTATGGCCAACAGGGTTTGAGGCCCGGGCCTGGCTATGGCAGCGGTTATGGCAACGGTGGCGTCGGCAATCCCTGGATGAATGCGGAACTCACCGACCTCTCGGCCTTTCAGCAGCATGTGCGGCGCAGCGCGCTGGAGCATTTGCGCAGCGACGGCCAGCGCCTGCAGGCCTCGGTGCTGGCGCACACGCAGTATTCCGAGTTGTTCCGCGAAGAGGGCGGCAACGAGGAGCCGCCGCGCTACCTCTGCCGCCACATCGCCATCGGCACGGCCGTGGCTTACGACCGCGACCGCCCGCCCAAGGCCAGCCTGACGCCGACGTTCAGTCTGGCCGACCGCCAACTCGAAGCCCCACCGGCTCAACCTTGAATCCAGCCTTGACCACAACCTCGACCCCAGCCTTCATAGCCTCCATTCCACCAGGACGACCCATCATGACCGATATGACCGAACCCGTAGAACAAGCCGCCGAGCAACTCGCCCCGCATGCCGTCGAGCGCCTCAAAGGCTTGCGCTCCCAGGGAAGCCACGAAGGCATCTTCACCTCCGACCTGTCGGTGAATGAATTCGTCATGGTGCGCCAGGCCGGCTTCGAGCCGCTCGGCCTGGTGGTCGGTTCCTGCGTCTACCACCTCGGCATCCAGTACGGCCAATGGTCGACGAACATGGAAATGGACGTGCTGTCGCAAGCCATGTACCAGGCGCGCGAACTGGCCATGAGCCGCATGGAGCAAGAGGCCATCCTGCTGCGGGCCGACGGCGTGGTCGGCCTGCGGCTGGAGGTCAAGCGTATGGAGTGGGACAAGGACATTCTGGAGTTCATGGCCATCGGCACGGCCATTGCGCACCGCACCGGCGATCCCGGCTTCAAGGGCGTGGGTGGCAAACCTTTCACCTCCGACCTGTCGGGCCAGGACTTCTGGATGCTGCTCAAGTCCGGCTACCGGCCGATGGAAATGGTGATGGGCTCCTGCGTCTATCACGTCGCCCACCAGGGCGCGCTGCGCTCGCTCGGCAATATCGGCAACAACGTCGAGCTGGGGCAGTTCACCCAGGCCATGTACGACGCCCGCGAACTGGCGATGGAGCGCATGCAGCACGAGGCTGCGGCGGCGCAGGCCGATGGCGTCACCGGGGTGCAGTTGCACGAAGGCTCGCACAACTGGCAGCCGCATGTCATCGAGTTCTTTGCCATCGGCACGGCGGTGAAGGCGATGGCCAAGGCCGACGCCATGGTGGATGCGCTCAATCCCCAACTCGTCATTCCAGTCAATGACTGAAGCCCGCTCAACCGCTCAGGAGAAATCACCATGTCCATGTTCAAACACGCCGCCGAAATTCTGGAAGCCAGGGTCAACACCTTTCTCAACCGCGCCGACGATCCGGCGCAGACCCTGGACCTGTCTTACGAAAAAATGATCACCACGTTGCAGGACACCAAGCGCCACTTGGCCGACGTGATCACCGAGCGCATCTCGCTGGAAAACCAGATGGCCGCGGCCAAGCGCGACAGCGACAAGGCCGAGACCGACGCCCGCATGGCGCTGCAGGCCCAGCGCGAAGACCTGGCCCGTGCCGCGCTGGCTGAAAAACAGTCCGCGCTGCAGAAAATCGACGCGCTGCAACAGGCACACGACGGCATTGCGACGCAGGCGGAAAAACTCACCGCTTACGAGACCCGATTGCAGGATCGCATCGAGCAATTCCGTACCCAGAAAGAGGTGATGAAAACCCAGATGACCGCCGCTGCCGCCGAAGTTGGCGTGTCGGAATCGCTCTCCGGCCTGGGCACGGGCCTGGCCGATGCGGGCGACGCCATGCGCCGCGCGCAGGACAAAACGGCCCAAATGCAAGCCAAGGCCGAGGCGATGGAAGGCATGACCGAGGTCGGCATTCTGAGCGATCCGCTGGACGCGCGCGACAGCACCGAAAAGGAACTCGACAAGCTGCGCAGCACCACCGGCGTGGACGCCGACCTGGCAAGGCTCAAGGCCGAGATGACGGCGCCGAAATAAGCGGCGTCCGCCATGAACTGGATCGACGCGCATGTCGATGGCTTGCTCGCCGTTTACGCTGGCTTGGTGCTCGCCGCGGTCGGCTTGCTGACGCTGCGCCAGGCACTGCGGCGCAGTAGCAAGCCGCCAAAGCCAGCGCGGAAATCCGATGCGTGATGTTCGGGACTTTGAGGGCGCCTGCCTGGTGTATCGCCCCGTCCTTTTGCTTCATCTTCTGCCCATGACGCCCCGACCACCGCCGTGGTGGACGGGTTCAATGCCGCCTTGACCTCGATCAAGAGGCCAAGGTCGACTGTCTCCACCAATAGACTTGCCCCCAATCCACCCCAATATCACGCATGAGATCGCGGGTTTGCCGGGATTCGATGCCCTAGGCGGACAGGCGCCGACGAGATCATTGCAAAGCCGCTGCAAGACGGCGCAAGGATCGTTGGTCTGCTCCAGGTGCGTCGAGAACTTCACCAGGACTTGCAGCAAGGCCTCGCGTTCTTGTCAATCTGCAAAGACCTGCGGCGTGGGCAATGTCGGCTTTTGGAGCGCGCACGCTTCGTGGGCTTGAGCATGCTCTGGGGGCGGCACATGACTCGCTACCGTGGTCGGGGCGACCTCCCGACAACAAGAAATCGCCATGCTCAGTTCACCCTGGTTCGATGCTCGTCCAGCAAGGCGTAGGCGCGTCGCTGGAAGACATCAGCCTGCGGACCATCGATGAAAAGGCGGACGAACTTGCAGGACGCATCGATCGCGGCTTTCAGGGACGCTGGATCGTCCTGAGCGAGCTCGAATTTCTGCAGCAGTTTGGCCTGAGCGCCGAACATTTGCCGAACCAGTGCCATGAGTCGCGGCTTGCGGTCCGATTCCTGGATGTCGGCCCATTCCAAGGGCGGCTCTGCGGGCTGGGCCACGGACTGGAGAAAACCTTCGTCCAACAGCATCGACAAACTGGCTTGGCCGCGCAACGGATCTGTGCTGGCCGACAAAAGGTCGCGGGCTGGACGCTGGCCATCGGCCAAGATCAGCAGGCTGCGAATGGGAGGGGGTAGATGATGGGCACGAGACACCACCTCATCACGGCCTTTCGGTGTCTTCTCCAAAATCCAATGCGGCTGCACGGGGTGTCTCATGGCGGGATCTCCCAGGCTCAGGCCAGTTCCTCGATGATGCGAAACAGCAGCCGCACCGTGATGGCAACGTAGATCGCGCCGAACAAAAAGATGATGGCGACGAACATGCGAATGGCGTTGGCAGGCAGGCTCCCGAAGAATGGTGTCGTCAGATAACCGAGTGCGAACAGGCCGACCAGCATCGTGAGCGCCCTCCAGGTCTTGCCCACCATGCCGCCCGGCACTTTGCTGCGCAGCATCACGATTTCGGCGAAGCCATAGATCATGATGGCAATGCCCACAGCATCGATGAGAAACGGGGTATCGATCTGAACATTCATGACACTCTCCCAGGTTGAAAAATTGCGAAATATCAATCATTAGGGCTTGATTCGTCATCAAGTTGTCAGGATTGTTCTGTGTCTGCCGAATATTAAGGAGAGGTATTTTCCCCAGCACTGTGAATTTTTCGGGGAATGCGTGATATTTTTCACGGATGGCGCCTCAGTGGCGTTTGCACTCTATCGTGGACCTTGTGGCGCACCTAGACTGCCGCACGAGGCCGCACGGGACATTGCACGTCCCGCCAAAGTCTCGGACACAAGACAGCCACGAACCGAATCGGCCCCCAACTTGGAAACCCTTCCGCCCGTCCTGGCCCAAGCCATCGATCCCGACGGCTCTCAAACCGAGCGGACCGATTTGCTGCGTGTGCGCAGCTTGTTCGCCCTGGGTTATGCAATCTGCATGATGCTGACCCTGGTGTTGTTCGGCGTTTACGCCATACTGCACTGGCAGGCGCAGCAGCGCAGCCTGAACACCCGGCTGGCTTCCAATGCCCAACTTCTGGCCAGTGCCACGCAGGGCCGGCTGGGCCAATACACGGTGCTGGCGGACGCTCTGGCAGCGAGTTTGCGGCGCAATCCGCAGTTGTTGGCCAACCCGGCGGAACTCGAGCACCGGCTCATGCAGGCGAGGACCGGCATGGCGGGCACGGCCATCCTGCGCGTGGTCGATGCGCAGGGCGTGATCCTTGGCGCCACGGCGGCGCTGGGCCCGGCATTCGAGTTGCGCAACACTCCGCAAATCTGGGCCGGCCTGTTGCAGGCGCGCAGCCTGGGCCGTCCGGTGGTGGGGCCGCTGGTGCGAGTGCCGGCCTTGGGCATGTGGATCTTGCCGCAAGTCCATTTCTATCCGGCCAAGGGCCAGACACCCGCGTTCTGGATCGGTGTCGGAATCGACCGCGAGGCCTTCAACCGATTCTGGGGCGGTTTGATGTCCCGGCAAATGGGTTCAAACCGCCTGCGTCAGTCCGAGGCTTTCATCCTGGTGCGGCAGGATGGCTATGTGCTGGCGCGCTGGCCTGACGTTCCTGCGGCGCAGTTCACCGTCTATTACACCCGTCCGCAAACCGGCATCCTGGTGCGTTCGCTGCAGGCGAACGAGGGCTTGTCGGGAACAGCCTTTCATGGGGTGGTGCACTCCATCAACCAGGAGCGCCGGGGCTACTGGACGCGTCTGGGGCCAGGTGCCCCGGATCTGGCGGTCTCGGTGTCACTGCCGGCCTCCGTGTTGTGGTCGGATTACTGGCGGAGCTTGGCCCCCACGGCGGCCGCTGCCCTGTTGATCCTGGCCACGCTGACCCTGGCCTATGTGCTGTTGCAGCAACGCATGCGCACGGAGGCCCGAGCCATCAACGCCCGCCATGAGGCGCTGCTTTCATACAACGGGCAGTTGCGTCAACTTGCCGACAAGGACTATCTCACCGCCCTGCCCAACCGCCGGTACCTGATGGCCCAACTGGGCAGGCTGTGCGACGCCGGGGAAAGGGAAGAGGCGCTGCGCTTCGCCGTCGCCATTCTGGATATGGACGACTTCAAACGCGTCAACGACACCCGCGGACACACCGAGGGAGACAAATTCCTCAAAGTCTTGTCACGCAGGCTGCAGCAGGCGTTGCGTGAAGGCGATGTGATCGTGCGTCTGGGTGGCGACGAGTTCGCGATCCTGCTGCAGGGCCTCACCCAGGGACGCGACGCCATGCAGGCTTGCCAGCGCCTGGTGGACTGTGCCCGCACGCTGGTGGAACTCAACCCGCAAGACGCCGTGCAAGTGACCGCCAGCCTGGGCCTGGCGCTTTACCCGGAGGATGGCACCGAGCCCGAAGCCCTGTTGCGCCACGCCGATCAAGCCATGTACGCAGCCAAGCTGAGCGGCAAGAATCTGGTGCAGCGCTTCGCGCCCCGGATGGAAGAGGCAGTCCACGCCCAGCAAAGCGCCTTCGACCTGCTGCGCCAGGCGCTGACCGAGCATTGGCTGTGCCTGCACTATCAGCCTGTGGTGGGCATCAGCGGTCGCGAAGTTGGCCGAGTGATCGGCGTGGAGGCGCTGCTGCGTATCCGCCACCCAGAGCATGGCGTGCTGGCGGCACAATCCTTTATCAGTGCGCTGGACGCGCCGCATCTCGCCCGGCCGGTGGGGCGCTGGGTGTTGCAGCAGGCACTGGGCCAGGCCCAATTCTGGAACGCGCAGGGGCTGGATTTGCGCGTGATGGTGAACATCAGCACACTGCACTTCCTCGACTCCGCCTGGCTGGATGATCTGCGCGAAGCGCTCGCCGGGCACCCCGGGGTGCGGCCGGGACAGATCGAGATCGAACTCACCGAATCAGGCGCGCTACGCGACCTGGACCTGGCGGCGCAGGTGATGCGGGCGAGCGTCGCCGCCGGCGTGCGTGTTGCGCTCGACGACTTCGGCCAAGGTGAAACCACACTACGCTACCTGCAGCGCTTGCCGACGCACGCCATCAAGATCGACCAGGCGTTCGTGCGCGACATGATCGACGATCCGCGCGACTACGCCATCGTCGCCGGCTTGCTGCACATAGCCACCTTGATGGGGCTGTTCACCGTGGCCGAAGTGTGGAAGATCTCGACACCTTGAACCTGTTGGCCTCGCTGGGTTGCTCCTACGCACAGGGGTACGGCATTGCCCGGCCCATGCCCGCG
Source organism: Thiomonas sp. X19 (assembly GCF_900089495.1). Classification (NCBI taxonomy): domain Bacteria; kingdom Pseudomonadati; phylum Pseudomonadota; class Betaproteobacteria; order Burkholderiales; genus Thiomonas; species Thiomonas sp. X19. The sequence continues at coordinate 2,910,273 of NZ_LT605203.1, read as the reverse complement.
GAGGAACTGTCCGCGTGGATCCAGGCGTGGAGGCCGCCGATATTGCCCCGGCTTTCGGTGCATGCCTCGCCCAATCTGCCCAAAATTCAGCGGCAGCGCTTCACCCGGCTTTATGCCGCGGCCGAGGGCAGCATGCCGTTCCCGCAGCGGGTGATGGAGGCCGATGCCGAACGCTTCTGTCACCTCGGGCAATGGTTGCATGGTGCCGGACAGTTCTTCTATGGCAACGACCCCCGCTATGCCGATTTCCACCGCCGCCACGCGCAAATTCACGCCCTGGCGCGGCGCGCGAAGGTCGCAGCCGATGCCGGCGATCACGCTGAAGCCTTGAGCTTGGTGCGCGAAGCCCAGGTGGTCAACGACGCATTGGTCGACGAGGTGGAAAGGATTGTGCGCGGCGAGCCATCGATGGCCGGTGGTCTTTCACCGCAATAAATCCGACCTGGGCCTGGCCTCTACCGTGCATGTTCAGTGACTTCCAGGTGGACTAGGATTGAAAACCCGGCGGCACATAACAGCGACAGAAACACAGGGATACGGACGCCGGGTGCAACACGGTATTCCTCTCCTACGGAGACGCAGATGAACCCAATTGCTTCGGCTGAAGCCCGGGCTTACGCCCCCGCCTATGTCAAAAACACCCGCCTGATCGAATGGGTCGGGCAGATCGCCGCGCTCACCGCTGCCAAGGCCATTCACTGGTGCGACGGCAGTGACGCCGAATACAACCAGCTTTGCCAGCAACTGGTTGACGCCGGCACCTTCAAGAAGCTGAACCCCGCCAGACGCCCCAACAGCTTTTTGGCCTGCTCGGACCCCTCCGATGTGGCGCGGGTGGAAGACCGCACCTTCATCTGCAGCCGCAACCAGGACGACGCCGGCCCGACCAATAACTGGATGGCCCCGGCCGAGATGCGCGCGCTGCTGCAGACCGGCGAGCGCGCCCTGTTCAAGGGCTGCATGCAGGGCCGCACGCTCTACGTCATCCCGTTCAGCATGGGGCCGCTGGGCTCGCCCATTTCGCATCTCGGCGTCGAGCTGTCGGACTCGGCCTATGTCGCCGTCAACATGAAGCTGATGACCCGCATGGGCCGCCCCGTGGTCGATCTGCTCGGCACCGATGGCCGCTTCGTGCCCTGCGTGCACAGCGTGGGCGCGCCGCTGCAGCCGGGGCAGCGTGACGTGCCCTGGCCCTGCAATGCGGAGAAGAAGTACATCGTCCACTACCCCGAAACGCAGGAGATCTGGTCTTACGGTTCGGGCTACGGCGGCAACGCGCTGCTGGGCAAGAAATGCCTCGCCCTGCGCATTGCCTCCACCATGGGGCGCGACCAGGGTTGGCTGGCCGAGCACATGCTCATCCTCGGCGTGACCACGCCGGCCAGGCGCAAATACCACGTCGCCGCCGCATTCCCCAGCGCCTGCGGCAAGACCAATTTCGCCATGCTCATCCCACCCGCCGCCATGGGCGGCTGGACGGTCACGACCATCGGCGACGACATCGCCTGGATCAAACCCGGCAGCGATGGCCGGCTCTACGCCATCAACCCCGAAGCCGGCTACTTCGGCGTGGCTCCTGGGACCAACTTCGAGACCAACCCCAACTGCATGCGCAGCCTGGAGCACGACGTGATTTTCACCAACGTCGCCCTCACCGACGATGGCGATGTCTGGTGGGAGGGCATGGGCCCGGCGCCGCAACATGCGATCGACTGGCAAGGGCGCGACTGGACGCCAGCCATCGCACAAGAAACCGGCGCCAAAGCCGCCCATCCGAACTCCCGCTTCACTGTCGCGGCGACCAACAACCCGGCGCTCGACCCGGCCTGGGACGACGCCTCCGGCGTGCCGATCGACGCCTTCATTTTCGGCGGCCGCCGCTCCACCACCGTGCCCCTCGTCACCGAGGCGCGCAACTGGATGGAAGGCATCTATATGGGTGCCACGCTCGGCTCCGAAACCACCGCCGCGGCGGTCGGCCAGCAGGGCGTGGTGCGCCGCGACCCCTTTGCCATGCTGCCGTTCTGCGGTTACAACATGGGCGACTATTTCCAGCACTGGCTGGACATGGAATCCCGGCTTGCTTCGCAGGGCGCGACGCTGCCCAGAATCTTCTGCGTCAACTGGTTCCGCAAGGGCGCCGATGGCCAGTTCGTCTGGCCGGGCTACGGCGAAAACGCCCGCGTGCTGAAGTGGATGATCGAGCGCATCGAGGGCAAGGCCGCCGGCGAGAACCACCTGTTCGGCATCAGCCCACGGTATGACGACCTCGACTGGGGCGGCCTGGATTTCAGCCGCGAGCGCTACGCCAGCATCACCTGCGCCGACCCCGCTTCCTGGCAGGCTGAGTTGAAACTGCATGACGAGTTGTTCAAGCTCCTGGCCGCACGTCTGCCGGCGTCGCTGAAAAACGCCCGGCAGGCGATGGAGGCGGGGCTGGCTGGCTAGGGCATCCAGACCTCAGTGGAAAACAGCGCACCCCTACACTGCCCCTGTTTCCCATGAGGCGATGCGATGCTCAGCTTTGAGATTCTCGACTTCGGCACCCTGCACCTGGACCAGTTGGTGCTGGACTTCAACGGCACCCTGGCCAGCGATGGCCTGCTCCTGCCCGGCGTGGCCGAGCGCCTGGCATGGCTGGCCAATGACCTGACGGTGCATGTCATCACCGGCGACACCAACGGCACGGCGGCCGCGCAACTGGACGGCTTGGATTGCAGGCTGCATGTGTTGCCGCCCACCGATCAGGCGCGCATCAAGCGCGACTACGTGCTGGCGCTGGGCGCTGCCGGCGTGGTGGCGATCGGCAACGGCCGCAACGATGCGCGCATGCTGCAAGCCGCCGCGCTGGGCATTGCCGTGCTGGGCGAGGAGGGGTGCGCTGCGGCGACCCTGGCGGCGGCCGATGTGCTGACGCGCTCGATCGACGACGCGCTGGAGTTGCTGCTGCGCCCGCAGCGTCTGGTGGCGTCCTTGCGGGCATGACATGCAAGCTCGCACGCGTCCTGGTCGCGCGCGAGCTTGCGCCAGGCCCACGGTCGTCGCCGCCCTGGGCCCGGCGTGCCGCGCTTCTCAGACCAACTGCCTCAGACCAACTGCACGTCGACCTTGCGCGGCTTGGCATGCTCGGCCTTGGGGATGCGCAGGTCCAGCACGCCGTCCTTCAGCTTGGCGGCAATGCCGCTGGCGTCGAGTTCGCGCGACAGCGTGAAACTGCGCTCCCAGGTGCTGCTGCGCAGCTCGGCGTAATACGGGTCCATGCCCTGGGGCAGCGCGATGGCGATGTCGCCGCGCAGTGTCAGGGTGTCGCCCTCGACCTGCACGTGCAAGGCGTCGCGCGGCACACCGGGCATGTCGGCGTACAAGGTGATGCCATCCGCATCCTCGACGATGTCCACGCGCGGCGACAGTGGCTGGGCCTGACGTGCGGCGGTTGGAACGTTTTGGGTTTCGCGTTGTACGACTTCGGTGCTCATGATGGTGTCCTCCAGATCAGTTGATGGCGATGCGGCGGGGCTGCACGGCGGCCTTGCGGGCGATGCGCACGCGCAGCACGCCGTCGGTGTAGCGGGCCTCCACCTGCGCCGGGTCGACGTCGTCGGGCAGGCTGATGACGCGGCGGAAGGCGCCGTCGAAGCGCTCCTCGGCGTAGACCGATCCACCCTTGGGCGGCTCGGCCAGTTTGCGCTCGCCGACCAGGGTCAGCAGGTTGTTGTCGACCATCACGTCCAGCTTGCTGGTATCCAGTCCGGGGGCGAAGGCATAGACTTCAACCGCGTCGGCCGTGGATCCGATATTGATGGCCGGAAAGGCCGAGCCGCCCGCAGCGCGGATGCTGGTGGGCAGGCCGAAGCTGCGCTCCATCTCGCGCTGAAGGTGATCGAGATCGGCGAACAGGCTCGCCGGGGTCCGAAATAATGTGGCAACCATGATGCGTGCTCCTTGTTCAAGAAAGGCAGGTCGGGCACATAGCCCGACTCCAACGATGACGATGAATCGGCTCACGGCCGACCGCTACGAGCTGGATCTCGGAGGCGATGTTGGCCGCGGTTTGATGCGGATCAGTCGCTCCAGTCACCAAGTCGTCCCACAATAGGACTTGAAACCCGGCACGGTCGAACCGATTTGCTGTTGAACTGGTATTTGCGAGCACCCGCATGAAATTCAAGGACTACTACCAAACTCTGGGCGTCGACCGCGGCGCCGGCGACGACGAGATCAAGCGCGCCTACCGCAAGCTGGCGCGCAAATTCCATCCGGACGTGAGCAAGGAGCCGAAGGCGGAGGAGCGCTTCAAGGAACTGGGCGAGGCTTACGAGGTGTTGAAAGACCCGGAGAAGCGCGCCGCCTACGACCGTCTCGGCGCCAGTTATCAGGCCGGCCAGGACTTTCAGCCGCCGCCCGACTGGGGCAGCGGCTTCGAGTACTCGGGCGCCGCGCCGCAGGGCGGGCAAGGCATGAGCGCCGAGGAGGCGGCTGCCTTCAGCGACTTTTTCGAGTCACTGTTTGGCGGTGCCGAACGCGGTCGCAGTTCATCTCAAGCGTATGCAGCGCGTTCCGCGCGGCCGGCCGATCACCACGCGCGCATCGCCATCGACCTGGACGACGCTTACCACGGCGTCGAGCGCAGCATCACCCTGCAAAGCCCGCAGGTGGACGCCGCGGGCCATGTCGTGATGCAGGAGCGCAGCCTGAACGTGAAGATTCCGCGCGGCGTGCGCGAGGGCCAGCGCCTGCGCCTTGCCGGCCAGGGCGCACCGGGGCCGGATGGGCGCAGCGGCGACCTGTATCTCGAAATCCACTTCAAGCCGCATTCCTGGTACCGCGTGGTCGACAAGGACCTGTATCTCACCCTGCCGGTGGCACCCTGGGAAGCGGCGCTGGGCGGCGAGGTGACCGCCCCCACGCCCGCCGGCAAGGTGGACGTGAACATTCCCGCAGGTTCGCAAAGCGGGCGCAAGTTGCGTCTCAAGGGGCGGGGTTTGCCAGCCGCCGAGCCGGGCGATCTGTACATCGAACTCAAGGTGGTGCTGCCGCCGGCGGACAGCCCGAAAGCGGTCGAGGCCTACAAGCGCCTGGCCACCGAGTTGCGTTTCAACCCGCGCCTGCATCTGGGCGTTTGACGGGAGTTTGAACCATGCAAACCCATGCTTTGGCCTGCACGACCATGGATGAAGGTGTGTTGCTCGAATTGCGCGACCTCACCCGTGCCTGCGCCCAACCGGAAACCTGGGTGATGGAACTGGTGCAAGTGGGCATCCTGGAGCCGTTGCCAGGCGCGGCGCACAAACCCGGCAAACCGGGCAAGCCGGGAGATTGGCGATTTTCGGGGCAGGCCCTGTTCACTGCGCGCAAGGTGCAGCATCTGCAACAGGACCTGGGGGTGAACCTGGAAGGCGCCGCTCTGGCGCTGGAGTTGATGCAGCAGCTCGACGAACTGCGCGCCCGGCTGGCACGCGCCGGGGTGGCCGACTGACGGCTGCGGGAGTTTCAGCCCCGCTCAGTTCGCCAGCGCTTCGAGCAGCTCGTTTTCCAGCGCGATCTGGGATTTTTCGTTGCCCAGATTCTGCTCCTGGGCTTGCAGCAGAAAGGTGTCTTCGACGCGCTCGCCCAGGGTCATGATCTTGGCGAGCTGCACGCTGATGCCGCGCGCTGCCAGCACCCGGGCGATGGCGAAGAGCAGGCCGGTGCGGTCGCTGGCGCGCACACTGAGGATCCAGCGCTGGCCGCGCTCGTCGGGCCGCAGTTCCACCCGGGGTTGCACCGGGAAATGGCGCACGCGGCGCGAGACGCGGCCACGCACCGGCTCGGGCAGGGAGCCACGTGCGGCGAGGGTGCGGGCCAGTTCCACTTCGACCATGGAAATGAGTTCGCGGTAATGCTCGGACAGATGCGGCTCGACCACGATGAAGCTGTCCAGCGCCCAGTTGCTGCGCGTGGTGTGGATCTTGGCGTCGAGAATGCTGAAATTGTGGCTGTCGAAAAAGCCGCAAATGCGCGCGAACAAATCCGGCTGGTCAGGACAGTACACCAGCACCTGCAGACCCTCGCCGAAGGGCGCCAGGCGGGAGCTGACCACGGGGTCGGCGCTTTGCACGCGGCGCATGAGCTGGCGGGTGTGCCAGGCGACATCGGCGGGTTCGTGGCGCAGGAAATAGCTGGAATCCAGCGTGTCCCACAGCGCCTTGGCGCCGTGCTCGTCGATGCCGTAGAGGTTGAGCAGGCGGCGTGCTTCCTGCTGGCGCTGTTGCAATTCGGCCTGCGGGTTGGGCGCCTGGCCGCCGAGCACGCGCAGGGTGGCGCGGTAGAGGTCTTCCAGCAGCTTGGCTTTCCAGCCGTTCCACACCTTGGGGCTGGTGCCGCGAATATCGGCCACGGTCAGCAGGTAGAGCGCCGTGAGGTGAGGCTCGTCGCCCACGCCCTGGGCGAAGCGGGTGACGACCTCGGGGTCGCTCAGGTCTTCCTTTTGCGCCACGCGCGACATGGTGAGGTGATGCTCGACCAGGAAGGCGACGAATTCGGTGTCCTCCGTGCTCAGCCCATGGGCTTTGCCGAAGCGCCGCACCTCGGTCGTACCGAGGGTGGAGTGATCGCCACCGCGGCCCTTGGCGATGTCGTGGAACAGCGCGGCGAGCACCAGGCGCCAGGGTTTTTCCATGCTGGCGGCGAGTTGGGAGCAAAACAGATATTCGTGCGCGTGTTCGAGGATGAAAAAGCGCCGCACATTGCGCACCACCATGAGGATGTGCTGATCCACGGTGTAGACGTGGAACAGGTCGTGCTGCATCTGCCCGACGATGCGCCGGAACACGCGCAGATAGCGCCCGAGCACGCTGGTGCGGTTCATCAGGCGCAGCGCGTGCGTCACGCCCTGTGGCGACTGGATGATGCGCAGGAACAGCGCGTGGCTACGTGGACTGCGGCAGAACGCGGCGTCCATGCGCTCGCGGGCGTGGTAGAGCGCGCGCAGGGTGGGCGCGGTGAGGCTGCGTATGCCGGGCGCCTGGGTGAACACCACGAAGGTTTCGAGGATGGCAGGCGGGTCGCGCTCGTAGAGCGATCGGTCGGCCGGCTCCAGACGGCCATCCTTGTCGAGGAAACGGCCGTCTTCGATGTCCTCGATCTGGGTGATGGGTACGCCCGGCTGCGCCGCCAGTTCCGGCCAGAGCCGGCCTTCGATGGTCAGCAGCACGATCTGGTTGAGCTGCTCCACCGCCTTGGCGGCCCAGTAGTAATGCTGCATCAAGCCTTCGCCGGCGCGCTTGGTCGGATCGGGCTTCAAGCCGAGCGAGCTGGCAACGGCGGTTTGCAGGTCGAACACCAGACGGTCTTCGCGCCGCCCGGCAACCAGGTGCAGATGCGCGCGGATGCGCTTGAGGGTGCGCTCGTTGGCCTGGATCTTGTGGGCCTCGTAGCTGCTCAGCACGCCGCTTTTGCGCAATTGCTGCCAGCTTCCGCCCAGGCGGGCAGCGCGTGCCACCCACAGCAGCATTTGCAGATCGCGCAGGCCGCCGGGGCTTTCCTTGCAGTTGGGTTCCAGCGCGTAGGGCGTGTTCTCGAACTTGGCGTGGCGTTGGCGCATTTCCAGCATCTTCGCCTGGAAGAAGGCGCGTGGGTCGAGGTGCGCCTTGAAGGCCTTGCGGAAGCGGCGCACCAGCGCGGCGTCGCCAACCAGGGCGCGTGCTTCGAGCAGCGTGGTTTGCACCGTCACGTCCTGCGCGGCCTCTTCGATGCAGGCCTGCACCGTGCGCACGCTGGGGCCGATTTCGATGCCGGCGTCCCAGCAGGAGGCGACGAAGCGCTCGGCGGCCTGCTGGGTGGCTTGCCCGGTGGCATCCGGCAGCAGGATGAGCACATCCACGTCGGAATAGGGAAACAATTCGCCGCGACCGAAACCGCCCACGGCGAGCAGGGCGGTGTCGGCCGGCATCCCAGCTTCGGCCCACAGGGTTCGCAGCGACTGGTCCGCCGCGCGCGACAAGCCTTGCACCAGGCCGCTGACGCGCTGTGGGTGGACGGTGAAGTCGGCCAGCAGAGCCTGCCGTGCATCGCGCCAGGCGCGGCGCATGTCGACGGTGGAGATCGGCTCGGGGACGACGACCGCAGATTCGGAGGTCAGGCTGGTGGGCGGGAATGACACCGGATGCTTCAGGCGGCGTTGGCGAACTCGCGCACGAACTCGGGCGGGGCAGGCGTGCCGGCCGAGACCGTGAGCACTTCATAGCTGCTGTCCGTGACCAGCACGGTGTGCTCCCATTGCGCCGACAGCGAGCGGTCCTTGGTGACGATGGTCCAGCCGTCGGACATTTCGCGAATGTCGCGCCGCCCGGCGTTGATCATCGGCTCGATGGTGAAAATCATGCCGGCGCGCAGTTCTTCCAAGGTGCCTGGGCGGCCGTAATGCAGCACCTGCGGGTCTTCGTGGAACATGCGGCCAATGCCATGGCCGCAGAACTCGCGCACCACGCTGTAGCCGGCGCCCTCGGCAAAAGCCTGGATGGCGTGGCCGATGTCGCCCAGGCGCATGCCGGGCCGCACCCGCACGATGCCGTGCCACATGGCTTCATACGTGATCTGGCACAGGCGCTGCACATGGCCGGGCACCTTGCCGACGAGAAACATGCGGCTGGTGTCGCCGTGAAAACCGTCCTTGATGACGGTGACGTCGATGTTGATGACGTCGCCGTCCTTCAACACCTTGTCGCCCGGAATGCCGTGGCAGACCACATGGTTCACCGAGGTGCAGATGGACGCCGGGTAGGGGGTGTAGCCGGGGGGGGCGTAGTTCAGCGGGGCGGGAATGGCCTGCTGCACATTGACGATGTAATCGTGCGCCAGACGGTCGAGCTTGCGCGTGGTGATGCCGGGCTTCACATGCGGCGCGAGGTAGTCCAGCACCTCGGAGCCGAGCCGGCCAGCCACCCGCATCTTGGCGATATCGTCAGGGGTTTTGATCGAAATACTCATGGTGGGCGAATTATCTCACCGCTCATGCGGCCCGGCAGGCCTGGAGCCGGTAGCCGCGTTCGCAGCGGGGCGGCCCCCTAAAATGCGCAGCGCGCAGGCCCCGCCTGCCCCGGCGCGCATCGCCCCGCTCCAAGTCGCGGCGCCAGGGGTCGGCGTCCTTGCTGCCATTCCCTTCCACCGGCATTCTCTTCGAGCTTGTCCTTCCCGCACGCGCCTTCCATGCATATTTCCACCTTCGAGGGCGCCCAGGCGCTGTCGCCATTCCGCCGTCAAGAGTTGGTGCAGCGCCTGCAAGCGGCGCAACCTCGCCTGGCTGCCCTGGTGAGCAACATCCATGCGCGCCTGCTGCATTTCGCCGCCACCGACAGCCAGCCCGACGCCGCTTTGCAGGACCGCCTTGCCGCTCTGCTGCGCTACGGACCGAGTTACGACGGCCCGACCGACGGCCCGGCGCTGCTGGTGATGCCGCGCCTGGGCACCATCTCCCCCTGGGCCAGCAAGGCCACCGACATCGCCCACAACTGCGGCGCGCCGGTGCGGCGCATCGAGCGCGCGGTGGAATACCGCTTCGCATTGAAGTCGGCGGGTCTGTTCGGCAAGGCCCCCAGCCTGAGCGATGACGACCTGCTGGCGCTCGGCGGCCTGCTGCACGACCGCATGACCGAAACCGTGGTGCTGCGGCGCGTCGATGCCCAGCGCCTGTTCGCCGACCTCGCGCCCAAGCCGCTGCAGACGGTGGATGTGCTGGGGCAGGGGCGCGAGGCGCTGGCGCGCGCCAATGTGGCGCAGGGACTGGCGCTGTCGGACGATGAGATCGACTATCTGGCCGAGGCCTTCACCCAGCAGCTCAAGCGCAACCCCACCGACGTGGAGCTGCTGATGTTCGCGCAGGCCAATAGCGAGCATTGCCGCCACAAGATTTTCAACGCCCACTTCATCGTCGACGGCCAGCCGCAGCCGCTGTCGATGTTCGGCATGATTCGCCACACCCACGCCACCAGCCCGGCTGGCACGGTGGTGGCGTATTCCGACAATTCCGCGGTGATGCAGGGGGGCGAGGTGCAGCGCTGGCAGCCGCAAGGGGCGCAGCATCATTACGCCGCCGAGCCGGCACTGGTGCACACGCTGATGAAGGTGGAAACCCACAACCATCCCACCGCCATTTCGCCCTTCCCGGGTGCCGCCACCGGCGCGGGCGGCGAGATTCGCGACGAGGGCGCCACCGGGCGCGGCGGCCGGCCGAAGGCAGGCCTGGCCGGATTCCATGTGTCCAATTTGCGCCTGGACGCCAGCCAGCCCGAGCCCTGGGAACGCGACGACATCGGCCGCCCCGCGCATATCGCCAGCGCCCTGCAAATCATGATCGAAGGGCCCATCGGCGCGGCCGCCTTCAACAACGAGTTCGGCCGCCCCAACCTGGCCGGTGTGTTTCGCGTGTTCGAGCAGCCCGCCGGCGGGCGCACCTGGGGCTACCACAAGCCCATCATGCTGGCCGGAGGCCTGGGCGAGGTGGCCGATGCCCACACCCACAAGCTGCCGTTCGATGCCGGCACGCTGCTGGTGCAACTCGGCGGCCCCGGCATGCGCATCGGCGTGGGCGGCGGCGCGGCGTCCAGCCTGGCCACCGGCGCCAATGCCGAGCATCTCGACTTCGACTCGGTGCAGCGTGGCAACCCCGAGATGCAGCGGCGTGCGCAGGAAGTGATCGACGCCTGCCGCGCCCTGGGGGCCGCCAACCCCATTCTGGCGATTCACGACGTCGGCGCCGGTGGCCTGTCGAACGCCTTCCCCGAACTGGTGGAGGGGGCCGGACGCGGCGCCCATTTCGAGCTGCGCGACGTGCCGGTGGACGAGCACGGCATGAGCCCGCGCGAGATCTGGTGCAACGAGAGCCAGGAGCGCTATGTGCTGGCCATCGCCCCCGAGGCACTGGACGCATTCGCCGCGCTGTGCGAGCGCGAGCGCTGCCCCTACGCCGTGGTGGGCCGCGCGCTGGCCGAGCCGCAGCTGCAGGTGAGCGACGCGCTGCTGCCCGAGCAGCCGGTGGACATGCCGCTGTCGGTGCTGCTGGGCAGGCCCCCGCGCATGGTGCGCGATGTGCAGCGCCAGGCCGTGAACCTGCCCGGCGTGAACCTCACCGGCGTGACGCTGGGCTGGGCCTGCACCCAGGTGCTGCGCCACCCCAGCGTGGCGAGCAAGCGCTTTCTCATCACCATCGGCGACCGCACCGTGGGCGGCCTGTCGCACCGCGACCCCGTGGTCGGCCCCTGGCAGGTGCCGGTTGCCGATTGCGCCATCACCCTGGCCGATTACGCCGGCGTGCGCGGCGAGGCCATGGCCATGGGCGAACGCACCCCGCTGGCGGTGAGCGATGCGCCGGCCTCCGGCCGCATGGCCGTGGCCGAGGCCATCACCAATCTGCTGGCCGCGCCCGTGGCGTCGCTGGCGCAAGTCAAACTCTCCTGCAACTGGATGGCCGCCTGCGGCCAGCCGGGCCAGGACGCCGCGCTCTACGACACCGTGCAGGCCGTGGCGATGGAGCTGTGCCCCGCTTTGGGCATCGGCGTGCCGGTGGGCAAGGACTCGCTGTCCATGCACACCCGCTGGCAGCAGGAGGGCGAGAGCCGTGGCGTGACCTCGCCGGTCTCGCTGCTGGTCTCGGCCTTCGCCGTGCTGGCCGATGTGCGCGGCGCCTTCACCCCGCAACTGCGGCTGGACGCAGGTCCCAGCGTGCTCATCCTGATCGACCTGGGCCGTGGCAAACAGCGCATGGGCGGCAGCATTCTGGCGCAGGCGCTGCAACAGGCCGCCTCGCCCGTGCCCGACCTGGACGACGCGCAAGACCTGCTGCGCCTCACGGCCGCGCTTTGCACCTTGCGCGAACAGGGCAGGGTGCTGGCCTACCACGACCGCAGCGACGGTGGCCTGTGGGCGGCTGCGTGCGAAATGGCGTTTGCCGGCCGCGCCGGCCTGGCGCTCAACCTCGATCTGCTGATTGCCGCGGCCGAGGCTATGCCCGATGAAGGCGACGCGAAGAACTGGGCTGGACAGGTGGCCGAGCGCCGCAACGACCTGGCCCTGCGCGCACTGTTCAACGAAGAGCTGGGCGCCGTGCTGCAGGTGCGCGCCACCGACCGCGACGCCGTGCTGCAAGTCCTGCGCGTACATGGCCTCTCGGCCTGCGGCCATGTGGTCGGGCAAGTCACCGAGCACGACGCCATCGAGGTCTGGCGCGACACGCAAAAAATCTACAGCGAGACCCGCACCGCCTTGCTGCTGCATTGGGACCATGTGTCGCACGCCATCGCGCGCCTGCGCGACAACCCGGAATGTGCCGATGCCGAGCATGCCGCCGTCTACGGCACCGACCCTGGGCTGCACGCGGCGCTGGCGTTCGATGTGCGCGAGAACATTGCCGCGCCTTTCATCGCGACCGGCGCCCGCCCCAAGGTCGCCATCCTGCGCGAGCAGGGCGTGAACTCGCAGCGCGAGATGGCCTGGGCCATGCACCAGGCCGGCTTCGACGCGTTTGACGTGCACATGAGCGACCTCATCCAGGGACGCGCGCAACTGGCCGATTTCCGTGGCTTCGTCGCTTGCGGCGGTTTCAGCTACGGCGACGTGCTGGGCGCAGGTGAAGGCTGGGCGCGCTCCATCCTGTTCAACCCCCGGCTTGCCGACGACTTTGCCCGCTTCTTTGCCCGCAGCGACACCTTCGCCCTGGGCGCATGCAACGGGTGCCAGATGCTGGCCGCGCTGGCACCCATGATTCCGGGCGCGCGCAGCTGGCCGCGCTTCACCCGCAACAAATCCGAGCAGTACGAAGCCCGCCTCTCCATGGTGGAAGTGCTGCCTTCGCCCTCGCTGTTCTTCAGCGGCATGGCCGGCAGCCGCATGCCCATCGTCGTCGCCCACGGCGAGGGCTACGCCGACTTCTCGCAACAGGGGCAAGCCGCCAGCGTGCATGCCGTCTTGCGCTTCGTCGATGGTGCCGGTCAGGCGACGGACACCTATCCTTTCAACCCCAATGGCAGCCCCGGCGGCCTCACCAGCGTGACCACGCCCGACGGCCGCTTCACCGCACTCATGCCCCACCCCGAGCGCGTGTTTCGCGGCCTGCAGTTCAGCTGGGCGCCTCCCGAATGGGGCGACGCCTCGCCCTGGATGCGCATGTTCCGCAATGCCCGGGCATGGTGTGCCTGAGCCCTTCGCCATGGCTGCGATGAACCAGGCCACCAGCCCGAGCTTCGGCCCACGACGCGTGCGTCTGGGCGGGCTCGACACCCTGCGCGGCCTGGCCATCGTCTGGATGATGAGCTTTCATTTCAGCTTCGACCTGAACTGGTTCGGCTTCATCCACGCCGACTTCTACACCAGCCCCTGGTGGTTGTGGCAGCGCATCTGCATCGTCAGCCTGTTCCTGTTCAGCGCGGGCCTGGCGCAAAGCTATGGTGACGCACGCGGCCGGCGCGAGGCGGCGTTCTGGAAGCGCTGGGGGCAGATCTTCGGCTGTGGCCTGCTGGTGGTGGTCGGCAGCTATCTGGCGTTTCCGCAGAGCTTCATCTACTTCGGCATCCTGCAAGGCGTGGCGGCAATGCTGCTGGTGCACCACCTGCTCAGCCGCCGCCTCGGCGCCTGGGTGCTGCTGCTGGCGCCCCTTGCCATTGCCGCACCGCAACTCTGGGGCCATCCCTTGTTCAACCCGCCGCTGTGGAACTGGACCGGGCTGATCACGCAAAAGCCCATCACCGAAGACTACGTGCCGCTGCTGCCCTGGATCGGCGTGTTCTGGGTCGGCTCAGGCCTGGGGGTGTTGTTGCAGCGGGTTGATTTCAAGCCCCTGGCCGTTCTGCCCAGCGTGCGCCCGCTGGCTTTTCTGGGGCGTTGGCCACTCACCATCTACATGCTGCACCAGCCGGTTTTCGTCGGTCTGGTGTGGTTGGCTTTCCACCTGAAGTCGATATCCATCTGAAGTTCTGTTCGGGTCGGCGCTCTGTATGCGGCTTGGGCACATGAAAACGCCGGCCTCGTGCCGGCGTTTTCATGTGCCCAAAAGGCGTTTACTTGGCTGCGGTGATGTCGCCGCAAGCCACGTACTTTTTCAGATCGGTCGGGCTTGCATGCACGTTGATGGCCATCGGCTCCTTGAGCAGATCGGACAGCGACGCGTTCACCATGGTGACGGACTTGCCGCCCACAACCGGCTTGAGGACATAGGCGGGCTTGGGGTCGAGGTTGGCGCAAGTGCCCTTGTGGATATGGTCGGGCTGGGTCACACCCTTGGGCGCGCCCTTCAGATGCACGATGACCTTGGTCTTGGCGCCGTGGGGGTAGAGCATGGCGTAGCCGGTTTCACCGGAACTGTTTTGCGCGGCGAGCTCAACCTTGACGGGTTTTTCCTTCATCGCCGCGAAGGCGGGAGCGGCGGCAAAGCCGGCGAGGACGAATGCGAGAGCAAGTTTGTTCATGGATTTTCCGGGGTTTGGGTTGTGGGAACTGCGCATTTTGCGGCAAGCGTACGTGGGAATGTGCATTCAATTGCGTCCCGACGTAAGCCAAGGTAAGGGGCACATGGGGGGTATGGCGCCGCCACCGCCCCGGACCTGCAGGCACGCTCAACGGTCGATGCTGATTTCCTTCGCCAGATTCTGGCTGCCCGATGGCGTGAACGTGACTTCGACCGTCACCCCATTGGCCAGTGTGCCGCTGTTGGGACTGACGCCATTGATCTGGATGGTCAGGGCGTTGACCTGGAAGCTGGTCGAGGTCAAGTTGTAGATCACACCCTTGGTCTCCAGAGTCGATGAGGAACCACCGGAACCACCATCACCGCTGCCGACGCCCCGGAACGACACGCTGTACGCCGTCAAGCCGCTGCTCGTGTTGGTTGCCTCGATCTCGACGTTGGCACCGTTGATCAGTTGCGCCGCTGCCCCGTTGCTGAACACCACATTCGGCGCGAGCGTGACCTGCGAGGTGCTCGTCGTCCCTTCTTTCTGCCACGTCAGCGTGAACGTGCCGTTGGCTGTGTTGAGGGCGCTGACCATGCCCTGATAGTCCACCGTGCCGCCATCGGGTGCTTGAGGGAGCACGGTGACGCTGCTGGCCGTCACCACATTGCCATTGCCGCTGCCGACATGGCCGAGGATGTCCACGAACACGCCGTTGCCCAGCGACGCGGCGCTGCCGCCGTTGAAGGTCACGCCCGGCGCCGAGGCATCCACCAGCACTCCGCGCACGAGGAAGTTGCTCGGGCTCACATAGCCGGTGATGGTGCCGCGCAGTTCGACTTGAGCGGGCTGGGTTGCATAGGCGCGAATGGAACTGGCCGTCACCACGCCGGTGCTGGCATCGGCCTGGCCCAGCACCACCACATACTCACCGAGCGTGAGGCCTTGCACGGTGGATGCGAGTGCCGGCGCGCTGGCATCGATCGTCACGCCCGACACCTGGAAGCGACTGCCGGACAGCATGGAGACCAGCCCGCCCACCTGCACGGGCCCGGAAACCCCTTGCAGGGTGCGAATGCGA
The DNA here is from genome assembly GCF_900089495.1 of Thiomonas sp. X19. Lineage (NCBI taxonomy): Bacteria > Pseudomonadati > Pseudomonadota > Betaproteobacteria > Burkholderiales > Thiomonas > Thiomonas sp. X19. The sequence continues at coordinate 2,894,775 of NZ_LT605203.1, read as the reverse complement.
ACGACACCAGCCGTGATGCCACTGGCCGTCACAGGCACATTGCTCCAGACATTGACCAGTTGCCCGTTGGCCAGACTCAGGCCCGAAGGCACGACGCTGGTGGCCGCGCCGATCTGAACCGTCGTGGTGCCGATCTGGAAGGTGCCGCTGGCGGCTTGCAGATGGCTGATCACCCCCGTGATGCGCGTGACGGGGTTGGAGGGGGGCAACTGCTCGATCAGCGTCGCCTGAATGTAGCCCTGGCCGTTCGAGTTCACGCCATAAGCGCCATGCACTTCCACTTGCATGCCTGGGCTCAGCCCGGCGTAATCCGTCAGGCCGGAGTAATAGGTCACCGGACCTGCCGCTGGATTGGTATTGACCTGGACGGGAACGCCGTTGACGGAGAACCCCGTGGACGAGAGATTGGCCACCGCCCCCATCAGTTCAGGCTCGATCAGCACCATGCTCGGCGTGCCCTGGGCGTCCAACTGGATCCGCAGTTGGTTGCCAAGCTGCACGGCCGTGGCGGCGGTGAGCGTCGCTTCACCCTGATCGTTGCCGGCGAAGTATTGCGGACTGGCGCTGTTGTAAGGCGTGCCATCCACCACGACGCTGCCGAAGCCGGTGACCGTGCCGAAGGACATGCCCGTGCCCCCGGTGCCCACGCCGCCCCCGCTGGACGCCACGGTACTGCCGCCGCCGCAGGAAGCCAGCAGCAGGGTGAGCAAGGCAGCCAGGCCCAAGCCCAGCGCGGCCATGAAGGATTTAGGTTTCGTCACGATGTTCTCCCTGGGCCATGTCGTCGGATGCTGGTGAGACGGGCAGTACGTCCTCAGCCCAAAAATAGCTGCCAAAACGCACGCGGCGGGTCGCATCGTCGCGACCCTGGTCGGCCTCGAAACGGCGGGTGGCTTCGGCAATCATCTCACTTCGGGCCTGGGCCCAGAGTTTGCGCGCGAGTTCTCCGAGCGCTGCAGCCGACTCCGCGCTGATGCCGTCGGCGAACACGCTCTGCTCCAGGCGCGGGGGCTGGCCGAGCAGGTTGCCCACGGCGGCGGCGGCATGGTCGGCCAGGTTGGCGCCGAACAGATCCAGCAGTTCGCGCGAGCCCGGCGGCGGCACGAAGCCATCGCGGTGCGGCACGATCATCTCCACGCCCTTGAGGGTCCGCACCTGCACCAGCCCAAGCCGCAGCAGTTCGGTCAGCACCGTATAAGGATGCACGTCCTGCGTGACGCTGCGTGCCAGGGATTCGAACGAGGGCGCGGCCCCCAGACGGGGCAGCGGCTTGGGCCGCTTCCTGCGGTCGCGGTAGAGCGGGTCTTGCACCCAGCGGGCGAATACCTGCGAGCTGATCGACAGCTCCTGCGCGATGCGCCCGCTCAAGCCGTTCTGGCGCCACTCGCGCACATCCTTGCGATGCACGCCGCTGAGCAGGCTGATGGCCGAGTCGGTGTCCTTCTGCCCGGTGCGCAACAGCTCCTGGCGTGCCTGTTCGATGAATAGCGGTTTGAGCTCGGCCGCCAGCCGCGTGTAGTCCATGCCACCCGCCAGGAGCAGCCGCGCCAGGGGTCCCAGAATGCGCCCCAGGGCGCGCAGCACGTCGTCCGCCGGCGGCAGGGGATGCGCGGGCGGTTTGGCGGCAGGCAAGAGGCGAGGTGGGCGTCCCATGGTCGTTCGGATCCGGCAGGGGCCGGGGTGCGGATGCGAGTTTAGCGCAAAGTTTTTATTGAATGTTATTTTTTCCCAGCTATTATGGAGTTTCATCCCGCGCTTGCGGGGCGCTTGACACACCTCTGGGAGTCCACCATGAAGCCTTCGATCATCAACCCCGTTCGTTCCTGGACCTTGCTGCCCGTTGCGGCGGCACTCGCCTTGAGCCTCAGCGCCTGCGGCGGCGGTGGAGGCGGCATCGCGTCCACCTCGGCCACACCGGCGGCGGGTAAATCGACGCTGACGGGAGCCGTCATCGACGCCCCCATCGTGGGCGCAACCATCGTCATCACCACGGGTGCGCCATTGAGCCAACCCGGGGCGACGCAAGTTGGCACCGCCACCAGCGGCACCGGCGGCGCCTATACGGTCACTGTGACCTTGCCCAACACCTCTGTCCCCGTCTTCGCCAACGCGACGGCCACAACCCCAGCAGGCACAGCAGTCGTGTTGACGGCCTACCTGGGTTCCGCCAACACGGTGTCTGCCTCCGGCACCTTGACGGCGGCCAACATTCCCAATCTGGTCATCAGCCAAGTCACCACGGCAGCCTTGGCGGTCTATCAAAAGCTCAGCGGCGGTTCCTACACGAACCTGACCCCCGCTGTGTATGCGGCTCTGCTGTCCCAACACCACGACGACATTCTGCCGATCGCAGCGGCGATCCAAGCCGTCACCGATGATTTGTGTGCCAAGCCAGCGAAGTTCCAAGATACGGAGTCGATGGCGGAGGACATCGCCAACAACTCGACGCTGGCGGGTGGAACCTCTATGTCCACCGTCACGACCACCACATCGACGACGCTGGGAACAGGTTCGGCCACAGGATGCGATGCTGAACTGCAGAATCTGACGCAGTCGATCGCCTCCAACGGCACTTGGGCGCCTGAGCTCGATCAAGGTGACATCAATCAGTCGGGCATCACGGTGCTGACTGCAGGCAACTACACCTTGCAGGGCCTGATCACACCGACCGGCTTGCTGGCGACGGCGCCCGCATCGGCACCGAGCACCTCTGTTGCTGCTCCCAGTCCGTTCAATGACACGACGGTGACAGTCTCAAGCACCGGGCAGATCATGTCGACGGATAACAATGTGACGGGGACCGTCGTGGGCAATTATGTCCTGCTCAACGTGACAGACGCCAGCAAGAACAGCTACACCTTCGCCGGCAAACTGGGCATCCTGCCGGCAGCGTTCCTAAGCTCTGGCGCCGGTACGGGCTTTGCGATGCGGGCCGGTGGTCAAGCGAATGGTTCCACACCGACGCTCACCCGTCTGGACGCCGTGCTGGTGCCAGCGGCAGCCCAGCCCAACTGGGTTGGCGTGGCCAGCAACGCCGGGCGCAGCGAGGACGGTCTGGCTTGCCAGAATGGCTTTGGCGTCCGTCTGATGGGCAATGGCAGCACAGTGGGTGGCATTGTGTTGGGGGCTTGTGTGGCTCCACAGGCAACTGGCCTGGCGCTGTCCCAGTCCAGTGCGCAGGGGATGGGTGGGGAAGATGAATACCACATGGCCAACTCACAGACCCTGAGCTTCAATCCCTTCAATCTGAGTCAAGGCACGGGCGCGACGTCGATGCCGTTCGTGATCAGCGGACCAGCGACGCTGCCAGGGTCGAAGCTGGCCAGCGTCTCTGGCACGGCGTACTACGTGATGGGCGCCAACGAGATGGTGTTCAGCAGCAGCACCACGCCGGCAAGCAATGGCCTGTTCACGATGAACGAGAACCCCCTGGACAAACTCCAGGAGACCCTGTCCAACCAGGACCATTGAGCCATGGGCGCGCCTGAGTTGGTGTCGCCGTTGTTCCGGGAACCACGCCGCTCCCCGAACCTCTGGCTGCAGGATCGCGCAAATGGTCATCTGCGTGACGCCTTTCCCCGGGCGCAGGTGCGCTGGGCGCTGCAGGAGCGCCGGATGCGGGTGGCCTATCAGCCCATCCTGCGCCTGGACGATCTGCAGGTGGTGGGGCATGAGGCGCTGGCGCGCATGCTGACGCCGCAGGGGGCGACGCTGGTCGCGGAGAGTTTCATCGACGCCGCGGCCAGCATTGGCCTGGAGCCGCGCATCGACGCCGACATCACCGCCCAGGTGATGTCGGCCGCTGCCCGGCCCGGGCCGTTCGCGGCGACGCATGGCAAGCTCTTCATGAACTGTTGCAGCGCCTTTCTGGCGCAGCCGCTGTACGTGGAGATGCTGGCCAAGCGGCATCAGGACTGGCTCGATGCGTGGCCGGGCGCGGCCCAGGCCGGAGCGCCCTGGATCCTGGAAATCACCGAGCGCAACCTCGACGCCGACCCGCAGCATTTGCTGTCCACGCTGGCCCCTTTGCTGGACTTGGGTTTCGAGCTCGCGCTGGACGATTTCGGCAGCAAGCACAGCGCCTTTCCCTACTTGCTGAGCTTGCCCATCCGCTATCTCAAGTTCGACAAATCCCTGGTGCAGGCGGCGTCGGCGGAACTGCGCGCCGAGCAGGTTTTGCGCCGTCTGCAGACCATGGCGCAAGACCTGGGACTGATCACCATCGCCGAAGGCGTCGAAGGCCGTGAGCTGCTGGAATGCGTACGCGCCATCGGCATCGACTGGGGACAGGGCTATCTCTGGGGGCAGGCGCAGGGTTTGAATGCAAGCGGCATCAGTCTTGTGGGCTAAGGGTGGTATAAGTGGTCAGCGGCAAGATGCACACAAAGAGTGACCTGGAATGAGTCGGCAAGCCGCCCCATTCCGCTGGGGGGGTTGGAAGGATGAACACAACCATTGGAGTCCAATCATGATGCGCACGACCGTTTTGAAGAGTCTGTCAGCCGTTGCGCTGGCTGTCGTTCTACTGCCCGCCGCCCAGGCGGATGACAATCCATTCTGGTCATTGGCCATCGGCGTGCCGGGGGTCGTGGCCAATCTGGGCAATGCCTACCCGGTCGCCCCGCAGCCGGTGTACATGGCGCCGCCGGTGCAATACGTTCCGGCCCCCTCGTACTACATGGCTCAGCCCTATGCCCCGGTACCGCAGTACCAGTACGAGCAGCCGCGCCGCTGGCGTGAGGACCATCGCGGCGAAGGCGATCATGGCGATGGCAGTGATCGTTGAGCCGACGAACCGAGTCCGAAGCACTTCTTGAAAAACCGGCGCGAAAACAACCATCGATATGCAGCATCCATCCGTGCATTCCCCGACGCACACGTCGCGCTATGGGGCCGTAGCCCGCCTGTTCCACTGGACCGTCGTGCTGCTGCTGGTTGGCGAATATTCCCTCGCTTGGCTGATGCCCGACATCCGTAAAGGCACGCAACCCGCCGGGCTGATCGCCTGGCATCTGGCCATTGGCCCGCTCATCCTGAGCGTGATGCTCCTGCGCCTCGGGTGGCGCAGCGCAGTGGGCGCCCCTGAACCGCACCCTGGCGCCGCCTGGCAAGAACTGGCGAGCAAGCTCACGCATGGTTTGCTCTATGCGCTGCTCCTGGTTTTGCCGCTTCTCGGCTGGATCAACGCCTCCACGCGGGGCTGGTCCATTAGCCTGCTCGGCATGCCGCTGCCAGCGCTGGCAAGCCAGGGTTCGACCGTAGGCCGCGACCTGGGCGAATGGCACTCCACACTGGCCTACATCGTGCTGGGGCTCATCGGCCTGCACGTGAGCGCAGCGCTCTATCACCACTGGGTTCGCAAAGACGGCCTGCTGGCCAGGATGTGGGGCTGAACGCGGCTCCGGGCGCTGACCCAACCCGGTGAGGCCAACGAACCTTCGAGATCGCCGCGAGCTTGGAGTCATGATCCGTCCGACATGAACGTCAGATGACGAAATCGTCATCTGACGTTCATGTTCCCGTGCGAGTTCGCCGACCAGAATACGGCCACGGTTTCTCTGCCACACGAGCTTGGCATGTTTGGCCTTTTGGGTCGTTCCGGCCGGTTGGGCCAGCCAACGCCTGCGTTCGAGGTCTTCAAGGCTTGCCGATGATGCTGCCCGATGGTTTGAATTGCTTTGTTGGAGGCTTGGCCCCGGGCGTTTGCCTCAGCCCTGCCCAGGCCACGGTCGTGAAACCATCCCCTCCAGATCTCATCGGCCTGCCTCCGTCAATCGCCTTGGCATCGGCACCCAGTCAAGTGCCTGCCACAACACCTGCGCAGCGGTCGAATTGGGGTCTTTATCCTGCAAGCCCGACTTTTGGCGTTGGCCTCGCAGACACGTATCTGATCGGTGCGGCGCTCGGGGTCCTGGACTATGCGGGGCTGTACCGCCTGGATCATCCCGTTCAGCAAAACACTTCCGGCATCTGGTCCATTGCCAAATCTCCCCAGTTTCCCGCCGAGCTGATTGGTCTGACCCTGGCAGGCGCGGTCTGGGAAGGGGGAAACAACCGTCTTGGCAAAACGCTGTGGCAGAGCGTGGACGCTGCCGCCATGGCCGGAATTTCGACACAGGCGCTGAAATGGACTTTTCAGCGTACCCGCCCCTCAGCCACCAACAACCCCGGTCGACGGTTTCAGGGCGTGCATAACCAGAGCTTTCCCAGTGGCGGTGTTTCGTCCATCACGGCATTGGTCACGCCCATCATCTTGGAGTATCACTCACCAAACCAACCCGGAGGTGGATGCGCTGGCGGCCATTCCCGTGTTCGACATGGCGGCTCGCATCAAGGCGCACGGCCATTAGATGACCGACACCGTGGCCGGCGCCGTCGTCGCCAGTGGTTATTTTGCCCATCAGTTGAGCTCACCCGTCATCCTCGGCTTGCTCACGGGTGGTTTTTACATGGGTATGCGCGAGAGTTTCCAGCAAGCGCCAAAGCGGCATGCTTGAAAAGCGAACAACAAGAAATCATGAGCTTGGGACAAGACCCAAGCCGACAGGGTGCAACACGATGCAGAAGCCAAACCGATAAGCAATGATCAGCACACCTGTGACAGAAATCAACCATGAAGTTGAAATTTTCTCCAAGGTTCCAGAAATTACGCTGTATTTCTGGGTCGCCAAGTTATTGACGACGGCGATGGGTGAAGCGACTTCAGATTATCTGATGTCGCATCTGAACCCATATCTTGCCGTTTGCCTTGGGGCGGCGGGATTTCTAGCGGCCTTTGCGCTGCAGTTTGCCGTTCATCGCCATATCGCCTGGGTCTACTGGTTGATGGTGGCCATGGTGAGCGTCTTTGGCACGATGATGGCGGATGTGGTTCACATCGTGCTTGGCGTTCCCTATGCATTGTCGACCACGATTTTTACAATGGCCCTGGCCATTATTTTTATTTTATGGTGGCGCATTGAAAAAACCATTTCCATTCACAGCATCCATACGCGGCGCCGGGAGTTTTTTTACTGGGCGGCTGTGATCGCTGCCTTTGCTCTTGGAACAGCCGCGGGCGACATGACCGCGAGCACATTCCACCTGGGATATTCAGGGTCGTCGATCTTGTTTACTGTGCTCTTTGCAATTCCGATCATGGCTTTTACGCGCTTTGGTTTGAATGAGGTTTTTACCTTTTCCTGAATCCGTGAGCTCGGGCATGCGGAATTTTCATAAGTTGTTGATGCATAATGGTTTATTCGATAAAATGACCCCTTTGTCTTCTCACCCAGCGGGTGAACGTTCCGGGGTATGGCATGGGGTTTGGATTTCGCGTCAAGCAACTCGACTATGACCTGACGCCGGTGGCCGGTCTGGCCCTTGTCGGTCATCACCTCAAGCGCCTCGATCCTCTGTTCAAACGCCTGGATGCCCAGTGGCCTTGCCGCGGCGGACTGCCGCCCAGCACACTGATGCGCAGCTATGTTGGCTTGCTCGCGCAGAGCAAGAGCGACTTCGATGCCATCGAAGGCTTTCGAGGCGATCGTTTCTTCCAGGAGGCGCTGGGTCTGGTGGGTGTGCCGTCCTCGCCCACCCTGCGCCAGCGCCTGGATGCGCAGGCCGCCCTGTGGTTTGACTTCACCTCCCAGGCGATTGAAGCGCTGCTGCGCAAGAGCCAACCGGACTATGGTCTTTTGCCTTGCGGTCATGTGCCGCTGGACATCGACACCTTCGCGATGGACAACTCGGGCACAGCCAAGGATGGGGTGAGCCGCACCTACGCGGGGGTCGATGGCTACTGCCCGCTGGCGGCCTACCTGGGCACGCATGGGTTTTGCCTGGAGTTCGCCCTACGTCCGGGCGCGCAGCACTCGGCTTCGGAGACGACCTACAACCTCGAGACGGCCGTGCCCATGGCGCAGCGCCTGTCGACCGCAGGCCCCAAGGCGCCGATTCTCGTGCGCATGGATGCGGGGTTTTGCTCGGCCGCCTTGATGGCCGACATGCAGCGCTGCAACAGGCCAGGACTGCCCCGGGTCGATGTTCTGATCAAGTGGAATCCCCGCAAGACCGATCCTCTGGAGGTCTTGCGACGGCAGGAACTGGAAGGGGGTTTGTTGTGGCAGCATCCGCGCGCAGGCAAGCGCGTGGCGGTTTGGGAGGTGGCCGTGCAGGTCGAAGGCATCGCCCATCGCCTGCGCCGCATTGTGCGCATCACGGAGCGCACCGTCGATGCCCGTGGCCAGCAGTTTTTGGTCCCCGAGATCATCTTGGAGGGCTGGACGACAAGCTTGCCCAAGGCCATCAGCGCCGAGGCGATCATCGACCTGTACGCCGGGCACGCTACGCACGAGCAGTTCCATGCGGAATTCAAAACCGACATGGATCTGGAGCGACTGCCCTCGGGGAAGTTCGACACGAACGATCTTGTCTGCCAGCTTGCGGCCCTGACGATGAACGTGCTGCGCCTCATGGGGCAGCAAGGGCTGCTGGGGCCGCATGCACCGGTGCGCCATGCGGCCAGGCGACGGCGTCTGAAGACTGTGATCCAGGAACTTGTCATCCGCGCAGCACGCGTGATCAACCATGGCGGGCGGCTGTGGTTGGGACTGGGCGCCAACGACAAGGCAGCCCGTGCCTTTTGCGATCTGCATGCGCAGTTCGCCGCCAGCGGCTGAAGACGCAGTCCAAGCTTTCCCAGCACCCCAAGACGCTGGCCACAAGGGCTCNGTCCGGGCTTTTTCATGGGAATCCCGCGCCGCGGCCGGCCCCTCTTTTCGCCCAAGCTTGCGGCGTGCGAAATTCGGTCATTCCACGCTAGACTCGCGGCTATGTCGAATTTGCGCAAACCCGTCGTTCGCACAGTCGTATTTGCCGACGTTGTCGGTAGTACCGGGCTTTACAAATCACTGGGTGATGCCGTTGCGGCGAGGCTCATGACCAGCGTGACCGATGCCATGTCGACCGCCGTGAGCCAATTCCATGGCCAGGTCGTCAAGACCCTGGGTGACGGCGTCCTCGCCGTGTTCGACAACAACGCCGAGGCGGTGCACGCCTGCAGCGAGGTGCAGCGAACCCTGGCCAACTGGGGCCATACCGGCAAGACTCCGATCGCCGTTCCACTGAAAATCGGCTTGTCGCGCGGCCCGGTGGTCCTGACGCCAGGCGACTGTTTCGGCGATGCCGTGAATGCCGCCGCACGCCTTTCCGACTCGGCTGGCGGCGGGCAAATTCTGGTGAACGATGCCGTGATGGAAGGCCTGCCGCTGGAGCTGCTGGCGCGGCTTCGCAGCCTGGGCGCCATCTTCTTGCGTGGTTACGACGTGCCTGTGCCAGTGCACCAGATCGAATGGGACACCACCTGGCAGAACAGCCAGACATTGCCGCACCAGCCCACCGTCCTGTCTGCCGTCACCCAGCGGCTCAATCTGTGCTGGCTCGACACCGCCCAGGACTTCAGCCCCGAACAAAGCCCCATCCACATCGGCCGCACGCAAGCGGCGGAGTTTGCCGTCAACGACATTCGCGTCTCTCGTCAGCATGCGCGCATCGAGTGGCGCGGCAGCTATTTCATGCTCACCGACCTATCCAGCAATGGGACCTGGGTGCGTTACAGCGGCCAGGACAACGTGCTCGCCCTGCGCCGCAACGAATGCGTGCTGCACGGGCAAGGTGAAATCTGCCTGGGCGCCAAGCCGACCGATCCGACGGCGCCCACCGTGCTGTTCCAGCTTCACGACTCCTGATTTCGACGCTTTGCCTTCCATGCAGCAACCCGTCGCAGACCGCCAGTACACCCATGGCGCGGAACCCGGCATGGCCGTGCTCCTGCTGAATCTGGGTACGCCCGACGCCCCCACAGCCCCTGCCCTGCGCCGTTACCTGCGCGAATTCCTCAGCGACCAGCGCGTCGTCGAAATTCCGCGCGCCCTCTGGCTCCCGCTGCTGAACGGCATCATCCTGCCGCTGCGCGCACCCAAGTCAGCGGCCAAATACGCCAGCATCTGGCAGGCTGACGGCTCGCCGCTGGCCAGCGGCACCGCAGCACTGGCACGGGGCATGCAAGCCAGCCTGGCCGCGAAGGGGCACCAGGTCATCGTCCGTCATGCCATGCGCTACGGCAACCCGGCCACGACGGCAGTGCTCGACGAACTGCACGCGCAAGGCGTCACGCGCCTGCTGCTCGTGCCACTGTATCCGCAATACAGCGCCGCCACCACCGCCTCGTCGCTCGATGCCGTCATGGCCTGGCTGCGTCGTGCCCGTCGCCAACCGGAACTCCGCACCCTGCGCAACTATGCCGATGATTCCGGCTACATCACGGCCCTGGCAAGAAAAATTCAGCGCCATTGGGCCGAACATGGTCGAGCCGAACAATTGATCATGAGTTTTCACGGCATGCCACAGCGCACCCTCAAGCTCGGCGACCCCTACCACTGCGAATGCCACAAGACCAGCCGACTCTTGGGCCAGGCCCTGGGGCTGGATGCAAGCCAGTACAAGGTCACGTTCCAGTCGCGCTTCGGCAAGCAGGCCTGGCTGCAACCGTATACCGAGCCCACGCTGCGCGCACTCGCAAAAGCCGGAACCCAACGCGTGGATGTGGTCTGCCCGGGGTTTGCCGTCGACTGCCTGGAAACACTCGAAGAAATTGCCGTGGAGGGCAAGCAGGCTTTCCTCTCCAGCGGTGGTGGCGAATACCACTACATCCCCTGCCTGAACGCCGATCCAGGCTGGGTCGAAGCCTTCTCCGGTTTGATCGAAACCCATCTGCAGGGCTGGCCTACCCGCCGAACCGTTGACGCGGCACAGCGCAACGCCAGCCGCGACCGCGCCAAAGCCATGGGTGCGGACAACGTCTGAGCAAGGTCGCGCACGCAAGGTTTGCGCGGTACATGACAGCGCCTTGGAAGGTTCCACGCCAGTCCGGGTAGCCCTTGCCTAGAATGCGTCCTTTCTTTTTGAACGATTGCGCGCAGATTGCCGAAGATTGCTTGGCGTCTCGACATCCGCCAAGCCCCGTGCCGTTCCCCATGTTCCGCCGCCTGCCAGACTGGGCCCTTGATGCGCTGGTGCTGCTCATGGCCGCCCTGTGCCTGTTCTGGGGGTTGGGCGGGCCGCCGATTCGCGACAACAACGAAGCGCTGTACGCCGACATCGCCTGGGCCATGGCGCGCGGCGGCTCCTGGATCATCCCGCATCTGGACGGCGTGCCCTACATCGAGAAGCCCCCGCTGCTGTACTGGCTCATGGCCCTGAGCTTCAAGGCCTTCGGCGTCGGCGCCTGGCAAGCGCGCCTGCCCGACGCCCTGGCCGCCTGGCTGCTGAGCGCGGGCTGCATCGCCTACGGCCGCCATCTCGGCGCCCCACTGGGTGGGCGCTTCGCCGCCCTGGTCAGCGGCACCGCGCTGGGCCTCGTGCTGATCGCCCGCACCATCCTGTTCGACCCCCTCATGCTGCTGTTCTGGCTCAGCGCCCTGGCCCTGACGGTGCTGGGCGTGCACCAGCGCCGCCGCCTGTGGCTGCGCGCCGCCGCCGTGCCCCTGGCCCTGGCCACCCTCACCAAAGGCCCCGAGGCGCTGCTGCTGCTGGGGCTCATCGCCGTGCTGCAGCTGCTGTTCGCCCCCGGCGCCTGGACGCGCGCGGCGCTGCTGCGCTTTTATCTCGACCCCTGGGCCATCGCCCTGTTCGTGCTGCTGGCCGCCCCCTGGCATCTGGCCGCCCTGCGCGCGCAGCCCGGCTTCGCCTGGTTCTTCTTCATCAACGAGACCATCATGCGCTTTCTCGGCCGGCGCATCCCCGATGACTACCACGCCGGCCCCTGGTGGTATTACGGCCCCAAGCTGCTGATCGGGTTTTTCCAGTGGAGCGCGCTCCTGGCGCTGCTGGCCTGGCGCAGCCCATGGCTGCCACGCCCGCAGGGGCCGAGCCCGGCGGCCGATGCCACCTCCCGGACCGCCCCCCATCATGCCACCCCCGCGCAGGCCAGCGCCACAGCGCGCTGGGCGCGCAATGCCGCCGTGGTGCTCACCGTGTTCTTCTCCATGGCCGGCAACAAGGGGGCGTACTACCTGCTGCCGGTGGTGCCGCTGGTGGCCTGGTGGCTGGGGGTGAAGCTGCAACTGGCGGCGGACCAGGGGGCGCTGCCCCGTGTGCTGCCCTGGCTGGGCTGGGGTGCGGCGCTGTTCGGCCTGTTCGCCGCGGCGCTGGGGGGGGTGAGCCTGACGCCCGGGGTGCACGCCTATTGGCGGCAGATCGGCTTGCCGCAGGCGCAATTCGCGCTGCTGCCGGCGCTCATCGGCGGCGTGGCGCTGCTGGGGCTGCTGGCGGGCGCTCTCCTGGCGGCCGGGCGCTTGCACGCCGGGCTGCTGGCCTTGGGCCTGGCCGGGGTGGTGATGGTGGGCTTTGCCACCCAGCTGGACATCGCCAAGACCGCGGACACCTCGCAGAAGCATGTGGCCGCGGCCATCCACGCGGCGCTGCCGGGCGGGGCGGCGATGTTCTCCTGGCAGACCTTCGAGGACCATGATGCCTCGCTGCTGCTGTACGGCTTTCGTCCGCTGCGGGTGATCGACAGCACCAGCGCGGATCTGTGGTTCGGCTGCCGCCATGCGCCGCAGGCTGCGATCTGCGTGGGACCGCAGGCGCTGGAGCAGGCGCGCGCCCAGGGCCGGGCGGTGGCGGTGTGGGTGGCCCGCAGCCGACTCCCCAGCTTCTTGCACACCGGCCTGGCACAGGGCCTGCTGCGCTTGAACTTCCGCAACAGCGTGGTGTTCTACAGCCAGGGGGCAAGCCAGAAGATGCCGCATGCGAGCCCCACCGAGAATTCTCACGCCAACTGATGCCACCATCAACCGGCACCATCAACCGCCCCAATCTTGCAGGATTTTGAAACCCATGAAGACCCTCATGCGCAACATTGCAGAAACATTCAATGTCTATGGTGCCCGGATGCGCCAAGTCTTCCTCGTCTCTCTGCTCGGCAGCCTGATTCTGCTGCCGCCCACAAGCCAGGCGGGTGTGATGCGTTGGGCCGATCGTGCCACGCAAAACCTCACCAACATCTACGACAACGGCACACCCGATCTGTTCGTCACCGGCTACACCTGGCACGACCCGGCCACCTACACCGCAGCCAAGCGCGCTCAACTCAACAGCCATGCCTGGGGCCTGGGTTGGGGCAAGCACATCATCGATGCGAACGGCAATGACGAGATGGTTTACGCCATGATGTTCTCCGACTCGCACCGCAACGCAGAACCCGTGGTCGGTTACGCGAAGCAGTGGTTGTGGGACCCCGTCGGCGCCTTGCATTTCGGTGCCGGCTACACCGCAGGCATCACCTCGCGCGCCGATATTTTCAAGAACATTCCATTCCCCATCGCCTTGCCGCTGGTCTCGGTGGGCTATGGCCGCTTTACCCTCTACGGGACTTTCCTGCCGAAAGTGACCAGCACTTTGAACAACGGCAATGTGGCGTTCTTTTTCGCGCGCTACGCCTTTCGCTGAGGCCTCATTCGGCCAGCGCGGCTGTGGCCGCGCCTTGGTCCCGAGGCGCTTGAAACTTTTTCTTGCAGCCCTTGTGAAACCATCAACCGTCCCGCGCGTCGCCGGGCTGATCATGATGGTGCTGGCGAGCCGCGATTCGGTACTTAGGGCCTCGGTTTTTTGAGTGTTCCAGAATCGACCCCAGCCTCCAAGCAGCGCACAAAACTACCCCTCCCAGCCTTCCCCACATCGTGGAGGATGAGCCGGCCCCCTGCCTATGCGTGTCGAGTGATGCGAAGATGCTCGGACTGCCGCGTGCATGCCTGGGGATGAAGACGCCGCGCCGATGTGGCGCGGCAAACCTGCTCAAACTTTGAGTCTGGGCTTATGCGCGCGGCTTGGCGCTGGCATTTGTGGCCCAGGTTTGGGTGTGTCCGTTTGCGGCTGAACGTCGATCACGGTCACCGGTAGCACCGGAGCCAGATTCCAGAGTGGTTGGGACAGCAACACCGGCAGGTTGGGGGGCGTCACGTACAACGGTGCGCTCCATTGGGCCACGGTATTCTGCAAACTGGCCATTTGCGATTGCATGGCCTGCATTTGCTGCATGGCCCAGGCTGGCATGACGCCCCCGTCGCTGCGTTGGATCACGATGCGGGCGTTGCCCTGAGGGCTTTGCCAGGTCCAGGTCTTGACTTGCACGGGGCCTGCTTGGGTGTGCTCGACCTGCACGGTTTCATGCATAGGAATGGACTGGCCATCGAAATGCACGACGAGCGGTTGTGCGGCCAATGCCACGGCGGGTATGAACGCGGCGGCGGCCAGGAGTAAACGACGTTTACACATGGGAAACCTCCTTGATCAGTTTTGGACATCATGGCCTGACCCAGGCATCGACGGGCCAAGGCCATGTGGTTCGTTCACCAAACCCGGCGCAGGTTCCTGAAGCCAGGCTTAAGCCGAATCGACCAGGAGACGACGCCGGCAACAAAGTGCCGGTCGGGGCTCAACACTCGATGATGTTCACCGCCAGCCCTCCGCGGGCGGTTTCCTTGTACTTGGTCTGCATGTCGGCGCCGGTCTCGCGCATGGTCTTGATGACTTTGTCGAGCGAGACATGATGCTGGCCGTTGCCGTGCAAGGCCATGCGGGCGGCGTTGATGGCCTGCACCGCGCCCATGGCGTTGCGCTCGATGCAGGGAATCTGCACCAGGCCGCCGACCGGGTCGCAGGTCAGCCCCAGATGATGTTCCATGCCCACCTCGGCGGCGTTTTCCACCTGCTTCACGCTGCCGCCGAGCACCGCGCACAAGGCCCCGGCGGCCATGCTGCAAGCCACGCCGACCTCCCCCTGACAACCCACTTCGGCACCAGAGATGGAGGCGTTCTCCTTGTACAGCAGGCCGATGGCGCCGGCCGTGAGCAGGAAGTCCACCACGCCTTGCGCGTCGGCCTCGGGGGTGAGGCGCATGTAGTAATGCAGCACCGCGGGCACGATGCCGGCAGCGCCATTGGTGGGGGCGGTGACGACGCGGCCGCCTGCGGCGTTCTCCTCGTTCACCGCCAGCGCCCACAGGTTCACCCAGTCGAGTGCGCGCAGCGGGTCGATCGGGCTCGAGGCCGCCTTGCCATGCAAGGCGGCGTACAGCGCCGGGGCGCGACGCTCGACCTTGAAGCCGCCGGGCAGCACGCCTTCGGTGTGGCAGCCGCGCGCGACGCAGTCCTGCATCACGCGCCAGATGCGCAACAGGCCGGCGTCGATGTCGCTGTCGTGGCGCCAGTGGCGCTCGTTGATGCGCATGATGTCGGCGATGCTGCAGCGATGCTGCGCCGCCAGCGCGAGCAGTTCGGCACCGCTGTGAAAGGGCAGGGCGAGGATGGTGGTGTCGGGGGCGATGGCGGCGTGACGCGAGCCGTCGGCGGCGAGTTCGTCGCTCAGCACGAAGCCACCACCGACCGAGTAATACGTGCGTTCGGCCAGCAGCGCGCCGGCCGCATCGAAAGCCGCGAAACGCATGCCATTGGGGTGCAGCGGCAGGGGCTTGCCGCGCTGGAACAGCAAGTCGGTCTGCGGGTCGAAGGCCAGGCCGTGCACCCCCAGCAGCGTGAGGCGCTTGGCTTTGCGCACGGTGTCGATCCGTGCAGAAACTGCATCGACCCCCACCTTGTCGGGCTCCTCGCCCATCAGTCCGAGCATCACGGCCTTGTCACTGCCATGGCCTTTTCCCGTGGCCGCCAGCGAGCCGTACAAGCGGCATTCCACGCTGGTGGTGGCCGCGAGCAGGCCCTGTTGTTGCAAGCCGGTGGCGAACAGGCGCGCGGCGCGCATC
The DNA here is from genome assembly GCF_900089495.1 of Thiomonas sp. X19. Classification (NCBI taxonomy): domain Bacteria; kingdom Pseudomonadati; phylum Pseudomonadota; class Betaproteobacteria; order Burkholderiales; genus Thiomonas; species Thiomonas sp. X19. Next base: position 2,878,975 of record NZ_LT605203.1, on the reverse strand, counting down.
GGCCCGACGGTATGGGAACTCGACGGACCGATGCCGATCTTGAACAGGTCGAACACCGAAACGGCCATGGTCATTCCTTGGTGAGGTGTGCAGGCACCTGGCGCAATGCGTGCCGGCTCAGCGGTTCATGCCGCCTGGGCGCAGGCGGCGGCCAGGTCGGCGGCAAAGGCGTCCACGGTTTCGGGCTGGGTGTCCCAGGCGCACATCAAGCGGCAGCCGCCGCCGGCGATGAATTCATAGAACTTCCAGCCGGCCGCATGCAAGCGCGCGATGCTGGCCGCGGGCAGCTGCGCGAACACCGCATTGGCTTGCGGCGGGTGCAGCACGCGCACTCCCGGCAGGCCGTGGATGGCCTGGTACAGGCGCTGCGCCATGGCGTTGGCGTGACGCGCGTTGCGCAGCCAGGTGTCGTGCTCCAGCATGCCCACCCAGGGCGCGGAGATGAAGCGCATTTTCGAGGCGAGCTGCCCGGCCTGCTTCACGCGCCAGGCGAAATCGGCGGACAGGTCGCGGTCGAAAAACACCACCGCTTCGCCCACCGGCAGGCCGTTCTTGGTACCGCCGAAGCACAGCACGTCAACCCCGGCGCGCCAGGTGATTTCGGACGGATGCACGTCGAGCGCGGCCACCGCGTTGGCGAAGCGGGCGCCGTCCATATGCAGCTTCAAGTGCCGGCGCTTGGCGATGGCGGCAATCGCCCGCACCTCCGCCACCGAGTACACCGTGCCGAGTTCGGTGGCCTGGGTGAGGGAGACGACCTTGGGCTTGGGGTAGTGGATGTCGTGGCGCTTGGTCACCAGATCTTCCACCGCGTCCGGTGTGAGTTTGCCCAGGAGCGCGGCGGCGCTGTCGCTTTCGCCAACCAGCAATTTGGAGCCGTTGGAGAAAAACTCCGGGCCGCCGCATTCGTCGGTTTCGATATGCGCCACCGGCGAGCAGATGACGCTGTGATAGCTCTGGCACATCGACGCCAGCGCCAGCGAATTGGCCGCGGTGCCGTTGAACACGTAGTACACGTCGCAATCGGTCTGGAACAACTCGCGCAGCATGTCGGTGGACTTTTGCGTCCAGATGTCGTCGCCATAGGCCGGCTGGTGGCCGCTGGCGTTGGCGTCGAGCAGGGATTGCAGGGCTTCGGGACAGATGCCGGCGAGGTTGTCGCTGGCGAATTGCTGGCGGGGGGTGGTGGAGGTGGTCATGGGCGATGGGAACGGGTGTGGAGCCTGGGCGCGGCGTTGTGCGCCGCCTGCTCTTCGATGGACAATCCTGCATTCGACGCTCTTTCCGCTCCGCCTTCAAGCCACACCATGCGCCTGACCCAGTTTTCCGATTACGCCTTGCGTGTGCTGATGTACGCGGCCGAGCATCCCGAGCGCCTCGTCACCATCACCGAGCTGGCCGACTTCCACCGCATTTCGCGCAGCCATCTCACCAAGGTGGTGGTGCATCTGGCGGGGAGTGGCTATTTGCAATCCGTGCGCGGCCGCGGCGGCGGTTTGCGCCTGGCGCGCGAGGCGGCGTCCATCCGCATCGGCGAGGTGCTGCGCGGCACCGAGGAAGACTTCCGCCTGGTGGAATGCTTCGACCGCCATACCGACGCCTGCGTGCTCACGCCGCATTGCCGGCTTGCCCGCGGTTTGCATGCGGCGCTCGATGCCTTTTTTCAGTCGCTCGATGGCCTGACCCTCACCGATCTGACAGCAGGGGGCGGTGCGCGAATCGACACGCAGACGGTCGCGCTTCCAACGCCGACGCGCAGGGCGCGGCGCACGGTGCCGGCCGCATAGGTCCGATCCCGTGGCGGCATGAAGGGTTTGCCGAAGCGCGTCGCGGGTTATATGATTCATGAAAAATGAATCAATAAATCCGCCCCGACACGGTGGACCCAGGACACGACCCATGAGATTCGACCCCGCACTGTGCAGCGATGACGCCATCGCCCGCATGGTGCATGCTTTCCATGCCAGCGTGCGGCAGGACGATCGGCTCGGCTCCGTCTTCGACGCGCACATCGCCGACGGGCCCACCCATTTGGCGAGAATGGTGGACTTCCGGCTTTCCGTCCTGCTCGGCTCCGGACGCTGCGGCGGCACGCCGATGCCGGCCCACCAGGCCTTGCCGCAACTCGATCCCGCATTGTTCGCGCGTTGGCTGCGGTTGTTCGAGGCCACCACCCAGGCGGTGCGCGGACCCGCGATGAAGGCCAGGGCCGACGAGTTGGCCGGGCGCATCGCGCAGAGCCTGTGGCTGGGCTGGCAGACGGCCAACCGACCGCAGGCGGCGGCTCGTGGCCTGGAGGGCACGCACCATGTCTGTTGATCTCCTGCGCGTTCAAGAGCCGGACCCGCCCCCGGTTGCCGCGCCCTCGTTCGCCGCCAGTTTCGAACTGGGTTTTCGCCCGCTGTACGCCCTGGGCATGGCCTGGGCCGGCCTCGTCGTGGCGATCTGGGTATTCGCCCCCGGCGTGGCGCATGTCCCGCTCGTGGGCGTGCTCTGGCACGCGCACGAGATGCTGTGGGGCTTCGTGGCGACCATCGCGGTCGGCTTCCTGCTCACCGCCGTGCCCAACTGGACGGGCCGGCCGACGCTGCGCGGTTGGCCGCTCGCCGCCTTGTGCCTGGCGTGGCTGCTGGCGCGCGCAGGCCTGCTTGCGGGCGGCCCGTGGTTCAGGCCCGCGGCCGCGCTCGACGTGGCGTTTTTCGCCGCCGCCGCCGTGGCCTGCGCCCTGCCCATCCTGAAGACACGCAACCGGCGCAACCTCGGCGTGCCCTTGCTGCTGCTGGGCCTGGGGGCGACCGACGCGGCCTTCCTGTGGGCGGCGCAGAGCGCGGCGTTCCCCGAACTCTGGCGGGCTCTGCATGCCGGCCTGCTGCTGATGGCCGTGGTCGCCGCCCTGATCGGCCGCCGCGTGATCCCGTTCTTCGCCATGCGCGCCGTGCCGGGGCTGCAACTGAACGTGGCCGCAGGCAGCGGTGTGGTCAACCTTGCGCTGCTGGTGCTGGCCGTGGGCTTGCAGATGCTGGGCCGCTGGCCCGTGGCCGAGGGTCTGGCGCTGTTCGGCTCGGCGGGCATCATGCTGACCCATCTGTTGCGTTGGAAGCCCTGGCGCGTGCTGCACCAGCCGCTGCTGTGGATTCTGTATCTCGGCTATGCGGGCCTGGCCGGCGGCCTGGCAGCGCGCGGGGCGCAGGCGCTCGGCGCGTCCGTCCCCGACTCGCTCTGGATTCACCTCCTCGCCGTATGCGGCTTCGCGCTGTTGATCATCGGCATGGTCACCCGCACCTCCCTGGGCCACCTGGGGCGGGCATTGCGCCTGGACCGCTGGTCCCTGCTGAGCTATGGGCTGCTGCTGGCCGCCGCGGTGCTTCGGCTCTTGGCTTTCGTGCCGTGGCCGGCGCAGGTCGCGGCATTGCAGGCGTCCGCCGTGCTGTGGGCGCTGGCTTGCTGGGTGTTCGTGCTGCGCTATCTGCCCTGGCTGCTGCGACCCCGCGCCGACCGCCCGCTTGCGGGCGGCATCGGGCGCAAACCGGGTCCTGCGCGAGGTTGACATGACATTCGTGGTCACCGAGGATTGCATCAAGTGCAAGTACACCGACTGCGTGGCGGTTTGTCCCGTGGATGCGTTCCGTGAAGGCGCGAACATGCTGGTGATCGACCCGCGCGACTGCATCGACTGCAATCTGTGCGTACCGGAGTGTCCCGTGGCCGCCATCTATCCCGAGCACGAGGTTCCGGCAGAGCAGCAGGAGTTCATCGCGCTCAATGCCGGCCTGGCGCGCAGTTGGCCGGTGATCACGCGGGTCAAGGCCGCGCCGGTGGATGCCGATGCATGGGCCGAGGCGCGGTACAAGCGGCATCTGCTGGACCGCCCCCGCCGCGCTGATCGCGCATGTTCGCGCACGCCTTGGCGCTGTCCCGTCCTCGCCGTCGAAGCCTGGGCAGATGCCGGTTTCATGCTGATCCGGAGTTCCCATGCTGCTTGAGTCCCTACTCGCTTATGCCCATATCTCCGCCATCCTCTTGCTGGCGGTGTTCCTCACCAGCAAGACCGCGTTGATGCGTCCCGAGATGATCGAGGGTCGCAAGTCCGTCCTCGATCGACTGTTGCGTCTGGACGATTGGCTCTGGGGGAGTTTCTGTGCGGTGGGCGCAACCGGGCTTGCCTACATGGTCTGGGGCGCCAAGGGCTGGGGCTGGTATGTGACCAATCCCTTGCTCTGGAGCAAAGTCGGCTTTTTCTTGCTGATGGTGGGCATGTCGATTCGCGCAAGCCTGAATCTGCGGCATTGGACACGGGAGTGCAGGCTAGGCGGGCGTTTCCCGTCGGATGATGCGATCCGCCGCCAGCGACGCTGGCTGATGTGGCAGTCGCATGTCATGATCGTGATCCCTTTATTCGGCGCCTTGTTGGCCTATGGTTTTTGAATGTCGAACGGCGTTCGGCGCTTGTTGTAAAGATCGTTACATCAAGAAATATTGTTAACATCAAGTTACGAATGGATCTGATCTGGCGCAAAAAAGATTCATAAGGTGTTCCTTATATTCGATCCCTGCTCTGCAGGCAAACTCGAGCGCCCGCCCATCCATGTCTGAACCCAGAGGAGAAAACTGTGCCAGAAGAACGCCCTTATGAACCCATGCCCGTGCTCGGACCGGATGGACGCCCCATCCCACGAGCCGACCTGCCCATGCCCGACCTGCATTTCGCCCGACCGATGGGCGCCTGGGTGATCGTCGCGGCGCTGTTCATCGTCGTCGTCGGTCTTTGGGCTGCCGTGGCGACTTACTTTTCCATCCATGCATGAGGTGAACCCATGACGACATCTGCACATGATGCTTTCGAGGACAGATTCCACCATGTTGCGTTGCGACACGAGCGGGTCTGGATTTTCATCGCAGTCGCTTTGGTCGCCGTGCTGTTTGTCGTGGCCGTGTACTTCGTGGTGCACGACTACGGACTCGTGGCCAAGACCACGAAGTTTTACAGCAACCCCGACACACCGGCGACATTGGCCGATTTTCAGGGTTCCGGCATCAAGCAGACCGGGCCCAATAGCTACAACGTGTACGAGATGGGCCGCGCCTGGAGCTGGACACCAGGCACGGCAACGCCGATCACCTTGCCGGCCGGCTCGCACGTCACGTTTTACGTGACCAGCGGCGACGTGCTGCACGGCTTCGAGGTGCAGGGCACGAGCATCAACCTCACCGCCATTCCGGGCGTGGTTGGGCACGTGAGCTACACCTTCGACAAGCCCGGCACCTACTACATCATCTGCAATGAGTATTGCGGCGCCGGCCATCAGGCCATGATCGGCAAGATCGTCATCACCGGAGCGAAACAGTCATGAGCGCAGTCCTGAGCCCTTCTGCCACCCGCAGCCTGGCCGTGCCCACCGCCGGCGACATCGCCAGTGAAAAGAAAATGCTCCTGGCCTTCTGGGTCACGGGCTTCCTGGCGCTGATGGTCGGCATCGCCATCGGCGTGTTGCAAAGCACCAATTACGCCGGGGTCGACCTCTATCCCTATCTGCAACCCTTCCTCAAGTCCTACTACCAGGGCTTGACCATGCACGGCGTGCTCAACGCCTACGTGTTCACGTTTTTCACCATCTCCGGCTGGCTCATGTATCTGCCGGCGCGCGAGCTCAAGCTCAAACCCAATATGACGCTGGCCTGGCTCACCTACGGGCTGATGCTGCTGGGCACGCTGATGGCGGCTTATGCGATGTTCGACAACTCCTCCAGCGTGCTCTACACCATGTACGCGCCGCTGCAGGGCAGCGCGTGGTTTTATCTCGGCATCACGCTGGTGGTGGTGGCGAGCATCCTGCCGCTGTTCGTCGTGCTCGGCATGCGCGCGCGTTGGAAAAAGGCCAACCCGGGCCAGCTCACGCCGCTGGTCACCTACATGAGCGCGACCATCCTGCTGATGTGGCTGCTTGCCGCGCTGGGTGCAGGCTCGGAGGCCGTGCTGCTGCTCGACCCCTGGGCGCTGGGCCTGACCAAGACCATTGACCCGCTGCTGGCACGCACGCTGTTCTGGTGGACTGGCCACCCCATCGTGTACTACTGGCTGATGCCGGGCTATATATCGATTTACGCGTTGCTGCCGCGGCAAGCCGGTGGCAAGCTGATTTCCGATCCGCTCACGCGCCTGGCCTTTCTGCTGCTGCTGGTGTTCTCGGTGCCGGTGGGGACACACCACCAGTACACCGACCCCGGCATTGCGCCGGTCATCAAGGGCGTGGTCACCGCGTTGACTTTGTCGGTCGCCATTCCCAGCCTGATCACGGCCTTCACCGTGGCCTTGAGCCTCGAGTACGCCGGGCGCCGCCGTGGAGGCAAGGGGCTGATGGGTTGGTGGACGGCACTGCCGTGGAAAGACGCATCGGTGGCGGCGCAGGTGCTGGCACTGGTCACGTTCATCTTCGGCGGCGCTGGCGGCATCGTCAACGCCAGCTGGCAGCTCGACAACGTGGTGCACAACACGCTGTGGATTCCCGCCCACTTCCATCTCACGGTGGGCACGATGACCACGCTGGTGTTCATGGGTGTGAGTTTCTGGCTGCTGCCCCACCTCACCGGACGCAAGCTCTACAGCCCGAAGCTCGCGCTGTGGAGCGTGTGGCTGTGGTTCATCGGCCTGATGACATGGGGTTTCGCCGGCCACTGGGCAGGCATGGACGGCGTGCCGCGCCGCACCTGGGTTTCGGGCCTGCCGCACGACCAGTACCTGCAGCTTTATGGGGCGGTGCATTCGGCACTCATCCTGGTGGGGATCGGCGGTGTGATCGCCGCGCTCGGCGCGGTCTGCTACTACATCGTGTTCTTCGGCACGCTGTTCGGCAAAAAAGACGACAAGGCGATGGTCGAGATTCCCTTCACCGAAGTCATCGCCGGTCCCGAAGGCTCGGCGATGGCGCGCATCGCCGAGCACCTCGGGTTCTGGACCATTGCCACGCTGATCATCACCCTGGCCGTCTACATTCCCGTGCTGTGGCCCATGATCACGCAGCCCATCCACGCACCCGGCTTCGTGTTGTGGTGAGTCAATGAGGGCTGCAAGCGCCGCGCCTCCAGCCCCCGAGCCGCTCAGGCGGCCCGGGGGCTGGAGGGCGTCGGTGCTGCGTGCCGTGCTTGTCTCCGCAGCCCTGATCGCAACGCTTTTCGCATGGTCGCGGCTGCAGCAGCACGCGGTTGCGCTGCATGGCACACCGCTTGCGCCGTCCCCCGCGCCGGCTTTCGTCGGATTCACCGACACGCAGGGCAGGGCGTTTTCCTGGGGCAATGAGCGCGGGCGCGCGGTGCTGGTGTTCTTCGGCTACACACATTGCCCCGACGTCTGCCCGCTCACCCTCTCGGCGCTGGCGCAAGCGCTGTCCACGCTTGGCCCGCTGCGCCGGCGCGTGCGCGTGGTTTTCGTCAGTCTCGACCCCGCACGGGATACGCCGACCGTGCTGCGCGCCTATCTCGATGCCTTCATCGCCGACGCCATCGGCCTGCGCGGCCCGCTATCCGCAGTGGCCGCATCGGCCCGGCAATGGGACGTGACCTGGCGGCGCGTGAACGCGGAAGGGGGCGACTACTGGATCGATCACACCGCCGCAGTCACCCTGGTCGGGCCCGATGGCCGGCTGCTGGCGCGCTACGGCTACGGCCAGCTCACCGATCCCGCGTGGCTGGCGGCCGATTTGCGCGCAACGCTGGAGTCCAGGTGACAGCCCCGGGATGGCCGCTTGCCGCATGGAGCGGCTGGTTCGCACTGGTCGCGGCTGGCGCGGCGCTGTATGCCCTGGCCGCGAGGCGAGGGCGCTGGCCCTGGTGGCGCGCGGCGGTTTTTGCCCTGGGGAGCGCGCTCACCCTGTTTGCGGTCTGGGGACTGAACAATCCGCTGGCGTCGATGACCGACTACACCGTGGCCCTGATGACGCTGGGTCAGGTGGTGTCGCCCTTTCTGCTGCTGGGTTTCCCGCCTGCTGCGCGCTTGCAATGGCGCTCCAGCGGCAATCGCTGGTGGGCGGCGTGGCTGCTCGATCCCTGGGTGGCCGCGGCGGTGTTCGTGCTGCTGACCCTGGGCGTGAATCTGCCCGGCGTGTTCGACACCGCCTTGGCCGATGCGCTGTTTTCGGCGCCCATCGGCATGTTGCTGCTGGTCTCGGGGTTGATGTTCTGGGCGCAGCTGCTGCCTGGCAGCACCGGCATCGGGCAACGCTGGGTAGCCGGCATCTATGCCTGGCTGGCCAGCCTGCCGATGATGATCATCGCCGCCGTTTGGGTGTGGAGCGGGCATGTGCTCTACACGCCGTATCTCGATGTGTTGTGTCTGTGGAACCTGAGCCCGCTGGACGATCAGCATTACGCCGGTCTGGTGATGTTCGCCGCCGGCCTGCCGCTGCAACTGCGCGCTGCATGGCTGCTGATCATGCCGGGTGACGACGAAGACCAGCAGGACAGGATGAAGGGCCGTGATTCAACCACGATGGGCGTCGCGTCTGATCGATGACGTGCGCCTTTGCCACGACTCCCGACTGAAATCGAACTGAAACGCGCCCACCGCAAGGCCTGCGAGCCTTGAAGATTGGCACATGGCGCATATTCTGTTTGTATATTCGTAGACGTTGGGCAAACCCGTCGAACGGCTTCAAGCGGCTCCAAACGCCAACCACAGCACAGCACAGCACAGCACAGCACAGCACAGCACAGCACAGCACAGGAACCACACCATGGCCACCAATGATGCGCCGCAAGGCCAGGGGAATCCGGCCGGCAAAAAATTGCCCAAGTTCGACCCCAAGACCCGCGTGCACCTGGGCTACTGGCTGATGGCCATGGTCGCCGTGTTCTGGCTGCAAAGCATCTGGTCGACATCCCAGGACGTGCAAACCGTGCCTTACAGCCAATTCCAGACCGAATTGCAGCAAGGCAAATTCAGCAATGTCGTGGTGGGCCAGCAGACCATCACCGGCACCCTCAAATCGCCAGATGCCACCGGCAAGAAAATCATGGTTGCCGTGCGGGTCGATCCCCAACTCGCCGGCCAGTTGCAGCGTCAAGGCGTGACCTATTCGCAGGCTTACAGCAACACCTGGCTGAGCAACATTCTCTCGTGGGTGCTGCCGGCGCTGGTGTTTTTCGGTGTCTGGTATTTCATGGTGCGCAAGTTCGCCGAGAAGCAGGGCGGCATGGGCATGGGCGGCTTCATGTCCATCGGCAAGAGCCGGGCCAAGGTCTATATGGAGAACAGCACCGGCGTGACCTTCGCCGACGTGGCCGGTGTCGACGAAGCCAAGGCCGAACTCGAAGAAATCGTCGATTTCCTGAAAAACCCGGTGGATCACAGCCGTCTGGGCGCGCGTGCGCCCAAAGGGGTGCTCCTGGTCGGCCCGCCGGGTGTGGGCAAAACCCTGTTGGCGCGCGCCGTGGCTGGCGAAGCCGGTGTGCCGTTCTACTCCATCAGCGGCTCGGAGTTCGTCGAGATGTTCGTGGGTGTCGGCGCCGCGCGGGTGCGTGACCTGTTCGAGCAGGCCAGGAAGCAGGCACCGGCCATCATCTTCATCGACGAACTCGACGCCATGGGCCGCGCCCGTGGTTTCAACCCCTTCGGCGGTGGCGGGCACGACGAGAAGGAGCAGACCCTCAACCAGTTGCTGGTGGAACTCGACGGTTTCGATTCATCCACCGGCCTGATCATTCTGGCCGCGACCAATCGGCCGGAAATTCTCGATGCTGCCTTGCTGCGCGCAGGCCGCTTCGACCGTCAGGTGCTGGTCGACCGCCCCGACAAGATCGGCCGGGTGCAGGTGCTGCAAGTGCATGTGCGCAAGATCCATCTCGACCCGAAAGTGGACCTGGAGCAGGTGGCTGCGCTCACGCCCGGGTTCTCGGGGGCCGATCTTGCCAACCTGGTGAACGAAGCCGCGCTCATGGCGACGCGCAACAACGCCCAGACCGTCACCACCGAGCATTTCACGCTCGCTGTCGAACGCATCGTCGCCGGTCTGGAGAAGAAGAACCGCCTGCTCAACCCCAAGGAACGCGACATCGTCGCGCATCACGAAATGGGCCACGCCATCGTCTCCATGAGCCTGCCGGGAACGGACGTGGTGCACAAGGTGTCCATCATCCCGCGCGGCGTCGGCGCCCTTGGCTACACCATCCAGCGCCCGACCGAAGACCGCTACCTCATGACCCGCGAGGAACTGGAGAACAAGATGGCGGTGTTGATGGGTGGGCGTGCCGCCGAGCACATCGTCTATGGCCACTGGTCCACCGGCGCCGCCGACGATCTGGCCAAGGTCACCGACATCGCCCGCAGCATGGTCACGCGCTACGCCATGGTGGACAAGCTGGGATCGATGACCCTGGAAAATGCGCCGCAAACCATGCTGGGCGGGCCCGTCATGCCGCAACAGCGCGAATACAGCGAGCAGACCGCCCGTGAAGTGGACTGCGCCGTGCGCGAACTGGTGAATGCCGCATTCACCAGCGCCAAAGCCATCCTCCAGAGCAAACGCGCCATGCTGGACGAAGGTGCGCGCCAGTTGCTGGACAAGGAAACACTGAGTGGTGCCGAACTCAAGGCGTTGACGCAGATTGCCGTGCCTGCCGAATCGGCCGCCGCAGAGACGAATGCAGAGATGAAGCCAGCACCCGCCGCCAGCCCGGCATCTGCCTGATTCGGCCGGGCGTCGCCCAAAAAAACGCCGGCCGATCGGCCGGCGTTTTCAACGCAAGGGGTGCGCTGCTTTACTGCGTGACCTTGGCTTGCGCGAGCAATTCCTGCTGGTACTTTTGCACCGCTTCGCGCTGCAGTTCCTGCATGATTTGGGGCTTGAGTTGATCCATGGTCGGCGGCTTGGCCGGGCGGGTCTTGTCCAGCTTGATGATGTGCCAGCCGAACTGGGTCTGCACCGGGGTGGTGGTGTACTCGCCCGGTTTGAGCTTGGTCAGCGCGGCGGCGAACGGTTCCACGTAGTTGCCGGGAGTTGACCAGCCCAGATCACCGCCCTTGACGGCCGAGGCTGCATCCTTCGAGTATTTCTTGGCCATCTCGCTGAACTTGGCGCCCTTTTTCAACTGCGCGATGATGTCATCGGCTTCCTTCTCGGTCGGCACCAGGATGTGCTGGGCTTCGTACTCGGTGGTGCCGAAGCTCTTGGCGAACTGGTCGTACTTGGCCTTGACCTGCGCGTCGGTGATCGGATGCTTTTTCAGGTAGTCCTGGAACAGGGTGCGAATCAGAATGTTCTGGCGGCCGACCTGGATTTCTTCCTGCACGTCCTTCTGGTTCTGCAGGCCTTGTTTTTCGGCTTCCTGCACCACGACTTCACGCAGGATCAGCTCTTTCTTGATCTGGTCCTTGAGTTGCGGGGTCACGGGCTGGCCGGACTGCTTGGCCATGTTCTCGGCGACGATGGTGACCATGCTCTCGGGAATGGCCTTGCCATTGACGGTGGCTGCCGTCTGGGCGAACGCCGCGGGGGACAGCAGGGCGAGTGCCAAAGCTGCTGGCAGAAGTTTGATCAGGGGTTTTTGCATGACTGAATGGGGAGGGGTTCGTGAGCGCAGGCCACAAGGACCACGAGGGCTTGCAACCTAGGGTTGGGGTGGCTTGGATAAGTCGCCCGGGGCATGCAGGTCGAGCACGAGGGCATGAATGTCGTGCGCCAGCATCGAAGCCAAAGCATCATACACGAGCCTATGGCGCGCAAGCCTTGACTTTCCGCTGAATGCATGGCTGACCATGCGCACGCGAAAATGGCTGCCCTGGGCATCGAAGCCGCCATGCCCGGCGTGGCTGGCGGATTCGTCGATGACCTGCAGTTGCTCGGGGTCGAGCGCCAGCCGCAAGGCCTGCTCGATGCGCTGGGCGCGGTGCATCAAACGCTCCATCAGGCGTTTTTTCGCGGCAGGTAGCGGGCGATCATCAAGGACTGGATGACGGCGAACACCAGCGTGAGGCCCAGGCTGCCGAAGAGCTTGAAATCCACCCAGATGGCCGTGGAGTAGCGGTAGGCCACCCAGATGTTGACGATGCCCATGACCGCGAAGTAGCCGGCCCACGACCAGTTCAGCCGCGTCCAGGCCACGGCGGGCAAATCCATCTGCGTGCCCAGCAGTTGGCGGATGAAGTTCTTGCGGAACAGCACCTGCCCGCCCACCAGCACGACGGCGAACACCCAGTACAGCACCGTGGGCTTCCACTTGATGAAGGTGTCGTTGTGCAGCAGCAGTGTGGCGCCGCCGAACAGCACGACGATGACGAGGCTGACCCAGAGCATGGGCTCCACCTTGCGGCCCTTGAACCACACCCAGCCGATTTGGGCGAAGGTGGCGGCGATGGCCACGCCGGTGGCCACATAGATGCCGCCGAATTTGAAGGCGACGAAAAACAGGATGATGGGAAAGAAGTCGAACAGGAGTTTCATGCCCGTCATTATCCTTGTTCGCCGGTGCTGTCGGCATGCTGGCCGGGGGCGAAATCGAGCGCTGCGGAGTTGATGCAGTAGCGCAGGCCGTTCAGTCCGGGGCCATCGTCGAACACATGGCCGAGGTGGGCATGGCATTTGGCGCAGCGCACTTCGGTGCGCACCATGCCATGGCTGCGGTCTTTCACTTCCTCGATGGAACGTCCCCAGGCCGGCTCGGTGAAACTGGGCCAGCCGGAGCCGGAGTCGAACTTGGTGGTGGAGTCGAACAGCAGCGCGCCGCAGCACACGCAGCGGTAACTCCCATCCGCATGGTGGTCCCAGTATTGGCCGGTGAAGGGGGCTTCGGTGGCGCTGCAGCGCGTCACGCGGTATTGCTCGGGGGTGAGTCGGAGACGGTAGTCGGCGTCGGCTTTGTCGTCGGACTGGGTGGGTGACATGAAGCAATCTCCGTGGAGAAGAAAAGCTGAAGCGTGGTTGGGGCGAACATGCCGGGGCGGTCGAGCCGGTTCAAGACGAGCAGGACAGGGCGGGAGCTTCGGCATCCTGCGGCGGTGCGGCGGCGTAAGCCGCGTGCTCGGGCTGCTCCGCATAGGGATGCCGCAGTACGGCCATCAGTTCCCGCGTGGCGGAAAAATCGCCGGCCTCGGCTTGGGCAATGACGTCTTGCGCCAGATGATGGCGCAAGACGAAGCGCGGGTTCACAAGATCCATCGCCAGCTTGCGTTCGGCGTCCGCACGGCCCTGCTGCTGCAGGCGCTGGCGGTACTCGGCAACCCAGGTGTGGAAGCGTTGCGGGCGGGTGGCGAACAGGCTTTGCAACGCCTCGGGAATCGGGCTGCCGGGGTTGGCAGACAGAGGGCTCAGCAGGCGAAAACTCAGGGTCCAGTCGGCCTGGTTCTCGGCCATGGCCGCAAGCCAGGCGTCAACCAGGGCATCGTCGCCGCCTTGCGGTGCACCCAGGCCCAGTTTGTCTTGCAACTGGGCGCGCATGGCTTGCGAGAACTGCGGCTCGAAGGCTTCCACTGCGTCAATCGCGAGCCGGGGATCGCCGATCAGCGGCAGCAAGGCCTGGGCCAGCGCCAGCAGATTCCAGCGCGCAATGGCCGGCTGCCGTCCCCAGGCATAGCGGCCGGAGCGGTCGGTGGTGTTGGGCGTGTGCGCCGGATCGAAGCCGTCCATGAAAGCGAACGGGCCATAGTCCAGCGTCCAGCCCAGCATCGACATGTTGTCGGTATTCATCACCCCGTGGATGAAGCCCACGCACTGCCATTGCGCCATGAGCCGGGCGGTGCGCGCCACCACGCCCTGCAGCAGGGCGAGGACAGGGTTGGCGGCATCGGCGCAGGCGGGATCGATGCGGGCGATGGTCCAGTCGGCCAGGCGGCGCAGCGCTGCATGCCGGCCGCTGTAGCTGAAGTGTTCGAAATGGCCGAAGCGGATGAAACTCGGCGCCAGGCGTGTGACGACCGCCGCGGTTTCCATGCGCTCGCGCGCCACCGGCAAGCTGGAGGTGACGAGGCAGAGCGCACGCGTGGTGGGAATGCCGAGGTGCCACATGGCTTCGCTGCAGAGGAATTCGCGGATGGAGGAACGCAACACCGCGCGCCCATCGCCATGGCGGGAGTAGGGCGTGAGCCCTGCCCCCTTGAGTTGCACTTCCCAGCGCGCATGGCCGCAGTTCTGCGTGGCATCCGGCGCGTCGAGTTCGCCCAGCAGGTGGGCGCGGCCGTCACCGAGTTGCCCGGCCCAGTTGCCGAACTGGTGGCCGGAATAGACGGTGCTGATCGGGTCGCAACCGGCCGGCAGGGTGGTGCCGCTGAACAACTCGGCCCAGGCCTGCTGCGTTTCAGGATGGGTCGATCCCAGATGCAGACCCAGCAGGCGCGAGGCATCTTCGCTCACCAAACTCAAGCGCGGTGCGGGTAGCCCCATTGGCCGAACAGGGCTGAAGAATTCGCTCCCCAGGCTGCGATAGGGCTGGTCGAAGCCGAGGTCGACCCTGTTTGGAGTCGGTAGCGAGCAAGTTTCCATGGCATGATTGTCCCCGAGAGCGAAAGCCCTGCGGCGACTGTGTCTGTGTGCGTCTCGAGACCAACCCGCGAGCGATGGGGATGTGGCCCAGGGCTGGCGGCCCGATGACGGAAATCACGCCATACCACTTGCGGTATCAGAATGAAACATTTTGATACCGTGGCATCGGGCCTGCCGTCGAAATGCAGGGTTTTCCCGTGGGAAAAGCGCTTGAGCAGCCTGCGTGCATTGCAGCAGAATGTCACCTGTCAAACCAACAAACTCCAATGCCGAACACGCCGATATTGCGGGCCCAGGGGCTCAGCAAGCAGTTTTCCGGTTTCGCCGCGGTGCAAAATGTCGATCTGAAAATCGAAGAGGGATCGATTCATGCACTGGTCGGTCCGAACGGCGCTGGAAAAACAACCTGTTTCAATTTGCTCAGTAAATTTCTCCAGCCCAGCGCGGGCGATATTTATTTTCGTGAGCAGAACATCACAAAAATGTCTCCAGCCAATATATCCAGGCTGGGCATGGTGCGCTCGTTTCAAATCAGTGCCACATTTGCGCACATGAGTTTGCTGGAAAATGTGCGTGTGGGCCTGCAGCGCAGTTCCGGGCTGGCGCATCAGTTCTGGTTGCCAAAGCGCGCCCTGCGCAAATTGGACGATCAAGCCATGAGCTTTCTGGATCTCGTCGGTTTGTCCGCCGAGGCAGAGCAACTGGCCACGAACCTACCCTACGGCCACAAGCGTGCGCTGGAACTTGCCACCACGCTGGCGATGAATCCGCAACTGCTCTTGCTCGACGAGCCCACCCAGGGCCTGGGTCATGAGGATGTGGAGCAGGTCACCGATCTCATCCGTCGCGTCGCCAAGGGTCGCACGGTGCTGATGGTTGAACACAACATGTCGGTCATATCCCGCATTTGCGACCGAGTCACGGTGATGCAGCGCGGCCAGATCCTGGCCGAGGGCAGTTATGCCGAGGTGTCGCGCAATCCTGAAGTGATCGCCGCCTACATGGGCGACGAAGCCGAGGAGATGGAGACATGACCGCACCCGAGGTGCTGCATGCGCCGTCCGCCTCGGCTCATGCGCCGGCTTCCGACGCAGCGCTGGAAGGCGCTGCAAGTGCCGCCTTGCACATCGACAAGCTGCACGCCTGGTATGGCGAGTCGCATGTGCTGCATGGTGTGAACCTGCACGTCCAGCCTGGCGAGACCGTCTGCCTGCTGGGCCGAAACGGGGCAGGGCGGACCACCACCCTGCGCGCCATCATGGGGCTGACGAGTGCGCGTACCGGCAGCATTCGTGTGTTCGGACATGAGGTCATTGGCGTGCCGCGCCACCGCGTTGCGCCGCTTGGGGTGGGCTACTGTCCGGAAGAACGCGGTATTTTCGCAAGCCTCAGCGCACATGAAAATTTTTTACTTCCCCCTGAATTGAAAACCGGGTTTCCCGGACTCAGCGAAGACGAGATCTATGCTTTGTTTCCCAATTTGCGGGAACGCGCCAAAAGCCCAGGAACGCGCCTATCCGGCGGCGAACAACAAATGCTCGCGGTGGCGCGCATTTTGCGCACCGGCGCGCGCCTGCTGTTGTTGGATGAAATTTCCGAAGGCCTTGCTCCTGTTATCGTGCAGGCTCTCGGCCTGGCGATGAATACACTGAAGAGCAAAGGCTTTTCAATTCTGCTCGTCGAGCAGAATTTTAGATTTTCCGCGAATTTGGCCGACCGGTTTTATGTCATGGAAGGCGGCCAGATCGTTCTGGAAATCGCGCGAGCCGATTTAGAAAAAAATCGCGCGACACTCAAGGGTTTACTCGGAATTTGAATCCGGTCAAACCATCCATCCACAAGGAGACTTGCATGAAACTGAACAAACTGACTTTGGCACTCGCCCTGGCACTGGGGACGGCATCGATGGCCCAGGCCGAGGCGCCGGTGAAAATCGGCTTCATCACCGATTTGTCTGGCGTCTATTCCGCCGTTGACGGCCCTGGCGGCGTGGCCGCGATCAAGATGGCCATCCAGGACTTCGGCGGTTCGGTTCTCGGCCGCAAGATCGAACTGACGAGCTTCGATCACCAGAACAAGGCCGACCTGGCCGCTGGCAAGGCGAAGGAATATTTTTCGCAGGACGGCGTCGACATGCTGATCGGCGGCACCAACAGCGCCACCGCACTGGCCATGGAACCCATTGCCGCACAGTACAAAAAACCGTTCTTCGTGGTGGGCGCGGGTGCGTCCACCATCGTCGGCAAGCAATGCACCCCTTACACGGTGATGTATGCCTACAACACCACGGCGCTGGCACGCGGCACGGCCAGCGCCGTCATCAAGCATGGCGGCAAGACCTGGTATTTCCTCACGGCCGACTATGCCTTCGGCAAGTCGCTCGAGAGCGAGGCGGCCAAGGTGGTCGAGGCCGATGGCGGCAAGGTCGTGGGTCAGGTCTACGCCCCGCTGGGCGCATCCGACTTCTCCTCCTATCTGCTGCAGGCGCAGGCCTCCAAGGCGCAGGTGCTCGGCTTGGCCAATGCCGGTGGCGACTCCGACAACTCCATCAAGCAGGCCAACCAGTTTGGCGTGACCAAGACCATGAAGCTGGCTGGTCTGCTGCTGTTCATCACCGACATTCACGCCGTCGGCCTGCCCGCCGCGCAAGGCCTCTACCTCACCACGCCGTGGTACTGGAACCAGAACGCGCAGTCGCGGGCCTGGGCCGAGCGCTACTTCAAGGAGATGAAGGCGATGCCGACCTTCATTCAGGCTGGCGACTATTCCGCCACGCTCACGTATCTGAAGGCGGTGAAGGCGGCCGGGACCACCGACGGCACCAAGGTGATGGACGAGATGCACAAGATGAAGGTCAACGACATGTTCATGCATGACGGCTTCATGCGCCCCAGCGGCCTGATGATCCACGACATGTACCTGGAACAGGTCAAGACCCCGGCCGAATCCAAAGAACCCTGGGACTACTACAAGCTGGTGCAGACCATCCCCGGCAACGACGCTTTCGGCCCGGCGGCCGCCTACGGCTGCCCGCTGGACAAGTAAGAGGCAAGAGGCGTTGAGGTGCCTGCCTCGCGCGCTGCCGAACGGCGCGAGGCAGGCTTTCACCGAACCGGTTTGACGTTCGAGCACCCCCAAGGTCGGCTCACCGACCCGGACCCCCGTGAGGGTCAAGAAAACTTGGGGCGGCCCTGCGTTTCCTTGAGAGGTGCAGCTTGACTGAACCCTTTGGTTTTCCCTTGCCCTTGCTGCTGGGGCAACTCATGCTCGGCCTGGTCAACGGCGCGTTCTACGCCATGTTGTCCCTGGGTCTGGCCGTGATTTTCGGCTTGATGGATGTGGTGAATTTCGCCCATGGCGCCTTCTTCATGATGGGCGCGATGTTCGCCTGGATGGGCGGGCAGTACTTCCATCTCGATTTCTGGTGGATGCTCCTGATCGCCCCCTTGCTGGTGGGACTGTTCGGCGTGTTGGTCGAGCGCCTGATGCTGCGCCGTCTGCGCGGCATCGACCCCATTTACGGCTTGCTCCTGACCTTCGGCCTCACCCTCTTGATCGAAGGCGTATTCCGCTCCTTCTTCGGCGTGGCGGGCTCGCCCTACAACCCGCCTGCGCTGCTGAGCGGCACCCTGGATCTGGGCTTCATGTATCTGCCCGTGTACTACGCCTTCGCCGTGGTCGCCAGCCTGGTGGCCTGCTTCGGCACCTGGCTGCTGATCGAGCGCACCAAGCTTGGCGCCTATCTGCGTGCGGGCACTGAAAACCCGGCGCTGATCCAGGCCTTCGGCATCAACTTCCCGCTGCTGGTCATGCTCACATTCGCCTTCGGTTCGGCGCTCGCCGGCCTCGCCGGGGTGCTTGCGGCTCCCGTCATCCAGGTGTCGCCGCTGATGGGTTCCAACCTCATCATCGTGGTCTTCGCCATCGTCGTCATCGGTGGCATGGGCTCGGTCATGGGCGCCATCGTCTCGGGCCTGGCGCTGGGCATCATCGAGGGGCTGGCCAAGGTCATTTATGCCCCTATTTCCACCACCGTGGTGTTCATCTTCATGGCCCTGGTGCTCACCGTGCGCCCCGCCGGCCTTTTCGGCAAGGAAAAATGACCATGCCCTGGCGCACGCGTTTACCTGCTCATGTGACCTGGGCCTTGCTGCTGCTGGCCTTGGCGGCGCCCTGGCTGGGGCTCTACCCGGTGCTCGGCATGCGCATGATGTGCTTCGCCCTGTTCGCCTGCGCCTTCAATCTTTTGGCGGGTTATGCCGGGCTCATTTCCTTCGGCCATGCCGCATTGTTCGGCGGGGCGGGTTATCTCACCGGCCTGGCCCTCACCGCCTGGGGTTTGCCCACGCCGGTGGGCATTCTCATCGGTGTGCTCGCCGCGCTGTGCATCGGCCTGGTGATGGGTTTGCTGGCGGTGCGGCGACAGGGCATCTACTTTTCCATGATCACCCTGGCGCTGGCGCAGATCGTTTATTTTTACGCCTTGCAGGCTGATTTCACCGGTGGCGAGGATGGCCTTCAGGGTATTCCGCGCGGCAGCCTGTTGGGCTTGCCGCTGCAGTCCGACCGGGTGATGTACTACGTCGTGCTGGCGGTGTTCGTGGCCAGTTGGTGGTTCATGCGCCGGGTGGTGAACTCCCCTTTCGGCCAGGTGCTGCAAGCGGTGCGCGAGAACGAGCCGCGCGCCATCTCGCTCGGCTACCGCGCCAACCGCTACAAGCTCGGCGTGTTCCTGCTGTCAGCCGGGTTTGCTGGGCTGGCGGGGGCGATGAAGGCGGTGGTGATGGGTTTCGAGACCCTGACCGACGTGCACTGGAGCACTTCGGGCCTGGTCATTCTCATGACCCTCGTGGGCGGCCTCGGCACCGACCTCGGACCCATCCTCGGCGCGGTCATCATTACCGTGCTGGAGGAAAAAATGGGCACCATTGCGCGCTTTCTGGTCGACCTCACCGGCATCCACTGGCTCAACAACCTCAACGACTCGGTGAGCATGGTGATCGGCGCCATTTTCGTGCTCTGCGTGCTGCTGTTCCGGCGCGGCATCGTGGGCGAGTTGCGCGCCCGGCTACGCGGGACGCAGCCGTCCTGAGATCGATTGCACAGCAGGGGTTTTGACGGTACGGATGGCCGCCCTACCGGCTTCCAAGGATCTCACCACGAAATCAACCTTCCGTGTGTTCGCTGTCCCCGGCGAGAAGACCGTGGCGAATTCAGGCATGATGCGCGCCCAGTTCAACCTCAGCCGAGCTGCAGCGAACGGCCTGTGCCGATGGTTGCCTGAGTAAGATGGGCAGCATCGACCGGATATGCGTTCGGCATGTACCGCCAACTGACTCTTCTGCGCATGCGCTGGTATGCCGCCGCCACCGGCCGCGTCTTGATGCGGCATTGGCAGCTATTCGTCATCGCGGGCGTGTTCGTGCCGGTCGGAACCCCGGTCGGCAAACTGGTGATGAGCCTCGCCATGCCGCTGATGATGGTCCTGCGCGTCGGCAGCGACACCATCTGGCATTTCCAGCGCATCGTGCTGATCCAGGGCATCGCCCTGGTCTGGGTCATGGTGCAACGCCGTCACATACTCGGCGGCGAATTCATGGCCTATGCGCAAGCGTTGCCGATCTCTCTGCGCGAGCGGCGCTGGGTGGATGTGTCGGTGCTATTGCCCGCCAACAGCCTTTTACTGGCTCCCGTGGCGGCCTTGCTCATGGTCGCGCCCACCGGCGTGTCCGGACCAACATCCACCGCGTTCCTGCTCGCCTCGGCGGGGGTTCTGGCCAGCCTTGTGCTCCTCGCCCAGCTCGCCATGCTGGAGCGACACCCCGCGGCTGTCCTCACGATCGGCGTGGCCGATGGGGTGCTGAGTTGGTGCCTGACCCGCCCGGCCGATGCGGCAGGATGGCTTGCCCTTGGCGCTTGCGTGCTTTTCGGCGCGTCCTTCCTGCGCGTTCCGCCCGGCCTGTTCAAGGCTTTGCGTCAGGCCAGGATGCGGCGCGCCTCGGCTGGAAGAAAAAACCGTCTTCGACCGTTCTTCCGGTTATTGCCGCCGGCCAGGCGCATTCAGATGCAAGCCCTGTGGTTGCAGCATGCAGGGAGCACGGCTGTGCGCATGGCGGCGGCCATGGCGCTGGTCCTGGGCGCCGACGTGCTGATGCAGGTCTTCGCCTTCGACACCCGCGCCTTGCCCACCGCCATCCTCGCCATGGCCGCCGTCGCCCTGATCATCAGCGGCCTCTACCGCGTGCTGCGATCGGCACATCTGCCGGTGCAGCCCTATCTGCGCGCACTGCCTCTGCCAAGACGTTTCTGGGCGGCGCAGGATACAGCCTTCGTCGTCGCGTTGGGCGCGGTGCCGCTGGCGGTTCTGCTGGTTCCGCTGGGCCTGCATCGCGGCTCTGCCGTCATGACCCTGCTTGCCCTGGCCCTGGCCTACTTCGTACTGCTGGCCTTGCTGCGATTTCCGCTGGTCTACGGCGGGCGGCAGGCCGTTTTGCTGGGCGTGATCCTGGCCAGCACCTGGTCCGGCGTGGCGATGGCTGCGGTTGTTCGATAGGAGTGTGGCGATGCTGCGGTTCTCTGGAATCACGAAGGCGTTCGGCTGGCGTCAGGTGTTCCACGGCATTGACGACGATCTGGCTCCCGGCGTCTATGCCCTGCAAGGGGCGAACGGCAGTGGCAAATCCACGCTGCTGGGCATCCTGTCGGGGGCGATCGCGGCCGACTCCGGCGACGTCTGGATCGACGGCGTCAGCCTGACCGCCGACCCGCTCGCAGCCCGCCAGCGACTGTCTTATGCGCCTGATGAGAGTCCCATCTATCCCTTCATGGGCGGACGGGACCTGCTGGACTTCGTCGCGATGGCCAAACAGGCCAAGGTCGATTCCGCCATGCTCGATCTCGCCGCGCAACTCGGCCTGAGCCCGTACATGCAGACCCGCTTCGGCGCCATGTCGCTGGGCACGCAAAAGAAGTTCCTGCTCTGCGCCGCCTGGATCGGCGAGCCCCGTGCGATGCTGCTGGACGAGCCTTCCAACGGCCTGGACACGCGGGCGCGCAAGCTCCTGGCGCAGCGTATCCGGGCACGCGGACCGCAAAGCCTGACCCTGTTCGCCAGCCATGACACAAGCTTCGTCGAGGCTTGCGGGGCGACGGTGCTGCATATGGACCGTTTCACGGCGCATGATCCTTGCACGCAGGCGCTCGGCTGACTTTCTGACCGGCCAGCCGCGAAATCTTGGGGGCGGGCTTGCTCAGTCGGCGTCAGGCGGCAGATCGTCCTGCGGCTTGACCGCGTCCGGGCGTGACACCAGCACCTTGTCGATGCGCTTGCCGTCCATGTCCACGATCTCGAAGCGCCAGCCGCCCCAGTCGATGTGGTCGCCGGTGTGCGGCAGCCGCGCCAGCAGCAGCATGAGCATGCCGGCCAGGGTGTTGTAGCGTTCCTTCTCCTCCTCCGGCACGGACTTGAGCGCGAGCTTGTCTTTGAGGTCGCCCACGGGAATCAAACCGTCCAGCAGCCAGGAGCCGTCGTCGCGCTGGATCGCCCAGGGCTCTTCGGACGGGTGGCTCTTGAACTCGCCGGCAATGGCCTCCAGGATGTCCTGCACCGTGACGATGCCCAGGGTCTGGCCGTATTCGCCCAGCACCAGCGCGGTGTGATCCGAGCTTTGCTTGAAGGTCTGCAGCAGCTCCAGCCCGGTGAGACTTTCGGGCACGAAGATGGCGTGGCTGGAAGCCTTGCTCAGGTCCTCGATGCCCTCGCGCCGGATGAAGCGGCCCAGCAGTTCCTTGGTCGACACCAGGCCGAGCACGTCGTCCAGGTCGCCGCGCACCAGCGGAAAGCGCGAATGCGGAGACTGCGCGATCTTGGCCAGGTTGTCGGTCAGCGGGTCTTCCACGTCGAGAAACTCGATCTCGTTGCGCGGCGTCATCAGCGAGGCGATCTGGCGGTCGTCCAGGCGGAACACGTTGCGCACCATCTCGTGCTCCTGCACCTCGATGACGCCGGCGTCCGAGCCTTCCTCCAGTACCACGTTGATCTCCTCTTCCGTCACATGCGTGGGCGCGTCGGTGCGCACCCGCAACAGGCGCAGCAGCAGGTCGGTGGAGAACGACAGCAGCTTGACGAACACCGCCACGCTGCGTGCCAGGACGAGCATGGGCTGCGCCACGAACAGGGCGATTTTTTCCGGGGCCAGCTGCCCCAGGCGCTTGGGCACCAGCTCGCCAATCACGATGGACAGATAGGTGATGACCAGCACCACCAGCGCGGTGCTGGCGATGTTGGCAAACTGCGGCAAGAGCCCGAAGCCTTGCAGCCAGAGGCTGATGGGAGCGGAGAACGCGGCCTCGCCGATGATGCCGTTGAGCACGCCGATGGACGTGATGCCGATCTGCACCGTGGACAGCAGCCGCGTGGGCTGCTCGGTCAGCCGCAGCGCGGCGCGTGCCGGAACGCTGCCGGATTCGGCCATCGCGGTCAGGCGCGCGCGCCGGGCCGTAACCAGGGCGATTTCCGACATCGCGAACAGGCCGTTGAGCAGAATCAGGGCGAAAAGAATCAGGACTTCCGTCATCATGGTCAGGCTCGTCAGTCAAACACGGGGCCGTCCCGAAGCTGACATGCCGCCTCGGGTGGCAGACGCAGCAGGCAGCGTCCAAGGGAAACTCGGGAGAGGACAATAGCCGACGCGGGATAGCCTACGCGGACAGTCAGCAGGCGCCCGCTTTGGCGGGCGCGGCAACGCGTTTGGCCGCGTGCGCTTTGGCCGCGCGTGCATCTGCGGATGCGGCTGCAGATGGGACTGCGGCTGTGCTGCAAGCCCACCAGGGAGAGGGGCGAGGTGGTCACGCCGCCGGGGGCTTCTGCCGCGGGGGCAGGAAGCAAGTAGGGCGAAGGTTCAGGCGAAGGGTCCAATGCGGTGGGCAGAGTCTGTGCGGTTCTTGAACTGGCTATGCTTGAAAGCAAAACCCGGGCCCGAGCGAGCCCGTAGCAACCCATCAGGAGAACCTTGACTCATGTCCAGTGAAGAACATGGCGGTCAATTAGACCAGAACCTTGCAACAAATCGTGAAATGCAAGCAGCGGAACACGCCGCGGTGGGGGCTGAACCGGGCGCGGCAGAACCTGCACCGCGGCCCGCCACGCTGCTGCAACACTCGCCCTACCAGGCCCCGGCTGGCTTCAGCGCCGTGCAGCCGGCCACGCACCGCGCCTCCACCGTACTGTTCGCCAACGTGGCCGCCATGCGCGCCCGCGACTGGCGCCACAAGACCGGCTACACCTACGGCCTGCACGGCACGCCCACCACCTTCATGCTGGAGGCGCGTCTGGCCGAAATCGAGGGTGCGGTGCATGGCCTGCTGTGTCCATCGGGGCTCTCGGCCATCGCACTGGTCAACCTCGCCTTGCTGCAACAGGGCGACGCCGTCATGCTGCCCGCCAACGTCTACAACCCCAGCCGCGACATGGCGCAAACGCTGCTGTCCGGCTGGGGCATCGCGCTGCAGGTCTACAGCCCCATGGACCTTGCCGCCACCCAAGCGGCCATCACGCCGCAAACCAAGCTGCTGTGGCTGGAGGCGCCGGGTTCCGTCACCATGGAAATGCCCGATCTGCGCGGACTCGTCGCCCTGGCGCGGCAGCATGGGCTCGTCACCGCCATCGACAACACCTGGAGCGCGGGGCTGGCGCTCAAGCCCTTTGCGCTCGGCATCGACATCTCCATGCAGGCGCTGACCAAATACCAGTCCGGCGGAGCCGACGTGCTCATGGGCGCGGTGCTGACGCGCGACGAAGCCTTGCAAGACAAACTGCTCGACGCCCATATGCGCCTGGGCCTGGGCGTGGGCGGCGACGACGCCTCCCTGGTGCTGCGCGGCCTGCACAGCCTGCATCTGCGCTACCACGCGCACGACCAGGCCGCGCGCCGCGTGGCCACCTGGCTGCAGCGCCGGCCCGAAGTGCAGACCCTGCTGCACCCCGCTTTTCCCGGCAGCCCCGGCCACGCCCATTGGGTGCGCGACTGCAGCGCCGCCGCCGGGCTGTTCAGCTTCACCTTCCAGCCGCAGATCACCGCAGCCAAGGTGGACACCTTCGTCGACGCCCTGCGCCTGTTCAAGATCGGCTATTCCTGGGGCGGGCCGGTGAGTCTTGTCGTACCCTACGACGTGGCCGCCATGCGCGGCGCATCCTGGCCTTACGCCAGCCCGCTGGTGCGTCTGAGCATCGGCCTGGAAGACCCGGACGATCTCATCGCCGATCTCGACCAGGCCTTGCGTGTGACGTTAGGCTGAGCCGCAAGGGCCGTACCGGCGCACCGCAGCCACCCACCTTCAACCCACCTTCGTCACGAATCACCCACAAGGGAGAACATCATGGGTTTCCGCTCCATCCTGCTCGTCGTGCTGTTCGTCCTGGTCGCCGGCTTCGCCGCGCTCAACTGGGCGGCCTTCACCGCCAGCACCACGTTGTCACTCGGCTTCACTTCGGTGCAGGCCCCACTCGGGCTGGTGATGCTGGCCCTCAGCGCCGTGCTCGCGCTGGTGTTCCTCGGCTTCGCGCTCTACGTGCAAACCACGTCCCTGATCGAGAGCCGCAAGCAGATGAAAACCCTGCAAGCCCAGCGCGAACTGGCCGACAAGGCCGAAAGCTCGCGCATCACCCAGCTGCAGCAAAGCCTGGAAGCCAGCTTCAACCGCCAGGCCGCGCAACTCGAGGCCCACAAGGCCGAACTCACCGCCCGCATCGACCGCCTGGAACAAACCCACGCACAGCACCTCACCGAGACCAGCAACGGCCTTTCGGCGGCACTGGCGGAGCTGGATGACCGCATCGCGCGCAAGGGTTGATGGCGGTTGCGGTTGCGGCCGCGGCCGCGGCCGCGAGAGCACGAGGTGCTTGTACGCAGCGCCAATACCTCGGCTGCAAGCCAGTCGCAGGTCACGTTCATGAGCCGCAGAATGACCCAGCAAAAGTAAATTTTATTGGGTCGTCATGGCGCTGACCTCACAGTTGTTCCGCGAGCACGAACCGTTCAGCGCCGTTCCCGGGCTGCCATCGGCCAGGCTTCCGCTTCGGTGAAGTTGCCCGGAATTCATGGCTTGCTGGTCGACATGCTCGTGCCGGGAAAACGTCTGGGCGACGTGGTACGCGTGCCGGAACTGTTGTGGTCCGCGCAAACCATTCCGCACCTCGACTACCGGCTCGAAGCCAGCGATCCAGGAGCCATGCTGGCTGGCGGGCAACTCGACGGCGTGATGCGGGGCCGGCGGCGGCTGCGCGGCCAGACGCCGGTTGACGAAGCGCAAGCTGCCGCCGGGCCTGCCCTGCAGAACGTCGCGTTCGCGCCCAGCCGCAACCTCGGCGACGTGTGTGGGCGCTGACCGAGCTTTGGGAGGAACGGGGATTCGGCGAGTTCAGGCGTGTGCGCCGTCGCACGCGCCGCCGCCTCGATGAAACTCAACCGACGGTGCGATCCGACGTCCAAGCTCGGCGTCCTGCGCTGGCTGCAGACGCTGGCGCTGCCGCCAGTTCCTGCTTGGCGTGGTGCAGACGGCCGAAGGATGGCCGCTGCCCCGCAGGGTCTGGGAGGGCGTCACGGAGCGAGGAGGCGCCGGCCACACCCTCCTCAAGGCACGCAAGCTCCAGAAACCGACGACAGACGCCCAGCGCGGCCTCCTCTGTCTGGGCACGTTTCGAACCTAACCCCTGCAGTATCCAGCACTGACGAGCACAATTGTCGAGCTCCGGGGGGAGGCTGCAAGGCCGCGGCGGGGTCAAGCGCCAAGCGTCCGGCTTGCAGGGCTTCACGCAAGGCCAGCGCCAAGGCGATTTGGCGCGTCGGGTCGGGCTCGATCAGCGCGGCAAGCGCACCCCTGCGGGCGCAGATTGCGTGCGAGGCCTGCGCGTGCGGTGAGCCGTTTTGCGCCGCGGTCACGGATGTCGCCGTGGTGCTCACTGGGTTTTCTTCAGCACCGTCATGGCCGAGGCGATGAGCCCCGCTGCCTGACTCATGTCGTTGGGCACGATGAGGGTGGTGCTGGCCTTGGCGACGTTGGCGTAGGCGTCGAGGCCTTGCTGCGCGACCTTGAGTTGCACGGCTTCGATTCCGCCGGGTTTGCCGATGGCGGCGGCCACCACTTCCAGCGCATGCGCGGTGGCGTTGGCCACGGCTTCGATGGCCGCGGCTTCGCCCTGGGCGCGGTTGATGGCGGCCTGGCGTTCGCCTTCGGAGCGTTCGATGAAGGCCTGGCGTTCGCCCTCGGCCTGGTTGATCTGCTGCTGCCGTGCGCCTTCGGAGGTGGCGATGACGGCGCGCTTTTCGCGTTCGGCGGTGATCTGGCGCTGCATCGCATGCAGGATTTCGCCGGGCGGCGTCAGGTCCTTGATTTCATAGCGCAACACTTTCACGCCCCAGTTCATGGCCGCGTCGTCCAGCGCCGACACCACGCTGTGGTTGATGAAGTCGCGCTCCTCGAAGGTCTTGTCGAGTTCGAGTTTGCCGATGACCGAGCGCAGCGTGGTCTGCGCCAGTTGCGAAATGGCCAGCACGTAGTTGGACGAGCCGTAGCTGGCGCGCATCGGGTCGGTCACCTGGAAATAGAGAATGCCGTCCACCGTGAGCTGGGTGTTGTCGCGCGTGATGCAGATCTGGCTGGCGATGTCCAGCGGAACTTCTTTCTGCATGTGCTTGTAGGCGACGCGGTCGATGAAGGGGACGATGAAGCTCAGGCCTGGCGCCAGGGTGCGGTCGTATTTGCCCAGGCGTTCCACCACCCAGGCATGCTGCTGCGGCACCACCTTCACGCCGCGCGAGACGATGATGATGGCGATGATGACCAGGATGATGGCCAGTTCCATGGCAGTTCTCCAGTAGGGGGGATGGGGCGCGGCGCGCCTGCTGGCGGGCTGCGGGAGGTGAATGTCGATGTCCGGCGATCAGCCCGGATGTGTGCCGGATTGTGCCTGCGCCGCGGCGGCATGGCCCGTCGCCAGCGGCTCCAGAACCAGGGTGTTACCGTCCATCGCATGAATGCGGTATTGCCCCGGCTGTGGCTCGCCCCGGCCGCCAAAGCGGGCGGTCCAGTCGCTGCCACGGTAGCGCACGCGGGACTCGCCGTTGGCGTCCCAGGCGCTGACCTGCACGACGGAGCCGATGTCGAGGTTGATGTCGCGGTTGGCCTGCGGCGCCGTCTTGACGCGCTTGTTGCGCATGGTGTAGAGCACGGCGATCAAGCCGGCGCCGACCGCTGCGGCGGCCACCCATTGCCAGGTGGCGCCCAGGCCCAGATGCGCCGCCAGCGCGCCGGCTGCGGCGCCAACGGCCAGCATCAGCAGGTAGAAACTGCCGCTGGCGAGTTCCAGCGCCACCAGCACGGCGGCGATGATCCACCATTGAACGGGGGTACTCATCATGATGGCCTCCCGAGGTTTTGACTTGTGTTCATGGGATTTTTCTACACTTCGCGCTTCACTTGGGGCGTAAGCCTATCTTTCACCGGAGTCCATCATGCGCTTTCGTTTTCCCATCGTCATCATCGACGAGGACTTCCGCTCCGAAAACAACTCGGGCCTGGGCATCCGCGCGCTGGCGCAGGCCATCGAGGCCGAGGGCGTCGAAGTGCTGGGCGTGACCAGCTTTGGCGATCTCTCCAGCTTCGCCCAGCAGCAGTCGCGCGCCAGCGCCTTCATCCTGTCCATCGACGACGAGGAATTCGCCTCCGCCGAGGTGAATGCCGAAGCTCCGGTGCTGCAGACCCTGCGCAAGTTCATCGAGGAAATTCGTTTTCGCAACGCCGAAATTCCCATCTACCTCTACGGCGAAACCCGCACCTCGCGCCATATTCCGAACGACATCCTGCGCGAACTGCATGGCTTCATCCACATGTTCGAGGACACGCCGGAGTTCGTCGCGCGCCACATCATCCGCGAATCCAAGGCTTATCTGGATTCGCTGGCGCCGCCGTTTTTTCGTGCCCTGGTCGGCTACGCGGCCGACGGTTCCTACTCCTGGCATTGCCCCGGCCATTCCGGCGGCGTGGCTTTCCTGAAAAGTCCGGTGGGGCAGATGTTCCATCAGTTCTTCGGCGAAAACCTGCTGCGCGCCGATGTCTGCAACTCGGTGGACGAACTCGGGCAACTGCTCGACCACACCGGTCCGGTGGCGGCGTCCGAGCGCAATGCGGCGCGCATCTTCCATGCCGACCATCTGTTCTTCGTCACCAACGGCACCTCGACCTCGAACAAGATGGTGTGGCATTCCACCGTGGCGCCGGGCGACGTGGTGGTGGTGGACCGCAACTGCCACAAGAGCGTGCTGCACGCCATCATCATGACCGGCGCGCTGCCGGTGTTCCTCACGCCCACGCGCAACCACTACGGCATCATCGGCCCGATTCCGCGCGATGAATTCAAGCCCGAGAACATCGAGCGCAAGATTGCCGCCAACCCGCTGACCGCGCATCTGGCGGGCAAGGTCAAGCCGCGGGTGTTGACCATCACCCAGTCCACCTATGACGGCGTGGTCTACAACGTCGACACCATCAAGCAGATGCTCGACGGCTATATCGACACCCTGCATTTCGACGAAGCCTGGCTGCCGCACGCCACCTTCCACCCGTTCTACACCGGCATGCACGCCATTGGCCAGGGGCGGCCGCGCACCAAAGAGGCGATGGTGTTTTCCACCCAGTCCACCCACAAACTGCTGGCGGGGCTGAGCCAGGCTTCGCAAATCCTGGTGCAAGATTCCGAGACCCGCAGCCTCGACCGGCCGCGTTTCAACGAGGCCTATCTGATGCACAGCTCGACCTCGCCGCAATACGCCATCATCGCCTCGTGCGACGTGGCCGCGGCGATGATGGAGCCGCCCGGCGGCACCGCGCTGGTGGAGGAGAGCATTCTGGAGGCGCTGAACTTCCGCCGCGCCATGCGCAAGGTGGACGAGGAGTTCGGCCACGACTGGTGGTTCAAGGTCTGGGGACCGGACGAATTGGCGCCGGAAGACATCGGCGCGCGCGAAGACTGGCTGCTCGGGCCGCAGGCGCAGTGGCATGGCTTTGGCGAACTGGCGCCGGGCTTCAATATGCTCGACCCGATCAAGGCGACGGTCATCACCCCTGGCCTCGACCTGCACGGCAGCTTCAGCGAAACCGGCATCCCGGCGGCCATCGTCACCAAATTCCTCGCCGAGCACGGCGTCATCGTGGAAAAAACCGGACTCTACAGCTTTTTCATCATGTTCACCATCGGCATCACCAAAGGCCGCTGGAACACCCTGGTGACGGCGCTGCAGCAGTTCAAGGACGACTACGACCGCAACCAGCCGCTATGGCGCATCCTGCCGGAATTCGTCGCCAAGTATCCGGTGTACGAGCGCGTCGGCCTGCGGGAACTGTGCCAGCGCATCCACACCGCCTACCAGGCCAGCGACGTGGCCCGGCTGACCACCGAGATGTATCTGTCGGACCTGCAGCCTGCCATGACGCCCACCGAGGCCTATGCCAAGATGGCGCACCGCGACATCGAGCGCGTGGACATCGACGAGTTGGAAGGGCGTATCACCACCGCGCTGCTCACACCCTACCCACCGGGCATTCCGCTGCTGATTCCGGGCGAGCGCTTCAACCGCAAGATCGTGCAATACCTGCAATTCGCGCGCGACTTCAACCGCCAGTTCCCGGGTTTCGCCACCGACATCCACGGCCTGGTGGAGGAAGACGGGCCCAACGGCAAGCGCTACTGCATCGACTGCGTGCGGGGAACCGCGTAAGCGCGTACCTACCGGTACGCGCTGTGAGAACGTGAGCGCGCTCAGCGCTGTTGCTGCTGGTACTGCTGCCGCAGCCGTTGTTGTTCCTCGGGCGGCAGTCTCTGGTAGCGCTGCTGCTCCTGCAGGATGCGCTGGCGGCGCTCGGGTGGCAGGCGCTCCCATTGCTGCATGCGCTGGTTCCATTGCGGTCCGCGTTCCTCGCCCTGACGTTCCCGGTTCGCCATGGCAGGCGTAGCGGCGGTCAGGCCGATCAGTGCCAGGGCGAGCCAGAGGACGCGACGTGGGAATCGACCTTGCATGGTGCGGCCCGAATCAGGCGGGGTTGGCATGGCGTGCGTCCTGCATGGCCTGGGGATGGGTGGCCAGCCATTCATAGAAGTCCATGTGCTGCACGGCGTCGGCGGTTTGCGCGTTGAGCATGATGGGCTGCAAGGGCGTTTGCGTATGGCTGGACAGCAGCGGCAGCGCAGCCAGCGTGAAGATCGCCAGAGACGCGGTGACGAAACCCGCCGCCATCACCCGCGGCCAGCGCAAGCGCCGTGCTTGCTTGGCCTGCGTGCGACGTGCCGCCAACTGCGGCAAAGGTGCAAGCCCGGCCGCCAGCCGCGCACCGAACTGGGCCTCGGCAGCCAGCGATTCATTGGACCGCAAAGCCTCCTGCACGACACGCGACTGCTCGGCATCGAGCAGGCCAGCGCGCCAACGGTCGATTTCGGCCGTTGTGATGGATGTGTTGGTGTTCATGGCGTCACCGTTCACGATGAAATTCCCCCGGTTAATGGATTATCACTCTGCAGCACATTGCGCAGGCGGGTCAGGGCGCGTAAGTGATGGGTTTTCACGCTGCCTTCGCTCACATGCATGGCTTTTGCCGTGTCGGCGATCGACAGGCCCTCCATCTCGCGCAACATGAAAGCCTCGCGCTGGCGCGCGCTGAGCTTGCCGATGGCGTCGGCAATCCGACCGGCAAGCTGCAGGTTGCCGAGTTGGTGGTCAGGGCCCGGGCCTGGGTCGGCCAGGCTTTCCCACGGTGCCGGCGCGCTTTCATCGTCATCGTCGCTGGCAAAGAAAAAATCGAACACCTTCTCGATTTTCTTGCGCCGGTGCCAGTCGGTGATGCGGTTGCGCAGAATGCTGTAGAACAGCGGTGCCCATTCCTCGGCAGGTTTGTCACGGTAATTGCTCACCAGTTTGGCCAGGCTGTCCTGCACCAAGTCGGCGGCCAAATGCGAATTGCCCGCCGTTTCCAGCAGCGCCAGCCGCAGCGCGCGCGGGCGCACCTCCAGGCAGAAGCGGTCGAGCGCAGGTTCCTGGCTCACGTCGTCAAGCGTAAGTGTGAATGCATGTGACATAGCATAGTGTGCGGTGGCTGCGGACGATTCAACGCGGTTTCCTCGCTGCAACAACGCGAAATGGGCGGCTTTTCAGGACAGCATGCGCAAGTTTTTTTGTAACAATTTGCCGGCGCTGAATCCGAACTCCTGACCCGGCCGGCCTCCCTAGAATGGGCAATCACTCTGACTTGCCGCCGTGAATCCCCTGCTCAGCCGACTCCAGCCCTATCCCTTCGAGAAACTGCGCGCCTTGACGGCGGGCGTACGTCCCAATCCTGCTTACGCGCCCATCAGTCTCGGCATCGGCGAGCCCCGGCATCCAACGCCGGACCTCATCAAGCAGGCCCTGGTCGATCATCTGGACGGCCTGGCGCACTACCCGGCCACGGCTGGCAGCGCGGAATTGCGCCAGGCTTGCGCAGCCTGGGCCAGCCGGCGCTATGGCGCGGCGCTCGACGCTGCCACGCAGGTGCTGCCGGTGAATGGTTCGCGCGAGGCGCTGTTCGCGCTGGCGCAGGTGGTGCTGGACCCTGCGCGGGAGCAAGCCACCGTGGTCAGCCCCAATCCCTTTTACCAAATTTACGAGGGCGCGGCGCTGCTGGCCGGGGCGCATTGCCATTTCGCCCCGGTGGATGCGGCGCGCAATTTCGCGGTGAACTGGGACGCCGTGCCCGAGCAGGTGTGGCAACGCACCCAGCTGCTGTATGTCTGCTCCCCGGGCAACCCTACCGGGGCCGTCATGCCCCTGGAGGAATGGGAGCGTTTGTTCGCGCTGTCCGACCGGCATGGTTTCGTCATTGCCAGCGACGAGTGCTACTCCGAAATCTGGTTCGGCGATGCAGCGCCTCTGGGCGGGCTGGAAGCCGCGGTGCAACTGGGCCGCACCGATTTTCGCCGGCTGGTGATGTTCACCTCGCTGTCCAAGCGCTCCAACGTGCCTGGGCTGCGCTCCGGTTTCGTCGCCGGCGACGCCCATATTCTCAAGGCCTTTCTGCAATACCGCACCTACCACGGCAGCGCCATGGGGCCGGCAGTGCAGGCGGCCAGCATCGCCGCATGGAACGATGAGGTGCATGTGCAGGCAAACCGGCGCCTGTATCGCGACAAGTTCGCCCGGGTTTTACCCATCCTGCAGCCCGTGCTGGATGTGCGTCAGCCCGACGCCGGTTTTTATCTGTGGGCCAAGACGCCGAACGACGATGTCGAATTCGCCATCGGCTTGCTCCAAAACTACAATTGCACGGTTTTGCCCGGCAGCCTTCTGGCCCGCGAGCAGGACGGCCACAATCCGGGCAGCCGGCGCATCCGCCTGGCCCTGGTGGCTGAAATCGACGCCTGCGTCGAAGCCGCCGAGCGCATCGCCGCCTACGCCCGCAGCCTTTGAGTGTTGCTTCCAGTCTTGCCAGCCCCAGCCATCCACACCATGACCACACAACTCCAGACCCTCATTGATCAGGCTTGGGACAACCGCGCCCAACTGAGTCCCGCCGCAGCGCCGGCTGAACTGCGTCAGGCGGTCGAGCATGTGCTCGACGAACTCAACGCCGGGCGTTTGCGCGTGGCTCAGAAAGTCGAAGGCGAATGGGTGACGCACCAATGGCTGAAGAAGGCCGTGCTGCTGAGTTTTCGCCTCACCGACAACACCATGATGCGCTGCGGCGACCTGCATTTTTTCGACAAGGTGCAAATCAAATTCAGCCGCCTGGGTGAAGAGGAGATGCGCGCAGCCGGCGTGCGCGTGGTGCCGCCGGCCGTGGCGCGGCATGGCAGCTATCTGGCGCCCGGCGTGGTGCTGATGCCGTCCTACGTCAACATCGGCGCCTATGTGGACAGCGGCACCATGGTCGATACCTGGTCCACCGTCGGCTCGTGCGCGCAGATCGGCAAGAACGTGCATCTGTCGGGCGGCGTCGGCATCGGCGGCGTGCTGGAGCCGGTGCAGGCCAACCCCACCATCATCGGCGACAACTGCTTCATCGGGGCGCGCTCGGAAGTGGTGGAAGGCGTCATCGTTGAAGACAACTGCGTCATCTCCATGGGCGTGTATATCGGCAAGTCCACCAAAATCTACGACCGCGCCACCGGCGAGGTGCATTACGGCCGCATTCCCGAGGGCTCGGTCGTGGTGTCGGGCAACCTGCCGAGCGCCGACGGCAAATACAGCCTGTATTGCGCCGTCATCGTCAAGCGCGTGGATGCCCAGACCCGCGCCAAGACGGCCATCAACGAATTGCTGCGCGACTGAGCCGCAAGGCCGACCCGGCGCTGCCGCGCACCACCAACCAGGGGGAGAAAGACATGTCGACGATGGAACGCCTGTTCAAGCTCATGGCCGAGAAAAAAGCTTCGGACATCTACATCAGTCCGCATGCTCCCATTCTCATCCGCATCAGCGGCCAGGCCGTGGCCATCAACCGCCAGGTGCTCACCCCGGAAGATCCGCCCAAACTGCTGGCCGAAATCGTCGATGCCAAACGCCAGCAGCAATTGCAGGATGAGGGCGAGCTCAATATCGGAATGTCGCGCACCGGCATCGGCAGCTTCCGCCTGAGCGCCTTCATCCAGCGCGGCAGCGTGGCCATGGTGATCCGCTACATCCCGAGCGATATTCCGCCACTGGAGAGCTTGAATCTTCCCGGGGTGATGGCCGACCTGGTGATGGAAAAGCATGGCTTGATCCTGATGGTGGGCTCGACTGGCTCGGGCAAGAGCACGAGCCTGGCGGCCATGCTGGACCACCGCAATGCGCGCATGACCGGCCACATTCTCACGCTGGAGGAGCCGATCGAGTTCCTGTTCAAGAACAAGAAGTCCATCGTCAATCAGCGCGAGGTCGGCATCGACGCCAAGAGCCTTTCCGTTGGCTTGAAGAACGCGCTGCGCCAAGCACCCGACTGCATCATGATCGGTGAAATTCGTGACACCGAAACCATGACCGCGGCGTTGAACTACGCGCTCTCCGGCCATTTGTGCCTCAGCACCCTGCACGCCAACAACAGCTATCAGGCGCTCAATCGCATCCTCGGCTTTTACCCGCTGGACATGCGCCCCGCGCTGCTGTCCGATTTGTCCGCCGGCCTGCGCGCGGTGGTGTCTCAGCGCCTGCTACGGGCCACGGCTGGCGGCCTGACTCCGGCGGTGGAGGTGATGCTGAACACGCCGCTGATCCGCGAACTCATCGCCAAAGGCGATTTTTCGACCATCAAGGACACCATGGAAAAAACCATGGCCGAAGGCTCGCAGACTTTCGAGCAGTGTCTGGCGCGCATGGTGGTGGAAGGCCAGGTTTCACGTGATGAGGCGCTGGCCTATGCCGACTCCCCCACCAACCTGATGTGGCGCTTGCAGAACGATTTTTCCAACCGCCCGACCAGCTCGCTGCCAGCCAACGCCATGCTCGATTCGGATGAGCCCTCGTTCCGCGAAATCTCGCTCGACCTCGGTGCCAACTGAGGTTTTCCCGCGCATGACATCTCCCACCCGCAAACTCGCCGAAGCCTTGATTGCGCGCCATTCCGTCACGCCTGCCGACGGTGGCTGCCAGGAGTTGCTGGCCGAGCGCCTGCGCCCCCTTGGCTTTGCCTGCGAGTTCATCGAGGCCGGGCCAGACGAATTCCGCGTGCGCAACCTTTGGGCGCTGCGCCCGGGGCAGGGCGGGGCGGATGCGCCGGTGCTGGCCTTCGCCGGCCATACCGATGTGGTGCCCACCGGGCCGCTGGAGCAATGGCACAGCGACCCCTTCATTCCCACCGAGCGTGACGGCAAGCTCTATGGCCGTGGCGCCGCTGACATGAAAACATCGCTGGCGGCGATGGTGGTTGCGGTTGAAGGCTTGCTCGCGGCGCAGCCGCAGCCGCAGGGCTCGATCGCCTTCCTGCTCACCAGCGACGAGGAAGGCCCGGCGCGCGACGGCACGGTGCGCGTGTGCGAGGCCTTGCAACAACGCGGCCAGCGGCTCGACTGGTGCATCGTCGGCGAACCCACGTCTGTTTCCACCCTGGGCGACACGATCAAGAACGGCCGGCGCGGTTCGCTCTCAGGGCACCTCAGCGTGCATGGCGTGCAAGGGCATATTGCCTACCCGCATCTGGCGCAAAACCCCATCCATCTGGCCGCACCCGCACTGGCCGAGCTCGCCGCCATGCAGTGGGATGCCGGCAACGCCCATTTCCCGCCGACCAGTTGGCAGATGTCCAATATCCGCGCCGGCACCGGCGCCACCAACGTCATCCCCGGCGGCCTGACGCTGGACTTCAACTTCCGCTTCTCCACCGAAGCCACGCCGCAATCCCTCAAGGACCGTGTGCACGCCGTGCTCGACCGCCATGGCCTGAACTACACACTCGACTGGACCCTGGGCGGCGAGCCCTTCCTCACCCGGCCTGGCAGCTTGTCGGCTGCCTTGCAGGCCGCCATTGCGGCTGAAACCGGGCAGCATGCCGAACTGTCCACGACAGGCGGCACGTCCGACGCGCGCTTCATCGCCAAGATCTGTCCGCAGGTGGTCGAGTTCGGACCGCCCAACGCCAGCATCCACCAGATCGACGAGCATGTGGAACTGCGCTTCCTCGATCCGCTGGCCGCCATCTACCGGCGCACCCTCGAGGCTTTGGTGGCGTGAACAAAGGGCACCCGGCCACGCCGCGCTTCGGCGCGGTGTGGCAACGTGCAGCGCACGAACTCCAGACCGCCGGTTTGCACTTCGGCCATGGCGCCGCGACGGCCGAGGACGAAGCCGCCTGGCTGTTGATCCACGCCCTGGGCTGGCCGCTGATGGACGGCTTCGCGGCGTTCGACGCCTTGCTGCAGCGCGAAGTGCCTGCCGATGCCCTCGCGCGCTTCGACGCCCTGCTTGGCCAGCGCATCGCCACGCGCAAACCCGTCGCCTATCTGCTCGGCGAAGCCTGGCTGCAGGGCGAGCGCTTCCTCGTCGACGAACGCGTGATCGTGCCGCGCTCCTTCATCGCCGAACTGCTGCAGGACGGGCTGGATCCCTGGCTACCTGCGGAGCCTCGGCGCATTGCCGACATCTGCACCGGCAGCGGCTGTCTCGCCATCCTCGCCGCGCAGCGCTGGTCCGAGGCCCAGGTGCTCGGCGCCGACATCTCGCCGGATGCGCTCGACGTGGCGCGGGCCAACGTCGCGCTGCATGCCTTGCAGGACCGCGTGCAACTGCTGCAATCCGACTTGTTGAACGCCTTGCCCGGCAGTGAGCGTGGGCCGGGGCTGGAGCTGATGTTGTGCAATCCGCCCTACGTCAATGCCCAGAGCATGCAGACGCTGCCGCAGGAATACCGCCACGAACCGGAACTCGCCCTGGCCGGTGGTGCCGACGGCATGGACCTGGTGCGCCGCCTGCTCACCGACGCGCGTTCGCGTCTCGCGCCGGAAGGCGTGCTGGTGGTCGAGATTGGCAACGAACGCGCGCATTTCGAGGCGGCTTTCCCGCGCCTTCCCGTGGTCTGGTTGTCCACCAGTGGCGGCGACGATGCCGTGTTCCTGGTCGAGGCCGCGGCCTTGCGCAGCCCGGCATGATTCGCCTGCAAGCCCTCACCCTGCGCCGCGCCGCCAAAGTGGT
Source organism: Thiomonas sp. X19 (assembly GCF_900089495.1). NCBI lineage: Bacteria > Pseudomonadati > Pseudomonadota > Betaproteobacteria > Burkholderiales > Thiomonas > Thiomonas sp. X19. The sequence goes on along the minus strand of NZ_LT605203.1, from coordinate 2,841,825 downwards.
GCTGGACAGCGCCGACCTCACCATTCACCCCGGTGAGAAGGTCGGCCTGGTTGGCGCGAACGGTGCCGGCAAATCGTCACTGTTCGCGCTGCTGCTCGGCCAGTTGCATGAAGACGGCGGCAGCCTCGATTTCCCCGCCCACTGGCGGGTGGCCTCCGTCGCGCAGAACGCGCCGGATTCGGATCTGCCGGCCACCGATTTCGTCTGCCAGGCCGATGCCGCCTTGCAGGCAGCCAACGCCGCGATGCGCGCCGCCGAAGCCGTGCATGATGGCATGGCCCTGGCCGCAGCCGCCGAGGCGCTCGAACTGGCCGACGGCTACACCGCCACCGCTCGCGCCGAGGCCTTGTTGCTGGGCCTGGGCTTCGCCCCCCAGGAATTGCAACAACCGGTGCGCGACTTCTCCGGCGGCTGGCGCATGCGTCTGGCCCTGGCCCAGGCCTTGTTTCAGCCCAGCGATTGCATGCTGCTGGACGAGCCCACCAACCATCTCGACCTCGACGCCCTGGTGTGGCTGGAGAACTGGCTGTCGCGCTACGCCGGCACCATGATCGTCATCTCCCACGACCGCGAATTTCTCGACGCGGCAACCCGTGTCACCGTACAACTCGAGCACGGCAAACTGCAGCGCTTCGCTGGCGGCTACACCGACTTCGAGGAACGTCGCGCCCAGCAGTTGACGCAGCAGTCGCAGGCCTATAACCGGCAGCAGCAAGACATCGCCCATCTCACGCGCTTCGTCGATCGTTTCCGCGCCCAGGCGACCAAGGCAAAGCAGGCGCAAAGCCGGCTCAAGGCGCTGGAGCGCATGGAGCGCCTGGCCCCGGTGATGCTGAGCAACCCCCTGCGTTTCGACTTCCTCAAACCCGCGCGCCAGCCGCAACAACTGCTGCGGCTGCGCGGGGTGGACTGCGGCTACGCGCCAGGCCAGCCCATCTTGCGGGGCGTGGAACGTGACATCCTTGCCGGCGCGCGCATCGGCGTGCTGGGTGCCAACGGGCAGGGCAAGTCCACCCTGGTCAAAACCCTGGCGGGATTGCTGCCGGCGCTGGCCGGCAAGGCGCAGCCGGGGGTCGATGTGGTGGTGGGCTACTACGCCCAGCAGGAGATGGACGTGCTGCGCCCGGACGAATCACCCATGCAGCACCTCGCGCGCCTGGCCAAGCAGACCCAGCCGCAGACCACCACGCAGGACTGGCGCAACTGGCTGGGCCGCTTCCAGTTCAGTGGCGACATGGCCGAGCAGAATGTGGGCTCGATGTCGGGTGGCGAGAAGGCGCGATTGCTGCTCGCGCTGCTGGTGTGGCAGCGCCCCAATGTGCTGCTGCTCGACGAGCCGACCAACCACCTGGACCTCGCCACGCGCGAAGCGCTGACCCTGGCCCTGCAGGAATTCGGCGGCGCCATGCTGCTGGTGTCGCACGACCGCGCTTTGTTGCGCGCCGCCTGCGACGACTACTGGCTGGTGGCCGATGGCACCGTGCAGACCTTCGAGGGCGACCTCGACGACTACCAGCGCTGGGTGCTGGAGCGTGCGCGCGCCCGCATGCGTGACCGCGCGCAGGCTCCTGGCAGGGGTGCGAACGGGGCCGGCGGTGCAGCCAGCAACGCAACCGACAGCATGGCCAACAACACGGATGGCAACGCGGCAACGGAGCCTGAGTCTGCCCAGGGGACCCGCAAGGACCAGCGTCGCCATGCGGCGCAGTCGCGTCAGCAGCTGGCGCAGCAGGCCAAGCCGCTGAAGAGCGAGCAAAACCGTATCGAAGCCGAGATGCGTGCACTTGAAACCGAGCAGGCCAGTCTGGAACGCAGCCTGTCGCAAGCGACGACGCAGGCGACCGAGCGTGTCGAGCAGGGCAAGCGCCTCAAACAGGTGGCCGAGCGCCTCGCGCAATGCGAAGAGCGTTGGCTGGACATCGCCCAGGCCATCGAGGCGCTGCAGGCCTGAGGTGGAAACGGGGCAAGATGGCAGACTTGAAAGCGTGATGAGGTCGCAGCCTGGCGCCGCAGGCGTCACGACGGCTTGCGCGCCGTACGCCACAACAGCCAGGCAAAGCTGCCTGCCGCCAAGGCCAGCCCGGTCGTATTCCCCATCCAGAAACCAGCCGCGCCTTGCAGCGCCGGCGGGCTGAACCCCAGGGTGTTGAACGCCAGCCCATAGCCACCGCCCAGACCCACCCCCCACAACGACAGGGCATAGAGAGCACTGGGCAGCACCGCGATGTGATACGAGCGCAGCACGAAGGCGCTGCAAGCCTGCACCGCGTCGAACAACTGGTAAGCAGCGATGAAGAGGAAGAGGTGATAGGCCACAGCCTGCACCGCCGCATCCGGCGTGTACCAGGCCACGATGCTCGCGCGCTCGAACCAGACCACGGCGCCCAGGCTCATCGACAACAGCGCCGCCAGCCCCACGCCACCCCAGGCCGCGTGCCGCGCCGCGGCCTCATGACCGGCCCCCAGTTGCTGCGCCACCAGGGAGCCGGCGGCGATGGAGACCGACAGCGGCAACATGTACAGCACGGTGGCGAAATTGGCCGCGATCTGATGTCCCGCCAGTTCGGTGTCGCCCATGCGCGCAATGAACAGCGCCATGAACGTGAAGGCCGAAACTTCCACCAGCAGGCTCAGGCCGATGGGGCCACCCAGGCGCAACAACGGGCCTTGTTGCGCCCATGAGGGCCATTCCCAATGTCGCAAGGCCTCGAACGGCCGCAGCACGCGGCTGTGGCGATGTTGCAGCAGGGCAATGCCGAGCAGCAGCCATTGGGTGATGACGGTTGCCAGGGCGCAACCGGTGGCCCCGAGGGCCGGCAAGGCATGCAGGCCAAAGCTGGCGGGCAGCAGGAAAAGGGCGTTGAACGCGAGCTTCAGCAGCAGCCCGCCGAGTTGCAGCAGGGTGACGAGCATGGGCCTGGAGATCGCCTGACTGAGGGCGGCGTGGATGCGAAACATCAGCGCCGCGGGCAGGCCCAGCGCCAGGATTCGCAGATAGCGATCGACCGCGGGGTCGTGCGACTGCCCGGTCAAGGACAGCAGGGGGTCGGGCCACAGCAGCAGCACCATGCCCGCGAGGCAAAGCCCGGCGGACAGCCACAGTCCCTGGCGAAAGGCCGAGCCGACCTGCTGCGGCGACCCCGCTCCATACGCTCGGCCCAGCGCCGGAAGCAAGGCCTGGGTGACGCCCGAAAGCGCGACATACAGGGTGATGTAGATGGCCTGCCCGAGCGACAAGGTCGCCAGGTTGGCGGTGTTGGCATAGCGGCCGAGCATGACCGTATCGGCAACGCCGAAACCAATGATGGCGAGCTGGCCCATCAGCACGCCCGCAGTCAGCCGCAGCAGCGGCACAACCGCCTTCATTCGGCGCTCGATCTGCGGTACAGGTTCAAGCGCTCGTCAGGTTCGCCGGGGCGGTGCCCGCTCCACACCAGCACGCCCCGTTCGGCCCGTCGCAGCGTCTGTTGCTCGGCCTGTGCGTTGGCCGCCATGGGGCGTGTGTCCGAGGCTGGTGCGTTGTGCGCTGGCGGTGCGATGAGGACGTAGGGGCAGCGGCCACCGCGCAGGCCCGGAACGAGGGCTACACGACTGAAATAGCCCATCAGCGCTTGCTGCGGCAAACTCAAGCCCAGGGTTTGCACACAAGGAGCAGGCAGGCCAGGCTGATGCTCGGCGCGCAACCGGCTTGCCAGTTGCGCGCCGAGTGGGCGGTAGGTGCTGGCGTAGTTCAGCACCGGCAGCCAGAGCAACCCCACCAGGACCCACACCAGGGTCACGCCTCCGGCGGACAGCACCATGCCTTTCCAAAGCGGATGGCGGTGCCGCCCGGCGCGCCATGCCACCAGAGCAGCCCAGCCCGCCGTGGCGAGCAGAGCCAGCAAGGCTGGCAGCCAGGAAAAATGGGCGATGAAGCCTGGGGCGAGCCGGGCGATATTGGCAGCCGGCTTGGCGGGAAACCCTGTGAGCATGGCCAGCCACAAGACCCAGACCACAAGGGCGAGCAAGCTGAAAAACATGAGCGAGAACCAGTCCAACGCCGCCATGCTGCCACGGCGCATCACCGGCAAGGCGAGAGCCGCCAGCGCTGCCGCCGGTGGCAGAACCAGTACCAGCGTTGCCGCATTGCCCGGGGCCAGCAAGGCGGCAAGGGTGGCCAGCACCAGCAGTGCCAGCGGCGCGAGCACATGCCATTCCCCGAGCGATTCGCGCCAACGCCACACGGCCCATGCAGCCAGCGGCCACGCTGGCCAGACGAACCAGGCGAAGGTGCCGAGAAAATGCTGGAAGGCCGCCATGCTGGGCCAGTGCGCCACGGATTGTCCGTGTAGCAAAACCAGGACGCCGAGCGCGAAAGTCGCACCGCAGGCCAGGGCGAAACCAAGGATGGGCCACTGTTTGAGACCGGGTTCAGGAGCCTGCTGTGCAGTGGCTGCGAGAGGGTTACGAAGAACTTCCAGGTTTTCCTTGCGCGAGCCCAGCTTCAGCATGAGCAAGGTGACGGTCAGCGTCGTGAGCAGGGCGAGCCAGGGTGCTCCGCTTGCCGCGAGCGATAGCAAACCGAAGAACAGGGCCACGGAGGCCAAAACCGCCCGGGTGGGCAGGAGTGAAAGAGCCAACATCCCCCCGGTGAAGCCGGTGAGTTGCACCAGTTCGGGAATGGTTTCGTGGCCCCGGGCCAGCAGGCCCAGGCAGGCCACGAGGCTGAGCAAAGCACCGTCGGCCATGGCGCGGGCATAGTTGCGCCTGGAAATGGCCGCGGCAAAAGCAGGCTGGACCGGTTGTGCCGCCTCGCGTTGCGCGAAATGATAGGCGGCGTACCAGGTTTGCACCAAGACGAGGCCAAGCAGAATGATGAAAGGCAGGCGGCTGGCGGCAATGGTGCCGATCCACGGCCCGAGGCCGCGAATGCTGGCGGCCCCCAGCCAGTAGGGGAGCCAGCCACCGCCGACAGGCTGGCCATAGAGGCTGGGTGCCAGCCAACTCGATTGGCCCTGCGCGATTTGCCACATCACGCCGAAACTCAGGCCGTCCCCTTTCCAGGGGTCGCGGCCGACGAAACCCGGCAGCACGTAAGCCGCGCACAACAGCCACAGCGGCCAGCGCGGCAGTCTGGCGACGGCTTCGGCCGAGACCACGGGGCGTGCTGGCGATTTCCCCTGGCCTGGGGTGGTGTTGGGCGAGCTCATGGTCCTGGCCAGGAAAGGCGTTGTTGGCGAGTTTGCTCAATAAAAACGGGCAGCCAGGCTGCCCGTTTCGTGGATGCGCAACGCGTCGCCATGCGACCCGTCAGCAGCGTGTCGAAGGTTTACTTCTTCGCGGCGGCAGCCGCACGCGCGAATTTTTGACGGAACTTGTCCACGCGACCACCCAGGGCGTCGACGCTCTTTTGCGTGCCGGTGTAGAAAGGGTGCGACTCGGACGAGGTGTCGAGCTTGAACAGCGGCAATTCACGGCCGTCGTCCATCTTCACGGTTTCGCGGGTTTGCGCGGTGGAGGGGATGACGAACTTGCTGCCGTTCGACAGATCGACGAAGCAGACGTCGCGGTATGCGGGGTGGATTCCAGGTTTCATGGGGGTGGGTCCAAAAGTGAGGTCAGCCGCAGCGCAGACAACAAAGGAGGATGCGTGTCCGCTGTACTTAACCAAAAGCGCAATTATTTCATGAATTTGGCTTGATGCCAAAGCAGATCGTCGCGGCGGACACGAGTCGGGCTGAAGACCGGCGGCAAATGCTTCACCCGCCCCGGCGCATCATGTCGAAGAACTCGGCGTTGTTCTTGGTCTGCTTCATTTTTTCGAGCAGGAACTCCATCGCCTCGATCTCGTCCATCGGGTAGAGCAGTTTGCGCAGAATCCACGCCTTTTGCAGGATGTCGGATTTGAGCAGCAATTCTTCGCGGCGGGTGCCGGAGCGGTTGAGCAGGATGGCCGGATACACCCGTTTTTCCGCCAAGCGGCGCTCGAGGTGGATTTCCATATTGCCGGTGCCCTTGAACTCCTCGTAGATCACCTCGTCCATACGGCTGCCGGTGTCGGTCAGAGCGGTGCCGATGATGGTCAGCGAGCCGCCTTCCTCGATGTTGCGCGCGGCGCCGAAGAAGCGCTTGGGACGTTGCAGGGCGTTGGCGTCGACGCCGCCGGTGAGCACCTTGCCGGAGGCGGGAACCACGGTGTTGTAGGCGCGCGCCAGGCGGGTGATGGAGTCCAGCAGGATGACCACATCCTTTTTCAGTTCCACCAGGCGCTTGGCTTTCTCGATCACCATCTCGGCCACTTGCACGTGGCGCAGCGCCGGCTCGTCGAAGGTGGAACTGATGACCTCGCCCTTGACCGAGCGCTGCATTTCGGTCACCTCTTCCGGACGCTCGTCGATCAGCAGCACGATGAGCACGGCCTCCGGGTGGTTGGCGGTGATGGAGTGGGCGATGGACTGCAGCATCACCGTCTTGCCGCTCTTGGGCGGCGCCACCAGCAGGCCGCGCTGGCCCTTGCCGATGGGGGCGATGATGTCGATGACGCGGCCGATGATGTTCTCCTCGGCCTTGATGTCGCGTTCGAGCTTGAGGTGTTCCGTGGGGAACAGCGGCGTCAAGTTCTCGAACATGATCTTGTTCTTGTTTTCCTCCGGGGTCACGCCGTTGACGCGGTCGACCTTCACCAGGGCGAAATAGCGCTCACCGTCCTTGGGCACCCGCACCTCGCCCTCGATGGAATCGCCGGTGTGCAGGTTGAAGCGGCGGATCTGGCTCGGGGAGATGTAGATGTCGTCGGGGGAGCCGAGATAGTTCGACTCCGGGGCGCGCAGGAAACCGAAGCCGTCCGGCAGAACCTCCATCACGCCGTCGCCGAAGATTTGTTCGCCCGTGCGTGCACGGCGCTTGAGGATGGCGAACATCAGTTCCTGCTTGCGCAGTCGGCTGGCGTTCTCGATCTCCAGGCCGGTCGCCATTTCGAGCAACTGGGAGACGTGCATCGCTTTGAGGTCGGACAGGTGCATGGCAGGGGGCGAGGCAAGAGGGGAGAGGTGTGCGCCGGACCGGGGGCTGTGTGGCAGGGACGTGACAATCGGATTCCGATCATCGGCCCTGTGCAGGCGCTCGTGGCAACGCTAGAAGAAAAAAAGTTGGGGGGATGCAGCACGGAAAACGGTGCATCGGGCGCTCTTAGCGCCGGAGCAACCCAATGGATGCGGGTTACTCGCGTCTTGCAAAGGCATGGGGCAGAGATGTCTGCCCCATGCCATGAAACGCAATTATATATTCGCGTCCAGGAAGGTTGTCAGTTGTGACTTCGACAGGGCACCAACCTTGGTCGCAGCCACTTCACCATTCTTGAACAGCATCAAGGTGGGAATGCCGCGGATGCCATATTTCGCCGGGATGCTACGGTTCTCATCCACGTTCACTTTCATGATGTTCAGGCGGCCCTGGTACTCACCGGCGATTTCGTCGAGGATGGGCGCCACCATGCGGCAGGGGCCGCACCATTCGGCCCAGTAATCGATCAACACGGGGGTCGTGGATTTGAGAACGTCGATGTCGAAAGACGCGTCGGTTGTTTGTTTGATGAGATCGCTCATATGAATTCCAGATCAGAAGGCGCCGACACGGACAGCGAGGCGCGGCCATTGCACAAGTCGATTGACGGGCCAGAGCCGGCCAATGGCCTCTATTTAACCCCGAATTCACATTTCTGGCAGAACGCGGCTCGCCAAATTGGGTTGTGGTTGCGACAGATCAGCATTTCGTCGATTGATTTGACCGTCATACTTCCCCAGGCGATGCACCAAGGACTGTTCCGCTCCGCCTGGCTCGGCCTGGCTCCAACTGCATCGGTCCTGCCCCAGTTGCTGACCTTGAGCCAGATCCTGACGCTTCAGCGCTTGCAACAGGCAGGTCCGTCGGGGAGCGGGGCAGAGAACCTCGAGCTGCAGGCCCTTGCCCTGGCCCAGCGCTGGCAGGCCGAGGGCCATTTGCCCAAGGCCTACGCCGCCGCGCAGCTTGGTAGCCGCCTGGCCCTGGCTCGCGACGTCTTGCAGTTACGCGAACGATGGGCGCCACTCGCCCAGATGGCGCCCATCACAGCAGGTGCGTCAGCCGAAAACCACATGGCAAGCGACCATGGCGTCGTCGCCGAGGCAGCATCCAGCCCGGATGACGGCGGCTGGATGCTGCGCATGGCCTTGCAGGAGATGCCGGCCGCCGCCTGGTGGAACGACGCCGCGCAACTCGATGCCTGGTGCGCGGCCCAGCGCGGCGCCCTGGTGCTGGTGCTGGCGGAGGAGCCAGAACCGCGCCTGCGCCGCCTGATGCAGCTGGCACAGGCGCGGGGTTTGCCGTTGCTGTGTCTGCAAGCCGGTTTCGGCCGGGGTTTTGGCCCGGCGCTGGCGCGTGCCAGCGGCTGTTTTCCGGCGGCCCACGCGAGCTTGTCGCGTGGTGAAGATTCGAACGGCACGCAGTTGCCGAACCACTTGCGCGATCAGCAGCGCACAGCTTCGCTCGGCGCAGCAAGCTGTTCCTTGCCGCCGCGCATGGCGCGCTTGTTGGCGCAGCGCTTGCTGTGTGGTACGGGCAGCAAGCTGGAAGAGCAGGCGCAGGCCACCGTCGGGCTGGTCCTGCGTCAACGGGCAGCGTTGCCGCAGTCGCGCATGGCCCTGATCGCGCTCGACCGGCGCCTCGCGCGCCGCGTGAACGCCTTGCTCGCACGCGTTGGTTTGCCGGTGCGCGACGAAGCTGGCTGGCTGCTCTCCACCACGCGCGCAGCGGCCAGCCTGGAAGCTGTGTTCGAAGTGCTCGATGCGCAGGCCGGCAGCGATGCCAAGCTCGACTTGCTCAAGCAGCCCGGCGTCGCCGCTGCCGCAGGCCTGGAGGCGAAGGAACTGGAGGCGATCGAGGTGGATGTGCGCGCCGCACGCCTGCTCGACGCACGCGCCTGGCGCGCCTGGGCCTTGCAGCAAGAAAGCCCGGCGGCCGGGCGGCACCAGCGCGTGCTCGACTGGCTTGGGGAATGCATGCGCCGCATGCGCAAACCGGGCAAACACCCGGTCGCAGGATGGGCCGATGCCTTGTTGCAAACCTTGCACAGCCTGGGCTTGGCGCAGGCCTGGAGCCAGGACGCTGCGGGAGCCCAAATCCTGGCTCTGCTGCAGGCGCAAGCGCAAGACCCGAGCACGGCCCACGCCGTCCATCTGCAGCAGAACGACTATCTCGCCTGGCTGCGCCTGACACTGGAAGCCGCCGTGTTTCGTCCCGAGCCCGATGCGGCCGAGGGCGAGCCGGCCGTTCACGTGCTGGCCTTGCGCGACGCCTTGCTGCGCCCCTGGGACTTGTGCATCCTGGCCGGTGCGGATGCTGGCAATCTCCCCGCCTGGCCGGATGCGCCGGGCGGGTTGGGCGACCAAGCCTGCAATCAGTTGGGCCTGCCGACCCGTGGGGAGCGTCGCACCCAGGCGGTTCAACTGGCCGTCAAACTCGTGCTCGGTTGCCGGTGCCTTGTCGTGTTCGAAGCGTCGCCACGCCCCGACCATCCAGGACCCAGTCCCTTGCTGGAATTGTGGCGCTGGGCCATGGGCCGTTTTGGCCAGGCGCCATATATTTCCGCCATGCCCGAGCTGTCCATGGCTGACTTGCAAACACTGGGAGTCGAGCCGCAGCGAGTTCCCACCGAGGCAGCCGCGCCGCAGGCTCACCCGGCGGCTCCGGCCGACATTCCTTCCCGCTGGTCACCCAGCGCCTACGCCGATTTGCGCGCCTGCCCTTACCGCTTTTTCGCCCGCCGGATCCTGCGCCTGGCCGAGGACGAAGATCTATTGCCCGACTTCTCCAAGCGCGATTTCGGCAACACGCTGCACCGCATCCTGGAGCAATTCCACCAGCAGCAGCCGGGGCTGGACTTGCCGACCAATCGTGACTTGCTCGACCGCATCGCGGCCGAAGCCTGGAGCAGCGCCGGCGCGCTGGCCGAGCCTTTTGCCGCCGTCTGGCCCGCCGTGCGCGACAACTATCTCGACTGGTTGCAGGCCTGGCGAGCGCGGGGCTGGGAGGCGCAGGGCGAGGAGCAGAGCCTGCGTCGGGTGATCGGCATCGAAGCCGACCCGGCAGACGACGCGACCAGCGAAGGTGACGCGTTGTGGCTCGAAGGCCGGATCGACCGCATCGACCGGCGGGGTGCCGAGCGTTACGCCCTCGACTACAAGACCGGCGACCCGCAGGCGCTGAAGTCGCGCATGAAACGCTACGCCGAAGACACCCAACTGTTGTGTTACGCGCTGCTGCTGGGTGCCGATGCGCCGGATGCCGGCTCCCGACAGCCTGCGGATGCCAGCCCTGCGCGCATCGCTGCCGGCTATCTGGTGGTCTCGGAACGGCGCGATCCCGAGCACACCGATGCCGCGACCGAACTGCCATGGGCGCCTGATGACTTGCGCGAGCAATCGGCGCAACTGTTGGCGCAGATGCGCCGCGACTGGCGCGCGCTGTGCACAGGCCAGGCCATGCCTGCGCTTGGCGAGCCGCCCCTATGCGATCACTGCGAAGCACGCGGGCTGTGCCGGCGTGACCATCGGCCGTCGCCACAATCCGCACGCTCGCAGTCCACGCAGGGCGAGCGTGCATGAGCGCCCCCGCTTACGCCGCACAACTCCCGGGCCAGGACCAGGCCGCGCCGGTCACGCCCGAAACCTATGTGCGCCTGGCCTGCGACCCAGCCGCCTGCGTGGTGGTGCGCGCCTGCGCCGGTGCCGGCAAGACCTGGCTGCTGGTGGCGCGGCTGGCGCGCTGCCTGCTGGACGGCTACGCCCCGCAGGACGTGCTGGCCATCACCTTCACCCGCAAGGCCGCGGCTGAAATGCAGCAGCGCCTGCTGGAGTTGCTGCAGCACTGGAACCAGCTCGACGACCGGGCGCTGGCCGACGAGTTGGCGCGTCGCGGCCTGCCGCGTGCCGACGCCGCATTGCTGCAGCGGGCACGGGCGCTTTATCCCACGGTGCTCGCTGGCGGCACGCAGGCCACGGTCTCCACGTTTCACGGCTGGTTTGCGCAACTGCTGCGCGCCGCGCCCTTGCGCTTCGGCATTCCGCTGCATTTCGAGTTGATCGAGAACGAGAAGCCCTGGGTGCAGCAAGCCTGGCGCAGGCTGTTCGACAAGCTGCAAGCCGAGCCGGAGATGCGTGCCGACTACCGCGCCCTGGTGGCTCGAACCGGACGCAGCACGGCGGCTCAACTGATGGAGTTGGTGGTGCAGCGGCGCGGCGAATTCATGCTCGCCGCCCAAGCCGGCACCCTGGCGCAAGGGCTGGACGCGCCCGAGCCCGAAAGCTGGCCGGCCTGGCGCACGCGCAACCTGGCCGAATTGCGGCTGTGGGCGCAAGCCTGGGGCGCATGTGGCGGCGCGCATGCGCGCGAAGCGCTGCTCCATCTGCAGGCCGCGCTCGACGCGAGCGACGCGCAACAGGTGGGGGCTTTGCTGCGCAAGGTCATGCTCACGGCCCAGGGCGAGCCGCGCTCGGCGCGCAATCTGGCGACCAGGGCGGTGCAGCTCGAAATCCTCAGGCTTGGCCTGGAAGGCGACCCCGTGGGCCGCTGGGACACGCTGGCGAGCGACTGCCTGGGCGTGGTGCAGGCGCACGACGCGCTCGACATCGAAACCATCCACGCCTGGGCCTTGCGCCTCGGGGCGGAACTGCTGGGCTGCTACGAGCAGTTCAAGGCCGAGCGCGGCCTGCTCGACTTCAGCGACCTGGAGTTGCACGCCCGCACCTTGCTGGCCGATGCCGATGTCTCGGCCTGGGTGCAGACCCGGCTCGACCGCCGATACCGCCAGGTGCTGATCGACGAATTCCAGGACACCAACCCGGTGCAGTGGCAGGCCCTGCAGGCGTGGCTCTCGGCCTATGCCGGCGACGCGCAGCGCCCCTCGGTGTTCATCGTTGGCGACGACAAGCAGTCGATTTACCGCTTTCGCCGCGCCGACCCGCAGGTGTTCGAGGCCGCGGCCAGCTTTCTGCGCCAGGGCTTTGGTGCCGTGCTGCTCTCGGCGCAGCACACCCGCAGGCTGTCGCTCGCCGTGCTGGATTGGGTCAATGCGGTGTTCGCCCAGGCCCCCACCATAGCCTTCATCGCGCACACGACCGAGAGCCGGGTGCAGGGCCATACCGCCTTGCTGCCCGCGCCCGCAACGGAAGGTGAAGCGACGGCTGCCGCCACGCCGGCACAGTTCATGGAAACCGCCCCGCGCGTGCGCGACACTCTGACCGAGCCCGACGTGGATGCCGAGATCGACAAGGTCGAGCACGACGCCCAGCGCGTGGCCGCACTGTTGCGCGAGCTGATGCAGCGCCCCTGCGTGGAAGACGCCCATGGCCGACTGCGCCCAGCCAGGCCGGGCGATGTGTTGCTGCTGCTGCGCAAGCGCAAGGATCGCATGGACCTGTACCTGCGCGCCTTGCTTGCGGCCGGCATTCCCGCCGCAGCGGGCGACAGCGAGGCCAGTCTGCTCGACACCATCGAAGCCCAGGATCTGCTGGCTTTGCTGAGCGTGCTGGTGTCGCCCGGCGGCAATCTGGACCTGGCGCAGGTGCTCAAGTCGCCCATCGGCGGACTGGTGGATGACGATTTGCTCGCGCTGGCCCGCTGCGCGCGCGAAACCCGGCAGAGCTGGTGGCAGGCGGCGCAAACCCTGGCCGAGCGCGACGCGGCCATGCCCGCGCTGCGCCGCTTCATGACCCTGGCCGAGGGCTGGATGACCCTGCTCGGCAGCCTGCCGCCGCATGACCTGCTCGACCGCATCGTCGCCGAGGGCCAACTGCGCCAACGCTATGCCCAGGCCGTGCCGGCAACCATGCGGGCGCAGAGCCTGGCGCAGATCGACGCCTTTGTGCATCTCGCGCTGGACATGGACGGTGGCCGCTTCCTCACCCCCTACGCCTTCGTGCGCAAGCTCAAGCGCGGCCTGGCTCGGGCGCCTCTGCCCGAACTGCACGTTGGAGCGTATCCCCAGGCCAATGCTGCGCAGCAGCCGTCCCCCGATGGGGATGGGGATACCTGGGGCGGCCCGGCGTTTCCCCATGACGTGGTCCGCCTGTCGACCATCCACGGCGCGAAGGGCCTGGAGGCCAATATCGTCATCCTGGCCGATGCCGACTCCCGTCCTGCCGCTAACGGCCCTTCGGTGCTGTTGCATTGGCCGGCCGAGCAGACGCATCCGCTGCATTTTTCCTTGCAACTTTCGTCCAAGCGCCTGCATCCGGCCCAGCGGCGGTTGGTACAAGCCGAGCTGGATGCAGCCGAGCGCGAAGACTGGAACCTGCTTTATGTGGCCATGACCCGCGCCCGCCAACAGCTCTGGGTCACCAGCTTGCCGATGCGCGGCCAGGCACAGTGGAGCCAGCGCCTGGCCGTGGGGGCGGGTGCAACTCCAGCCGCCGTGGCCGATGCGTTTCCCAAGCTGCCGGATGGCGCGGGGCAGGGCGCCATCGAGCCGCAGGCCCCAGCCACTTCGCCGACGATGCCCGTCGAGATCCCCTGGTTGAGCAGGCCGCAAACCGCGCCAGCGGCAAGCCCGGCCAATCCCCCCCAGGCTGACATGCGCGCCACTCGCATCGGCATTGCCCTGCATGCCTTGCTGCAGTCCGCCAGCGCCACGGCCCGGCCCGGTGCCGTGATCGAGGCCCTGGATGCGCCAGGCGTCGCCCTGCAGCTCGGGCTGGACGCGGGCGAGGCGCAGGCTGCCATTCACGCGGCCCTGCGCATCGTGCGCTCGCCGCAGGCCAGCATGTACTTCGATGCGGCGCACATTCGCTGGGCGCGTAATGAGGTGGAGGTTGCGTGGAATGCACAGGCCGGAGGCGAGCCCGGCTGGGGGCACATCGACCGCCTGGTCGAACTCGATGACGCCGTTTGGGTGCTGGACTACAAGCTCGCGGCCAGCAGCCTGCAAACCGAACACTACGCTCCCATCCTCGCCCGCTATGCCCAGGCCTGCGCCAGCCTGCGTCCCGGCAAGCGGGTGCGGGTGGCCCTGATTGCGGGCGATGGCTCGGTGCTGGAATGGCAGGTGCCCGAGGCCATCAACGCGCCGCGGCCTGAGTCGCCTCGGAGCGCGTAGAGGCCGCGGCTGGAGCACCCGCCTTGCTGGCATCCGGCTCGCCCAGCAGCACGCACATGCGCTCGCGCAGTGCCGTCATCTGCTGCTGCAGCTGCTTGCGCATGAGCCACGGTCCCAACAACGGCGGCAGCCAGGTGCGCGGGTGCAGTTGGGCGGTGTAGTGCACCGCGCTGCCGCCAGCCTGCGCTCTCACCCCGGCGCGACCTTGCGAATCGAGATTGCCGTGGATTGTGAACCACGTTGCCACATGCCCGCGCAAGGTGATGTCCAGCGTGCTGCGCAGCGTCGGCCGAAAGGGCTCGATGCCGCCGCGCCCCACCTGCAGCACCCGCAGGCTGTCGCCATCGGCCGCCAGCACTTCGCTGCGTTCCATGCCAGGTATGTAGCTGGCCATCGCGTTGTAATCGGTCATGGCTTGCCAGGCCATCTGCACCGGCACGGGCGCAAAAAAGCGCACGGCCATATCGAAGTGTTTCGGCAGCGCAGCGGGTTCGAGCCGCAGTTGCAAGGGGTGCTGCTGCAATGTGGCGCGGCAACGCGAAGCGGCAGCCAAGGCGGTTGACGATGCGGGAATGGCTTCGGACGCGGGTGCCTGAAGCAGCGCGGGCGCGCTTAGAGCCGGCGCCAGCGCCCCGGCGGGGCCGGAAGCGGCGGGCGTTGCGGGCAGCGTTGCCGCATCAACCGGCATGCGGGCCGATGCAAGGCAGCACAGAGCAACGGCCAAGGTCCGCGGCACCCACGACGGGGCCTCGTCAGGCAGAAGCGGGTGGATGCGTTGCATACGCCGCATTGTGCTCGGCTTTTCGCCCAGCTCAGCGCGCACGGGACGACGACGCCCGGGTGGGGCGTCATGGCGAAATGGGGAGGGGAGGTTGACGAGCCGTTCCCCCGGCACTTGCAGTAAACGGCTGTGGCTGCTCCGTTCCCGGCCTGACCAGGTTCACCGCGCCACAATGCGGGGCGGCCCGTCAACCAGCATTGTAGGCGGGCCGGTCGATGGCCTGCCCTTGCCCATGCCCGGACGGGTTTTCGCCCCCTACAATCCGCTGCATGTCCAGTACCGTGCTGGCGCGGAAATGGCGCCCTAAAACCTTCTCCACCCTGGTCGGCCAGGACCATGTGGTGCGTGCCCTGACCCATGCGCTGGAACAACGCCGCCTGCACCATGCCTACCTCTTCACCGGCACGCGTGGCGTGGGCAAAACCACCATTGCGCGCATCCTGGCGAAGTCGCTCAATTGCACCGGGGCGGACGGGCAGGGCGGCATCACGGCAGAACCCTGTGGCGTCTGCCAGGCCTGCACCGAGATCGACGCTGGCCGCTTTGTCGACTACATCGAGCTCGACGCCGCCTCGAACCGCGGCGTGGACGACATGACCCGGCTGCTGGAGCAGGCCGTCTACAAACCCACCTCGGGGCGCTTCAAGGTCTACATGATCGACGAAGTGCACATGCTCTCCAACCACGCGTTCAACGCCATGTTGAAAACGCTGGAAGAGCCGCCCGAGTCGGTGAAGTTCGTGCTCGCCACCACCGATCCGCAGAAGGTGCCGGTCACGGTGCTCAGCCGTTGCCTGCAGTTCAGCCTCAAGTCCATGCCGCCGGCGGCCATTGCCGGACATCTGCAGCAGGTGCTGCAGGCGGAAGGCGTGGCTTGCGAACCGCAGGCGCTGCAGGCCATCGGCCGCGCCGCGCATGGCTCGATGCGCGATGCCCTGTCACTCACCGACCAGGCCATCGCCTACAGCGCCGGCAGCATCACCACCGAGGCTGTGCGGCAGATGCTGGGTGCGGTGGACGCCGGCTATCTGTTCGACCTGCTGCGCGCCCTGGCTGCCGCTGACGGTGCCGTCTTGCTGCAACTGGCTGACGACATGGATGCACGCGGGTTGTCCTTCCCCGCCGCGCTGGAGGAACTGGCCTCGCTGCTGCAGCGCATTGCCGTGGTGCAAGTGGTGCCACAGGCGCTGGATGCCGCAGACCCCGATGGCGCTGCGCTGCGCGAATTGGCCGCGGCCTTGAGCCCGGAACTCGTGCAACTGGCCTACAGCATGGTGTTGCATGGCCGGGGCGAGTTGGCGCTGGCGCCGGACGAGCATGCCGGTTTTTGCATGGTGCTGCTGCGTCTGCTGGCCTTCGCGCCGGTGGGCACCCAGGGCACCAACCTTGCCATCGGACAGGGCGACCAGAGCCGTTCGGCTGCAGAGGCAAGAGCGGACCGTCAGTCAACTGCCGCAACAGCTGCACCCTCGGCTGCTCTTGCCGCCAAACCGGCGTATGCCGCCGATATCGTCACGATCGACTCCGTCACGCCTCCCAAGGCTGACGCACATGCTGAGGCGACCAGCACCGTGCACGCCGTCGCCGAAACGCAGGCGTCGTACACGCCGCTTGCAACGGCTGCGCTGCCAGCGGCTGAGCCGCCCACAAGCTCTGCTCCGGCGCTTGCCGACGCCTCGAGTGCACCGTTCCCGGGTCCCGAGGTCGATTGGCCCAGCCTGGCCCAGCGCCTGGAAGTCGTCGCCCTGGCGCGCAGCCTCGCGTTGCAAAGCCAGTGGATGGGCGCCGAGGGCGACTGCTGGAGCCTGCGTGTGCCCAGCGAACAATTCACCCGCGCCGGCGCGCTGGACAAACTCCAGGCCGTGTTGAGCGCGACCGTGGGCCGGCCCATCAGCTTGCAGATCGAGGTGGGCGCGGTGCGCGACAGCGCCAGCCTGCGTGCCGCCGCCGCTCGGGCACAGCGGCAGCAAGAGGCCGAGTCCACCATTGCCGCCGATCCGCTGGTGCGACAGTTGATGGAAGACCTGGGCGCGCAGATCGTGCCCGGTTCGGTGCGCCCGCTCGACGCCTGAACCCGCTGTCGTTCCATTCCCGCCATCCCCTTCCACATTCCCAACGAGGACCCAACCCATGTTCAACAAAGGACAACTCTCCGGCCTGATGAAACAGGCCCAGCAGATGCAGGACAACATGAAGCGCGTGCAGGATGAACTCGGCAACATCGAAGTCGAGGGCCAATCCGGCGCCGGCCTGGTGAAGGTGCTCATGACCTGCAAATACAACGTGCGCCGCGTCGCCATCGATCCCAGCCTGGTGGGCGACGACCGCGACATGCTCGAAGACCTGGTGACCGCCGCCTTCAACGACGCCGTGCGCAAGGCCGAGGCCACGTCCCAGGAAAAAATGGCGGCCGTCACCGCCGGCATGCCCCTGCCTCCCGGCATGAAGCTGCCGTTCTGAATTTGCGCGCCGTGTCTGCTCCTGGCGGTCGTGCAGGCCCACTCGGCCTGTCATGGAACCGCCGCAAGGCGGTGCTGCGATGAGCGCTTCCCAGCTCACCCAGGTTGCCACGCTCGACGCCCTGATCGACGCACTGCGCAGCCTGCCCGGCGTCGGCCCCAAGTCCGCCGCGCGCATGGCCTTTCATCTGCTGCAGCACGATCGCGACGCAGCCTCGCGCCTGGCCGACGCCCTGACCCAGGCGCTGGGCAGCATCCGGCGTTGCAGCCGCTGCAACACCTACACCGAGCGAGAGGTTTGCGCCACCTGCGCCGACTCCAAGCGCGACCGGCGCCTGCTGTGCATCGTGGAAAGCCCGGCCGACCAGGCCGCGGTGGAGCAGACCCTCACCTACCGCGGCCTGTACTTCGTGCTCATGGGGCATTTGAGCCCGCTCGACGGCGTGGGCCCCAAGGACATCGGCCTGGATCTGCTGGTGCAGCGCTTGAAGAGCGACGAGGTGGAGGAAATCATTCTCGCCACCAACTTCACCAACGAGGGCGAGGCCACCGCCCATGTGATTGCCGAAACCCTGAGGCCGCTCGACCTGCGCATCACCCGCCTGGCGCGCGGCGTACCGGCGGGCGCCGAGCTGGAATATGTCGACCTCGGCACCATCGCCCGCGCCCTGGTGGACCGGCGCGGCGCTTGAGAACGAGGGCGGGTTTCACCACCGCGCCGCCCCAGTGAAGCTGCAGTCATGGCCGAGCGCTGGCTGCAGGTTGCCGTTAGCATCGGTTCCAGTTCTCCTTACCCCCAACTGTGTCGCCGCCATGCCCATCACCCGCCGCCAGACCCTGCAATGGGCCTCCAGCCTGCTGCTCGGAGCCAGCCCCTTCGCCAGTTCGACCGCAACTCCGGCCGGCGCCGCATCCAGCCCGGGTGAACGTGCCGGCCAACTGAGCTTGTTCGCGGGGCGGATTCAGCTCCATGGCCATACCGACGGCCCCGTGGGCAAAGCCACGTTCTTCGACCCGCGCGGCCTGGCCGTGGATCCGCGCAACGGCGACATCATCCTCGCCGACGCCGCCAATGCCCTGATTCGCCGCATCACCCCGGCCGGCGAGGTCAGCACCCTGGCCGGAGGCGCCGAAGACCGCGTCAGCAAGGATGGCCCGGCGCTGCAAGCGTGCTTCGTCGGCCCCGACGCCTTGGCGGTGGCGCTCGATGGCACGATTTACATCGCCGATTCCTACGCCAACACCATTCGCGTGCTGCGCAACGGCGAAGTGTCCACGCTGGCCGGGCAGGTGGGGCGCCAGGGGTATGCCGACGGGCAGGGTACGGCCGCGCAGTTCAACCATCCGGTGGGCATCGCGGTGGACCCTCGCACCGGCGACGTGCTGGTGGCCGACGCCTACAACAACACCTTGCGGCGCATCAGCCCCAAGGGGCGCGTGCGCACCATCGGCGGGCAGCCGGGGGTGAACGACCATCGCGACGGCATGCTGAAGCAGGCGTTGTTCAACACGCCCGTGGGTATTGCCGTGGCGCCCGACGGCGCCATCTATGTCAGCGAATTCTTCAACCAGGACGTGCGCAAGATCACCCCGCAGGGCATGGTCGGCACCCTGGCTGGCAACCCGGCCAAGCGGGGGGACACCGACGGGCGGGGCGCTGCCGCGCTGTTTCGCAAACCGCAGCAACTCTGTCTCGACGCGCATGGCAACATCATTCTGGCTGATGGCGGCAACCACAAGGTGCGCCGCATCACGCCCGCCGGCGAGGTCACGACCCTGGCCGGCCAGGGCCAGCTCGACAAGGTGGAACTCGGCCCCTTGCCGGGCGCGCTCATCACGCCTTATGGCGTGGCGCCGGGGCCGCAAGGCAGCGTGCTGGTCAGCAGCGGCGAGGCCGTGTTGCGCATCACCGAAGCCGCCTGAATCGGCACGCTGACGGGTCTCAACCGCCCGTCAGCGCCGGTTGCGCCGGTTCGAACTGGCTGAGGTCGACGCGGGGTTTGGGTTTCCAGCCGCGCTTGTGGTGTTCCACCACCACATTGGTATAGATGCCGCCACGCACATACCACTGGGCCGTGACGCGCAGAAAACGCGGGGCGATGGCTTTCACCAGATCGCCCAGAATGGTGTTGGTCACTTTTTCGTGGAAAGCACCCTCGTTGCGGTAGCTCCACATATAGAGCTTGAGGCTCTTGAGTTCCACGCATTTCTTGTCGGGAATGATGTCGAGCACGATGCGGGCGAAATCCGGCTGGCCGGTGAGCGGGCACAGGCAGGTGAACTCGGGCACCTGCATATGAATGTGGTAGTCACGCTCGGTGGCCGGGTTGGGGAAGGTCTGCAGAGTCTTGCTGGGTGGGCTGCTCATGGGGGTTGGAAAGGGTCGGGGGTAGGGCGGATGAAGTGCGAATGAAGGGCCGATGAAGGGGCTCGATGCGGCGTACTGGCAGGCCGCATGCGGGTTGCGGCACCGTGCAAACCCGAATTATCCGAGGCCTTGACGGCGGCTTCGGCGGCGGCGCCTGTACGGGATGAGCGCCGGGCGGATGCTATCATCCAAAAAAGGCCTTGGATCAGGCTATTTTACTTTGTAAATCAATAACTTACTCACGTGCGCCTGTCCTGGATCAAGCTCGCCGGATTCAAGTCCTTTGCCGACCCCGTGGCCTTTCAAATGCCCGGGCAACGCATTGGCGTGGTCGGGCCGAATGGCTGCGGCAAGTCCAACATCATCGACGCGGTGCGCTGGGTGCTGGGCGAGTCCAAGGCCTCGGAGTTGCGTGGCGAGTCCATGCAGGACGTGATCTTCAGCGGCAGCAGCACGCGCAAGCCGGCCGGGCGCTGCAGCGTGGAACTGGTGTTCGACAACAGCGAGCATCGCATCACCGGAAACTGGGGCCAGTTCACCGAAATCGCCGTCAAGCGCGTGCTCACCCGCGACGGCGCCTCCAGTTATTTCATCAACAACCAAGTCGTGCGCCGGCGCGACGTGCAGGACATTTTCCTCGGCACGGGGCTGGGGCCGCGCGCCTACGCCATCATCGGCCAGGGCACCATCACCCGCATTCTCGAATCGCGCCCGGAAGAATTGCGCGTCATGCTGGAAGAAGCGGCCGGCGTGTCGAAGTACAAGGAACGCCGGCGCGAAACCGAGAATCGCCTGCACGGCACGCGTGAAAACCTGCTGCGCGTGCATGACATCCTGCGCGAGTTGAATGCGCAGATCGACAAGCTGGAGCAGCAGGCCGCCGTGGCGCAGCAGTACCAGCAGTTGCAGCGGCAGCTCGAAACCAGCCAGCATGGCTTGTGGCTGCTGCGCTGGCAGGAAGCCCAGGCAAGGCAGACCCGCATTGCCGCCGCGGCTGGCCAGGCGGTGAATGCGCTGGAGGCGCAAACCGCGCAGTTGCGTGCCGCCGAGGCCGAGCTGGAAACCCTGCGCCAGGCGCAATACGCCGCGAGCGACGCGCTCAATGCCGCGCAAGCCGAGCTGTACGCGGCACAGGCGCAAGTGGCTCGGCTGGAGACGGAAATCCGCTATGTCGTCGAGGCGCGCGACCGCGCCCTGCGCAGCCAGATCGAGCTGGGCGCCGAGCAGTCGCAGTGGTTGGCAAGGCAGCAGGCGGCGCAGCAGGATGCCGCGTCCGCCGGAACCGAGATGGCCGAAGCCGAGCTGCTGCAGGCCGAAGCCGAGGCCCGGGTGGTGGAGCATGGCGAGCAAATTCCCGCGCTCGAAGCGCGGCTGAGCGATGCCCAGATGCGGGCCGCCGAGCAGCGTGCCCAGGCGGCGGCAGCGCAACAGCGCCTGCAAGCCGAGGCCGAGCGCCAGCGCGCCCTCGGCCAGCAAGCCCAGCAGATTGAACAACGCCTGCAGCGCCTGCAGGCCGAACGCCGCGCCGTGCGGCGCCCCGACAGCCTGCGCCTTGGCGATTTGAACGCGCAGCAAAGTCGCCTTGGCGACGAGCGCGACGAAGCCGAAGCCCGGCTGCAGGCTTTGCGGGAACAACTGCCCGGGCTGCAGGACGCGCGCCAACTGCAGCAGGCCGCAGCGCAGCAGGCAGCCGCCGAGCTTGGCTCCAGCACCGCGCGGCTGCATGCGCTCAAGGCCTTGCAGGACAAGGTGATGACCGAGGGCCGCATCCAGCCCTGGTTGGCGCGGCATGGCCTGGACACCCTGGCCCGGCTTTGGACCCGCATCCACATCGAACCCGGTTGGGAGACTGCGCTCGAAGCCGCCTTGCGCGAGCGCCTGGCAGCTCTGGAAGTGCGCGGGCTCGACGCCATGGCCGGTTTCGCCGCCGACCCGCCTCCGGCCAAGCTGGTGTTTTTCGCCGCGCCACAGGCAGCCGCCCCCATCCCAGCCACGATGGACCTGCAGCCCCTGGCCGCATTGCTGCGCCATGTCGACCCCGGCCTGCGCGCCGTGCTCGACGACTGGCTGGCCGGTGTCTTCACCGCCGACTCCATGCTGCAAGCCATGCAGCGCCGTGCCGGCCTGCCGCCGGGCGCCATGCTGGTGACGCGCGATGGCCATGCCACCACGCGCCACAGCGTGAGCCTGTACGCCGCCGACAGCGAACAGGCCGGCATGCTGGCGCGTGCCCAGGAGATTGAAAACCTGGAACGCCAGACCAAGGCGCAGCAACTCATGGCCGACGGCTCCCGCAGCGCCGCGCTGCAGGCCGAAGCCGCCTGGACCCAGGCGCAGGAGCAAGCCGCCGCCGAGGGGCGTCGGCTGCAGGCGCTGACCCAGCAATTCCACGCCGTGCAGGTGGAATGGCTCAAGCTGCAGCAGCAGGAGCAGGAGTCAACCGCGCGCGCCGAACGGCTCGACACCGACCTCGCCGAACTGGCCGCGCAGGGTGACGAACTCGCCGCCGCACAGGCCGAGAGCGAAGCGCGTTTCGAGCAGCTCGACGCCGAACTCGGGCAACGCCAGCAGGATCAGGCCGACCTCGACGGCGAGGCCCTGCGCGAACAGGCCGCGCTCAACGAGGCCCGCGCCAAGCTGCGCGCGCTGGAGCAGCAGCAGGCCGAAGCCGGCTACGCCATTCGCAGCCTGCAGCAACGCCAAGCGGATGCCCAGCGCATGGCGGCCACCGCGCAGCAGCACCTCGGCGAAGTGGCCGCGCGGCTGCTGGGCGTGGAAGGTGAACTGGCGCGTCTGAGCGACCAGACCGCCAGCGCCGGTTTGCAGGACGCCCTCGCCGTCCAGCAGGCCAGCCAGGAGCGGCTGGCGCTGCGCCGTGCCGAGCATGACGAAATTGCCGCACGCCTGCGCGCCCTGGAGGAAAGCCGCCTGCGCCTGGAGCGTGAGGCCGAACCGCTGCGCGCCGCCATCAATACCCGCCAGCTCGACGAGCAGGAAGCACGGCTGCAGGGCGAGCAGTTCCAGCAGATGCTGGCCGACGCTCAGGTGGACCTTGAGCAACTGGCCGCAAGCCTGCCGCAAGGCGTGCAACCCGAGCAACTGGGCCGCGACACGCAACGCCTGCAGCGCGACATTGCCGCCCTGGGCGCGGTGAATCTGGCCGCGCTCGACGAACTAGGCCAGGCGCGCGAACGCAGGCAATTTCTCGACGCGCAAGTGGCCGACCTGGAGCAGGCCTCCGGCACGCTGGAAGACGCCATTCGCAAGATCGACAGCGAAACCCGCGGGCAACTGCGCCTGACCTTCGACGCCGTGAACGAGCATTTCGGCCGCCTGTTCCCGCAGCTCTTCGGCGGCGGCGCGGCCAGGCTGGTCATGACCGGCGAGGAAATACTCGATGCCGGCGTGCAGGTCATGGCCCAGCCGCCGGGCAAGCGCAACAGCTCCATCCACATGCTGTCGGGCGGCGAGAAGGCGCTCACCGCCATTGCCCTGGTGTTCGGCATTTTCCACCTCAATCCCGCGCCGTTCTGCATTCTTGACGAGGTCGATGCACCGCTGGACGATTCCAACACGGAGCGTTTTGCCCAGCTCGTGCGCTCCATGTCCGATGCGATTCAGTTCCTGTTCATCTCGCACAATAAGATTGCCATGGAAATGGCCGAGCAGTTGGTGGGCGTGACCATGCAGGAGCAAGGCGTGTCGCGCATCGTCGCGGTGGATATGGACACCGCGGCGCACATGGCCGAAGCGGTGGCTTGATGGTGGTCTGAATGTTGGCCTGAATGTGGTGGTGAGCGCAGCGGGCATTGCGTCCAGCCCACAGCGGCCATGTGCACAAGGCGCGCAGCAACACCGGAACCAAGCCAGCCTGCATGGTCTTAGCTCCATCACCAACGAATACGAACGAGGACGAACACATGGGTCAATTGCAGCAGGCCTTGCTGGTGGTGGGGGCGCTGATCATCGCCGCCGTGGTGGCGCTCAACCTTTGGCAATCCTGGCAGTTGCGGCGCCGCCGGGCGCGGCCGGAAACCAGTTCGCCGCCTATCAAGCCGTCATCGGGCAGTGAGCTGCACGCGATCGAACACGGCCAGCGCGAACCAGAACTGGACGACCGGCCCGAACGCGTCGAACCCGAGCTGGCGCCGGTCGAGCCGGGCCGAACGCGAGCCCCCGCGCCGCATATCGACCCCTTGATCGACGCCATCGTC
The DNA here is from genome assembly GCF_900089495.1 of Thiomonas sp. X19. Lineage (NCBI taxonomy): Bacteria > Pseudomonadati > Pseudomonadota > Betaproteobacteria > Burkholderiales > Thiomonas > Thiomonas sp. X19. The sequence continues at coordinate 2,817,896 of NZ_LT605203.1, read as the reverse complement.
AGTTTCCTGTTCGAACTGCCCGTGCCCGGCGAGGCCCTGCAGCAACGCTTGCCGCGCAGCTCACGTGCAGGCACCAAGCCCATGCTGTTCGAGGGGCGCAACGCGCAGTCGGGCCTGTGGGAGGCCCTGCAACCCGGCGCACGCTATGTCGAGCTGCAGGCAGCCGTGCAGCTGGCCAGCCGCAGCGGCCCGCTCAACGCCATCGAGTACTCCGAGTTCGTCACCAAATGCCATGCCCTCGGCGAGGCCCTGGGCGCCGCGCCCGACCTGCCCGATATGGCCGAGGCGTTGGAGCAGGCGCGCGATCTCGACAATTTTGCCGCCGCCAACGACGCGCAACTGTCCATCAACCTGCAGGCGCAGGGCGTGGCCTGGAGCGTGGACTATCTGCGCCAGCAGGCTCAGGCTGCAGGTTTCACCACGACCCTGTCGGCCGGTCGGCTTGCGCTGGTGGATGTCATGCCGGCATCGGCCGGGCCTGGCGAGACGGACATTGCCGAGCCCGGTCGGCCCGTATCGATGGTGCAACTCCAGTTCGACGCTCAAGCCGCCCTGGCCGACAACCCGGAAATGCCGGTGAGCCGCGCCACCCTCCTGCTCGACGTGCCCCAAGTGCCACAAGCCCTGCGGCCGTTTGCGCGCATGCGCGAGGCCGCGCAGCGCCTGGGTCAGGCCCTGGATGCGAAACAGGTCGACGACAACGGCGCACCGCTCTCGCACACCTCGCTCGACCAGATCGAGCAGCAATTGCAACGACTCTACGCAGCACTCGACGCCCGCAGCCTGCCAGCTGGAACCGCCACCACGCAACGACTGTTCAGCTAGTGTCCTGAATTCCCAATTCAGGACACTAGCTGCCGACATGGGCGCAGCCGCGGCCGCTTCCACGTTTGCCTCCAGCCACATGTCTCAAGCACAAGCTCCGCAATCCGCATCGCTCTTTGCCGACCCGGCGGCCCGCGCTGCCGCGTTGCGCGCCGAACTCGCCCGCCTCGACCACGCCTACTACGTGCTCGACGCCCCACTCGTTTCCGACGCCGACTACGACACCCTGTTCCGCGAGTTGCAGGCACTCGAAGCCGCGCACCCCGAGCTGCGCACGCCCGACTCGCCCACCCAGCGCGTGGGCGGTGCGCCGCTGCCGCAATTCGCCCCGGTGCGCCACGCCGTGCCGATGCTGTCCATCCAGACCGAGACGGACACCACGCCGCAAGGGGCGGCCGCGTTCGATCAACGGGTGCGCAACAAACTGGCCTTGAGCGCGGACGACCCCCCGGTGACCTACAACGCCGAACTCAAGTTCGACGGCCTCGCCATCAATCTGCGCTATGAGCACGGGACCCTGGTGCAGGCCGCCACCCGTGGCGACGGCGAGACCGGCGAGGATGTGACGCAGAACGTACGCACCATCCGCAGCGTGCCGCTGCAACTGCACACCACCCATCCGCCGGCAGTGCTGGAAGTGCGTGGCGAGGTGCTGATGAAGCGCGCCGACTTCGAGCGCTACAACGAGCGCCAGCGCGCCAAGGGTCTGCCCACCCTGGTCAACCCGCGCAACGGTGCGGCAGGCAGCATTCGCCAGCTCGACCCCACGATTGCCGCGCAGCGTCCGCTGGCCTTCTACGCCTATGGCTGGGGCGAAATCGTCGGCTGGGTGCATCAGCCCGACACCTATCACGCCATGCTCGATGCACTGGCCGCCATGGGCCTGCCGGTCGCAGAGCAGCGCGTGCACGGCCCCGGCGCGCAGACCCTCATCGACTTCCACGGCCGCATCGCCACTGAACGCGACAGCCTGCCGTTCGACATCGACGGCGTGGTCTACAAGGTCGACAGCCTTGCGCTGCAGGCTGAACTCGGCTTTCGCAACCGCGAGCCGGTTTGGGCCGTGGCGCATAAATATCCCGCGCAAGAGCGCAGCACCCGCGTTCTGGCCATCGACATTCAGGTGGGCCGCACGGGCAAGCTTACCCCGGTGGCCAAGCTGGAGCCGGTGTTCGTCGGCGGCGTCACCGTCACCAACGCCACGCTGCACAACGAAGACGAAGTGCGCCGCAAAGACGTGCGCGTGGGCGACGCCGTCATCGTGCGCCGGGCGGGGGACGTGATTCCCGAAGTGGTGAGCGTGCTGCTCGATCAACGCCCCGCCAACGCGGGCCAGCCCTTCGACCTCGACAAGCAACTCGGCGGCCACTGCCCGGTGTGCGGCTCGGCCATCGTGCGCGAAGAGGGCGAGGCCGACTGGCGCTGCACCGGCGGCTTGTTCTGTGCCGCGCAACGCAAACAGGCCATCCTGCATTACGCCAGCCGCCGAGCCATGGACATCGAAGGCCTGGGCGAAAAACTGGTCGATCAACTGGTGGACGGCGGCATCGTCAACGTCCTGCCAGACCTCTACCGCCTCGGTTTGCTCAAGCTCGCCGCGCTCGACCGCATGGCCGACAAAAGCGCCACCAACCTGCTCGACGCGCTGCAAGCCAGCAAGTCCACCACCTTGCCGCGCTTCATCTATGCGCTGGGCATCCGCCAGGTCGGGGAGGCCACCGCCAAGGAACTTGCCCGTCATTTCGGCAGCCTCGACACCCTGATGGACGCCAGCCTGGAACAACTACAGGCCGTGTCCGACGTCGGACCGGTCGTGGCCCGAAGCATCCGCACCTTCTTCGACCAGCCGCACAACCGCGAAGTCGTCGAACAACTCCGCGCCTGCGGCGTGCATTGGGATGAATCAGCCCCTGTCGAAGCCGCAGCGCCCAAACCCCTCGCCGGAAAAACCTTCGTCCTCACCGGTGCCCTGCCGACGATGAGCCGTGAAGAAGCGAAAGAACGCATCGAAGCAGCGGGCGGAAAAGTGGCGGGGTCGGTGTCGAAGAAAACCGATTATGTTGTTGCTGGGGCCGAGGCTGGGAGCAAACTCGCCAAGGCGCAGGAGTTGGGGATCGCAGTGCTTGGCCAAGAAGGCTTGATGACCTTACTCGATCATGATGGAGCCGCAGACCAGGGCGCCTGAAGTTTTCTCAGCACCAACCTCTGTGGCGCCAAGATCGAAAGTGAATTGCCCCTGCTTTCCTAGGAGACTGTCGGACTTTGCGGTCTTCCGGATGAAGACGCTATCCGAGACAATTGCTGCTGCACAACCGAGAGCCCGAGCCGATGAGCCGCTTCGTCCCTGTTGACCGAGACACCGCATATCTGTTGCCACCGTCGGTGGACGAATGGCTGCCCACTGATCACTTGGCGCGCTTCGTGGTCGAAGTCATCGAGCAGCTTGATCTGGGCGATCTGGCCCGACAGTACGCAGGCCGGGGCTCGGCGGCGCACCATCCGGCGGTGCTGCTGGGCCTGCTGATCTACGGCTACGCCAACGGCGTGCACTCCAGCCGCAAGATCGAGCGGGCGACCTACGACTCGGTGGCGTTCCGCTTTGTTGCGGCCAATACCCACCCCGATCACGACACGCTGGCGACGTTCCGCCGCCGCTTCTTGAAGGAGGTGGAGGCACTGTTCGTGCAGGTGCTGGTTCTGGCGCGCGAGATGAAGCTGCTCAAGCTCGGACACATCGCGCTGGATGGCACCAAGATCGACGCCAACGCCAGCAAGCACAAGGCCTTGTCGTGGGCTCATGCCAACAAGATCGAGGCGCAGCTGCGCCAGGAAGTACAAACGCTGCTGGCGCTGGCAGAGAACAGCGACCGCGCGACGGTACCCGACGGCATGGATGTGCCGGCGGAGATCGCCCTGCGTGCAGATCGCTTGAGCGCAATCGCGCAGGCCAAGGCCAAGATCGAGCAGCGCGCCAGCGAACGCCATCAGGTCGAGCAGCAGGAGTACGAGGCCAAGACCGCCAAGCGCCAAGCCCAGCGCGAGGCGGGCAAGAAGCCGCGCGGCAAGGACCCTGAGCCGCCAGAGGCCGGCCCCCGGAGCAGCGATCAGGTCAACCTCACGGATGAAGAGTCGCGCATCATGCCCGTGTCGGGTGGGGGCTTCGAGCAAAGCTACAACGCACAAGCCGGCGTGGACATCGCGACGATGATGGTGATCACCCAGCATGTGAGCCAGGCATCCAACGACAAGCGCGAAGTTGTGCCTACGCTGCAGCAGATCCAAGCGTTACCCGCGGTGCTGGGCGAGGTGCACACGCTCATCACGGACAACGGCTTCTTCAGCCAAGCCAACGTGATCGCGTGCAACGACGCGGGTATCGAGCCGCTGCTGGCGCTCAAGCGGGAGTCGCATCACACGCCGGTGATGGGGCGCTTTGCACCCGATGTGCCCGAGCCCCAGACGACGGATCCGCTCGTGCAGATGGCACACCGCCTGGGCACGCAAGCAGGCCGAGCCCTGTACGGCCTGCGCAAGCAGACAGTGGAGCCGGTGTTCGGCATCATCAAGCAAGTGATGGGTTGGCGCCAGATGAGCATGCGCGGGCTGGCCAAGGCACAAGGCGAATGGAGCTTGGTGACCATGGCTTGGAACATCAAGCGCATGCACGTCCTGCGAGCCGCGTGAGGGCAATAGTGCGCCCCGACCACGCCAAAACCGAGTCCCCAGGCCGCCCCATGTGCCCTCACAGTGTCTCGCCAACCATCGAGAGCGTTCGATCAGCGCGCCGCTGTCAAAAAAAACGCGTCGCACTGATCAATCGGATTCGCTCGGGTTCAAGTCCGACAGCCTCCTAGACACTTGCGAGCGAGTTGAAATACTGCCGTTCGAACTCGACCGGCGAGAGCCGATCGTTGTTGCCGTGGCGGCGCTTGGGGTTGTAGAACATCTCGATGCAATCGAACACGTCGCGCCTGGCCGCCTCGCGGTCGGGGTGTGTCTTGCGGCGGATGCGCTCGCGCTTGAGCAACTGGAAGAAGCTCTCGGCCACGGCATTGTCGTGGGAGTTGCCGCGACGGCTCATGCTGGGTTTGAGGTTGTGTTCCTTCGGGAAGTCCTGCCAGTCGTAGCTGGAGAACCGGCTGCCTTGTCCGAGTGCACCAGAACTTCGCCAGAAGGCCGCCTGCGCCACACGGCCATCAGCAATGCGCTGCTAGCCAGCTCGCGGTCCATGCGCGGCTGCATGGACCAGCCCACGACCTGGCGCGAGAACAAATCGAGCACGACGGCCAGATACAACCCAGCCCTCGCGGGTTCGGATGTACGTGATGTCGGTCACCCAAACCTTGTTCGGCTCGGCTACGTCGAACTCGCGTGCCAGATGGTTCGGCGCCACGACCGCAGGCTTGTTGCCGAACGGCCTGGGACGCCGGCCATACCCGCTCTGGGAACGCAACCCCTCGGCTCGCATCAGGCGTGCAATGCGGTTGTGGCCGCAGCGTTCGCCGAGATCGCGCATGTCGTCATGGACCTTGCGATAACCGTAGACGCCGCCACTCTCCAGCCACGACTGTTTGATGCGCCCGAGCAAGCGCTGGTCGTCAACGGCACGCGCGCTGCGGCTCGTTGCGCCAGGCGTAGTAGCCGCTCGGGTGAACTGCCATCATCTTGCACAGCCTTCGAACCGAATGGATCTCTTCCTGGGACCTGATGAACGCGTACTTCACCCGGACTGCCTGGCAAAGTACGCTGCGGCCTTTTTTAGGATGTCGCGCTCCTCGGTCACGCGCCTGGGTTCGGCCTTCAGCCGTCGAATCTCGGCCGACTGCTCCTGGGCTTCCACGCGCGCTCCCGCAGGCTTGCTGAGTTCCTTCGTCCACCGATGAAGGCTCCACGCCGATACACCCAGCCGCGCCGCCACGTCAGCCGCCGGATACCCGCGCTCGGTCACCTGCTTGACCGCTTCCATCTTGAACTCTTCTGTGTACCGTTTGCCGCTGGTCATGATGCCTCCTGACGTCATCGTAGAAGGCGCGCATGTGTCTACGGAACCGGGGACGATTCAGCTCTGGGGCCACGCGGTTGGCATGCCAGCGCCTCACCAATCGGGTGAGTTGCGGCGGGTGGCTGTATAGCCGCTGGTGTGCCGCAGATAGGCCAGCACCACCCCGCGTTCGCGCTGGGTGCGCCGGGGCCGTCGAAAAGCTCTCCGAGCATCCGGCTGATGTGGGCGTCGCGCTGCGTATCGTCGCCATGCGCCGAAAACCCGACTTGGGCATTGGCGCTGAGAAATTGCTCAAGTTGCGCGATTGTGGTCAGTCGCGTTTCGTCCATGTTGATCACCATCCGGTCCGCCGGCGTGCAGGCGTTGATCGGTGAAGCGAACGCTTTGCGCCAGGCTGGCGTTTCCCGCATCCGCTTGTCGCCCTGCAGCCACGGTTTTGTCGATATGCTCCGGCAATTCGACGCGGTCTACAACCACGGCGCCCCGCCGGCGAGGCATTGGCTCGTCTGCGCGCCCTCGACCTGCCGTGGGGGATTGATCAACGGGTATGCACACCGCCGACCGGGCATGCAGTTTTCGCAGGACTGCGCATGATGTCCTCGCCGCCGCATTCCCGTGATGTGGGGCATGCGTCGGCGCTGCGCCGGACGCAGCCTCTGGCGGCCGGGCAAGACCATGCCCAGGCGTGGTTGAGCAGGCTGGGCGGTGCCGCGGTGGGGCTCGCCGCCGCGACCCCCGGGCCGGTGTGCCGCGTTTTGCGCCACCTGCCGACACAGCCGCCTTCCCTGGTCCTGGCGCGTGTACTGGATCGCGTCCTGCTCCCGCGCCTGCGCGCCGATTGGATGTGATCGGGCCTTTGCTCTAGCGCGGTTTGCCCGGGCTCGGCGCAATCGCGCCTTCTTGCGCAAGGCGGCGCCTCGTCGTCACGATGCCCGGTGCGAGCTCGGGACGGAACCCCTTGGCAGCTTGACGAGGAATCGTGTTCGGCCAGCGGCCGAAACGGCGGAAACGGCCCCGCCGTGCGCCTCGACGATGGACTTCACAATCGCCAGCCCGAGTCCGGCGCCGTCGCCCTTGCGCTGACGCGAGGGATCGACGCGGTGGAAGCGGTCGAAAATGCGCGGCAGATGCTCGGCTGGGATCTCAGGACCCGGATTCTCCATCTGGACCTCGATCCAGTCAGCCCCACGCGCAAGCGTGACAGCGACGGTCTGCCCCGACGGCGTATGGCGGATGGCATTGGACATGAGGTTGCTCAGCGCGCGGCGCAGCATCAGGCGATCGCCGCGCACGCTCGGCGCCTCGCCGCGAAGCGCCAGGGCCACGCCGCGATCCTCCGCCCAGGCCTCGAAATACTCGAACAGCCCCTGCACCTCGTCGGCGAGATCCACATCGGCCAGCTCGGGCCGGATCAGGTCGCGGTCGGCCTGTGCGAGGAACAGCATGTCGCCGATCATCTTGCCCATGCGCTCGTACTCCTCCAGGTTGGAATAGAGGATCTCCCGGTACGCCTCGAGGCTTCGCGCCTTGGACAACGCAACCTGGGTCTGGGTGGACAGGTTGGTCACCGGCGTGCGCAACTCGTGCGCGATGTCCGCGGCGAAATGCGACAGGCGGCGAAAGCTCTCTTCGATGCGCTCGAGCATGGCGTTGAACGACGACACCAGTTCGGCCAGCTCGATGGGAACCTGCCCGGGATCGAGCCGGACATGCAACTGCTCGGAGGTCACGCTGCGCATCCTGTCGCTGATGCGGCGGATCGGCGCATGCCCCCATTGCCCCGCCAGCCACGCGACCAGGATGGCAACCGCGCAGGCTGAAAGCGTGCCGATCAACAGTCGGTGCCGAAGTTCCGACAGGTAGCGGACGTGGGACTCCATGGCCGTTGCCAGCAGCACGGTGTAGGCGCCCATGCGCAGCACCGTGCCGCGGTAGGGCCGGTCGCGCACGGTCCAGATGCGCAGCGCGTCGGTGTCCAGGCGCGCCGCTGCCGGCTGGGTTCGCGCCACGTCCGCCAGGCCGCGGCCGGCGGTGTCGTACAAGGGCCGTCCCTGCCCGTCGAGGACGAGAAAGAACACGCCGTGATGTCCTGCCACCGCGCCGGCGAGCTGATGTTCCAGTGCGCTTCGGTCCCGTTCCGCCGCGGCATCGCTGAGCGCCGCCTGGATGGATTGCGCAACGGCCCGAAGTTCGTCGAGGTCCTGCTCGGCGAAGTGCTGCTCGATCGAGTGCTCAATGCCCCAGGCGAAGATCAGGAACACCAGCGTCGTCGCCACGCCGACGAATGCCGTGACCCGCAGCGCCAGCGAGGCCGGGCGGCGTTTGTTCGCCTCAGCCGGCATCGGGCGCGTCCAGCGTGTAGCCCATGCCGCGGATGGTCTGGATGAGCTTGGGCTCGAAGGGGTCGTCGACCTTGGCGCGCAGGCGGCGAATGGCCACGTCGATCACATTGGTGTCGCTGTCGAAGTTCATGTCCCACACCTGTGAGGCGATCAGGGACCGCGGCAACACCTCGCCCTGACGCCGGATCAGCAGTTCCAGCAGGGCGAATTCCTTGTTCGTGAGGTTGATGCGCGTACCCGCACGCGTGGCGCGGCGGCGCGGCAGGTCGAGCACCAGATCCGCCACTTGCAGGCGATCCGCCCGGACGGGGGCGCCGCCTCGGCGCAGCAGGGTACGCACCCGCGCCAGCAGCTCGGAGAACACGAACGGTTTGACCAGGTAGTCGTCGGCGCCAAGCTCCAGGCCCTTGACGCGATCGTCCACGCTGCCCCTGGCGGTCAGGAACAGCACGGCCGTGCTCTTGCCGGCGCCGCGCAAGGACTGCACGATGCGCCAGCCGTCCACGTCGGGCAGCATGACGTCGAGCACGATTAGGTCATAGGGCTCGGTCATCGCCAGGTGATGTCCGTCCAGGCCATTGCGGGCGAGGTCCACGACGAAGCCGGCTTCGACCAGGCCCTGGCGCAGATAGTCGCCGGTTTTGCTTTCGTCCTCGACCACCAGAAGTTTCATGGGCCATCCTCACCGCAGATCGGTCGTCACGCAGCCGGGCGCGAATGTCTGGGGCCGCGTGGCGATGCACGCTCCCAATGTACGCCCCCGATGCTGCCGGCAAGATGACCGATTGATGACATGAATGTAATGGACCGGTCATGCGCGTGACAGTGCCGCCTGATTATGGTTGCGGTCATGAAGACGGGATCTGCGTGCCGGATGCGGCCGATGCAGGTTCGGTCCAGATCTTTTCCCCCTGGAGACCTGCTCAGATGAAACTGCATACGCCCGAGTTCGCCGCCGCGCCCCACCTTCCGCGCCGGCGCTTTGTCCAGGGCCTGGCCGCCGGAGGCGTCGCGCTCGGGCTGTCGCCCTTCGCCCGGCCCGCGCGGGCGGACGGCGAGGCTACGTCAACGGGCGCAGCACCAGTGCTGCGCGGCACCGAGTTCGACCTCGTCATCGCCGAGTCGCCGGTGAACTTCACCGGCAAGCCGCGCACGGCCACCACCATCAACGGCTCGATTCCCGGCCCCACGCTGCACTGGCGCGAGGGCGACACGGTCACGATCCGCGTGACCAACAGATTACGCGAATCCACTTCGATCCACTGGCACGGCATCCTCCTCCCGTTCCAGATGGACGGCGTGCCGGGCATCAGCTTCGCCGGCATCGCTCCGGGACAAACCTTCACCTACCGCTTCAAGGTGGAGCAAGGCGGCACGTACTGGTACCACTCGCACTCCGGCATGCAGGAGCAGACCGGCATGTACGGCGCCATCGTCATCGAGCCGTCCGGCGGCGAGACGATCCGCGCCGACCGCGACCACGTCGTGCAGCTCTCCGACTGGACCGACGAAGACCCGATGCGCGTCTTCGCCAAGCTCAAGGTGCAGGGCGACTACTACAACTACAACCAGCCCACGGTGGTGGACTTCTTCCGCGACGTCTCGCGCCAAGGCCTGGCGGCCGCGCTGGACAAGCGCAAGATGTGGAACGAGATGCGCATGAATCCGACCGATCTGTCGGACCTCTCGGCCGCGACGCTCACCTATCTGGTGAACGGCACCACCCCTGCCGGCAACTGGACTGGATTGTTCCGCCCGGGGGAGAGGGTCAGGTTGCGCTTCATCAACGGCGCAGCCAATACCTACTACGACGTGCGCATCCCGGGATTGAAGCTCGTGGTGGTGCAGGCCGACGGCCAGAATGTCGAGCCCGCCGAGGTGGACGAATTCCGCTTCGGCCCCGGCGAAACCTACGACGTGATCGTCACCCCGAAGCACGACGCCTACACCCTCTTCGCGCAGTCCATGGACCGCACGGGCTATGCCCGCGGCACGCTCGCCACCCGCGCCGGGCTGGCGGCGCCGGTTCCCGCGCTCGACAAGGCCGAATGGCTGAGCATGGCCGACATGATGGGCGCGATGGCTTCTGCAGCGGGCGGCGCGAATGGTGCGGAGCACGCTGGCATGCCCGGCATGGGTACGGGAAACATGTCGGGCATGGACATGGGGCCGGGCCAGGCCCCGGGCGCCGCGGTGCGGCACGCCAAGAGCGAATACGGCCCGAGTACGGACATGCATGTGGATACGCCGCGAACCAACCTGGACGACCCGGGCATCGGCCTGCGCGACAACGGCCGCCGCGTGCTGACCTACGCCGATCTGCGCACCCTCGGCGGACCGCTTGACACGCGCCGCCCCGAGCGCGAGATCGAGCTGCACCTGACCGGCAATATGCAACGCTATGCCTGGTCGATCGACGGCCTCCCATTCGGCCAATCCACGCCCGTGCACTTTCGCCACGGCGAGCGCCTGCGCGTGGTGATGGTCAACGACACCATGATGACCCATCCCATGCATCTGCACGGCATGTGGAGCGAGTTGGAAAGTCCGCAGGGAAATTTCCAGGTGCGCAAGCACACCATCACCGTGCAGCCCGCCCAGCGGATCAGTTTCCTCGTCACCGCGGACGCCCTCGGCCGCTGGGCCTGGCATTGCCACCTCATGCTCCACATGGAAGCGGGCATGTTTCGCGAAGTGGTGGTGGCCTGAGCCGCCCGCAATCGCCTGATGGACAAAGACACGAACATGAACACAAACCTTCGATTGAGCTGCATCGCCGCCGTCCTGTTGACTCTGGGCGCGGCACCCGCCTGGGCGCAGGCTTCGGCGCCGCACGGCGGCATGGACATGCCATCGGCCGCCGGGGCGCAGGACATGAGCCCGGCCTCGGCCGCAATGCCCGGCATGTCTGGAATGGGCGGCATGAGCCATGGCGAAGCTGCGGGGAGCGCGATGCCGATGGCGCCGATGCAAGGCGGCTCCGCGCCGCCCGGCGCGCGGGATCCGAACGCCTATTCCGGCGGCTACACGCTGGGTTCAGGGCCGTACACCCTTGCCGGCGTGCAGCCGCCCCGGCTGGCCGACGAGCACAGCTTCGGTACGCTGCTGATCGACCGGCTGGAGCGGGTCTACACCCGCGACGGCAACGCCACGGCCTACGACGCACAAGCCTGGTTCGGCCGGGATCAGAACAAGCTGGTGCTCAAGGCCGAGGGCGATGCCGCCCGGGGCCGGCTGCAGGGCGCCCGGACCGAACTGCTCTGGGGTCACGCAGCGGCCACCTTCTGGGATACGCAACTGGGCCTGCGCTACGACAGCGGCGCGGGGCCGGACCGCAAGTGGCTGGCATTCGGCGTGCAGGGCATCGCCCCCTACTGGTTCGACATCGAGGCCACCGGTTATCTGGGGGATCAGGGGCGCAGCGCGCTGCGCCTGGCGGCGAGCTATGACGTTCTGCTCACGCAGAAGCTCATCGCGCAGCCGCGCATCGACGCCAATGTCTACGGCAAGAGCGACCCGGCACGCGACATCGGCAGCGGGCTGTCCAACCTCACCGCCGGCCTGCGCCTGCGCTATGAATTCACGCGCCAGTTCGCGCCCTATGTCGGCGTGGAGTGGGCCGGCAAGTTCGGCCAGACCGCCGACCTGGCCCGCGCCGCCGGCGAACGACCCAGGCAAACGCGTCTGGTCGCCGGGGTGCGATTGTGGTTCTGATTTCCCGCCCGGCTACGCAAGACCGGGATCTTTCATTTCACGCGAACGAACTACAGAGGTTTCGATGAAAAAGACACTCTTGATCCTGACCCTCGGCGCATTGCCGGCCCTGGCGCTGGCGGCAGGCAGCCATGGCGCAGGCCACGGCATGGAAGGCCCGCAGACGATGCAGGGCCACGACATGGCCGGCATGCATGAGGACACGCATGCGTCGATGGCGGGCAAGCCCGGGGATCCGTCCCGGGTCAGCCGCACCATCGACATCACGATGGACGACTCCATGCGCTTCGCGCCGGACACCATCCAGGTCAAAAAGGGGGAGACCGTCCGCTTCACGCTCCAGAACGCCGGCAAGATGTCCCATGAGATGGTGCTCGGCACTCCGGACGAACTCAAGGAGCATGCCGAGATGATGCGCAAAATGCCGATGATGCAGCACGCCGAACCCAATATGGTCCGGCTTGCACCAGGGCAGCGCGGCAGCATCGTCTGGCAGTTCGACAAGCCTGGAACGGTTGACTTCGCCTGCCTCGTGCCCGGGCACATGGAGGCCGGCATGATGGGCAAGGTGTTGGTCGAATGACCGCCGCCATCCAGGCCTTGCGCCATGGCGCGGGCATCGAATTCGGGAGATCGACGTGAAAACCCCAATCCTCAAGTTGATTTTCATCGGCCTGATGACGGCCCCGGCGGCGTGGGCCGCGCCCGGCGCGGTGAAGCCGCCGACTGTGCAGGTCTACAAAGACCCGGCTTGCGGCTGCTGCACCGCCTGGATCAAGCACCTGCAAGCCAACGGCTTCCAGGTCGTCGCCCATGACACGAATGACGTGGCGGCCCACAAGCAGCGCCTGGGTGTGCCGTTCGGCGTGGGTTCCTGCCACACCGCCGAAGTGGGCGGCTACGTGGTGGAAGGCCACGTGCCGGCGCAAGACATCAGGCGCCTGCTGAGCGAGCGGCCCCGCGTGCGCGGGCTGGTTGTGCCGGGCATGCCGATGGGGTCTCCCGGCATGGAAGGCGAACGCAAGGACGCGTTCGATGTCCTCCTGATTGACCGCGACGGCTCCACTCGCCAGTACGCCCGTTACTGAACACATCTCGCCTCACCCCGACCCACGTTCACGAAAGGAACGACCATGAAACCGACCCGCAACACCTCGACCCTCCAGCGCGCGCTGCTGGCCTTGGCCTTCGCCCTGGCGGCGCCCTCCGCCCTGCTGGCCGCCGAGTTGAACCCGGATGCGCATGCGGCGCACCACCCCGAGCCGACCCAGGCCACCAGCGCGACGCAGTCCGGGCAGGGGCGCCCACAAGGCATGCTTCAGAGCGGGGCGGCCAAGCCGTCCGTGCCGATGGATGATGGATCGCAGATGAAAGACGGCAAGGGGATGATGGGCGGCATGGATCACGGCTCCAAGGCCGGTGGGCAGAACGGCATGGGCATGCAGGGCCAAAGCATGCACGGCAGCGAAGCAGGCCACGGCCCCATGATGGACATGGGCAAGTCCCAGCCCAACCCGGCGAACCCGGGGCAGTGAACGGCGGCCGTGCGCCGCGCCGGGCTCTGCGCACGGCGCACGGCATATTCCATGGATGCCTGGAGGCGGACCATGATGGGCTTCGAATATGGCGGAATGGGGTTGGGATGGATTGGGATGATCCTGGTCTGGGCCATCCCGGTTTTTCTGATCGTCGGGCTGGTGCGCTATTTCATGCAGGATCGGTCCGAGCCGCGCCAGCGCACGGCTCTCAAGACTCTCGACGCGCGTTACGCCCGCGGCGAGATCGACCGCGACGAGTATGTGAAACGGCGCGCCGACTTGACGGGAGGCGCGTGAACGGCTGGTCCGCGGTTGCGAGCGGGGGCGGATCGCGCCGCGCCTTCACCCTCGCGCATCGGCAGCACTGCCTTGCACCGACCCCTTGATGAGGATGTCGCCATGCCCGAGATGACCCATCTGCCGCCCGGCACCGAGTGCACCTGCCCGATGCATCCGCAGGTCCGGCAAGCCGGCCCCAGCATCTGCCGCAGAATGTGCTGCTCGTTTGGTCATCTTCCGGCAGAAGAAGAAGTGACCGTCCTAAAAAGATGAATCACGAAGCAGATTTGCGACGGGTGCGCGAAGCAATGCGACGCGCATGACATGGAGCAACGGTAAGCGCTGCGCCAAGGCTTGCTGCCAGGGTCGGCTGATCAGGAAACTCCACCACAGCAAGATGAATACGAAATTCGCAGTACGGATATATTCAGTAACAAAGAGCAGTGAGGCGGTCACGTTTGTATACCAACAGCTTTAGCAATTTACTGCTGGCACGTGTGACAACCTGAACGTGGTGGCAATAAAACCGGGGGATGTCCCCGCTAACCAAGGAGTAAATCATGAAACATTCGGTTTTAGGAAAAGTTGGCGCGTTATTGCTGATCACAGGCACCGCATTCGCGGTTCCGGCCTATGCAGCAAACCATGCCGGACAGGGTGGAACGATGCCCGGCGTGTCCGGTATGCAGGGCATGAGCGACAAGGGCGAGTCTGGCGCGCAGCAAATGTCGGGGCTTATGAACGACATGTCGAGTGAGATGAAAGATATGTCCGGCATGCTGGAAAGCGGCAGCATGGACCCGGCCACGATGAAGAAGATGTCACGCCAGATGAAGCAAATGGGCGCCATGATGAACAGCATGTCGGGCATGATGAACAAGGATATGGCGATGGACGCCGGTACGCAGAAGACGATGGGCCAGATGCGCAAACAGATGGACCAGATGCGCAAGGACATGCCTGCTTCACCCGCGAAGATGTGAGCGTGCTAAATCAGGCGGGCAACCCGCCTGGTTTGCTTGGAGGTAACTATGGATGTAATGATCATCGCGACGAAAGCCTGTACGCATCGTAAAAACCTGGAAAAGGAACTCGAATGCTTGCGGATTCCGTACCGCGTGTGTTTCGTGGAAGACTGCGCCGACCTTGTCCAAAAGTTCGGCATCCGGCATTCGCCGAATCTGGTGGTGGACGATGAGGTCGTGTTCCGGAAACAGCCGACGGAAGTGGAACTGCACGCCTATTTCGACACCAAGAAATAAACCCGGCCCGGAAAACCGGGTTTATCACCAATACAATTTCAGGAGCGCCTCATCAAGTCGACACCCTTTGGAAAGAGGCATCACCATGCAAACTGAACTTTTGAAAGTAACAGGCATGACTTGCGGGGGCTGCACCAGCAATGTAACGCACGCGCTGAAGGCGATTCCCGGAGTCGGCGAGGTAAAAGTGTCGCTGTCGGCCGGCGAAGCCACGGTGCAGTATGACGAGCGGCTGACCTCGCCCGACCAACTGAAATCGGCCGTGAAAGGCGCGGGCTATGGCGTGGATACCACCCAACACCGCGCAGGAACCTCAAGGCAAGGGCGGCTGCTGCGGCTGACTCGCGCTGATATCCATCAGTGAAATCGCCAATCGACTGTTTGATTGAGTAGAGGAGCAAATCATGGAATGGCTTTCACAAAACTGGGTTTGGGTGCTGTTCTTCGCCGGAATGATCGCGATGCATCTGTTCGGCCACGGCGGGCACGGTGGACACGGTGGTGGGAGTGGCGGTGACCATAATGACCACAAGCCCGCAGGCAAAGACAGTGAGCAACGCACTCCGGAACAAGGGCCGGGGCACAAACATTGACCCTTTAGGTATTGGTTTTTAAACAGGGGAGACGACATGCTGAATATAAAAATCGTGACTTGGTCATTGGCGATTTGGACCACGTTTACGTTCGTGTTTTGTGTCGTCTACGGCCTGCTGACGCCGGCGAGCATGCACATGGTTGCGTTTCTCGAGCAAGTATTGCCGGGATTCGAATGGCTCAGTTGGCGGGGCTTTTTCGCTGGCTTGATTCAGAGTTTCCTCTATGGCGCGTACGCGGGTCTCGTCTACGTGCCCATTTACAATTTTCTGCATCGCAGGTGGGGCAAGCAATAACTATGGGCAAGAAAATCAAACAACAAGAATCGAACGCGCCCGAGATTTCAAAAAAGTCCTACAAGGACAGCCTGCACAAGCTCCAGATCGAACTGGTCAAGCTGCAGCGACATTTCATTCAGTGCGATGACAAAATCCTGATCATCTTTGAAGGCCGGGACGCCGCCGGGAAGGACGGCACGATCAAGCGCATCGTTGAGCATTTGAGCCCGCGCGAAACACGCGTCGTGGCCCTCGGCAAGCCCTCGGACCGAGACCGTACATCGTGGTACTTCCAGCGTTATGTCCGGTATTTGCCGGCGGCCCAGGAACTCGTGCTGTTTAACCGCAGCTGGTACAACCGGGCGGGGGTGGAGCGGGTCATGGGCTTCTGCACCGAGGCCGAGTACCAGGAGTTCATGGGCTCGGTGTCAGAGTTCGAGCATATGTTGGTGCGCTCGGGAATCAAGCTCCTCAAGTACTACCTCGACATCAGCAAACCCGAGCAGAAGCAACGCTTGAATGAGCGCAAGCGTGATCCACTCACACAATGGAAAGTCAGCACGCTTGACAACCTGGCGCTCAAGAAGTGGAAGCAGTACAGCCTGGCGCGCGACGAGATGCTGGCGCATACCCACAACGCCATAGCGCCGTGGGCCATCGTGCGCGCCGACGACAAGCATCTGGCGCGGCTCAACATCATCAAGAACCTGCTCGGCCGGCTTCACTATGCAGGCAAGGACAAGCGGCTGATCCTGCCGGACCCTGATGTTGTCTTTATGTACGACGAAACGTATTTGAAAAACGGCATGATTGCCGAGTGAATCAGGCGCGCGGCGGAGATGAGGGCTCGTTCATGAATAACCTGAATATCGCGGCACTCGTCATGTCCGGCAACTCCGCGCTATTGGCGATCAATGCGCCCATGCTGAAGCGCACCAAGCTGGCAGGTATCCGGCCTGGCGGAGCGGCGGCGGCAGCGACCGTTGCGGCGCAGGTGCCGGCATGACGGTCACCACGCAGCGCTCAGCCAGCATGCCCCGTGCCACCATGGCCACGCCCATGCTCGCCGTCTTCACGGTGTCGGTCGGCTTTGGCGTCGTGCTTCCGCTTCTGCCCTACCTGATCGAGCGGCTCCTGGGAGCGGGCGTCGAGGCTGCGCAAGTTTCCCGGCACACCGGGCTACTGACCGCTGTCTATACCCTCGCGCTTTTCCTGTTCGCTCCAGCGTGGGGCCGGCTATCCGATCGGCATGGACGCCGTGGCGTGCTGCTTGTCGGGCTCCTCGGGTTCGGCGTCACCATGCTGGTTTTCTCGTTCATCGAGAGTCTTACTGCGGTTTACGCCGAGCGATTCTTGAGCGGCATGTTCGCCGCGGCGGTGACGCCAGTGGCGGCGGCTGTGATCGGCAACTTCACTACGACCGAGCAGGGGCGCGCCCGCCGGCTCGCGTTCGTCAGCATGGCCGGCATTGCCGGTTTCCTGCTTGGACCGATGCTGGGTGTGTTCGTCACGCGCTTTGCGGCGGGTTTTTTCACTCTCGCCCTGCCGGCCGGATCGGTCGCGGTCCCGCTCGCGGCGACCGCACTGCTCGCCTTTCTCGTCAGCCTCGCTGTCGTGTTTGCCGTTCCAGGTCGGCAGGGCAGTGATCGGTCGAAGAAGGCTTCGACCGCCTCGGTCGATAGGACCGCATGGGTCGTGCCGAAGCTGCTCATCCTCACCTTCATCGTCTCGGCCGGCGTCGGGGTGTTCGAGGTCGGACTCGCACTGCGCGGCAAGCAGGAGCTCGGCTTGACCACGTACCAGATCGCGCTGATGTTCACCGAATGCAGCCTGGTCATGTTTGTGATACAGGCAATCGTATTCTCGCCCTGGTTCAAGCCGGATAGGACCCGCTGGCTCATCGCGCCCGCGCTGTCCGTGCTGACGGCCGGCTTGTTCCTGGTACCGTGGGCGTCTGATTTTACCTCGATGCTGGTCGTGATCGGTGCAGTCGCGGCCAGCGCCGGCATCCTCTCGCCGATACTGACTTACTGGATCTCGGCCAAGGCCGGGAGCGCGCAGGGCTGGGAACTCGGCAAGCAGACGGCAGCCGCCAGCCTGGGGGGCACCGTGGGCTCGGCGGCAGGCGGACTCCTCTTCAATATCGCCGCCTTGCCTGGCGCCCCCTTCGTCCTGACCGCGGGCCTTGCCGCACTGGGCTTCCTGCTAAGCCTCGGACTGCCGCATTTACTCGTGCCCCGTAATCTCGGAAATGGCCTGCTTGCGCCGTAGCCGGAGACTGACAAAACATGCTGAAGACGACTGAGGAGCAACGATGAAAACGACCGTCATTGATGTGCGCGACCTGCTCTCCCCGCTGAGTGCCCGGGGCGTCGAGAAACAACTGGTCAGGATGCCGGGGGTAAAGCAGGTCGATGTGAACTACGTTTCGGGCAGCGCGACGGTGGTGTATGACGAGACGGTGACGGACCTCAATGCCATCAAGGCGAGAGTGCGCGAGTGCGGCCATCACTGCGGCGGCGAGCTGGTGCCCATGCATCTTTGCGAATCCGAAGCTGCGCCTGGTGCACAAGTCATGGCAGTACCCATCCCTTCCCCCGCAGTGCCACCCGGTCATGGCGAGCAGCCCGCGCCCGCGGAACATCGCCAGCACACCGGGCATGTCGAACCGGCCGGGACCGATCAAGCTGGCCAACCTGCCGAGCATGCGGACATGGACAGCATGGGCCATGAGATGGGCCACGGCGCCGGCATGGACATGCAGGCGATGGCGCGCGACATGCGCAATCGTTTCTTCATTGCGCTGGCATTTGCGGTCCCGGTGTTTCTCTACACCTCGATGGGGATGCAGTTTCTCAAGCTCGAACCGCCATTCGGGATGGACCGCAACATTTTGCTGTTCGTGCTCGCGAGCGGTGCGGTGATCTACCCCGGCTGGCCGTTTTACGTCGCCGCGTTCCGCGCCATCCGCAACGGCGTGGCCAACATGGCGGTGCTGGTTCTCCTGTCGGTGGGAACCGGCTATTTTTTCAGCGTGGGCGCCACGTTTTTCTTCGCCGGCGAACAGTTTTACGAAGCCTCGTCGGTGCTGCTGGTATTCATTCTGCTGGGCCACTGGCTGGAGATGCGCGCCCGCGCCGGCGCGTCCGATGCCATCCGTGCGCTGATGGACCTCGCCCCGCCGAAGGCGACCGTGCTGCGCGAGGGACGCGAGATCGAACTGCCGACGGCGGACTTGCAAGTCGGCGACACGGTGATCATCCGGCCCGGCAATAAAATTCCGGTGGACGGCGAAGTCATCGAGGGCGAATCGCAGGTGGACGAATCCATGCTCACCGGCGAATCCATGCCGGTCAAAAAGACGCTCGGCGCCAGCGTGATCGGCGCCACCATCAACAAGAGCGGCAGCTTCAAATACCGCGCGACCAAGGTCGGCGCCGACACCGCACTCGCCCAGATCGTCAAGCTGGTGCAGACGGCGCAGAACTCCAAGGCGCCCGGCCAACGGCTGGCCGACCGGGCCGCGCAATGGCTGGTGCTCGCCGCCATCATTACCGGTCTGGCGACCTTTGCGGTGTGGTTCTGGTGGATCGGCCAGCCGCTGCTGTTTGCCATGACGCTGACCATCACCGTCTTCGTGATTGCCTGCCCGGACGCGCTGGGCCTGGCCACGCCCATGGCGATCATGGTCGGCACCGGCCTGGGGGCCATGAACGGCATCCTGTTCAAGAACGCCGCCGCGCTGGAGGAGGCCACCAAGCTCAACGTCATCATCTTCGACAAGACCGGCACCCTGACCCTGGGGCAGCCCGAGGTCGTGGATGTGGCGACGGCGGCGGACACCGACGTGGACGCCATGCTGGCCTTGGCCGCCGCGGTGGAGCAGGGCTCCGAACATCCCCTCGCCCAGGCGATCCTGAAGCGTGCGGCCGGCATGCCGGCGCAGCCCAGCAGCGGCTTCACCAATATCGACGGCATGGGCGCCAAGGCGGAAGTTTCAGGAAGCACCGCGCTGCTGGGTAACCGTAAACTGATGGACGCGGAACAGGTTGATATGAACAACTTGGCCGCCAGGGCCGACGAGATGCAGGGCGCGGGCCGCACCGTCGTCCACGTCGCCCATGGCGGCAAGCTGCTCGGGCTCATCGCCATCGCCGATGCGCTGCGGCCGACGTCGAAGGATGCCATCCAGGCGCTGCAGCGACGCGGCGTGAAAGTGGCCATGCTCACCGGCGACAACCGCGCCACCGCCGAGCGCATCGGCCGGGAACTTGGTATCGACATCGTGCTCGCCGACGTGCTGCCGGGACAGAAGGCGGACAAGGTCAAGGAACTGCAAACGCAAGGCAGCAAGGTCGGCATGGTGGGCGATGGCATCAACGATGCGCCCGCCCTGACCCAAGCCGACGTGGGCTTCGCCATCGGCGCCGGCACCGACGTGGCGATGGAGAGCGCCGATGTGGTGCTGATGAAGAGCGACCCCTTCGATGTGGTCGGCGCGCTGGAGCTTTCCCGCGCCACGCTGCGCAAGATGCACCAGAATCTCGGCTGGGCGGTCGGCTACAACGTCATCGCCTTCCCGCTCGCCGCGGGCGTGTTCTACCCGTTCACGCTGAGTCCCGAGATCGCGGCGCTGGCCATGTCCGGCAGTTCGGCGCTGGTGGCCATCAATGCGCTGATGTTGAAGCGCACCAGGCTGGCGGGCATCCGGCAGCCTGGCGGGGCCGCCAAGATATGAGGCGGCCAGGAGATGATTCCTCGGCTGGGGCCGGCTCGGGCCCGCGCCGAGCCGGGTCCATGACAAGACCGGCATCGCCACGGCGCGCCAGTTGTCGCTCGCGACGGTGGCCAACATGCTGCAAAATTTCATGTTCGCGTTCCTCGACGACGCACTGCGCCTGCGCCACGCGCGCCTGCCGTGGGGGCGCTCACCGGCAGATTCCATCTCTTTACCCTCGCCGATATGGAGGCGGCGCAGCAGCGCATGATCCACGCCCGCGTGCGCCTGCTGCTGGTGACCGATATGAGCGGCAACGTGCTGGGCCTGGTCACCGCGCGCGACCTGCTCAGCGAGAAACCGATCCGCATCGCGGTGGACGATGGCCTCGCGCGCGACGCGGTGACGGCAGCGCGGGTGATGGTGCCGCGCGAGCGCATCCAGGTGCTGGACTACAGCGAGGTGCGGCACTCCCTGGCGCTCGAACAAGGCCCGGTGCCGACCATCCGCGATCCGCGGCATCTTCTCCACCACCCAGATCGGACGCCCGCTCGGCGCGCCGAGCGAGGCGTCGGAGCGGGCGCAGAACTTCGCCGAGGTCGAGCATCTGCTGGCGGCAAGCTGAGCAGGCCGCGGGGTTCGCCGCCATCGCCGCCCCCTCACCTGTGGAGTCGCCACGGGGGCGGCACAATGGCCATACGTGGGACAGGCCCTAGACGCCGCCCGGCCGCGCAACCCCCTACACCAGGTCCACACCCATGCACGATCTCGGCCTCGAAGCCCGCCAATTCGTCCGCGCCCATCCCAACGGCGTGCTGTCCACCTTGTCGAAACGCCTCGGCGGCATGCCCTTCGGCTCGATCGCGCCGTTCATGCTCGACCACCAGGGTCGGCCGGTGATTTTGATTTCAACCCTGGCCGAGCACACCAAGAACCTGGACGCCGACCCGCGCGCCAGCATCATCGCCCACCCCTGCGCCGACGATGCGCAGGCGGCGGGGCGCGTCACCCTCGTCGGCCGTGCGAGCCGCCTGGCGGACAAGGATGCGCCGGGCTCGCGCTATCTGCGCTACCTGCCCGAGGCCGATGGCTACTTCGGCATGCACGATTTTTTCTTCTACCGCATCGAGGTGGAAGCGGTGCGCTTCATCGGCGGCTTCGGCAAGATCCACTGGATCGCTCCGGCCGATTTCGCCCCTCCGGCCAACAGCCTGGAGCAGGCCGAGCCCGGCATCCTCGCCCACATGAACGCTGACCATGTGCACAACCTGAGGGCCTACTGCGCCCATCTCCACGGCGTGCAGGCGCAGGAGGTAAGCATGGTCGGGGTGGACACCGACGGCTTCGACCTGCGCGCCGACGGCCGGCTGCTGCGCATCGATTTCGCCGCGCCGGTGCACAACGCGGGCGAGGTGCGCGAGGCGCTGGTGGCGCTGGCCCAGCAGTGCCGCGAACAGGCCTGAGCCGCCGAGAACGCGCGCCCGCCGAGTTCACGCCACGCTGAACTGCCCCATCATGCCGTTGTCCTCGTGTTCGAGGATGTGGCAGTGGTACATGAAGGGATGGGACGGCCCGGCGGGCTGGCCGAAGCGGGCGATCAGGCGCACGGTTTCGGCGTGGCGCGCCAGCACCGTGTCCTTCCAGCCGCGCTCATGCTCGGGCGGCGCGGCGCCGTTGCGGGCGAGGAGTTGGAACGAGGTGCCGTGGAAGTGGAAAGGGTGGGCCATGTTCCCGTCGTTGCTCACTTCCCAGACCTCGGTGCTGCCCAGGCGCACCCACTGGTTGATCCGCGCCATGTTCATGAACTGGTGGTCGACGGAAAACAGCTTCTGTCCACCGGTTCCCAGGCTCATGCCACCGGGGCCGGAGGCCGCGGGCGCGTCCTGCCCACCTCCCATGCCGCCCATCGTCGACCCCACCGCCATGCCGCCTCCCCCCATCATGGCGTCCATCATGCCCTGCAGGCTGAAGCGGCGCACCGGGGCGTCGGGCTGGAGCGCGGGGATTACGGCCAGCCATGCGGGCAGCACGCCCGCATGCCCGCTGGGCGCCACCACGCGCAATTGCATCAGGTCGAAGCCCTCGTAGTCGTAGCGGTCGGCGCCCATCGGCATGGTGTTCAGGCCCGGCACCACCGCGCCCGAGTCGCTGCGCAGCATCAGGGCTGCGCACCTCCACCGGCCACGCCAGCAGTCCGGCGTCGGTGGCGACGACGTGAAAGGCGCGCCGGTCGGCGAAGGCGAGGTTGTAGACGCGCGCGTTCGAGCCGTTGAGCAGGCGCAAGCGCGCCCATCGCGCCGGCACTCGCACGTAGGGCTGTTCGCGGCCGTTGACCAGGAAGCGGTCGCCCTTCATGCCCATGCGGTCCATCATGCCGGTCATGTTGTGCAGGGCCGGCGGCGGCAATGCGCCGATCTTGCATGATCACCGGAATGTCGTCCACCTCCCCCAGATGCGTGGCAGCCGCAGTTCCCGGTAAGGAACGCGCCGACGCCTGCTTCGCCGGATCCCTGGCCGTGCTTGCCATGCAGGCGCTCGCAGCCGGGCGCTCCACTCCCGAAAGCTCCTCGCACGGCCGCTGCGGCGAGCCGCCGTCACGGTGCCCGGAGCAGCGAACACGTGAAAGGAGACGCCCAGGAAATCCGGGAAATAGCGCTTGCGGAAAGTTGATATATCACATATTGTGTTGGATATGGAGATTGGCGAATGGGGCATCGGCCATGTCTGCGCTCCGAAAAAACCATTGCCACCCGAAGGATGCGAGGGCCGCCGCAAGCGGCGCTTTCAGGCGCTTTTTTGATGAATGCGACAAAGTTCTAAAGGAGACGACGATGTCAGCAGTAGCGGGGATTGCAGAATCGGCAACGACCACGGCCGACGACACACTGAAGCTGAAAAACAGGGCGGCCGGAGTCATTTCCGGCGGGCACCTGGTGGCCAGGGCACTGAAGAACGAGGGCGTCGACACCATCTTCACCCTCTGCGGCGGCCACATCATCGACATCTATGACGGCTGCATCGACGAGGGCATTCGCATCGTCGACGTGCGCCACGAACAGGTCGCCGCGCATGCCGCGGACGGCTATGCCCGCCAGACCGGCAAGCTGGGCTGCGTGGTGACCACCGCCGGTCCGGGCTGCACCAACGCCGTGACGGGGGTGGCCACGGCGTTCCGCTCCGAGAGCCCCATCCTGCACATCGGCGGACAGGGTGCGCTCAGCCAGCACAAGATGGGCTCGCTGCAGGATCTGCCCCATGTGGACATGATGGCCCCGATCACCAAGTTCGCCGCCAGCGTGCCCAGCACCGAGCGCGTGGCGGACATGATTTCGATGGCGGTGCGCGAATGCTTCAACGGCGCCATGGGTCCGAGCTATCTGGAAATTCCGCGCGATGTGCTGGACCGCGAAATCGATACGGCCCGTGCCATCATTCCACGCCCCGGCCACTACCGCGCCTCGACCAAGTCGATCGGCGACCCGCGCGACATCGAGAAGCTGGCCGACATCCTGGTCAATGCCGAACGGCCCGCCATCCTCTATGGCCAGCAGGTCTGGACCGCGCGTGGCCACGTGGAGGCGGTGGCGCTGCTGCGCGGGCTCGACATCCCGGGCTATTTCAACGGCGCCAGCCGCGGCCTGCTGCCGCCCGGCGACCCCCACCATTTCGACCGCACCCGCTCGCAGGCCTTCGCCAACGCCGACGTCATCGTCATCGTCGGCACGCCGTTCGACTTCCGCATGGGCTACGGCAAGCGCATCAGCAAAGAGCTGACGCTGGTGCAGATCGACATGGACTACCGCACCGTCGGCAAGAACCGCGACATCGACCTGGGCCTGGTCGGCGATCCCGGCGCCATCCTCGGCGCCGTGCTGCAGGCCGCCAGCGGCCGCATCAAGAACGACAAGCGCCAGGCGCGGCGCCAATGGATGCAGCAGTTGACCGAGGCCGAGGACGTGGCCACGCAAAAACTCATGCCGCTGTTCAGGTCCGAGAACACGCCGATCCATCCCTACCGCGTGGCCTACGAGTTGAACGAATTCCTGACCGACGACACGATCTACATCGGCGACGGCGGCGACGTGGTCACCATCTCGGCGCAGGCGGTGCGCCCGCGCCGCCCCGGGCACTGGATGGACCCCGGGGCGCTCGGCTCGCTCGGCGTGGGCACCGGCTTTGCCATCGCCGCCGGGCTCGCCAGCCCGGGCAAGGAAGTCCTCTGCTACTACGGCGACGGCTCGTTCGGCATGACCGCCTTCGACATGGAAACGGCCAATCGCTTCGGCGTGCCCTACCTCGCGGTCATCGGCAACAACTCGGCGATGAACCAGATCCGCTATGGCCAGTTGGCCAAATATGGCGAAGCGCGCGGCAACGTCGGCAACCTGCTCGGCGACATCCCGTTCGGCAAGTTCGCCGAGATGCTCGGCGGCTACGGCGAGGAGGTGCGCGACCCGGGCCAGATCGCCGCGGCGCTGCGGCGCGCGCGCGAGTCCATCCGCCGCACCGGGCGCTCCGCCGTGGTCAACATCTGGGTCGACCCGCGCGAGTACGCGCCGGGCACGAAGAACCAGACCATGTACAAGTAAACAGCACGGGGAGAAGCCAGATGGGCAAGGCATTGGAAGGTGTACGCATCCTCGACTTCACGCATGTGCAGTCCGGTCCGACCTGCACGCAGTTGCTGGCCTGGTTCGGTGCCGACGTCGTCAAGGTCGAGCGCGCAGGAGAAGGCGACATCACGCGCGGGCAACTGCGCGACATACCCGACGTGGACAGCCTGTATTTCACGATGCTCAACCACAACAAGCGGTCGGTGACGATCAACGCCAAGACGCCGCAGGGCAAGGAGGTTCTCGAGGCGCTGGTGCGCATGTGCGACGTGCTGGTCGAGAACTTCGCCCCGGGCGCGCTGGACCGCATGGGGTTCACCTGGGAGCGCATCCAGGAGCTCAATCCGCGCATGATCGTCGCCTCGATCAAGGGCTTCGGCCCGGGACCCTATGAAGACTGCAAGGTCTACGAGAACGTTGCCCAATGCGCGGGCGGCTCCGCCTCGACGACGGGCTTCGACGACGGGCCGCCGCTGGTCACCGGTGCCCAGATCGGCGACAGCGGTACCGGCCTGCATCTCGCGCTCGGCATCGTGACGGCGCTCTATCAGAGGATCAGTACCGGTCGCGGGCAGCGGGTGATGGCGGCCATGCAGGACGGGGTCCTCAACCTCAGCCGCGTCAAGCTGCGCGACCAGCAGCGGCTCGCGCGCAACGGCGTGCTGCAGGAATACCCGCAATACCCCAACGGCAAGTTCGGCGAAGCCGTGCCGCGCGCCGGCAACGCCTCGGGCGGCGGCCAGCCCGGCTCCATCCTGAAGTGCAAGGGCTGGGAGCACGACCCGAACGCTTACATCTACTTCATCACGCAGGCACCGGTGTGGGAGTCGATCTGCAAGGTCATCGGCAAGGAGGACTGGATCTCCAACCCCGACTACGCGACACCCGCCGCACGGCTGCCGCGGCTGTCGGAGGTGTTCGCCGCGATCGAGCAGTGGACCATGACCAAGACCAAGTTCGAGGCCATGGAAATCCTCAACAAGCACGACATTCCCTGCGGGCCGATTCTTTCGATGAAGGAGATCGCGCAGGACCCGTCGCTGCGCAGGACCGGGACCATCGTCGAGGTGGATCATCCCCAGCGTGGCAAATACCTCTCGGTCGGCAACCCGATCAAGCTCTCGGACAGCCCCACCGAGGTCAGGCGCTCCCCGCTGCTGGGCGAGCACACCGATGAAGTCATGGCCGAACTGGGCTACACCCCGGAGCAGATCTCTGCATTGCGCGCCGCCGGGGCGATTTAGCGATTCCTGGGAGCGCTTGCCGCAGGCGAGCGCCGATCCTCCCCCAACTCTGGAGACAACGATGGCATACGACGAAACGATTGAGGGACAGGCCTTGGCCGGTCCGAAAGCGGGCGGCCGCGGCGCAACGCGTGCGGCACCGCAGGCTTCGGCCCAGGCGGTTTTCGACAAGGCCGCCGTGCGGCGCATGCTCGATCAGGTGAAGGCCGCGGGACGTACCGCGCTGACTGCCCCCGAGGGCAAGCTGGTGTGCGACGCCTACGGCATCGCGGTGCCGCAGGAGGGGGTGGCCGAATCCGCGGCCGACGCGGCCCGGCTTGCGCAGGCCATGGGGTTTCCCGTGGTGCTGAAGATCGTGTCCCCCGAGATCCTGCACAAGACCGAGGCGGACGGCGTGCTCGTCGGGCTCAAGTCCGCGGCCGAGGTCGAGCGCGGGTTCAAGACCATCATGGCCAACGCCAGGAAGTACGACGCGCAGGCCAGATTGCTCGGCGTGCAGGTGCAGCAGATGATCGGCGGCGGGCAGGAGGTGATCATCGGCGCGGTGACCGACCCCTCTTTCGGCAAGCTGGTGGCTTTCGGTCTCGGCGGGATTCTGGTCGAGGTGCTCAAGGACATCACCTTCCGCCTGGCGCCGCTGGCGCAGGACGAGGCGATGTCGATGCTCGACAGCATCCAGGCCGCCCAAGTTCTGAAGGGCGTGCGCGGCTCCGAGCCGGCCGATCGCGAGGCGCTCTCGGCGATGATCCAGCGCGTCTCGCAGCTGATTGCCGATTTCCCGGAAATCTCCGAAATGGACCTGAACCCCGTGTTCGCCAGCGCGAAGGGCGCGGTGGCCGCCGACGTGCGCATCGTCGTCGACTTCGCGCCGCAGCCCGAGCGCTACCGTCCGAGCCAGGACGAGATCGTGCGCCAGATGAACCGCATCATGCGCCCGGGCACGGTGGCGGTGATCGGCGCCTCGGCCGAGGACCGCAAGATCGGCAACTCGGTCATGAAGAACCTGATCAACGGCGGTTACCAGGGCAAGATCTATCCGATCCATCCCAAGGCCGACGAGATCATGGGATGCAAGGCGTACAAGAGCGTGCTCGACGTGCCCGGCGACATCGACGTCGCGGTGTTCGCGATCCCCGCCAAGCTCGTCGCCCAGGCGCTTGTGGAGGTCGGGAAAAAGGGCATTCCCGGCGCCGTGCTGATTCCCTCGGGGTTCGCCGAAACCGGCAATGTCGAAGGCCAGGCAGAGCTCGTGCGCATCGCGCGCCAATTCAACATTCGCCTGATGGGCCCGAACATCTACGGCTTCTACTACACGCCGAAGAATCTGTGCGCAACCTTCTGCACGGCCTACGACGTCAAGGGCAAGGCGGCGCTGTCCTCGCAGTCCGGCGGCATCGGCATGGCGATCATCGGCTTCTCGCGTTCGGCCGGCATGGGGGTCTCGGCCATCGTCGGGCTGGGCAACAAATCGGACATCGACGAGGACGACCTGCTGACCTTCTTCGAGCAGGACGAGAACACCGAAATCATCGCCCAGCACTTCGAGGACCTGAAGGACGGCCGTTCGTTCGCCGAAGTGGCGCGGCGCGTCTCGAAGAAAAAGCCGGTGGTGGTGCTCAAGGCCGGCCGCACCAGCCAGGGCGCGCGCGCGGCCAGATCCCATACTGGCGCGCTCGCCGGCAACGACAAGATCTACGACGACGTGTTCAAGCAGGCCGGGGTGATCCGCGCCCGCTCGCTGCGCGACCTGCTCGAATTCGCGCGCGGCATCCCCAAGCTGCCGACGCCGCAGGGCGAGAACGTCGTCATCATCACCGGCGCGGGCGGCTCCGGCGTGCTGCTGTCGGACGCCTGCGTCGACAACAGCCTGTCGCTGATGACCATGCCGGCCGATCTCGACGCCGCCTTCCGCAAGTTCATCCCCCCGTTCGGCGCGGCCGGCAACCCGGTCGACATCACCGGGGGCGAGCCGCCCGCCACCTATGCCAACACCATCCGGCTCGGGCTCGAGGACCCGCGCATCCACGCCATCATCCTCGGCTACTGGCACACCATCATCACCCCGCCGATGGTGTTCGCCAAGCTGGTGGTGGAGGTCAAGGAGGAGATGATGGCCAGGGGCATCGAAAAACCCATCGTCGCCTCGCTTGCCGGCGACGTGGAGGTTGAGGAGGCCGCCGAGTATCTGTACCGGCACGGCGTCCCGGCCTATGCCTATTCGACCGAGATCCCGGTGGCGGTTCTGGGCGCGAAGTACCAGTGGGCGCGCGGCGCCGGCCTGATCTGACCAGGCCCCGGCCTGCGCGCTCTCGGGGAGGACAGGGACATGTGCGCAGCCAGCCAGCCGATGATGCGAGCGGTCGAGATCAGCCAGCCCGGCGGCCCCGAGGTCCTGCGCATCGCCCAGCGGCCCCGTCCCGTACCCGGGCCGGGCGCGCTCCTGATCGAGGTTGCCGCCGCCGGAGTGAACCGGCCCGACGTCATGCAACGCAAAGGCATCTATCCCCCGCCTCCCGGCGCTTCCGATATTCCCGGTCTGGAGGTGGCGGGGCGGATCGTGGCGCAGGGGGAGGGTGCTCACCACCCCGCGGTCGGCGAACAGGCCTGTGCCCTGGTGACGGGCGGAGGCTACGCCGAATACTGCGTTGCTCCCGCTGAGCTTTGCTTGCCGATCCCGGATGGCCTGAATGCCGTGGAGGCCGCGTCGCTGCCGGAACCCTGTTTGACCGTATGGAGCAACGTGTTCGAACGGGCCCATCTGCAGAAGGGCGAAACGCTTTTGGTCCATGGCGGATCCGGCGGCATCGGAGCGACCGCGATCCAGATGGCAAAGGCCCTGGGCAGCCATGTGTTGGTCACCGCGGGCAGCGCGGAGAAATGCGCGTTCTGCCAGCGCCTGGGGGCCGAGCACGCCATCGATTATGCGCTTGAGGATTTTGTCGCCGCGGTCCGCCAGATCATCGGCGGAAAAGGTGTCGATGTGATTCTCGACATGGTCGGTGGCGATTATCTCCAGCGCAATGCCACTGCATTGGCCGACGATGGCCGTCTGGTGTCCATCAACACCATGATGGGCGGGCAGGTGCAAATCAGTCTGCGAGATGTCATGGTGAAACGTTTGACGATGACCGGGTCCACGCTCAGGTCGAGGCCGTTGGCGGTCAAGGCCGCCATGGCATCGGCCTTGCACAAATCCGTCTGGCCGCTTTTCGCGTCAGGCCGCATGAAACCCGTTGTCTACCGTACCTATTATCGGAGGCGGCTTCCGCGCACGCACACTGATAAAGCAGTGCGCACCTTGGAAAAATCGTCTTGACCAACTCCTGATTCACCAGACTAGCTAACCTGCGCAACTTGCCGCGTGTGTTCGACGGTTCGATTGGACGCACCTTGGGCGTTATGTGCGGCTTCCCCTTGATCCTGCATGCTGCGCAGTCGAAGGTATTCATTCTTTCTTTCGTAAATCAGGGTGCTCAGGAATTCCGCATTATAGGATTTGAGCAAATGGGGATGGTATTGCCGGATGAACTCGGCAATACGGGATTTTTCGCACTGGATGCTGCCCAGACTGTCCAGCACGCCAGGATCCCAGCGAAAGCGAAGGCCCAATTCGCTGAAAGCGGCGTTGTAGGCATAGATTTGAAGATCCTTGGGCAGGTCCATCATGCCGGGTTCCGCATAACCCGGCGTCGCGTTGATCGATTGCATGGTCCGACTCCTGATTCCATCATCCATGGGTGACGTTTGCAATCGAGCTTAGTCGCGAAGATCGATTAATGATAGTTAAATATTTTTTGAAAAACCATAAATTATTGCTTATGGTTTCGGCATGTCGAACCTTCCTCGGATTCCGGTGATGGTTTGGATGAGACTGGCGCCCTCAAGCATCAGGAACTCCTTGAACGCTTGGGCGACAGGGGGGAGTCGTTTACTTTTGCGATGCACCACATACC
Source organism: Thiomonas sp. X19 (assembly GCF_900089495.1). Taxonomy (NCBI): domain Bacteria; kingdom Pseudomonadati; phylum Pseudomonadota; class Betaproteobacteria; order Burkholderiales; genus Thiomonas; species Thiomonas sp. X19. The sequence goes on along the minus strand of NZ_LT605203.1, from coordinate 2,787,535 downwards.
AATTCAGCATGACGGGGAAGCCCTCCACATCGAGCACGGCAAGCCTGCCCACTTCGAGTTCCAGGCTCACGGTATGCGCCGACAGGAAAGCGATCCCCATGCCGGCAATCACGGCTTGCTTGATGGTCTCCGTGCTCTTGATCTCCATGGCGATCTTCAGGTTGCGGATGCGGCCGGCGAAACCCTCCTCCATGGAGTTCCAGGTGTCGGACCCCTTCTCCCGAACGATGAAGGACTGGGAACCCAGGTCCTCGAGCGGGATGTCGCGCTGGCCGACGAGTGGATGGTCGGGCGCGGCCACGATCACGTACGGATGTGGCGCGAACGATTGGTTGACCGTGTCGATGCCTTGCGGCGGCCGGACCATGACGGCCAGATCGGTCAGATTGGCCGACAACTGATGCAGCAGCTCCTCCCGGTTGTAAACAGCAAGATTCAGACTCACGCCCGGATGCCGACGAAGGAATTCGGCCAGCAAGCGGGGGAAGAAATAATCTCCCGCACTGATGACGGCAATATTCAGTTTCCCACCCGACACTCCCTTCAGTCTTGACATCGCCTCGTCGGCTTCGTGAAATTGCTGGATGATTGCCCGGCTGTAATGGAGCATTTCCACCCCCGCCGGCGTCAAATAAATTTTCTTGCCCAGCTGTTCGAATAACGGCAAGCCGACATGCCCCTCCAATTGACGAACCTGAGTCGAGACCGCTGGCTGGGTGAGATGAAGTTCCTCGGCAGCGCGCGAGAAGCTCAACTGTCGTGCGACAACCTCGAAAACCTTGAGCTGACGTAAAGTGGCATTTCTCATGATTCACCATGGTTCGCAATCCATCAATAAAGCGTAATGATAATAATAAAAAACTTTCACTATTGCTAATTCGACTTTAGACCTAGCATGGGTCGCAGGTCAACACGCCGACGGACATCATCCATATCCGGGTAAACACCGATGGTGCTGCAGCTGGGTCGGCCTGATGCGCCTGTTGTCGAGGATGCGCGGTTTTCTCTTTGATGATTTCGAATGGTAGCACTCGCCATTCTGCATTGAAACGCGATGCGCCAGGATCACACGACGCGCTTGAAAACAATGGATGCACAAAACCCACAGGAGACAAATGATGAGACTAGAAAATGGTGGCGGTTACTCAAATGTTGCCGGGCGGCAACATAATCGCTGGTTTCAGCTTATATTGGCAATTGTTTGCATGGGTTTGGTTGCCAATCTGCAGTATGCATGGACTCTTTTCGTATCGCCGATACATACCAAATATCATTGGAGTATTGCGGATATTCAGGTTGCATTTTCGATTTTCGTGCTGACAGAAACATGGCTGGTCCCGCTGGAGGGTTGGCTTGTCGATAGGTTTGGACCGCGACCGGTCGTTGCGTTCGGCGCGATTTGCGTCGGCTTGGCATGGGTGTTGAATTCTTATGCTGCATCGCTGCATGCCTTATATTTTGCGGCAGTCGTTGCCGGTATCGGCGTGGGTTGTGTCTACGGCACCAGCGTTGGTATTGCGCTTAAATGGTTTCCGGACCGGAGGGGCTTGGCTGCTGGCTTGGCTGCTGCTGGTTTTGGCGCCGGTGCGGCTGTCACCGTCATCCCGATTGCCAACATGATCCACGCTGCCGGCTACGAACACGCCTTTTTCTTCTTTGGAACCTTGCAGGGCATCGCAATTTTTGTTCTGGCGATGCTGATGGTGAGGCCACAACCGCCTCAGGGCGCCATGGCAGCGAAAGCCGTGCTGATCAGCCGTGAAAATTACACGCCGGGCCAGATGGTCAGGACGCCGGTATTTTGGATGATGTATGCCTGTTTTGTCGCGGTCGCAGCCGGCGGATTGATTGCCACCGCCCAGATCGGACCGATCGCAAAAGACTACGGATTCGCGAAGATGCCGATCGCGCTGTTCGGCCTGACCTTGCCCCTGCTGACGATGACGCTTGCCATCGATAACCTGGCCAATGGTTTTACACGCCCTTTGAGCGGATTCATATCGGACAAAATCGGCAGAGAAAACACCATGCTCATTATCTTTTTTGGTGAGGGATTGGCGTTGCTCGGCTTGATGGAATTTGGCCATAATCCGTACGCTTTCATGGTGCTCGCGCCGGTGATTTTTCTCTGCTGGGGTGAGATCTTTTCGATTTTCCCGGCACTTAACGCCGACACTTTTGGTTCGAAATACGCAACGACCAATGCCGGGATTCTCTACACGGCAAAAGGCACGGCTTCACTGCTTGTTCCCTTAGCCAGCGTGCTGGCGGCCACTTCCAGTTGGAATGCGGTGTTCATCGTCGCCGGTCTGGCTTCGATCATCGCGGCGTTGGCGGCAAAGCTGGTCCTGGCCCCGATGCGGCGGCGCTGGATCGGTCGGCGCGCCGAATCCGCAAGCGAGGATGCCCGACATTTCCGCGATCTCCCGCTACAAGCCGGCGAGTAGGCGGCACTGGAAACAATGACTCACGCCTGCGCCCACGCCCGTCCTGACCAGGTTGTCCGGTGTTGATTGGGGCAGCCTTCCTGGAAAGGAAGCGGGAGGCAGCGTAGGTTCCTCGCTGTACCGCGGCCGCTGGCCGGGGCTCCGCCTGGCGGACTCCCGGCTCCGGCCGCACTCCGTTCAACCCCCCTCGCAGTTTGTCCCCGAAGCGCCGGGCGGATGGCCACTGGCCTGCGCTCGCTGCGCCCATGAGAATGGCGGGCATCTGCGCCTGTTCAACTCCACCCTAACCTGCCAGAGGCCTCCGAACATGAAGATTCACGAATACCAGGGCAAACAGATCTTGCGCGAATGCGGGGTGTCCGTGCCACGCGGCGCGCCCGCGTACACGGTGGATGAGGCCGTGCATGCGGCGCAGCAACTCGGCGGGCCGGTGTGGGTGGTCAAGGCGCAGATCCACGCCGGCGGGCGCGGCAAGGGCGGGGGCGTGAAGCTGGCGCGCTCGGTGGAGGAGGTGCGCACCCTGGCCGGGCAGATGCTTGGCATGCAACTCATCACCCACCAGACCGGGCCTGCGGGCCAGACCGTGCGGCGGCTGCTGATCGAAGAAGGCGCCGACATCCGCCAGGAGTACTACGCCGGGCTGGTGATCGACCGCGCGGCGCAATGCGTGGTGGTGATGGCCTCCAGCGAGGGCGGCATGGACGTCGAAGACGTCGCCGCCCACAGCCCCGAGAAGATCCACAAGGTGTGGGTCGATCCGCTCACCGGCCTGCAAGACGCCGACGCGCTGGCCCTGTGCGCCAAGATCGGCCTGCCCGAAGCCAGCCGGGCCCAAGGCGCCGCCGCCCTGCAAGGGCTGTACCGCGCCTTCTGGGACAACGACGCCTCGCTGGCCGAGATCAACCCCCTCATCGTGCAAGGCGACGGCAGCGTCAAGGCCCTGGACGCCAAGTTCAACATCGACGACAACGCCCTGTTCCGCCACCCCGAGCTGCAAGCCCTGCGCGACCTCGACGAAGAAGACCCCGCAGAGATCGAAGCCTCCAAGCACGAGTTGTCCTACATCCAGCTCGACGGCAACATCGCCTGCCTGGTCAACGGCGCCGGCCTGGCCATGGCCACCATGGACACCATCAAGCTGTTCGGCGGCGAGCCGGCCAACTTCCTCGACGTCGGCGGCGGCGCCACGGCCGAGAAAGTCACCGCCGCGTTCAAGATCATGCTGCACAACCCGCATGTCAAAGCCATCCTGGTGAACATCTTCGGCGGCATCATGCGCTGCGACACCATCGCCGAAGGGCTGATTGCCGCCAGCCAGGCCGTGGCGCTCAAGGTGCCGCTGGTGGTGCGCATGAAGGGCACCAACGAGGACATCGGCAAGCAGATGCTGGCCGAGTCCGGCCTGCCCATCATCAGCGCCGAAACCCTGGCCGAAGCCGCCCAGAAGGTCGTCGCCGCGGCGGCCTGAGCCCACACCCCTTTCCGGAGCCTTTCTCCATCCTTTCTGCACGTCCAAAGCGCAGGGCCGCCCCAAGCTTTGGACGCCCATTCAATCCGGGGCCAAGTATCGCGGGAGCGCAGCGACCGAAACTTGGCCCCGCTCGGAGGCTTGTATGTCCATCCTCATCGACAAGAACACCAAAGTCATCACCCAAGGCATCACCGGCAAGACCGGCCAGTTCCACACCCGCATGTGCCGCGACTACGCCCACGGCCGCGCCGCCTTCGTCGCCGGGGTCAACCCGAAGAAGGCCGGGGAGGACTTCGAGGGCATTCCCATCCACGCCAGCGTGGCCGAGGCCCGCGCGGCCACCGGAGCCACCGTCTCCGTCATCTACGTGCCGCCCCCCGGCGCGGCCGCGGCGATCTGGGAAGCCGTCGAGGCCGACCTCGATCTGGTCATCTGCATCACCGAGGGCATTCCGGTGCGCGACATGATGGAAGTACGCGCCAGGATGCGCGCCAAGGAGGCCGGCGGCGGCAAGCGCACCCTGCTGCTGGGGCCGAACTGCCCGGGGCTGATCACGCCGGATGCAATCAAGATCGGCATCATGCCCGGGCACATCCACCGCAAGGGGCGCATCGGCGTGGTGTCGCGCTCGGGCACGCTGACCTACGAGGCGGTGGGGCAGGTCACCGAGCTGGGGCTGGGGCAGAGCAGCGCGGTGGGCATCGGCGGCGACCCCATCAACGGTCTGAAGCACATCGACGTGCTCAAGCTGTTCAACGACGACCCCGACACCGATGGCGTCATCACGATCGGCGAGATCGGCGGCCCCGACGAGGCCGAGGCCGCGCTCTGGGCCAAGCAGCACATGACCAAGCCCATCGTCGGTTTCATCGCCGGGGTCACCGCGCCTGCGGGCAAGCGCATGGGCCATGCCGGCGCGCTCATCGCCGGCGGCGCCGACACCGCCGAAGCCAAGCTGGACGTGATGCACGCCTGCGGCTTCACCGTCACCCGCAACCCGTCGGAAATGGGCCAACTCATCCACCAAAAACTGCGCTGAGACGGGCGAGGCGGGCCAGGACTTTGAATCGCAAGCATCCAGAGCGCGCCTCGCGATTGGCCAGGGATTTTTGGCAGCGTACCGTCCGTGCTGGACGCGCCTGGCGAAATGCACGATGGTTCAGTCAGCGCCATGTCTTTCCCGACACGCTGAACGGCGCGTTGCATGCCTATTGGACACATGAAAGGAGGGGGCGATGAAAGTTTGTATTTTTGGCGCCGGTGCCATTGGCGGCCTGATCGGAGGCCAGCTCGCCCGGGCCGGGATCGACGTGAGCTTCGTCGCCAGGGGAGCGCATCTTCAGGCCATGCAAACGAATGGGCTGCGCCTGCGGATCGACGGCCAGGAGCATGTGGTCCGGGTTCCGTGCACCTCGAATCCCGCCGACCTCGGTCCTCAGGACTATGTTTTCATCACGCTCAAGGCTCATTCAGTGCCTGGCGCGGTCGAGTCGATGCACCCGCTGCTGGGCCAGGATACCGCCGTGGTCACCGGAGTGAACGGACTGCCTTATTGGTATTTCCATCAGCATGGCGGCCCGTATGCGGGCACCGTACTGAACAGCGTGGATCCTGGCGGCCTGCAGTGGAACATCCTGGGACCCGAACGCGGCATCGGCTGCGTGCTGTACCCGGCGGCCGATCTCATCGCCCCTGGGGTGATCCAGCATGCCTATGGCAAGAAATTCCCCATCGGCGAACCGAGCGGACAGTCCACGGAGCGGATTGCCCGCCTGCACGAAGTGATGACGGCCGCAGGGTTCGACGCTCCGGTTCGCAACGACATCCGCGACGAGATCTGGCTCAAGCTCTGGGGTAATTTGTGCCTCAATCCCATCAGCGCGCTCACGCACGCGACCCTGGACGTTATCACCACAGACCCGGCGACGCGCGCGCTGGCGCGCGGCATGATGCTGGAAGCGCAAGCACTCGCCGAATTGCTGGGGGTGCGCTTCCGGGTCGGGATCGAACGGCGCCTGGACGGGGCCGGCGCCATCGTCGGCCACAAGACATCCATGTTGCAGGATCTGGAGCAGGGCAGGCCGATGGAGATCGATCCCTTGTTGGGCGTGATCCAGGAAATCGGACGCCTGGTCGGCCGGCCGACGCCACTGGCCGATGCCGTGCTCGCCCTCATCAAGCTGAGAGAGAAAATGGCGCTGCTGCGGCAATAAGCCGCGCCATCCGCTGCCGAACGCAGGCCCGCGCCGTGTTGCAGGCCATGGTCATGGCCCGTGCAGGTTTTCAGGGGTCGCAAAGAACGTGGGCAAGGCTCGTTGTTTTTTGTATACTGTATCAAGGATACGTTGAAATTTTGTTGCAGCGCAGCGTAGAATGAAAACTTCTCAACCACTTTTGCATCGAGCAGGATCGGGAATTTTCATGGATACGTCATCGTTGTTCATTTTCGCCATCGAGTTGATCGCGGCAGGTTCGGCTGCGACGTTTTTGCTGGCCGACAGCATTCCTGTGAAGGCGGATGAGCCTTCACAGGAACTCCCACGGCTCGCCGGCAGCGTCGCCCAGGCGCTTGGCCGGGGCATTTGCAAGCACAGTACGGGTCGATGAATGTCCATCATTTCTCCAACTGAAGCACGGGTCAACACCCTGACCCGGTCGCTGCAGCCGATCAACCCGGTCGCGAGCCTGCGCGATCAGGCCTATGCCATGCTGCGCCAGGCGATTGCCGATGCCGACATCTACCAGACACGCGAGGAAATCCGTCTCGACGAGCGCGTCCTGAGCGAGGCGCTGGGCGTCAGCCGCACCCCGATCCGCGAGGCCATGACCCTGCTCGAGCAGGAGGGCTTCCTGCGCATGGTGCCGCGGCGCGGCATCTATGTCGTGCGCAAGACCAAGCGCGAAATCGTCGAAATGATCCAGATGTGGGCAGCGCTCGAAAGCATGGCTGCGCGCCTGGCCACCAAACGGGCCAGCGACGAGGAGATCCGGTCGCTGCGGCACATGTTTGACAACTTCCGCGACACGACCCCCGCCGAACATATCCAGGAATATTCGGACGCCAACATCGCCTTTCACCAAGCCATCGTGCAGTTGTCGAAATCGCAGGTCATCATGGAGGCTATCAAGAACATCTTCATCCATGTCCGGGCGATCCGGCGCATGACCATTTCGCAAAGCGACCGCGCCTCGCGCTCGATCGTCGATCACCTGCGCATCATCGAGGCGCTGGAACAGCGCGACACGGAGCTGGCGGAAAAGCTGGTGCGCCAGCATTCGCTTGACCTTGCAGACCACGTCGAAGCCCATTGCGAGTTTCTGGATTGAGCCGGCGCTGAACTAGGCCCGGCTTCCACGGGGTGTGCGCGCAATCCGACACGGTCATGATGCGAAACCTTGCCTATCCAGAACACGACTTTGACCATCGCCATGACGCCTGATGTTTTTCTCGGTATCGACCTTGGCGGCACCAAGATCGAAGTCGCCGCGCTCGATGCGCAGGGGCGCTTTCTGCTGCGCGAGCGGCAGGCCACGCCGCAAGGCGACTATGCGGGCACGCTGCGGGTGATGACGGAGTTGGTGGCCTTGGCGGATGCGCGGCTGGGGCGGATCGGGGCGAGCGCGCTGCCTGTGGGCGTGGCGATTCCAGGATCGCTGTCGCCGACGAGCGGGCTGATTCGCAATGCCAACTCCACCGCGCTCAACGGCCAGCCCCTGCTGCGCGATCTGGAGCAGGCGCTGGCGCGCCCGGTGCGGGTGCGCAACGACGCCAACTGCCTGGCGGTGAGCGAGGCGGTGGACGGCGCGGGGCAGGGTGCGCGCATGGTGTTCGGGTGATTCTGGGCACTGGCGTGGGTGCCGGCATCGCCATCGGCGGTGTCGATTGGCTGGGCGCGAACGCCATCGGCGGGGAGTGGAGCCACAACCCCTTGCCCTGGCCGCGCCCACCCACAGCGTGGCGTGAACTGCCAGGGCCGCATTGCTGGTGCGGGCAACTGGGTTGCATCGAAACCTGGCTGAGCGGTCCGGGTTTTGCCGCCGACCATGCGGCGCACACCGGGCAGTCCTTGACTGCGCCCGACATCATCGCTGCCATGCGCGCGGGTGATGCTGCGGCGCGGGCGAGTTTCACCCGCTATTGCGACCGGCTGGCGCGGGGGCTTGGCGTCGTCATCAACCTCCTCGACCCGGATGTGATCGTGCTGGGTGGCGGCATGAGCAATGTGGCGGAGTTGTACGCCGAGGTGCCGTTTCGCTGGGGCGCGTGGGTGTTTTCGGATGCGGTGCGCAGCCGCTTGCTGCCCGCGCAGCACGGCGACTCGTCCGGCGTGCGCGGAGCGGCCTGGCTGTGGAGCCAGCGCTGATCAGTTGTCAGGCGAAGGTGCTGCTGTCTGGCTGTTGATGCTCAAGCCGTTTTCCTGCAACTGCCGCACCGACTTGCGGCCCAGACCCGGGATGCGCCGCGCCAGATCGGCGGCGTCGGTGTAAGGGCCGTTGTGCTCGCGCTCCGCGAGAATTTGCTCGACCCGCGTGACGCCCAAGCCATGGATGCTTTCCAGTTCCGACTGGGTTGCGGTGTTGACCTCGGTGGCAGCGTGCGCGGTTGCGGCCAGGGCGAGCAGGCCGCCTTTCAGCATGGCGCGGAGAAGGGCGGTTTTCATGGCGTCGATCCTGCGGGGTGGGGCTTGGTGCGGTTGGAGAGAAGCGCCACAGCGTCAATGCGGCAGATGTTGCAGCAGGTGCCGCACATAACTGCCCACGCCCATGGCGACGTCGGTGAAGACATGGTTGCAACCGGTGGCGCGCAGGTTTTGTAGGTCAGCCTCGGTATGGCATTGGTATTTGCCGACCAGGGCGGCGGGGAAGTCGATGTACTCCACCAGCTTGTCCCGCACCATCTGCTCCAGGCTCAGCGCTTGCAGTGCGTGCGCGGCACGCAGGCTGTTGATGACGGCGTAGGCCACGTCGTTGAAGGGCTGGGCGCGGCCGCTGCCGAGGTTGAACACACCGCTGTGCTGCGGGTGATCGAAGAACCAGAGGTTCACTGCGACGACGTCGTCGATGTAGACGAAGTCGCGCATTTGAGCGCCGGGGCCGTAGCCGCCGTAGCTGCCGAACAGCTTCACCTTGCCGTCGCTGCGGTATTGGTTGAAGTGGTGAAACGCCACCGAGGCCATGCGGCCCTTGTGCTGCTCGCCGGGACCGTAGACGTTGAAGTAGCGAAACCCGGCAACCTGGCTGCGCGCCGCAGGCAGGGCGCGGCGCACCACTTGGTCGAACAGCAGCTTGGAATAGCCGTAGACGTTGAGCGGGCGCTCGAACTGCGGCTGCTCGATGAAGCTGGTGGAGCCGCCATAAGTGGCGGCGCTGGAGGCGTAGAGCAGGCGCGTGCCGCTGGCCTGGCAGGCGTCGAGCAAGAGCTTGCTTGCGGCGTAATTGTTGTCCAGCATGTAGCGGCCGTTGCGCTCCATGGTGTCGGAGCAGGCGCCTTGGTGGAAGATGGCTTCGACCTTGCCGAAACGGCCTTGCGCGAAGTCGGCGTAGAAGGTGGTTTTGTCGAGATAGTCGCTGATCTGCACATCCACCAGATTGTGGAATTTATCGGCCTGGGTGAGGTTGTCGACGGCGATGATGTCGGTGATGCCGCGTGCATTCAGGCCGCGCACGATGTTGCTGCCGATGAAGCCGGCCGCGCCGGTGACGATGATGCGCTGGGTCATGGTGGGGCGTGCGCTCTTACGTGGGCTCTTGCGTGTGAATCCGAATCGGGGCGGCACATTCAGGGCTGCGGCCAGAGTTCGGCGGGCGTGGCGCTGGCGGTGCCTAGCTTGCCGACGACGATGCCGGCGGCGCGGTTGGCGGTGCGTACCGCCTCTTCCAGGCTGCTGCCGGCGCCGAGCATCACGGCCAGGGTGGCGATGACGGTGTCGCCCGCGCCCGAGACGTCGAACACCTCCTTGGCCGCGGCCTGCACGTGCAAGTGGCCGGCGTCGGTGAACAAGCTCATGCCGTCTTCCGCGCGGGTGACGAGCACGGCCTGCAACCCGAGCGCGGCGCGCAACTTGTCGGCATGCTGTTGCAGCTCGGCCTCGCCTTGCCAGTCGCCGGTGGCGAGCGCGAACTCGGCGCGGTTGGGGGTGACGAGCGTGGCGCCCTTGTAGCGCGAGTAGTCGCGCCCCTTGGGGTCGACCAGCACCGGCTTGCCGCGCAGCCGCGCCATTTCGAGCATGCGCGCCACATGGGTGAGCCCGCCCTTGCCGTAGTCGGACAGCAGCACCACGTCGTGCAGGTCGAGTTCCTGCTCGTAGCGGTCCATCAGGTCGAGCAGCACCTCGTGGTCGGGCTTGGACTCGAAGTCCATGCGGATGAGTTGCTGCTGACGCGAGACCACGCGCAGTTTCATCGTGGTCCTGAGCCCCACGACCTGGCGCATGGCGCTGCGGATGGGCGAGTCGGTGACGAGATGGGCCAGGCGCCGTCCGGCGTCGTCCGAGCCCACCACCGACAGCAGCGTGGTCTGGGCACCGAGGCTGGCGGCATTGAGCGCCACATTGGCGGCGCCGCCCATGCGGTCCTCCTCGCGCTGCACCAGCGCCACCGGCACCGGCGCTTCGGGCGAGATGCGCTCGACGGCGCTGAACCAGTAGCGGTCGAGCATGACGTCGCCCACGACGAGCACGCGGGCCTTGGCGAGTTGATCGGCGGTCATGGAGTGATGAGTTGGAGTTCTTCGGTGCGGCGCGGCGGATACGTTTCCCAGCCCTGGCAGGCCGGGCAATGCCAGGTGTAATTGCGCGCCTCGAAGCCGCAGGCGGCGCAACGGTAGCGCTGCCGGGTTTTGAGCGCGCCTTCCACGGCTTGCGCCAGCGCCAGCCGCGCCGGTTCGGGCGACAAGGCGGTGCTGGACTGGTCGAGCACGCGGCGCGCGGACAGCAGGCTCTTGTGGGTCTGCAAATACGAGAGCGCCAGGTGGTAACGCTCGCTGGCGTCGGCTTCGAGCAGAAGCACGGCATCGAGCACATCGATGGCGGGGTAGTCCTGCAACTGGGCCAGCAGCCAGGCGCGGCCGGCATCGGCTTGGCCGAGTTGCTGGAACAAACGCGCTGCATCCAGCGCGACGAGCGCGGTGAAATCGGGCTGCATTTGCGCAATGTGGCGCAAGTGCTCGAGTGCCTGCGGCGGGTTGTCTTGCTGCTGGGCGATGGCGGCGCGCAATTGCCAGGGCCGTACCGCCTGGGGCTGCGCCTGCACCGCCTGCTCCAGCGCCTCCTGCATGCCCTGGATGTCACCCGACTGCTGACGTTGCAGGCCGAGTTCGCACCAGTAATGCGCGATCTGCCGGCCATAGCTGCCGGCGCCCAGACGTTCGAGTTGGCCGGCGATGTCGATGGCGCGCGGCCATTCCTTGGTGCGTTCGTGAATTTGCAGCAAGGCCGCCAGCGCCTCGGACTTGTAGGGCGATGCCGCCAGCGTGGTGTAGACAGCTTCGGCACGGTCGAGCAGACCCGCCTTGAAAAAATCCTGCGCGAGCGCGATCTGGGCGCGCTGCCGTTCGGCAGCGGGAAGGTCGTTGCGCGACAGCAGATTCTGGTGCACGCGCACGGCACGTTCGTACTCGCCGCGCCGGCGGAACAGGTTGCCGAGCGCGAAGTGCAAATCCACCGTGTTCGGGTCGGCGGTGACGGCCTCGATGAAGGCGTCGATCGCTTTATCCTGCTGCTCGGTGAGCAGGAAATTCAGGCCACGGAAATAGGACAGGGGAGCGTCGCGCTTGAGCTCGCTCTCACGCTTCCATTGACGCAGATCCAGCCTGGAACCCAACCAGCCCAGCCCAAAGGTGATGGGCAGCGCGAGCAGCCACCACAGCTCAAACTCCATCGGGCGTGCTTCCGTCGATGGCGGTGGGCACAGACCGCACGGGCGCTTGCTCCTGGGGCTCCAGCGCTGGCATGTTGGGACCAGGATTTCGAGCGACCTGGGTGCGACGCGCACGCATCCAGCCCGGCAGCATGGCCAGGGCTCCGAGCACGGCGCCCAACGTGAACGCTGCCAGCAACAATACGAACAGCGGGGCGGTCCATTGCGTGCCGAACAGCAAATGGAGAACCGTGGGCTCCAGGTTGTTCAGCGCCAGGCCGAACAGCAGCAGGAACAGAATCAGACGGACGAACCAGTTGAGGGCGCGCATGGGTAAGAGTTCGAAAGACCGCGCGTGGAGTGCGCAGTAGCGCGCATTTTAGGCGGCGGGCGCGAAGGGAAATCCTGGGGAAGACGGCCGTGGTCGCGACGGCTTGGCGCGAGCGGCTTGTCGTGTCGAACTGATGGCCTGCCGCATGGGCCGATCGGCCCATGCGGGCGCGTGAAAGGCCAGCCGCTTTGTGGCTCAGGTGCTGGATTTGAGGTTGGAGGCTGGCGTCGAGGCAGCAGCCTCGGGCTGGTCGACCAGCAGGCGTAAGGACTTGCCCGGTTTGAAATGGGGCATGCGCTTTTCCGGCACGATGACTTGTTCGCCGGAACGCGGGTTGCGGCCGATGCGTGCGGGACGATGGCTGACGGAAAAACTGCCGAAGCCGCGAATCTCGACGCGGTGGCTGTTTTCCAGCGCGTCGGATAGCGCGTCGAGTATCGTCTTCACGGCCAACTCGGCATCGCGATGGGTCAGTTGAGCAAAGCGCTCGGCAAGCAAATCCACCAGATCGGAACGGGTCATGGCAAGGGTTGAAGTTGCAGCAGGTGGATTGGATGGACCCGTTTCGAATGGATTTTTGAATTCATCGCTTAACAGACCGCTTAAAAAAACGCCCGCCTGACTTGTGGCCGGCGGGCGCTCGTTCCAAAACAACTTACTCTTGTTGCTGATTGTCGAGCTTGGCGCGCAGCAGGGCCCCCAGATTGGTGGTGCCCGTGGCTTCGCGCTGCTCGCCGGCCAGGCGGTTCATGACCTCTTGCTGGTCCACGCTGTCCTTGGCCTTGACCGAGAGCTGGATGCTGCGGTTCTTGCGGTCGATGTTGATGACCATGGCCGAGACCTGGTCGCCTTCTTTCAGCAAGTTGCGGGCATCTTCGACGCGGTCGCGCGAGATTTCGGAGGCGCGCAGATAGCCTTCGATGTCGTCGCCGAGGTCGATGGTGGCGCCCTTCGCATCCACGGATTTGACGGTGCCTTCGACAACCTTGCCCTTGTCGTTCATGGCGGCAAAGTTCATGAACGGATCGCCTTCCATCTGCTTGATGCCAAGGGAAATGCGCTCACGCTCGATGTCGATGCCAAGAACCAGCGCCTCGACCTCCTGGCCCTTCTTGTAGTTGCGCACGGCGGCTTCGCCGGTCTCGTTCCAAGACAGGTCGGACATGTGCACGAGGCCGTCGATCCCGCCTGGCAGGCCGATGAACACGCCGAAGTCGGTGATGGACTTGACCGGACCCGTGACCTTGTCGCCACGCTTGTGGTTGGCGGCGAACTCGTCCCAGGGGTTGGCGCGGCACTGCTTCATGCCCAGGCTGATGCGGCGACGGTCTTCGTCGATTTCCAGCACTTGCACTTCCACTTCGTCGCCGAGCTGGACAATCTTGCTGGGGGCCACGTTCTTGTTGGTCCAGTCCATCTCAGAAACGTGCACCAGACCTTCGATGCCGGGCTCGATCTCGACGAACGCGCCGTAGTCGGTGAGATTGGTGATCTTGCCGAACAGACGGGTGCTGGCCGGGTAACGGCGCGCCACGCCAACCCAGGGGTCGTCGCCCATTTGCTTGAGGCCGAGCGAGACGCGGTTCTTTTCCACGTCGTACTTGAGCACCTTGGCGGTGACTTCCTGGCCGGGTGTGACCACTTCGCTGGGGTGGCGCACACGACGCCAGGCCAGGTCGGTGATGTGCAGCAGGCCGTCGATGCCGCCGAGGTCGACGAAAGCGCCGTAGTCGGTGATGTTCTTGACCACGCCGGTGACGATCTGGCCTTCCTTGAGGTTCTCCAGCAGCTTGGCGCGTTCTTCGCCCTGGCTGGCTTCGACCACGGCACGACGCGACAGCACGACGTTGTTGCGCTTGCGGTCGAGCTTGATGACCTTGAACTCCATGGTCTTGTTTTCGTACGGCGTGGTGTCCTTCACCGGGCGGGTGTCGAGCAGGGAGCCGGGCAGGAAGGCGCGAATGCCGTTGATCATCACGGTCAGGCCGCCCTTGACCTTGCCGGTCACGGTGCCTTGAGCGAACTCGCCCGATTCGAGCGCCTTTTCCAAGGACATCCAGGAGGCCAGGCGCTTGGCCTTGTCGCGCGACAGCATGGTGTCGCCATAGCCGTTTTCGAGCGCATCGATGGCGACCGAAACGAAATCGCCGACCTTGACTTCAATTTCGCCATGGTCGTTCTTGAATTCTTCGAGGGGGATGTAGGCATCCGACTTCAGGCCGGCGTTGACGATCACGAAGTTGGGATCGACACCGACCACTTCTGCGGTGATGACCTCACCGGTGCGCATATCGCGCGTCTTGAGCGACTCTTCGAACAGAGCGGCGAAAGATTCGCCAGACGTGCTGGCGCTAGGGTTGACTGACATGGACAGACTCGCAAATCCGCAGGTGGCCCCGCGGGGTTGGTTGCACAACCTGAGTACGGCTGCTGCGCGAACTCAGGAACGTTGACGCCACCACTGCAGCACCTGATGCACGGTCTGATCGACGTCGAGCTCGGAGGTGTTGAGGGGCAGCGCATCCTGCGCGGGCTTGAGGGCCGCAACACTGCGCTGGGTATCGCGCGCATCGCGTTGTTCGAGCTCGTGCAAAACGTTGAATATTGTAGTTGAAATCCCTTTAGAAATCAATTGCTTATACCGCCGCTGCGCGCGCGCATGAGCGTCGGCGGTGAGAAACACCTTGAGCTGCGCTCCCGGGAACACCACGGTGCCCATGTCGCGCCCGTCCGCCACCAGGCCCGGCGCCCGGCGCAGGCTGTGCTGCAGCTCGAGCAAGGCGCGCCGCACGGCGGGCAGAGCCGAGAGCGTGGAGGCCGCCTGACCAACGGCTTCGGTGCGTATGGCCTCGCTGGCGTTTTCCGGCCCCAGCCACACGGCGCTGCCTTCGCAGCGGATGGGCAGGTGCCGGGCCAGCTCGGCCAGCGCCGCTTCGTCGTCCAGCGCAATGCCCTGGCGCTGCGCCAGCAGGGCGGTGGCGCGGTACAGCGCGCCCGAGTCGAGGTAGTGAAAGCCCAGGGCTTGCGCCAGATGCGAAGCCACCGTGCCTTTGCCGGATGCGGTGGGGCCGTCGATGGTGATGACGGGAACGGGGCGCGCCATCGCGGCGAAGGTCAGGAAATAGCCGGGGAAAGTCTTGGAGACGCAGCCGGGTTCGAGGATGCGGATGTCAGCCGGCCCGAAGCTGGCCAGCGAGAAGCACATGGCCATGCGGTGGTCGTCGTAAGTGGCAATGCTGGCGTTGCGCCAGTGCGCATCGGCCAAGGGTTCGATGCGCAGCCAATCATCGCCGGACTGGACATGGGCGCCGATCTTGGCGAGTTCGGTGGCCATGGCGGCGATGCGATCGGTTTCTTTCACCCGCCAGCTGCCGATGCCGGTCAGCAGGGTGGGAGACGCGGCAAACAGGGCGGTGAGGGCCAGGGTCATGGCGGCGTCGGGTATCGCCAGGCAGTCGATTTCCCCTCCCGCCAGTTGGCTGCGCCCGGTTTGCAGGCCACGCGTGGCGATGTAGCCATCGCCCCATTCGACGTTCGCCCCCAGGCGTTCGAGCACATGGGCAAATTCCACGTCGCCCTGAATGCTGCGGGCGTCCACGCCCTCCACCCGCACGGCTTCGCCCTGGCCGTGCAGGCTGCCGAGCACGCCGGCGGCCAGGAAATACGATGCGGAGGAGGCGTCGCCCTCCACCGCGATGCGCCCGGGACTGACGTAGCGGCTGCCGGCAGCGATGATGAAACGCTGCCAGTTCTGGTGCTCGATCTGCACGCCGAAGCGCGCCAGCAGCTTCAGCGTGATGTCCACATAAGGGCGTGAAATCAGCGTGCCGACGACTTCGATGGTGATGTCGCGCGCGCCAGCCACCAGCGGCAGCGCCAGCAGCAGGGCCGTGAGGAACTGGCTGGAGACATCGCCGCGGACGCGGATGGGGGCGGCGATATCGACCAGTCCCATGCCGATGCGCAGCGGCGGGTAGCCGGGCTGGGCGCCGTATTCAACGTCGCAGCCTATGGCGCGCAAGGCGTCGACCAGATCGCCGATCGGGCGCTCGTGCATGCGAGGCACGCCACGCAGGGTGTAGCCGCCGCCAAGCAGCGCGAGCGCCGCGGTGAGCGGGCGGATGGCGGTTCCGGCGTTGCCCATGAACAAATCGGCCTTGCCCACAGGAAAGCGGCCGCCGCAACCGTGCACCAGGGTGACGGCGTCGCTCTGCTCCACCTTCACGCCCAGCGCGTGCAGCGCGGCGAGCATCACGCGGGTGTCGTCGGAATCGAGCAGACCGGTGATGTCAGTCGTGCCGCTGGCCAGCGCGGCCAGCAGAAGCACGCGGTTGGAAATGCTTTTGGAGCCGGGCAGGCGAACCGTGCCGCCGGCGCCGATCAGCGGGGGCAGGTCGAGAAATTCAGGCGATGTCATCGGCGGGAGACGGCGAGGCCCAGTCCTTGCGCGACTGGCTGGCTTGGCGAATGAGGGACTCCAGCACGCTCCAGTTGCCCTGGCGCATCTGCGCCTCGAAGCCGGCGATGGCCTGCTTGAACAACTGCAATTGCTGCAGGGTCTCGGCGCTGTTGGCGCTGAACACATCGCGCCACAGGGTGGGGTCGCTGGCGGCGATGCGGGTGAAGTCGCGAAAGCCAGGGCCGGCGAGCTGCAAATAGCTGCCGCCCTTGGGCTGGCGCGCCATGGCGTAGACGTAGGCGAAGGCCACCAGGTGGGGTAGATGGCTCACGGCCGCGAAAGCGGCATCGTGCTCGGATGGGTCCATGATGGACACGACGCCGCCGACCGCCTCCCAGATTTGCAAAGCGACCTCGACGAAACGGTCGGGGTTGTTGGCCATCGGCGTGATGACGACGCGGCGGCCATCGAACAGCGCCGAGCGTGCGTACTGCACCCCGCTGTGCTCGCCCCCGGCAATGGGGTGGCAAGGGACGAACTGGCGGCTGGCCACTTCGCCCAGAGCCTCCTGCGCGGCGGCGGCCACATCGCCCTTGGTGCTGCCGACATCCATCACCAGGGCGTGGGGCGACAGGCCGATGCGAATCTGCTTGAGCAGGGGGCCGATGGCCGAGACCGGCACGGCCAGCAGGATCAGGTCGGCGCCGGTGGCGGCATGCAGCGCCGAGTCGGCGCCGTGGTCGATGACCTTGGCCGCTTTCGCCGCCTTGATGGTGGAGGGCGACTTGCTGTAGCCCACGATTTCCTGCGCCAGGCCTGCATGCTTGGCCGCCAAGGCGAACGAGCCACCCAGCAGGCCCACGCCCAGAATGGCCAGACGTTTGAACTGCGGTTTCGCGGGAGTGTCGGCGTAGGTACCGATCAAGGTGTCCATGGATTCAGTGCGCCCCAAGGGCGCTGCGCAGCGCCCCGATGCAGCGCGTATTTTCGGTCTCCAGCCCCACCGAAATGCGCAGCCATGGGCCCAGGCCGTAATTCCCCACCGGTCTGGCGATCACGCCCTGCTTGAGCAGGGCTGCGTTGATGCGGGCGCCGGCTTGGTCGTCTTCCCCCATGCGCACCAGCACGAAGTTGCCGTGCGAAGGCAAGTGGCGCAAGCCGAGTTCGTCAAAAGCTGCCGTCAGTTGGGCCATGCCGGTGCGGTTGACCTCCACGGCGCGTTGCAGGAAGTCGGCATCGGCGAGGGCAGCAAGCGCGGCGGCCTGCGCCACCGTGCTGGTATTGAAAGCCGAGCGCACGCGGTTGAGCACGTCGGCCAATGCCGGGTGCGCCGCGGCGTAGCCAATGCGCAAACCCGCGAGGCCATAAGCCTTGGAAAAGGTGCGGGACACGACCAGATTGGGATGCTTGCGCAGCAGCGCGATGCTGTCGGTGCGCAGTGCCGGGTCGAGGTATTCGACATAGGCCTCGTCCAGCACCACGACCACGTCCGGCGGCACGCGCTGCAGGAAGGCGGCGATCGCCTCGGCCGACGCCAGGGTGCCGGTGGGGTTGTTGGGGTTGGCCACGAACACCAGCCGGGTGGACGGCTCGATGGCGGCTGCCATGGCCGGCAGGTCGTGGCCGTAATCGCGGGCCGGCACGACGATGTGCCGCGCTCCGGCCTGCTGCACCGCCAGCGGATAGACGATGAAGCCGTACTGCGAATAGACGCAGGAATCACCCTCGCTCAGCAAGGCGCGTGCGGCCATTTCCAGAATGTCGCTGGAGCCGTGGCCCAGCACGATCCAGTCGGCCGGCACGCCCAGGTGCGCGGCCAGCGCCTGGCGCAGGGCATAGCTGTCGTTGTCGGGGTAGCGGGGCGATTCGGCCAGCGCATCGACGATGGCCTGGCGCGCAGCGGGCGACATGCCCAGCGGGTTTTCGTTCGAGGCGAGCTTGACGATGCGGGTCTCGTCCATGCCGATTTCGCGGGCAACTTCCGCAATCGGCCGGCCGCCCACGTAGGGCGAGATGGTGCGGACGTAATCGGTGCCCCATTGCGGAGCGCTGGACGATGTGGGCATGGTGATGGGCGATTCAGGTGGTTGCGGCTGGCATTTCTGCAAAAGGCGCTTGCAGTCATTCCCGCCCGATGGGGTAGGAGCCGAGGTTTTTGAAGAAGGCGCAGGATTGACGCAGGGCCTCGAGCGCTCGCGCGACGCGGGCGTCGTCCTGGTGGCCTTCGATGTCGACGTAGAAAAAATATTCCCAGGAGCCGGAGCGGGCCGGGCGCGATTCGAAGCGGCTCATGCTCACACCATGATCGGCCAGCGGCTTGAGCATGCCGAACACGGCGCCGGCACGGTTCGGCACGGCGAGGATCAGGCTGGTGCGGTCATGTCCGCTGGGCTGGGTGGGCTGGCCACCGAGCACGACGAAACGGGTGCGGTTCTGCGCCTCGTCCTGAATGCGCGGGGCGGCAACCTGCAGCGCGTATTGGCTCGCAGCCTGCTCACCGGCAATCGCGGCCAGGCTCGCGTCATGCGCGGCCAGGCGCGCTCCTTCGGCGTTGCTCGACACAGCGCGGCGCTCGACGCCGGGTAGGTTCTTGTCCAGCCATTGCCGACACTGCGCCAGGGCCTGAGGATGTGCCAGCACGGCGGTGACGCCGTCAAGCCCGTCGTGCCGGCGCAGCAAGTTGTGGTGGATGGTGAGGCTGATTTCGCCGCAAATCTGCACGGGATGCGCCAGCAGCAAATCCAGCGTGCGGGCGACTGCGCCTTCGGTGGAGTTTTCGATGGCCACCACCGCAAAGGCACTGCTGCCGCTGAGCTGGCTGCGGAAGACCTCATCCAGATCGGTACAGGCAGCGAAGTTGCAGCTGGAGCCGAAAAACTGGCGCGCTGCCTGTTCGCTGTACGTTCCCTCCGGGCCGAGAAAAGCCACCTGCTGACGTACCTCCAGGGCGCGGCAGGCCGACATGATTTCGCGCCAGATCGCCGTCACACCGTCGCTCAGCAGCGGGCCGGCGTTGGCTTGCAGCACCTTGGCGATGACTTCGCGCTCACGCTCGGGCCGAAACACCGGCTGACCGGCGCGGTGCTTGTGCTGCCCGATGTCCTGGGCGTGGCGGGCACGCTGGTTCAGCAGCTCGAGCAATTGGCGGTCAATCGCGTCGATCCGGTCGCGCAGGGGTGTGAGGTCGGTATCCATCGGGAGGATGTCAGTGGCTGCGCTCGAACTCGTGCATGTAATCGACCAAAGCCTGGACGCCGGCCAAGGGCATGGCGTTGTAGATGCTGGCACGCATGCCGCCCACGGACTTGTGGCCTTTGAGCTGGAGCAGTTGGCGTTGCTGCGTCCCTTGCAGGAAGGCGTCGTTCAGGCTCTCGTCGCGCAGGAAGAACGGCACGTTCATGCGCGAGCGGCATTCGCGCGCGACGCGGCTGGTAAACAGCTCCGAGGCGTCGATGCAGGCATAGAGCAAATCGGCCTTCTTGCGGTTGCGCTCGGCGATGGCGGCGATGCCCCGCAGTGCGTCTTCGGTCTGGCGCTTGACCCACTGGAACACCAGCCCCGCCACATAGATGGCATAGGTTGGTGGGGTGTTGTACATGGAACCGTTCTTCGCGACCACGCCGTAGTCGAAGGCACTGGGACAGGAGGGCAGGGCGTGGCCCAGCATGTCACGGTGGACGACGACCAGGGTGAGGCCGGCCGGGCCGATGTTTTTTTGCGCCCCGGCATAGATGCAGGCATGGGCCGCGACGTCGATGGGGCGCGACAGGATGGTGGACGACATATCGGCCACCAGTGGCAGGCTGAACTGGGTGGGGGCGACGTGGAACTCCACGCCATCGATGGTTTCGTTGGCGCAGTAGTGCAGATACTGCGCGTCATGCCGCGGATTCCACATGTCCAGCGGCGGAATCAAACCGTAGCCCGTGGTGTCGTGGGTGCTTGCTGCCAGATGCACGTCGCAGAATTTGCGCGCTTCCAACTGGCTTTTCTGCGACCACGAACCCGTGACGACGTAATCCGCCTTGGCCCCGCGCGACAGATTCAGCGGCACGATGGCGTTTTCGGCCAGCGCGCCGCCCTGCATGAACAGCACGTGGTAGTCGGCAGGGATGGCCAGCAGTTCCCGCAGGTCGGCCTCGGCCTGGGCCAGGATGCTGCCGAATTGCGGGCCACGATGGCTCATTTCCATCACGCTCATGCCGCTGCCATGCCAGTCCAGCATCTCGGCGGCAGCCTGTTGCAAGACCTCGTTCGGCATCGCAGCCGGCCCGGCGGAAAAGTTGTAGGGGCGTTGCAGCATGGTGGATGGCAGCCGCTCAGGCATCGTCGCTGGAGTCTTGCGGCGGTTCGACGCCTGGCTCGGAACCCGGCTCGGCCTCGATCACCTGGGCATCCGATTCCGCCACGCGCTGTACGCCGATGAGTTGCGCCTTGTCGTCCAGAGCGATGAGCGTGACGCCCTGCGTGGCCCGGCCGAGTTCGCGGATCTCGGCCACGCGCGTGCGGACCAGCACGCCCGTGTCGGTGATGAGCATGATCTCGTCCTCCGCGCGCACCAGGCAAGCAGCCACGACCTTGCCGTTGCGCTCGCTGGTCTGGATGGCGATCATGCCCTTGGTGCCGCGGCCATGGCGGGTGTATTCGACGATGGAAGTGCGCTTGCCGAAACCGTTTTCGGTGGCCGTCAGCACGCTCTGGCTCTCGTCTTCGGCCACCAGCATGGCGATGACCTTCTGCCCGTCCTCCAGATTCATGCCGCGCACGCCGCGCGCCTCGCGGCCCATCGGGCGCACGTCGTTTTCGTCGAAGCGAACGGCCTTGCCGGAGTCGGAAAACAGCATCACGTCGTGCTGACCGTCGGTGATGGCCACACCCACGAGGTAGTCGTCATCGTCGAGCCCGCAGGCGATGATGCCGGCGGTGCGGCGATTGGCGAAGGCCGACAACGGCGTCTTTTTCACCGTGCCGCGCGCCGTGGCCATGAAGACGAAATGGTCCTCGTCGAACGCCTTCACCGGCAGCACGGCCGTGATTTTTTCGCCTTCCGCCAGCGGGAACAGATTCACCAGCGGCCTGCCGCGCGAGCCACGCCCACCCTGCGGCGCTTCATACACCTTCATCCAGTACACCCGGCCGCGATTCGAGAAGCACAACAGCATGGCGTGGGTGTTGGCGACGAAAAGCTGATCGATCCAGTCGTTTTCCTTGGTTCCGGTGGCCAGTTTTCCCCGGCCGCCGCGACGCTGGGCACGGTACTCATCCATGGGCTGGCTCTTGATATAGCCGACGTGCGAGATCGTCACCACCATGTCTTGCGGGGTGATCAGGTCTTCGATGTCCAGCTCGGTCGCATTCGGCTCGATGGTCGAGCGGCGCGCATCGTTGAATTCGGCCTTGAGCGCGGCCAATTCGTCGGCAATGATGACGGTGATGCGCTCGGGCTTGGCCAGGATGTCGAGCAGATCGGCCACCTGCGCCATGACATCCTTGTATTCCTGCATGATCTTGTCCTGCTCCAGGCCAGTCAGCCGCTGCAGGCGCATTTGCAAGATTTCCTGGGCCTGCACCTCGGACAAGTGGTAGCCATCGGTCTTCAGGCCATAACGCGGGTCCAGGTCGTCCGGCTGGAAATCAGCGGGGTTGCCCTCGACCCGCGCCAGCATGGCACGCGCCTCACCCGGCGCCCACACCTCGGCCAACAGGCCTTCCTTGGCGATGGGTGGCGTCGGCGCGGCCTTGATCAGCTCGATCATGCGGTCGAGGTTGGCCAGGGCAACGGCCAGTCCTTCCAGCACATGGCCGCGTTCACGCGCCTTGCGCAGCTCGAAAACGCTGCGGCGGGTGATGACCTCGCGCCGGTGCTGCAGGAAGGCGGCCAGCATCTGCTTGAGGTTCAGCAGGCGCGGCTGCCCGTCCACCAGGCAGACCATATTGACGCCGAAGGTGTCCTGCAACTGCGTCTGCTTGTAGAGCTTGTTGAGCACCACCTCGGCCAGTTCACCGCGCTTGAGTTCGATCACCACGCGCATGCCCGACTTGTCGGACTCGTCCTGGATGTGGCTGATGCCCTCGAGTTTTTTCTCCTGCACCAGTTCGGCAATGCGTTCCAGCAGGGTGCGTTTGTTCACCTGGTAGGGAAGCTCATCGACGATGATGGCCTGGCGCTGGCTGCGGTCGATGTCCTCGAAGTGGCAACGTGCGCGCATCACCACCCGGCCGCGCCCGGTGCGGTAGGCGTCGCGCACGCCGGTCAGGCCATAAATGATGCCGGCAGTCGGGAAGTCCGGTGCCGGGATGTGCTGCATCAGTTCTTCGACATCCGCTTGCGGATGGCGCAGCAGATGCAGGCAGCCGTCGACCAACTCACCCAGGTTATGCGGTGGAATATTGGTGGCCATGCCCACAGCAATGCCGGCCGAACCATTGAGCAGGAGGTTGGGAATACGCGCCGGCAATACCAGCGGTTCCTGCTCGGAACCGTCGTAATTCGGGCCGAAATTCACTGTTTCCTTATCGAGGTCGGCCAGCATTTCATGGGCAATCTTGGCCAGACGGATTTCGGTGTAGCGCATCGCAGCGGCGTTGTCGCCGTCCACCGAGCCGAAATTGCCCTGGCCATCCACCAGCATGTAACGCAAGGAGAAATCCTGCGCCATGCGCACGATGGTGTCATAGACCGACTGGTCGCCGTGCGGGTGGTATTTGCCGATCACATCGCCCACGATGCGGGCCGATTTTTTATACGGCCGGTTCCAGGAGTTGCTGAGCTCGTGCATGGCAAACAACACCCGGCGGTGCACCGGTTTCAAGCCGTCGCGCACATCCGGGAGGGCGCGCCCGACAATCACGCTCATCGCGTAATCCAGGTAGGAACGGCGCATTTCTTCTTCCAGACTGACTGGAAGGGTTTCTTTGGCGTAGGCGGACATTCGGGACCCAGTGCGGGGCACTGCTGCGGGTTTGCATGAGCAGTGCTATTTCAAATCAAGCTTTCAATGGTAGCAGCGCGGTTTAGGGCTGAATCGGCAATGACGCACTCTCGAATCTTGCTGCCTGCGGTTAGGGCATCCGATCGGTGATGTCCATCAATGTCATCGAACTCACAGAGGCGATGTGGCAGAATTGACACGGCTGATGACTGATCCCGGCGCAGGTCTGTAACTCGCAGGCTTGACGCTCTATGATGTCTGTATAAGATTGATTGCGGTCCTTACTTTTGAGAGGAAAGAACGATGATTAAAGCCAACGAATTCGCAAAACTCCTGGTCGTGACGGCGCTAGCCGCCACAGCAAGCACGGTTGCCTTCGCTCAAGACGCGAAAACCATCGACAACTGGAAGGACCCGTTCGGTCTGGTCTGGAAAAATGGGGACAACACTCTGTGCTGGCGCGACAACTTCTGGACTCCGGCAACTGCCGCCGAGGGCTGCGATGGTGCCATCGTCGCCAAGGCCGTGGAACCTGCTCCGGCTCCAGCCCCGGCACCTGCCCCGGCTTCAGCCCCGGCACCTGCCCCCGTGCCTGCTCCTGTGCCCGTGAGCGAGAAGGTCACCTATTCGGCTGACGCATTCTTCCAGTTCAACAAGGCTGTTCTGCAGCCAGCCGGCAAACAATCGCTGGACGATCTGGCTGACAAGATCAAGGCTGTCAATCTGGAAACCGTCATCTCCACCGGCTACACCGACAGCTTCGGCAGCGTTGCCTACAACCAGAAGCTCTCGCTGCGTCGTGCTGAAGCGGTCAAGGCTTATCTGGTGAGCAAGGGCATTCCTGCTGACAAGATCTACATCGAAGGCAAGGGCAAGACCGATTTCCGTGTCGACCCCAAGAGCTGCAAGGGCACCTTCAAGAAACAGATCGAGTGCCAGGCACCCAACCGCCGCGCTGTGGTCGAGATTGTTGGCTCACGCACTGTGACCAAGTAATCAAGATCCGTCTCGGTTCGAAAAGCCCCGCTTCGGCGGGGCTTTTTTTTGCGCCGGGCGCATAGCATGGAAAGCTGTCGACAATCTTCCAGCACATCCAGAAGGAATCGAACATGAATGCTGAAGCTGCGGAGTTGAAAAAATTCGGAGATGCGGCGCATCGCTGGTGGGATTTGAGTGGCGAGTTCAAGCCGCTGCATGACATCAACCCGGTGCGGTTGGATTGGATCCTGAGCCATGCCAGCTTGGCCGGTCGGCGCGTGCTGGATATCGGCTGTGGCGGCGGCATACTCAGCGAGTCGATGGCCGCCGTCGGCGCGCAGGTCACCGGTATCGATCTGGCGGAGAAAGCGCTCAAGGTGGCGGGGCTTCATGCACTGGAGTCCGGCCTGTCCGTGGACTACCGGCTGATCTCCGCCGAGCAGTTCGCTTCCGAGCAAAAAGGGCAATTCGATGTCGTGTGCTGCATGGAAATGCTGGAGCACGTCCCGAATCCGGCCTCGGTCGTGCAAGCCGCTGCAATGCTGGTGCGCCCTGGTGGTTGGGTCTTTTTCTCCACCATCAATCGCAACGTCAAGGCGTTCGCCATGGCCATTCTGGGCGCTGAATATCTTTTGCGCCTACTGCCCAAAGGCACCCATTCCTATGCCAAATTCATCAGGCCCAGCGAGCTTGCAAGCTGGGCACGGAACTCGGGCCTGGAGCCCGTTGAATTCAAAGGCCTGGAATTCGGCTTGCTGGACCGGACATTTCGTCTCGGCACGAATGTCGACGTGAATTATTTTTTTGCGTGCCGGCGCGCAGCATGACGCCGCCTTTCCAAGCTATCTTGTTCGACCTGGACGGAACGCTGGCCGATACGGCGCCAGATTTGGCTGCTGCACTCAACCGCATGCGCCTGGAGCGAGGCATGGAGGCGTTGCCATTGGCGTTGTTGCGGCCCATGGCTTCGCATGGGGCGCGGGGCCTGATCCAGGTCGGTTTCGAGTTGGGGCCGGACCACGCCGGGTATCTACCGCTACGCGATGAGTTTCTGCGCAATTACGCGCAAGACATCTGCGTCCACACGCGCCTGTTTCCCGGCGTTGAGCGGGTCCTGCGGCAACTGGCGGATCAGGCGATTCCATGGGGCATTGTCACGAACAAGGTGGCCATGCTGACGCATCAGCTGCTGGCTTGTATGCCGCTGCCATTCCCGCCTGGCTGTGTCGTGAGCGGGGACACCACAGCCAAACCCAAACCTGCACCCGATCCGCTTTTGCATGCGTCTGCCGTGCTCGGTGTGCCTGCGCAACAGTGCCTTTATGTTGGCGATGATTTGCGCGACATGCAGGCCGCGCATGCGGCTGGCATGGGAGCTGTGGCGGCTGCTTATGGCTATTGCGGCCACCAGGAGCCGCGCCATTGGGGCGCGCAATTCATTCTGGACGAGCCAACGCAGCTGCTCCAACTCGGTTTGATCTAAGGCGACGCTGAACAAGTCCCTCGTGCGCATCGCCCTAATCGCCCCGAGGGGGATCAGGGAACTTCGGGCGGCGGTGCTTTTTCTCAGCGCGCAATGCAATGGGCGCTCGCGCGGCCCAACATCAATCAATCCACGATGGGGACGATCTGCTTGCCGTAGGGGAAAAATGAAAGTGCGGCAAGCTTGATGTGTTGAAGCGCAAAGGGTATGCCGATGATGGTGATGGCACACAGCACCGCCGAGACCAAATGCCCCAACGCCAGCCACCACCCGAAGAAAATGGCCCAGATCAGATTGCCAATGGTGCTCAGGCCGGCGGCAACGGCCCCCTCTGGCTTGTCCACCACGCGCTGGCCGAAGGGCCAGAAGCTGAATGTGCCAATGCGAAATGCCGCGACCGCCCAGGGGATGCCGACGATGGTGATGGCGCAGAGCAGGGCTGCCAACCACCAAGCCAGGCCCATGAAGAAGCCGCCAAGAACCAGCCAGATGATGTTGCCGATGAGTCGCATGGCTTTATGTTGAGAAGGAGAGCTTGAGAACCAGGGGGATCTTGCAGTCTACCCATCCGATTCATCGAGGTTCATGCAGGCAGCACATGCACCGAGCCCGCTGCCAGGTGCAAGCGCAGCGCGTGGCCAGGCGCCAGGGGCCAGCCTCGCAATTGCCAGGGCAGGGCGTAGGCCAGGATGTCGAGGCGGCCGCCCAAGCGGCAGTGCAGTTGCACGACCGAAGCCAAGTCGGTGCGATCGACAAGTCGGACCTCGAGCTGGTTGGGGCTGTCTGGTGCTGCTTGCCCTGGAGCGATGAGTTGCAAGTCGGCAGCGCGCACGCACAGGCGCACGCGGGCGCCCATTTGCAAGTCGACAAGCTCATCGCCGCGCAGGGCCTCGATCCAGCAAGCCTCGGGTTCCAAGCCGAGGCTTATCCGTACCGTGCCGTTGTCCGGCAAGGCCGCAACGACACCCTGCCAGATGTTTTCAACGCCCAGCAGTTGGGCCGAACGCAGACGGGCTGGGTGCGCGAACATGGCTGAAGCCGGGCCGATTTGCAGCAGTTCGCCCGCATCCATCACCCCCACCAGCTGCCCAAGGGCCATGGCCTCGGCCGGATCGTGCGTGACGACGATGGAGGGTGCCGAACAGGCGCGCAAGTGGCGTGCCAACTCGTCGCGCATGGCTGGGCGTGTCGCCGGGTCAATGGCGGAGAGTGGCTCATCCAGCAGCACGGCATCCGGATTGCCCGCCAGGGTTCTTGCCAGGGCCACGCGCTGGCGCTCGCCGCCGCTCAGTTGCCCTGGGCGGCGCGCGGCCAGGGCGCGGAGATCGAAGCGGTCGAGCAGGGTGTCGAGGTTCTCGCTGGCAAGTCGCCCGAATTGCAGGTTTTGGCCGACGGTCAGATGCGGAAACAGGGCGTCCGTCTGGAACAGATAGCCAACGCGTCGGGCTTCGGGTGGGGCATGGGTGCAATCCCTTCCGGCCAACAGAACCTTGCCCGCCCGCGGTTTCAGGAAGCCGGCGATGGTTTCGAGCAGCGTGGTTTTGCCGGCGCCGTTGCCGCCGAGCAGCGCCAAGGTCTGCCCCGGCCCCAGGCGAAAGCTGATGGGCTGGCTGCGGTAGCTGCCGACGGTTGTCACCAAGGCAGCCAGCTCGAGTGTCTGCTGTGCCGGCGATTGCGTTGTCAATTCATCGCGCCGCAGCAGGTTCGACGCGGCGGTCCGAGTGGCGTCCATAAGCCAGCAGACGCAGAGCCCAGAACAGGCCGAGCACGATGACGAGGAACAGGACCGAAGCAGCTACCGATTCGTTCAGGCCGACCTGGAGGAACAGGTCGTAGATTTTCACGGGCGCCGTCATCGGGTAGTACGCGAGCAGAACCACGGCGGCAAACTCGCCAATGGCACGCGCAAAGCAGAGCGTCAGCCCCGTCATCACACCACGCCAAGCCAGGGGCATGCTGACACGGTAGAACGTGGCCCATGGTCCCGCGCCCAGGCTGCGCGCCGCCTTCTCGATGCGCAGATCGACCGCCTCGAAGCCGACACGCGCGGCGTTCACGGCGTAGGGCAGGCCAACATAAGCCATGGCCAGAACCACGCCGGCGAACGTGCCCCAGAACGTCAGGCCAATGCTGGCGGCGGCGGGGCCGAGCCAGCCATTGCGCGAAAACACCAGGAGCAAGGCGATTCCGGCAATGGTGTGGGGAATGGTGAGCGGCAAATCGACCATGGCTTCGACCACCGCTTTGCCGCGAAAGCGCTGGCGAGCCAGCACATATGCAAGCGGCAAGCCGAACAGCATGGAGAGGGATGTTGCCAGCGCCGCGCCTTCTAGACTCAGCAAAAACGAATCGCGAATGCCGGCGTGCATGGCGGCGTCGCGCAGTTGCCCGAGCGTTGGCCGCAGGAGCAGCGCCAGCAGTGGCAACGAGATGAAGGTCAGGACCAGGCAGCCCGAGAGCCAGAAAATCCAGAACATCAATCCGCGGCGCGATTTCATGATGGCTTCGAGGTCGACGTCCTAAGCTCGGGCGTCAGCCTGCGCGCCGGAATGGTGGCGTCGCAGGTCACTGCCCGGGCCATGCAACCGTCATTTTGCGCAAGGATGCGGGCATTTTGGCGGCGTATTGCGCATAGGCTGGGTGCACCGGCGTGAAGCCATTTTGCGCAATCAACTTCTGGCCTTGCGGGCCGAGCAGATAGGCAATGAACTCGGCAGCCAGTTTGGGGTGAGGGGCTCCGGTTGGAATCGTCAGCGCATAGACAATGGGCCTGCCGGGCAATGCGCCGTTCGCCGTTTCGGCCGTGCTCTTGGCGTAGTCCGCGGCGTACTTCGGATCGCTCAGGTTGATCTGCGCGGGCAACCGGATCGACTCCAGGTGATGCTGCAGCGCGTCCGACTGGTAGATGGCGAGGTAGTCGATCTGGCCGAGTTGCAGTGCGGCGATCAGGTCGGTCTCGGTATCGCGCATATTGGTTGTGGGCGCGTTCGCCAGCACCTTCTGCTCGAGTTGCGGATCGTGGTAGTAGCTCGAAGCCAGATCGAGCATTTGCAGGGTCTGGTAGCCGGAAGGATCGGTGTTCGGGTTGGAGCGGCCGATCTGCACGCCGGGCTGACTCAAGATCTGATACCAATTGCTGGCGTTGATCTTGCCGGCACCCTTGCTTTTTGGCGTGTAGACGAAGGTGATGGCGTTGCGCAGAAAGCCGATCGACCAGTCCGCAGTCGCGGCCTGGTCGCCCTTGGCGTACATGTATTTGGGGATGACCGAGTAGTCGGCCACGGCCACGACATCCGCCGGGGTGTGCAACTGGGTCACCATTTTGACCATTTTCACGCTACCGCCGAATTGAGGCTCCACGGTCACGCCGGGGTGTGACTTCTCGAAGCCTTTCGCCGCCTCTCTGAAGGTCTTCCCCAGGGTTCCGGCTGCAAGCACGCTGAGGGTGGTTGCACTGGCTTGGGCAGCCGTTCCCAGCGCCAAGGCGCCGAGTAAAAGTGCGACGAGGGATTTGTTCAACTGCTTGGATTTGTGCATGGCTGTCTCCGCGTTTCAGGGGGCTGGTAGCCTGCTCGAGCTTGAACTACCGCTCGCGTTGTTGTTGCAGGCGATAAACATTTCAAGCATATCGTAGACGTGAACCAATCCGGCCGTCATGCAAGGTTTCCCGCTGCGATTGAAATCCGGCGACGCTGCGAGTTCAGCCTTTGGGCCGCTGAGCAGATTTCGGGCGGAAGGCGTCGCACACGGCCGGATCGCATTCCAGATACGGCCCACCGATCAGGTCGACGCAGTAGGGCACTGCGGCAAACACGCCGCGAACCGTCACGGCCCCTTCGGCATTGCGCAGTCCTTCGAGGGTCTCGCGGATGGACTTCGGCTGGCCTGGCAGGTTGAGAATCAGGCAGGTTTTGCGAATGACCGCGACCTGGCGCGACAAAATCGCCGTCGGGACGAAGTTCAGGCTGATGCGCCGCATTTCCTCGCCAAAGCCTGGCATGAGTTTGTCGGCGACATCCATGGTGGCCTCCGGCGTGACGTCGCGCACAGCCGGACCCGTGCCGCCGGTGGTCAGCACCAGATGGCAGCCAAGGTCGTCCACCAGTTCGCGCAAGGCTTGGGAGATTTCTGCGCGCTCGTCGGGAATCAGCCGTTCGGTGTAATGCACCGGGTTGCGCAAGGCGCGGCCCAGCCATTCGCGCAGGGCCGGCAGGCCTTGGTCGAGGTACACGCCGCTGGAAGCACGGTCGCTGACGGAAACCAGGCCGATGTGCAGGCCGTCGAGGGCTGCGGACTGGATCTCAGAGGTCGTCGGGTTCATCGTCTTGCGGCTCGAGCAGGGTTTTGAGGGTTTGATAGAGCGCCCGATACTGGCGCGGCGGTTTGCCTGCGGCTTGTTCCGCGCGCGTCGCGCGCACCAGTTGGCGCAGCGCCTGGGCGTCGGCGTGAGGGTGTTCCTGCATGAAGGCGGTGAGCGCGTCGTCGCCCTGCAGCAGGCGTGTGCGCCAGTCTTCGAGCAGGTGCATGCGGGCCACCGCCTCGCGGTTCTCGCCCGTTGCGTCGAGCAAGGCCTGGCGCAGGGGTTCCGGGTCGACCTTGCGCATCAGTTTGCCAATGTACTGGGCATGCCGCCTGCGTCCTTCATGGGCATGAATGCGCGACAGTTCACGCAGTGCGTCGCGCAGCGCTGCGGGTACGTCGAGCAGGTCGATGCGGTGATTGGGGAGGGCAGCCAGGCGCTCCCCCAAGTCCTGCAAGGCCTGCATCTCGCGTTTGAGCTGGCTCTTGCTGGGGCCTGCGTCGTCTGCCGACGAAGCATCCGCAGCATGCGGGGTGGTGTGATGGAAGGGCGGGGATTTCATCGGCTCGTATTATCGTTCGCTGTTCTGTCGCATCGCATCGCTGCTCTGGTTTTCACAAGAACAGGGCTTGCGTCAACTCGACACTTTCCGTTCCAAACAAAGGTTCAATGTGGGCCAATTTTCCTTTTCCAAATCTCAATTTCAAGACTTGGCGGCGTTGGCGTTGGCCGAGGCTCGCAGCGCCGGCGCCAGCGACGCGGCGGTCGAGGTGTCCGAAGGCCAGGGCTTGAGTGTGAATGTGCGCCGTGGCAAGGTGGAGCAGGTTGAGCACAACACCGACAAGGGGCTCGACATCACGGTTTACGCAGGCCGGCGCAAGGGGCATGCGAGTACCTCGGACTTTTCCCCTGCAGCGATACGCCGTACGGCACTTGCCGCTTTCGACATTGCGCGCTACACCGCCGAAGACGATTGCGCTGGTCTGCCCGAGCCCGAGTTGCTGGCGAAGGCAGTACGCGACCCGCAGCTCGACCACCCTTGGGATATCTCGGTGGAAGACGCTGCCGAACTGGCACGCCGCTCCGAGGACGCAGCATTCGCCACCGATGGCCGCATCCGCAACAGCGAGGGAGCCAGCGTCTCGGCCCAGCACATGCATTTCGTGCTCGCCAACTCGCGCGGCTTCTCCAATGGCTATGCCACCACGCGTCACAGCCTGTCTTGCGCGCCCATCGCCGGACGGGGCAACGATATGCAGCGCGACCACTGGTACAGCAGCAAGCGCCGGGCGTCGGAGTTGGCATCGCCCGAAGTGGTGGGCCGTTACGCCGCCGAGCGCGCGCTGTCGCGTTTGCGCGCCCGCAAACTGCCAACCGGGCAGTATCCGGTGTTGTTCGAGGCGCCCATCGCCGCAGGGCTCATCGGCTCGCTGGTGCATGCGGCAAGCGGTGGCATGCTGTACCGCAAGGCCTCATTTCTGGTCGACCATCTCGGCAAGACGGTGATGGCCAAGCACCTTGACCTGGCCGAGGATCCCAAGGTTGTGGACGGCATGGGCACCGCGCCATTCGACGACGAGGGTGTACGCACAAGTGCCCGCTGCGTGGTGAAAGCCGGGCGGCTGGAAGGCTATTTTCTTTCCACCTATTCCGGGCGCAAACTCGGCATGCCGACCACGGGCAATGCAGGCGGTCCGCACAACCTGATGCTCACCAGCCGGCTGACCCTGCCTGATGACGATCTGGCGGCCATGTTGCGCAAGATGCATCGCGGCCTCTTGGTCATCGAACTCATGGGCCATGGCGTGAATTACGTGACCGGCGACTATTCCCGTGGCGTCATGGGTTTCTGGGTGGATGGCGGCGTCATTCAGTATCCCGTGCAGGAAATCACCATCGCCGGGAACTTGCGCGACATGCTCCTGGGCATTGCAGCCGTGGGAGCTGACGTCTATCAAAGCGGCAGCAGATCGACGGGCTCCATTCTTCTGGATGCCATGACTGTGGCCGGCAGCTGAACGCGCCGCCCGGGCTTGCCGGGCGACTCACACGACTGATCACCTTCATCATTTCCGAGGCTGATCTTCGGGTAAGCCAGAGGGCAATTTTGTTGTAACCAGTCAATACAATGAGCGTCAATCTGTACGCGACGAGTACCGAGACTGCAAATCACTTCACAACTTTTGAGGGAGACTCCACGATGGAACGTCGTTCATTCGTCAAACATGCTGGCCTGGCAGGCATTCTTGCCGCTGGCACGGCCCCGGCCGCCGTGATGGCGCAGCAAACCGTGCGCTGGCGCCTGGCTTCAAGCTTTCCCAATTCGCTCGACACGATTTTCGGTGCGGCCAGCATCTTCTCGCAGAAGGTGAAGGAAGCCACTGACGGCAAGTTTGAAATTTCGGTGCATGCCGGCGGTGAACTCGTTCCGCCCTTCGGCGTGGTCGATGCCGTGCAGCAGGGCACGGTTGAGTGCTGCCACACCGCGCCGTATTACTTTTTCGGCAAAGACCCGACCTTCGCGCTGGGTTGCGCCGTGCCCTTCGGCATGAATTCGCGCCAAATGACGGCCTGGATGTATCAGGGCAATGGTCTGAAGCTCATGCGCGAGTTCTACGCCGGTTACAACATCATCAACTTCCCCATGGGCAACACCGGCGCGCAAATGGGGGGCTGGTTCCGCAAGCCCATCAAGAGCCTGGCCGACATGAAAGGCTTGAAAATGCGCATCGGCGGCTTCGCCGGCAAGGTGATGGAGCGCATCGGCGTGATTCCGCAGAACATCCCTGGCGGCGATATCTACCCTTCGCTGGAAAAGGGAACCATCGATGCAGCGGAGTGGATCGGTCCTTATGACGACCTGAAACTGGGCTTCTACAAGGTCGCCAAGAACTACCTTTATCCCGGCTGGTGGGAAGGCGGTCCCGAGTTGGATCTGTTCGTCAACACCAAGGCCTGGAACGCGCTGCCCAACGACTACAAGGCTGCCGTCGAATTGGCGGCTTCACACGCTCATGTCAACATGCAAGCCATGTACGACGCGCGCAACCCCAATGCGCTGCGCGAACTGGTGGGCAAGGGGGCCAAACTGCAGCCTTTTCCCAAGGACGTGATGGAAAGCGCCTATAAGGCGGCCAATGAGCTGTATGCCGAGTTGTCGAGCAGCAATGCGAACTGGAAGAAGGTCTACACCGACTGGGCCAAGTTTCGCAACGACGACATTCTCTGGTTCCGTATTGCCGAGAATGAGTTCGACCGCTTCATGATGACGCGCAAGCTGTAAAGTTGCATCGTTTGGCATTCGGCTCAAGCCGCCACAAGGGGCGGCTTTTTTGTGGCATCAAGCTTTGCGTTCGTAAAGGACGAAGTCGAACGCGGGGAGATTGCCCTGGGCGGGATGCGGATCGCGGCTGACTTCGACGAAGGCGTCGCGGTTCCAGGCCGGAAAATACACGTCGCCCTGCGGCTCGGCGTGAATCTCGGTCAGCCACAGTTGCTGCGCCAGCGGGATGGCCTGGGCATAGATTTCGGCACCGCCGACGATGAAGACTTCGGGTGCTTCGGCGCAGATGCTCATGGCGTCCGACAGCGAGGTCGAGGTTTCAGCACCAGGCGCGATGAAATCGGCATCGCGGCTGATGACCACATTGCGCCTTCCCGGGAGCGGCCTGCCGATGGATTCCCAGGTCTTGCGCCCCATCAGGATGGGGTGATCGAGGGTGACGCGCTTGAAATGCGCCAAGTCGGCCGGCAGATGCCAGATGAGCGCGTGACCGCGTCCAATGACCTGGTTATGGGCCACTGCGGCAATGATGGCCACGCGCGGCCCGGCGTTTTGATGTTGAGGGATTGGCATGGGGATGTCTCAGATCGCGACCGGCGCCTTGATGGCTGGGTGATGGCGGTAATCCAGCACCTCAAAGTCTGCCAAGGTGTAGTCGAACAGGCTGCCGGGCTTGCGCTGCATGCGCAGCACCGGCGCGGGGAGGGGCGGGCGCGAAAGCTGCAGGCGCACTTGCTCGAAATGGTTGTGATAGATGTGGCAATCGCCACCGGTCCAGATGAAATCGCCCACATCCATGTCGCATTGCTGCGCCACCATATGCGTGAGCAGCGCGTAGCTGGCGATGTTGAACGGCACGCCGAGGAAAAGATCGGCACTGCGCTGGTAGAGCTGGCAACTGAGCTGCGGCCGGTCACCGGCTTGCCCCGGCGGGCCCACATAGAACTGGAACAGCAGGTGGCAGGGCGGCAGCGCCATCTCGCCAATTTGGCCGACATTCCACGCACTGACGAGATGACGGCGCGAATCCGGATTGCGCTTCAGGCCCTCGACGAGCTGGGCGATCTGATCGATCTGGCGCCCATCTGGCGCCGGCCAGGCGCGCCACTGCACGCCGTAAACCGGGCCAAGTTCGCCGTTGGCATCGGCCCACTCGTCCCAGATGGTGACGCCATGCTCATGCAAGAAACGCACGTTGCTGTCACCACGCAGAAACCAGAGAAGCTCGACGATGATGCTCTTGAGGTGCACTTTCTTGGTCGTCACCAGCGGAAACCCCTGGCGCAAATCGAAACGCAGTTGCGCACCGAACAGGCTGCGCGTTCCAGTTCCTGTGCGGTCGGCCTTGTCGGCACCGCGGCGCATCACCTCGCGCAGCAAGTCTTCATAGGGGCTGGGAATGATGGGATTTGTCATGATGTTCAGCGCGACGGCGCGGAGCGAATCCAACTGGCGCGGGGTCGCTGCAATCCGTAGGCCAATCGGCGTTCTCGATCGGGTGACTCGTCAGTGTATTCAGGTTGATGGGTCGGGCCGGGAGATCACACGGAACCATGCCACGGTCTAAGATCAAATCCCGCAGCCATCGACCTCAGACCTTGCGAGCGCCACCATGACCGACCCAAGCCAGCCCAGGCTCGACTTCGTGCAATGCCTGCATGCCGGTGGCCTGCACCGCATGGCTTATTGGGAATGGGGCGCGCCCGACAACCCTGACGTGGTGGTCTGCGTGCATGGCCTCTCCCGGCAAGGACGCGATTTTGACCAACTCGCGCGGGCCTTGCAGAACCGCTTCCGGGTGATCTGCCCTGACGTGGTCGGTCGCGGCAAGTCGGACTGGCTGGAGCAGCCCATGCTCTACCAACTGCCGCAATACGTCGCCGACATGGTCACCCTGCTGGCGCGGTTGAAGGCGCGGCGCGTCGGCTGGGTGGGTACATCCATGGGAGGGCTCATCGGCATTGGGCTTGCCGGCCTGAAGCGCAGCCCGATCGACACATTTGTCCTCAATGACATCGGGCCGTCCATCGCGCCGGGTGGTTTGCAGCGCATTGGCAGCTACGTCGGCCAACCCAATGCGTTCGCCACCGTGGCCGACGCAGCCACCTATCTCGCGTCCATCTCCGCCGGCTTCGGCCCTCATACGGACGAGGAGTGGCTGGAACTCAGTCGTCCGATGGTCGTGCCGCACGAGGGCGGCTGGCGTCTGCACTACGACCCCGGCATTCGTGCCCCCATGGCGCAAAGCGCGCCTGAGGCCGCACGGGCTGGGGAAGCGGCACTCTGGGCCTTGTATGACAGCATCGCCGCGCCGACGCTGGTGTTGCGCGGGGCGGATTCCGATATCTTGGCCCGACCCACAGCGCTCGCCATGACCGAGCGCGGCCCGAAAGCCAGCCTCATCGAACTGGCTGGGGTGGGGCACGCGGCGACACTCGTCCACGCCGACCAGATTGCGGCCGTCGACGCCTTTCTCAGCCGACACCTGGCAGCCCATGTTGCCTGACTTGCCCCTTGAGCCAGTGCCGCCGGGTACGCCTGGCTCACGTGTCGCTGACGCTGCCCCCGAACTGCAAACCAAAGCGCGGGCGTTCGCATCGGCCTTGCTGGGTGGCGTGGAGATGGAAACCGGCGAGCCAGTCTTGCTGCATGCGGATGGCGCCTGCCGCATTCTGAGCGCCATCGGCGCCGACGCCCAGTCCCAAGCTGCCGCCTATCTCAGCCAGGCGGCCACGCAACTCGCCAAGCCCGAAGAGCAATTGACCAAGGCCTTCGGCCGCGAACTCGCCGTGTTGGCGATGGAAAGCCGCAAACTGGTCGATGTGTTCCGCGTGGCCCGTGGCGTGTCGGAGCAGGAAACCGCGCAAGAGGCGGCGCATCACCAGGAGTTGATGCGCCGCCTCTTGCTCGCTTTCTCGCAGGACTTGCGCGTGGTCATGCTGCGCCTGGCGTCTCGCTTGCAATCGCTGCGCTACTACGCCGGTTGTGACCGACAGCCGACCACCGAATTCACCCAGGAGTCCCTGGAGGTCTATGCGCCGCTGGCCAACCGGCTGGGTCTGTGGTCGCTCAAGTGGGAAATTGAAGACCTCGCTTTTCGCTTCGCCCAGCCGCAGGCCTATGCCCGCATTGCGCGCTGGCTCGAACAACATGGGGCACAGCGCGAAGCCCTCATCGCCGAAGCGGGGCAGCAATTGCGCCTCGCGCTGGCCGAACAGGGCCACCGTGCCCAGATCAGCGGGCGCAGCAAACACATCTACAGCATCTGGCGCAAGATGCAAGGCAAGTCGCTCGGGATCGATGAGGTGATGGATCTGCTTGCGCTTCGCATCATCGTGCCATCGGTCGATGCCTGCTATGCCGCGCTCAGCACGGTGCACTCGCTCTGGACACCGGTCGACACCGAGTACGACGACTACATCGCCAAGCCCAAACCCAACGGCTACCAATCGCTGCACACCGTGGTTCATGGCCCTGGAAACGCGCCCATCGAAATCCAGATCCGTACCCAGGAGATGCATGACCATGCCGAGCAAGGGTTTGCCGCGCACTGGGCCTACAAGGAAGCCGGCGTGCAGGGCTATCGAGGTGTTTTGGCCGCCTCGGAATACGACGCCAAGATTGCCTTGGCGCGTCAACTGCTATCGCTGCAGCGGGAACTGGTTGAGCGCGGCATGCCAGTGCACACAGATCCATCGAGCAGCAGCGCCGCCAAGTTGTTCGACGACCGCATCTACGTGCTCACGCCCCAGGCTCGCATCGTCGAACTGGCCAGCGGATCAACTCCGGTGGACTTCGCCTACGCCGTGCACACCGACATGGGGCACCGCTGCCGCGGTGCTCGCGTGGATGGTGCGCTCGTCCCTCTGACCACGCCCTTGCGCAGCGGGCAGACGGTGGATATTGTCGTCGCCAAACAAGGCGGCCCCTCGCGTGACTGGCTCAACCCCGAACTCGGTTTTCTGCAAACCCAGCGTGCGCGAGCCAAGGTTCGTGCCTGGTTCAACGCCCAGGTCATCGAGCAAACGTTGACCAGCGGCCGTGCGCAGGTCGAAAAGCTGCTGCAGCGCGAGGGCAAGACCGGCGTGAACTTGCAGGAACTGGCCGCCGGACTCGGATTTCGTAGCCCCGAACAACTGTTCGAGCGCGTGGGTAGCGATGCCTTGTCCCTGCGTCAGATTGAAACCCATCTGCGCGGACAGGACGCAAGCCATCCGACCGAAGCCGGCATCGACCTTCCGCTCAAGCCACCCAAGCCCCAGCAACATGCGGGCGTGCTGGTGGTCGGCGTCGATGCCTTGCTCACGCAACTCGCCAAATGCTGCAAACCAGCCCCGCCCGATGCCATCTGCGGCTTCGTCACGCGCGGGCGCGGCGTCTCGGTGCATCGGGTCGATTGCCCGAATGCACGCAACCTCACCCGCCAGCATCCTGAGCGCGTCATTCCCGTCACCTGGGGCGTGCGCAGCAATACCGTCTATCCAGTCGACCTGATCGTCGAGGCCTCGGATCGGCAGGGCCTGCTGCGCGACATTTCCGAAGTGTTTTCGAAAGAAAAAATCAACGTCATCGGTGTGCAGACCCAGAGCCGCGGCGATGTTGCGCACATGTTGTTTACCGTGGAGTTGCTTGGACTGGAGGGTTTGCAACATGCCCTGGGCATGTTGCGCGACGTCAAAGGCGTGCGCAGAGCGGCACGACGTTGAGGCAGCTCATGCTAAAATTTTGGGTTCCCAGGCGGTTAGCTCAGATGGTTAGAGCGCTTGCTTGACATGCAAGAGGTCGTTGGTTCGATTCCAATACCGCCTACCAAGACGATGTGCACCACAGTGCGCAGCAGTGCAAAAACACCTAGGAATTCAACAGCCTAGGTGTTTTTTCTTGTCTGCGACGTGCGCAGGCGTGCGCAGAAATGCGTGGACAGCCGCGTAAGTTTGGCGGTACTTTTGACGGTATAAAGGGTCCCTGCGTGGCAGATACCGTCAAAAATACCGTCAACTCGGAGATCTTCATGGCACTCGCACTTGCTCAGATCAAAGCCGCGAAATCATCGGACAAGCCCATGAAGTTGTCCGATGAGCATGGCATGTATCTGTTCGTGAACCAATCCGGCAAATACTGGCGCTTCGACTATCGGTTCGGGGGTAAGCGCAAGACGATGTCCATCGGCGTATTCCCAGCCGTTGGCTTGGCGCAAGCTAGGAGACTGTCGGACTTTGCGGTCTTCCGGATGAAGACGCTATCCGAGACAATTGCTGCTGCACAACCGAGAGCCCGAGCCGATGAGCCGCTTCGTCCCTGTTGACCGAGACACCGCATATCTGTTGCCACCGTCGGTGGACGAATGGCTGCCCACTGATCACTTGGCGCGCTTCGTGGTCGAAGTCATCGAGCAGCTTGATCTGGGCGATCTGGCCCGACAGTACGCAGGCCGGGGCTCGGCGGCGCACCATCCGGCGGTGCTGCTGGGCCTGCTGATCTACGGCTACGCCAACGGCGTGCACTCCAGCCGCAAGATCGAGCGGGCGACCTACGACTCGGTGGCGTTCCGCTTTGTTGCGGCCAATACCCACCCCGATCACGACACGCTGGCGACGTTCCGCCGCCGCTTCTTGAAGGAGGTGGAGGCACTGTTCGTGCAGGTGCTGGTTCTGGCGCGCGAGATGAAGCTGCTCAAGCTCGGACACATCGCGCTGGATGGCACCAAGATCGACGCCAACGCCAGCAAGCACAAGGCCTTGTCGTGGGCTCATGCCAACAAGATCGAGGCGCAGCTGCGCCAGGAAGTACAAACGCTGCTGGCGCTGGCAGAGAACAGCGACCGCGCGACGGTACCCGACGGCATGGATGTGCCGGCGGAGATCGCCCTGCGTGCAGATCGCTTGAGCGCAATCGCGCAGGCCAAGGCCAAGATCGAGCAGCGCGCCAGCGAACGCCATCAGGTCGAGCAGCAGGAGTACGAGGCCAAGACCGCCAAGCGCCAAGCCCAGCGCGAGGCGGGCAAGAAGCCGCGCGGCAAGGACCCTGAGCCGCCAGAGGCCGGCCCCCGGAGCAGCGATCAGGTCAACCTCACGGATGAAGAGTCGCGCATCATGCCCGTGTCGGGTGGGGGCTTCGAGCAAAGCTACAACGCACAAGCCGGCGTGGACATCGCGACGATGATGGTGATCACCCAGCATGTGAGCCAGGCATCCAACGACAAGCGCGAAGTTGTGCCTACGCTGCAGCAGATCCAAGCGTTACCCGCGGTGCTGGGCGAGGTGCACACGCTCATCACGGACAACGGCTTCTTCAGCCAAGCCAACGTGATCGCGTGCAACGACGCGGGTATCGAGCCGCTGCTGGCGCTCAAGCGGGAGTCGCATCACACGCCGGTGATGGGGCGCTTTGCACCCGATGTGCCCGAGCCCCAGACGACGGATCCGCTCGTGCAGATGGCACACCGCCTGGGCACGCAAGCAGGCCGAGCCCTGTACGGCCTGCGCAAGCAGACAGTGGAGCCGGTGTTCGGCATCATCAAGCAAGTGATGGGTTGGCGCCAGATGAGCATGCGCGGGCTGGCCAAGGCACAAGGCGAATGGAGCTTGGTGACCATGGCTTGGAACATCAAGCGCATGCACGTCCTGCGAGCCGCGTGAGGGCAATAGTGCGCCCCGACCACGCCAAAACCGAGTCCCCAGGCCGCCCCATGTGCCCTCACAGTGTCTCGCCAACCATCGAGAGCGTTCGATCAGCGCGCCGCTGTCAAAAAAAACGCGTCGCACTGATCAATCGGATTCGCTCGGGTTCAAGTCCGACAGCCTCCTAGACAGGCCCTATACGAAGCGCGCGCCCTGCTTTCCAAAGGGATGGATCCCATGAAGCAGAATGGATCCACCGAGGCGGTGATGGAGGAGAAGAGTCGCAAAGATTTTGAGTCGGTGGCCAGGGATTGGATCAAGAACATGGAGGAAACCTGGGCATCGGAGCACGAATCGCGGGTGCGACGATCACTTGAGAACTGGGTCTTCCCATGGATCGGCGCTAAGGTCGCCAACGAGATCCACGCCGCTGACTTGCTGTCGGTGGCGCGACGGATCGAAGAGGCAGGACGGCTGGAGACAGCTCATCGCGTCGTGTCAGTCTGCGGGCAGGTCTTTCGTTACGCCATTGCCTGCGGAAAGGCGTACCGCGATCCATCACAGGATTTGAGAGGCGCTCTGAAGCCTTACAGGTCCAAGCCAAGAGCGGCCATCACATCCAAGGCCCGTCTGGCAGAAGTTCTTTGCGCAATCGATGGATACGCTGGAAATTTCCAAACGCGTTTGGCCCTCAGGTTGCTTCCGCTAGTTTTCGTTCGCCCCAAGGAACTTCGGCTGATGGAATGGGCCGAGGTGGATCTGGATGCAGGGTTGTGGTCCATCCCGGGTCCCAAGATGAAAATGAGGCTGCCGCACGTTGTGCCATTGGCGCGGCAAGCAATACGAATTCTTCAGGAGATCAAACCCTTGTCAGGATCATCTGAAGAAGTCGGGTTCGTGTTCCCGGGAGTTCGGGACAAAGGACAACCGCTCAGTAATATGACGCTGAATGCGGCACTTCAAAGGCTCGGATTCGACACCCAAGACGAGATCACTTCACACGGTTTTCGCACAGTGGCGTCGACTTTTCTTCATGAACTCGGGTTTCCCCCTGATGCGATTGAATTGCAGCTTGCGCATCGAATCGGCGGCGTGCGTGGGGTTTATATGCGTAGCCAGTACCTGGACCAGCGGAAGGCGATGATGCAGGCTTGGGCCGATTTCCTGGATTCGATCAAGAGCAGCAACCGCGCCGCTGTGTAGCCTCTGCAGCGTCAAGCCATGAAAGCACTTTCTGACGACGCCAGCGGCTGCATACACCAAATTTCACAGGAGACGGAAAACCGTCTTCACGAATCATCTGATAGATCTTTGAACGAGACAGTCGCATGAGTTCCTGAAGGTCCTCGATACTCAGCAACTCAATGTCGAGGTGCCGCTCTGGCGTGCTTTTTTGTGTTTGGGCGTCCATAGGTGTATTGAATCTAGGAATGCCCAGAAAGAGGGGTCAAAAAAAGACGCCAAACTATCAGCTTTTGAAATGGGAAGCCCACGACTCCCGGCGCGGCCTGGAGGTCGCCCCCACTATGCTGGACCGTCAATTCGCGCCGAGCGTGCCCAGTCAGGCGTAGGCGTCGGACATCACATATCTGTGGACGCACGAAGGTTGGATGTGCCTGGCGAACAGCGGAGGCCGTTTGCTCATGTCGATGCCAAACTTGTGGAATAGGCCAGAATCACCTTCGGAGCTGCGTCACGGAAAATTGTGACCTTTGCGCAAAATCGTGACCTTTCGCGAGACGGTTTCTTGTGGAATCAAAAGCTTGCAATGCAACGAGGTGTTCCGTCGCGGAATTTTCGAGGTCTCGTAAGGGGTTTAGGCCCAATACTGTTCAGATACGTAGCGCTGGCGTTGGCTAATGCCGTTGGTGGAGCAATTCGCCTCGATGGCGCACGTTGAAGTTGCTCATCTTGCGCTTCACACCGCGTGGGTTGAAGCGTCCGCGACTGCTGACGCAGCGACCGCGCGAGATCTCATCGAGCACGGCGTCGTGCCACGCCGTCAAACGCTCAGGGGGGAACGGCCGCGGCTTGCGGCAATTTGCGTTTGATGACGCGCACGGCGTGCGTAAAGCTCAAGCGGTCCGGGTCGAGGCCGCGCGGCCACGCAGCCTGCGCCATCAACTGTCGGATGGCGAAGTGCGCCAGCAGCAAGCCCCACAACTCTTGCTGGACCAGCTCTGGCGTCTTGCTGCGCAGCACGGTGCTGTTGGCGCGCAGGTGCGTCTTGAACTCGTCGAACACCCCCTCGATCTCCCAGCGCTCGTGGTACAGCGCGGCCAGTTCCAGCGCCGGCGCCTGTTCGGGGTTGAGGATGTTGGTGACCAACCGGTAGCTGTCGTGCACCGCGGTGGCTGAGTCGTGCAGCGT
The DNA here is from genome assembly GCF_900089495.1 of Thiomonas sp. X19. Lineage (NCBI taxonomy): Bacteria > Pseudomonadati > Pseudomonadota > Betaproteobacteria > Burkholderiales > Thiomonas > Thiomonas sp. X19. The sequence continues at coordinate 2,745,064 of NZ_LT605203.1, read as the reverse complement.
GTACTCGATCACGCGCACGATCTGCCCTTCGCGGCGCTGCCTGTCCGCGCTGTCGAAGACGGTGCTGAGGAACGAGCCATCGGGCAGCACTTGTTCCACCGGCAGCTTGAGGTTGGATTTGACCCGCCAGGCCAGCTTGGCGCCGCTGGCGCAGGCGATGCGCCAGAGCTTGAAGCCGTAGAAGTTGCGGTCGGCCAACACCAACATGTCGGGCTGGAGCTTGGCCGGTAGCCATTGCGCGGCCATGGCCTGCTCGCCATGGCCATAGGGGGCCACCTCGGCGGCCGTCACCACATGCGTGCCGCACTCCACCAGGCCCAGCAAGCGCGCCTGCGGGAAGGCGCTCTGGCCGCGTGAGGCACCCGGATAGCCGAAGTACTCGGCGTTGGCCGCCTCGTCGGCCACGTCCATGCAACTGCCGTCCAGCGCCATGATGCGCAGCCCTCGGTACCACGCGCCCGGCGCCCCCACATCGGCCAGTGGCCGCAGCACGCGCTCGGCGAGCCGGCGCATGACCTGCGGGCCCAACCGGGTACGCGCCTGAGAGATCGCCGATTTGCTGGCCTGCACCGCGCCCGCCTCGCCGCCGCCGAGCCATTGCAGGCCTTCGCACACCACCCGCAGCACTTCCTCCAGCGGCGCCTCGCGCCACAGGGCGAGCGCCATCACGTAGTACACGACCGCCGGTGCCGGCAGCAGGCGTTCGCGTTGACTCGCCTTGCCCGTCTCGGCCAGCACCTCCTCGATCAACGCTCGTGGGCACACGCTGGCCAGCACACCAGCGCTGATCAGATGCGCAACGTCCACCTTCGCTGGTAACGCCTTGCGGGTTCTCGCCATCGTCCATGCCCATCGCAGTTTCGACAAACATGGATTATCAATGAGTTTCTTCTATCTGAACAGTATTGCGCCTAGCGGACGGTGGACAGTGGAAGGAACAGCGTCAAAGGCGAGTCCGGCAGCGCAATGAAGCCATGATGCCGGTAGAAGGCCGCCGCCTCGTCGTCCTTGGCATCCACGATCATGGCGAAGGCCACAATTTCGGAACTGGCGGCACGGCGCAGCGCGTTGGCCAGAAGGGCCGAACCCAGACCCTGCCCCTTGAACGCTTGATCGACAGCCAGCCGTCCCATGCGGATCGTCGGCACAGCCGGATAGCGCGGCAGCTTGCGGCTGATGCCGACAGGAAGATCGCCCAGAGGCACGCTGGCCGTCGCCAGCGTGTAGTAACCGGCGATGCGCTGCTCGTTGGTGAGTGCCGCAAAGCAAGCCGCTACCCTGCGGCGGATGTCTTGCGTGACTTGTTCCCGCAAGTAGCGGTCCAGCGCCGGCGTGCCGCTGTCGAACGTGGAACGGTCATGCGCCGCATCAAGCGCCGCGATCAGGAACGGCGCACCGCTCATTCAGTGCGCAGCAGCTTGTCGTGACGGGCGAAAGCGCGCTTGAGCGCCGCCGAGGGGCGCGGCGGTGACAGCAAGGCCTGGGCAAAGCATTGTTGATCGGCCAACGACAGGCGGATGATTTCTGCCTGCTCGATGGCACGCTGGGCGGCATCCTGCACGGCAGAAACCACGAAATCGGTCATGGTGCGGCCCTGAAGTTCGGCGGCACGCTTGAGCATGGCGTGCAGGTTGGTGCTGATTCTGGCTTCGAGTCGAGCGGTTGAAGCGGCTGTTGGCATGGTGTGGGCCTCCTGTTGAAATTGTACGGCAATATGCCGTGTCAGGCAAATCACCGACCGCGGCAACAACCTGTCTTCCCATAAGGCGTTCCGAATGGACTGCTAGCCAAGGCCATCCCATCTTTCGTGCGGCGCTGCTCATTCGGCGCTGATGCCACGAGTAACAGGAAAAACCCGCCGACGGCCAGGCATGCGAGATAACCCAGATCATCGTGGCCAAAGGACAGCCCAAGGATTGCGCCCAGCGCGCCGGCGGAGGCCGTTTGCGCCAGACCGATGCCAAACTTGTGGAATAGGCCAGAATCACCTTCAGATCTGTGTCGCGGAAAATTGTAACCTTTGCGCAAAACCGTGACCTTTCGCGGGCGTGTATTGAATGGAATCAACAGCTTGCGAAGCAACCAAGCGTTCCGTCGCGGAATTTTGCGGCTCTCGCGCGGGCGCGTCGGCACGGTTTCTTGTGGGAACACTGAAGCCGATCCAGGCCCGTCGCACCATTGCGACCGCCCCCTTGATGTCTTATTGCACCTTGGATGTATCCAAGACGTCGCAAGGTGCAGCAATCTTGTTCACGGCGATATCGGGTAGATCGATTCCGCCAATCTGCCGCATGGCAACAAGTCGCCGCGAGACTTTCTCGCATTGCCCATGCCCGATCTCTTCCACACGCTCGCCGGTCCACGTGGCCGAACGCGTCACGGCGCTGATGTAAGTGAGCGGCTTGGAGTGATCCACCAGAACCTTGTGCGCATCACCCGCAAAGGCGAACTGCGCACTTGCAGTCAGAACGGAAGCAGCAAGAATCAAAGCAGAGGTTTTCATCAATGACTCCCAAAGATGGGTTGAAAAGAGAGTGATCCGGCGCCTTCCCGGGTTTTCGGCGACATGCCCGCGAATCCTGGATGGGGTTGCCGCGGCTGGCTTGACGCTGGCCGTTTGCCTTCGATCCGAGCCTTGCAATGGCATTGTTGGATTCTGGGCGGACAGTCGGCGGATTCAAAATAGAAACATCATCAGTTCTTGAATGTTTTCAGGCGAATTGGCGTCAAGATTGCGCGATGATTGGCCGGACGATTTTCGTAATCCGCCTCAAGGCGAAAGGCCCATCACCATGCCCCATCAAGAATTGGTGCCCGGCGGTGTGCCGGCATCCACTGCATTACCCATCACCAAGCCCACCACTGCTGGCCCTGCCGCCAAGGAAGATGCGCTCAAGCGCGAAATCGAAGCGGGTTTCCGTGTGATCGAGCAATACGGTTACACGGACAACCGCGTCATCAGCATCGACCTGGCTCTTGTCAGGTCAGCGGATATCTGCGTCATCCGCAACGGCGGACATCCAGAGGATCGGCGGCAGGGCTGGGATCTGATGGAAATCGAATCTCAGGATCCAGAGGATCTGGATTTCGCGATCGAGCGCGCCAAGGCCAAGTTCTGGAAACTGCGCGCAAGCGCCGGAGGCCGCGCGCTGCTTTACAAGCCGTCCTCTGCAAAGGAGGCGTGGGACGAAGATGGCGAAGCCGCGTTTGCTTCGCTGATCGAGGCTTTCTGAGTCTCGGGGAATGGCTGCAAAGCCTTGCCCAATGTGACCAATCGGGTCCCATTGGGTCATTCTGTGCGTCCATTATCCTGTTGTTCCTCGTGGTATTCTTGTTGGGCGTCGCGGTCTATTGGGTGGCGACAGTCGCTCATGCTGTCAAGGAGATCCGCGCCATCACATCGGGAGATTGACATGTTTCGTCTATTTGTTCGGTCTTTCATCGAAGGTTTCGCTTCTGAGTTCGGTTCGCCGAAAGACATCGATCATGCTGTTCGCCAAGGCTATGCCGAAGGCCGGCGCGAATTCTGGGCACCGCTTGTCAATCTGCGTCGCCGGATCGTTCAGACTTGGCGGATGGAAAGCCGCGGTACAGGCGACCACAAACACGCATGACGACTTGCGCTTCCTGAGTGCCGGTTCTGTTGCCCCACACGCGTGGGGATGGAAGGATTTTCGTGATTGTGATGATGAACCAGAACGCGCTTGCGCTGCTAGGCAAGCTGCTTGGTTTCGTGAACTAGCCGTACGACGCCTGCCCCACACGCGTGGGGATGGAAGGTGAAATAGCCGTACGACGACCCCGCTCGATCGGGGGATCAACCACCAAAACAAACGCCCCGCGCCAGAAATGGCCGGGGCGTTGTCGTTGGCCTTCCTCATCCTTTTGACTCTCACACCCAAGCGGCTAGGCCGTTATGGGTGGAGTTGTTCATAACCAAGTTTCCGGCGGATCGCCCTCATCCTCATCGCTGTATGCAGCAGGAGCATGGATTTTCCCTGCATAGGCATCGCGGCCAGGGTCCGGGTAGTCCAACGAGTACAACGTGCCGTCATCCAGAACCCGTGCATCAAAGCAGGTGTAGACCTGGCACTGTTCACAACGCCCCGCAGCTTGAATCAGCACCGCACGGTCATATCTCCGAATACGGCCGTGCGGCACGATCGGGTTTGAACATTTGCGACACTGAAATCGCGGCGCATCGATCCGCGTGCCATTGGCCAGGTGAACGGGGAAATGCCACAGCACCTCGGGTCGCACGAGGAGCGCGTCGATATGCGCGTCGGACATGGTGTCCGTCACGGCGCGACTGTCTTCGTCGTACTCGTCCCATTCAGTCTGTGCTGTAAATCTGAAAAACGTTACTCTGTCCTGGCATGGGCTTCATCATGACCTCCTGAACCAACATTACCACGCGATGTGACAGTAGCAAGCCACAAAATTCACATCCTCAATTTTCATCCCCACACACGTGGGGCAGGACAAAGATCAGGCCATGCGCGTCGCCACCTTCCCGAACCCGCGCGCATTCGCCAGAACGGGCCTTGGCAGCCGCGTGAAATCCACCCCGGCAAACACCTCGCGCATCGCGTCCTCGAAATAGCTCGCGCCACCGCCCGCCAGGACCAAATGGTCGACACGGGTTTTATTGCTCTGCTGGCTGCGCTGCAGCATTTCGGCCATACGCTGGGCGATGATCTTGGCGCCCTTGCGCACCGTCTGCCGATACTCCGAGAAGTCGATGCTGCCGACGCCGACCAGTGTGAGCTTGCCGCGCTCCAGCCCATCCTCGACCGTCTGGATGTCGATCCGCGCATTCGGATGCTTGCGGGTGATCGCCACCGAGACATCTTTCAGGAGTTCGGACACCCCACCATCGAAAGCGCCGGACAACTCCGGGATGATCGAATGGCCGCGCATGGAGAACCAGTCGAAGGTCTTGTAACCCGGATCGGCAACGATCACCGTATCGCCGTCAGGCGGCGGCGCGGTCAGCCTCCCGCGCCAGTCGGTCATCGCGCCCACCGGCTGCGGCATCACCTTGACCGCCTTCGCCCGCACGAACACCGTGTCCCGGCCATAGGCGGCACGCAACTTGGCCGGAACCGGCACCTCGAAGCCCTTGCCCATCTCCGAGGCGAGCCCTTCGCGGAACTTGCCGAAGCTGTACACCGGCAGGCCGACCACCAACGCATCGATCACCTCGACCACCTCGCCGAGTTCCTTGAACGCCGTATAGAGGGCGCCAGCGATGAGCGCCCGGTACTGCGGCGTATGGATGTAGTCGTCATGCAGCGTGCGCCCGTAGACTGCGGCGGACGGGCCGACGACATAATGGCGGCCATCGACCCGCACCAGCACCTCGTCGGTCTGCCCGGCCGACGCCAGGGCGCGGCAATCGTTCAGATCGCGAATCTCGTGCGCCACCGATGGGATGATGACGTTGTGTTCGGGGCCTGCATCCGCGGACCAGACGCCCTTGGTATTGCCATAGCCCACATCCAGGCCGAGATTGAAACGGTTGACTGCCATATTGAAACTCCAGTTTGAGAGGTGATGCGCCAGCAGGCGCGATCAGGTGAGATTGGCGAAATCGAGGTTGTCGATGAAGGCATCCACGTGCTCCGGGTCTTGCGGCGCCGGAGCAACCACTTGCTGCGTTGCAGGATGGATGGCTGGGGTCGGCGGTTGCGCGACGCCCCGCCCATAGAGCGCTGCCGCGCCCGCGTAGAGCACTTGCTGAATCGCCCGGGCGCGATGCTGCTTGCCTGGGCCTTGCGGGAGGACGGCCAAGTGTTCATATAATGGCTTCAAGGCCGGGTCATCCGGGTCGATGGTGAGATTGAAACGCACGCTTTTTCCTCACGATTGGGGTTGAAACGGGACAACAAAAACAAGGCACGTTGATCCAACGTGGAATAACGTGGCTTGGCGACGAAAATCGCGATGGCGTCGAAAAGAACCGGCCAAACCACGTCAAGGCCATGCAGTTGTTCTACACCGACATCGTGCATTCGCAAATCCGTTCCTCAGAGATCGAAAAGGACGCCGTTTCACCAACGATTCGCCCCACGCAAACCCGGTGGCTGAGGTTTAGGATGCATCCATCCCGTCAACGGGAGCCGTTTTTCCAGTCCCGCACAAGCGGATAGCATCACCCGGCAAGTCCGGTGTTCGCGCGCCAGCCTTTGCTGACGCGTCAGACAGTGCTCCATGCGAGCCAACAAAGCGTCGACCGCCGCCAGGCGGTTTTTTTGGGCGCCCTCATCAAAAAAACCTTCAAAACCCTGAGTGAGGCACGAAACGAGTCTCGCTGCGGCTCCTGGGCGGTTTGCAACACCCTACAGTCACCCATATCGAAAAAGTTTGAGGCTAAAAAGCAGGGCCAGGCCGCCCGCGCCGCGTCTCGCAGAAGCATGCGACCGCGACGATGCCACGTACTCCGAGGAGACGTGGCCGCCGAACTGAGGTTCGGTATCCAGGAGATCAAGCGTTGATGCAGCGAGTGGGGATTGACCCACGGCATCCGCCCGGCCCCCGTCACAGGGCCAGTTCCTGCCTTATGGCGGGAGACCATCACCCGCAAGGGCGTGGCTCACAAAAACCGTGGCGACGGTTGCGTGAGAATGCGAGACTCCTGAAGAAATTTCGTCCCCTGTACACAGGTGAAAGGCAGGACCCGGAGCCTTATCCGCGGCGATGAAGATGCTCATCTGACAGCATCAGCCCCATCCTTGCCTGTGCGAGGGTGGTTTGCAGCACCTGATTGCCCGCGCCGGGGTGAATGGCGAGATGCGCCGCGGCCGTTGCAGCGAAAGCGCCCCATGAGAGGCTGGCTTTTGTGCCGGCATGCGCCGCGGCCGTGCCTAACCTGACTGCTTCAACGAGGAGCAGCCATGCTGGCAATCGCAGAACCCATCATCCGCCTCGACTTCGAGGGCATCCCCATTCTGGTGCAGATTGGCGAGGATGGCGTCGCCTGGTATGCGGCCAAGCCCCTGTGCACCGCGCTCGGATTCAAGAAGATGACGGCGGCTCTTGAGCGATACGTCAAGCCAGGCAACCAGCAGCCCCATGGCGTGCAGTCGGCGGGCGGCGTGCAGCAGATGATGCACGTCAACGAAGCCGGGATGCAATCACTCGTCGCGGCAAGCGTCTTGGTGAGGGCGAGGCGCTTCAAGCAGTGGATCGCTGCTGGCGTGATTCACGCGGCTGTGCGTGCCGTGGAAGCCAAGCAAGAGCCGCTGCTTGGAGACACGCTCCAAGGAATGACCGAATTCAAGCCCATCGAGCAGAAAAACGAAGTGGCGCCGGGCGGCGGCAAAGGCGAAGCGATTGGTGCTGCGGATGCAGTTGACGTGCCATTTCAACCGCTCAGCAAGTCAAAAGCATGGCTCAAGCCGTCCACCGCAACACCCAAGCAGCGGATTGAAGTCGCCCGGCGCACCACGGCGAGCGCCGCAGGGCTTGGGGCCAAGACCAAGAGCTACAGCGTCATCATTGGCCGAGACGGGATGATCTGGTATCCGGCGCAGCCGATCTGTGAAGACCTGGGTTACGCGAGCTTGGAACAGGGCTTGTCGTTGCTGAGCGCCAGCCAGACGGGGACGCACAGCGCCAGGCTCGGGAACGGTTACATGCTCGCGGTTGATTACGTCAACGGGGCCGGGGTCATGGAATTGATCGCTGGGAAGCGTAGAAACGTCGCTCTAGGGCTGCCGCCAATGGATTGGCAGAGGCCAGCAGGGGTTCCGGAACAAGGTCCGGCAGCAGCGACAAAAGTTCAACCAGTGGCAGACAAACAGGAGCAGGCCATGAGTACGGAAGTGATGGAGTTCAGTTTCGGCGGTAAGACGTTCAAAGCCAGGCTGGATGTGAACGGTCAATCGTGGTTTGTGGCACGGTGTGCGAGTATCGCGGCACAAATTTTTGCTAGAGCCAAATTTCTTTTCACGCTCGCTTTCATGCTAAACACTGACCGTGGGCGCGCGCCAGCGCAGCATTCAACGTCACCCTCGATACCTTGAAATGTTTGGCGACTTCTGCCTTCGTCATCATCGGATCATGCAGCATAGCGGCGCCTTGCGTCGGACTCTACCTGGCGGAGGGACCTTGTTCGACAGCATCCGAGGTGGCGATCCAGCAATCACGGTAGCCCAGGAACTCATCGCCATGCTGGGAGAGGAAAAGGCCAAGCGGGACGCACTGCAAGCCTATTCAACGACCTCGATTTCGAACGGCATGCACATCTGCCCGCTCGGCGCAGCCACGTGCGAACTCTGCCGACGCGAAGGCCGGGGAGCGACGCTTCGCGCGATCCTGGCGGACTGCAAATCCCCATACGTCGGGTTGGCATCGATCAACACCGCATGTCTGCCATGAGCCAGGGCAACCTGCGCGGTCGTGCCGCTTCCGCCAAACAGGTCAAGAACGATATCGGCCACCGGCTCGGCGCCGCAGGAACACCCTGCTCGCCATTGCCCAGTGCTAAGCCGAAGAGCGGCCAGGACGTTGCCGCCGCCGGAGCCGATGCGGGATCGCCCGCCCGGGTGGTTCAGGTTGAGCGTGGTGTGGCCGGTGCCGCCTTTCTTGTTCGCGGTCAAGTCGTAGGGCGGGTCGGTCACCACAGCGTCGACGCTCGCGTCAGGCAGGGTCTTGAGAATGTCGCGGCAGTCGCCGGTGCGAAGGTCGGCGCGGGGCGGCGCGACGGGCAAGTCGGGCACGATGCCAGCCATGTGGGGTAAGGTGTGTGTCATACCCCTGAAAATACCGTCTCGCAGGTGCGGTGCAAACGTGAAACATCCGCGTGGACCATGATGATTCACCAGTGCATGCGAGACACGATCTGATCTGATGTCGCACAAAACCATGGAACTGGTCGATTCGTTTTCAATGCAAACGAAGACCCCATACTTGGGACCACGGACCGTGCTCAGTAACGGCTGAGCGCGGGAATGGGCGGGAAGAAGTTGTCACAACTGCAGTTTGATACTGCGGATGCGACAGACCGACGATGCCGACACGCCCGTGGTGCTCAGTATGGGTTTTTCTCGCACAAACCTCAGGCTCGCGTGCTCAGTAGATGTTTTGCCAGTCACCCCTCACTGAAATCGAACGTCATGGATGCCCCGCTCGTTTGGGTGGTGAAGATGACGGTCCGGGCGCTGGTCTTGCAGACCCAGGTTTGCTGCGCATGCGGTTCGGGAATTGACAAGGCGCTGGGCTGAAAAACCGCAGCGCACATCCCATTCTCCATGCGTGCCGACTCATAGCGGATCGCATCGATCCTGGGTGCCGCGCCGCGCACGGCATCGGCCAAGACGTGGCAGGCCGTGTAGCCCCTGGGGTCGCGCCAGATCGCGCGCAATGCGCTCCAGGGTACGCGTGTCAGATCAAGTTCCGCCCCTGCAAACGTCGCTTTGAACAGCGTGTGCTCGGTGATGATGTTCGTGTCCCGCAGGCCTTCGCTGTCCTGCAGGAAGCGCCAGCGCCAAAACGCCAGCTCAGCGCAGACCGTTTGCGGGTCGTCGGCTCCGTACCACAGGCCGGGCGCATTCGCGCGCCGAAATCGGCTCGGATGGGGCGAGGTGTAACGGAAGGGTGTGAAGATCAGGTAGTGCTGCTTCAGGGTGACGGCGGGAAGTGGCGGCTTGCTCGTCTCGAGAATGCGCTCCAGGATGTCCTGCTCGGCCGCGGAGTCCACCAACCGCATCGTTGCCACTTGATGCTGGGCCTCGACCCCGCGCCACAACTCGCGTTCCGTGGAGCCTACGGTTTGCAGCCATTGTGGCTCCCACCCTGCACTCATGCCAGTGCGCGTGCGCCATCCAGATAGGTCACCACGCGCACCAGTCCTTCGGGCGTCAGCATGGCTTCCTTGGGGACCGCGTGCAGCGCGTCGTTGTAGCTGCTGATCCAGCGCATGCGCTGGTCCCCATCGTTGCCGACCAGGGCGTCCAGCGATCTGTAAATGCGGACGACCAAGGCTGCCATCTGGCCCGGCTTCGATTCCGGAGGCAAAGGCCGCTCCCCGCTGGCCACGCGGGAAACCGTGGACTCACTGCTGCCGATGACTTCAGCCAAGTGCCGTCCGGTGATCCCCAGCAAGGTTGCGGCCCGGATCGTGGCTTTCGCCAGGATGAAACCTGGCTCGTTGCTCGGCTGTTTGGGTGCATGTGCTTGGTACATAGCTGACCTCTAATTGCTGATGCAAATATAGCCTGTCATTCTTTCCCGAGCAAGACGCGCCGGCTGTTGGCCAGCGGAAAAGGCGCATTGACGCATCACAACTGCGACCAAGTGCTGTTGAAACTGTCGTTTTTGACGTGGCATGGCAAGGGCGGTGCCAAGCAAAGATGGGTCGCAGCGCACAACGAGGGCGACGCGCTGATTGAAAACTCAGCTTCGCCAATCGGCCCCGGGCATGATGCGGCGCATGAAGGCGTCGAACAAAGGCACCGTGAACGCCGTATCCCCGTGATTCGGGCTCCAGATCATGCCCTTGGCGATGAGTTGACTGCGCGTTGGCCCAAGCGACGTGACGTTGCGGCCAAGCGCATCCGCGATGTCGCCCGAGCGGTGCGGTCCCGGACCAAGTTCCGCCATGGCACGCATGTAGCGTTTTTCCGTTGGGGTCAAGCGGTCGAATCGCACACGGAAGAAGCTCTCGTCCAGTGCGGCGATGGAAATCTTCGAGGCTGCCTCGACGTCGGTGGCGGTAATCGGGGATGAGCTTGCCGCATCCCAGGCTTGCTTGCCCCATTCCTGGATGAAATAAGGGTAGCCGTGCGTTTCCACGACGATGGCAGTAAGCGCGCCGTCGTCAATTCCAACGCCCTGGTCATGCAGGGGCTTGACGATGGCGGTCTTGGCCGCTTCATCGGGCAGGGGGCCGATTTGCGGGAAATCGAACAACCGTTCGGCGTAGGACTTGGCCAGCCCCATCTGGCCGCGGAGCTGTGGCAAACCAGCGCCAACCATCGTGACGGGTAAGCGGCGCTGAGCGCAGCGGTGCAAGGCCGTGATGAGGGCAGCCAATTGTTCCTCATGCACATACTGCAGTTCATCCAGGAACAGCACGAGGGCAGTGCCGGCCTCGCGTGCGGCGCTACCTGCCGCTTCAAACAAGTCTGGGAGGTCATTTTCCAGGTCGCCGTTATCAGCCAGGCCTGGCTCCGGATCGAAATCCAGGCCGACTTCGATATCCTGGTACTTCAGCTTGAGCGCCCTGGCGAATCCGGCCAGCCCCCTGAGGGCGCGCGTGGCGAGATCCTTGGCTTGGTCGTTGCGGGACAGGCGAAGCAATGCGATGCGCAGTTGAGGCGCCAAAATGGCAGGCAAGGATCTCTGCTCCGGAGCTTCGATCCTCACGCATTGGAACCCGGTTGCTGCGGCATCTTCCCGCATGCGGTCCAGCAAGACCGTCAGTATTGCCGACACCGCGCAAGCCAACCATGATGACGCTTTTCGTGGGGTGGCCAAGACGCACGCGCTCCAGCGCGATCCGGACGGTCTCACGCACGGTGTCTCGTCCGGCAAGCTCAGGTGGAGGTGTTCCGGCGCCAGGTGCGAATGGATTGTGAATGGGATTCATATTTTGAATCTTACACAACTTTTATGACTTTATAAGAAAATAATAAAGTAGGATAAATTCGCTAAGAATAAAACCACAAGAGAGATGTTGAGCCGCGGTCTTACCGCGACGTCAAACCCAAAAATACATCTCTTACTCAGTCTGGTCGGTTGCGGCTTCACCACCTCCAACCTGGGCCAGCGCAGCCATGTCGTCGCCAGACAGGACATGGCCAACGTCAAGAAGAATGGTGAAGCCGGACTCCGTGCGCGCCATACCCCGGATGAACTCCTTGCGCAGACCCATGCCAAAGCTCGGGGGCGGCTCGATCTGCGTGCTCTCCAGATCCAGCACCGAGTTGACCGCATCGACCAAGACACCAACGGCCTGCGAGCCGTCCTCACCGTCGACCTCGACGATCACGATGCAAGTGCGCGCATGCAACTCGGTGGCCGGGCGGCCGAAGCGTTGTGCCAGGTCGATGACGGGCAACACGCTACCGCACAGATTGATGACCCCATGCACGGCTGCCGGCATCATGGGGATGGTGGTGGGGCGGGTGTATTTCATGATTTCACGCACCCGCAGGATGTCCAGTCCGTACAGCTCGCCTTGCAGGCTGAAGGTCAGGACCTGCCCTCCGCTATTTGCAAGGATCGCATCATCGGCGACAGTCGCCGGCAGGTCGGCCTGAGGGCCAGCCAGACTGGGTACTTCGACAAGGGCATGTTCCATGCTGATCTCCAGACGATGATCGGATTAGAACTTGACGAAGTCGCCGCCGGCCTCGGTCGCGAGCCGAGCCTGAGGACGTGGTGTGCTGGCCTTGGGCCGTACAGACGTTGCACGAACCGGAGCCTTGTGCGGCGGCTCTTGATCACCGGCAAGCTTGAACAGGCCCACGGTTTCCTGCAGTTGCTGGGCCTGGACATTCATCTCCTCGGCGGTGGCGGCGAGTTCTTCCGAGGCCGACGCGTTTTGTTGCGTCACCGCGTTGAGCTGTCCCACCGCCTGGTTGATCTGTTGCATCCCCGTGGCCTGCTCCTCGGACGCGGCGTTGATCTCCTGGACCAAATCGGATGTTTTCGTGATGGCGGGAACCATCTGACCCAGCAGACTGCCAGCCCGCTCGGCTTGTTTGACGGAACTCGAGGCCAGGTCCCCAATCTCCTTGGCGGCGACCTGAGAACGCTCAGCCAGCTTCCTGACTTCGGCGGCCACCACGGCAAAACCCTTGCCATGCTCGCCGGCGCGGGCCGCCTCGATGGCCGCGTTCAGTGCCAGCATATTGGTCTGGTAGGCGATGTCGTCGATGATGGAGATACGCTCGGCAATTGACTGCATGGCCGTGACGGTTTGCTCAACCGCTTTTCCACCCTCCTGCGCCTGGGTCGAGGCCTGCTGCGCCATGGTGTCGGTGAGGCGGGCGTTGTCGGCGTTTTGCTTGATGGAAGCCGTCGCCTGTTCCAGGGTGGCGGAGGTTTCCTCGATGGAGGCGGCCTGTTCGGTTGTCGCCTGCGACAGGCTCTGTGACGTCGCAGAAATCTGGGTGGAGGCCGACGACAGGTTATCCGCTCCGGATCGCACGGAACCGAGGGCAGCCGTCAGCCGGTGCACCATCTCGCCCAGCGCACCGAGCAGTTGCCCGGTCTCGTCACGCGAGTTCGCTTGGACCTGGACCGTGAGGTCGCCTTCGGCCACGCGTTGCGCCACGCCGACCGCCTGGCCCAGCGGGCCGGTGATCGAACGGGTGACCCAGGTGCCAAGGATCAAGGCCAGAACGAGCGCAAAAACCGTTGTGACCGACGCAGTAACAAAGGCGCTGGAATACGCGGCATCGGCCTGTTCCGTGGCCTGCGTGAAGTGGCTGACAAAGCCCTTGTCGAGATGGTCGAGATCAGCTTTGACTGCGGCCTCGGCAGGCTTGACCTGCTGGGTAAACACGCCCAGCGCATTGTTGCTCCCCGTTTGCTCTGCATTGAAGCAAACCGTCATGGCGTTGCCGTACTGGGCGAGATTGCCTTTGGTTTCATGCAGGAGCGCCTTGCTTTGCGCGTTGCGCACTTCCTGGGCGAGTTGCGTCAGATCCTGGCGGCTGGCCTGTTCGCTGGCTTGGATCTTTTGTTGAATTTTGGACTGTTCGGCCGGGTCTTTGCTGAGAAGGAGGTCTCGACAGTCCGACCCCATTTGATTCACGTCGGCCTTGATTTCGCTCACGCGATGTGCTTCGGGCCACGCCACCTTGGTGGCTTCATCGGTCGCCCGCTTCATGGCATTCATGTTGATGATCGCGACCGCAGCCAAAGCGACCAGCAACATGACGATCAAGCCAAAACCCAGGCCCAGGCGTAGGCCAATTCGCATATTCCGAAACATAAGAGACCTCGATAACTGAGTTGGAAAGAGCGCCTTTCGGGGATCACAGTTACCGATCAGGCGACGAATGTGACGACAACAACATGCAATACCCATAGCGGCATTTTTAAATCGTTGTTGAGATTCGTCGCAGACAAGCTTGCAACTGAATGTGAATGCTTTTGCAGCGGATTTTGTTGACAATTCCATCCGATGGCTTTATCCGGGCATATCCGCTGCTTCGGTGGAACCCTTGATACTGGGCTGATTGGATGGTCCTTGGAAAGCGTGGAAAGCGCTGCCTTGAGCACGTACCAACTCGGCGAGCCACGCCGTGAGTTTCTTGCTCGTAGCCTTGCGCACGTCCGCGTCCGAGGCCGTGTGCACGGTGGCGTGCCAAGTCCTCGCATCTTCCGCTCCTGCGCCGCACGCCTGCAGAAACGCTGTGAGCGGACAAGCCTCGATTGCCCGCACCTGATGCGGCTGGCCGTCATGTGTGTCGAGCCAGTGATACGCCAAAGCGCCAAGAGCGGTCGTGATGCGCGTAGGTGATAACCCGTCGCCGGGAGCTTGCCGGTTCAAGGCGTACTGCGCTGCCCAGTCCTGCAACTGCTTGGCAGGCATCGGCCGCGCGATGCCATAGCCCTGCCCGAACGTTGCGCCCAGAATCGTGACCGCTTCGATGATCGCTGCATTCTCCACCCCCTCGACAACAACCTCTTTCTCGAAATCCCGCCCGATCTGCACCACGGTGCGCACCAGACTCAGCGCTTTGATCGGGTCGCGGTCGATGTCCTCGATGATTCCCTGATCGATCTTGATCACATCGAAGGGCAGGCTGGCCAGGCGCTTGAGACTGCTGAATCCCGATCCCAGGTCATCGATCGCCAGGCGCACACCCAGTCGTCCCAGCGTGGCGATGGCCCTGTCGCGCAGCGCCTCATCGACCTCCTGCGACTCCAGCAACTCCAGCACGAGATGATGCGGCGCGATGCCGTGCTCGCGCAGCGCCTCCCGAATCCATTGGGCACAATCCGGGTGCAGGAGCGTCGATGGCGGCAGATTCAGCGAGACGTCGAGTTTCATGCCGTGGTCGCGCCATTGCGCCAGCCAGTGCAGGCTTTGAGACAGGCCCATGCGGAACAATGCGTCCAGATCGGCTTCTCGCAGCGCTGGCAGGAACAGCCCCGGCGCGACGACGCTGCCTTCAGGGGAGACCAGTCGCGCCAGCGCCTCGACCTTGCTCAGCCGTCCATCGCGCAGATCCACTACTGGTTGCACGAACATGTGCAGACCGTCGGCGTACAGCCACTGGCGGTACAACGCGGCATCCTGCTGATCAACCACGGGGTGGCGTTGACGCAGTAAATCGTCGACCAGATTCCAGCGGTTTTGCGCCGCAGTCAGAAAGGTTTGTCCTTGCTGCGTGTCGAACTGATTGGGGTAAGCGCCGTAGAGTGCCAGAACCGAATCGGCCTGCCCGGTGCGCATCAGTGGGATCGCTGCCATGCTGCGGATACCAAAGTGTGCGGCGATCCCCTCCCAGGGAGCCAGCCCCACACAACCCTCATAGCTTTTAGCTGTCATGATCGACTCTGTACGCCAGGCCTGCGCGGTCATGCCCTTGCCGGTGGCACTGTTGGAATCCAGCGAGGGCTGCAATCCTGGGGTCGACAGGGTTTGTGCCACGTCCGCCGCCAGTTCACCGCTGCTGGCCTGCACGATGAACAGCCCCTGCGCGTCGGGCCGCAGCAGCGCACAGCACCGAATGCCGGGCAAAGCCCCGAGGGCCTGCAACTTGGCATCGATCACCTCGACCCGCGCTTGGCTAAGCCGTGGCAAAACCCGAGCCAGATAAGCGTTGTAGGCGTTTTGCACAAGCAGCATGGCATCGAGCTGGCATTGCAGATCGATCTGGATGCGGGTGTCGAACACGCGTTGCAGGCGATAGCGCTCACGTGCGGCCTGTTCGCCCGCATCCAGATGCCAGTGCAGCAGATCTCGATAGAGTTGCATCGACGCGCTCAGCCACGACGGCGCCACCCCCACCAGGGCGTGCAGGCGGCCCAGATGTTGGGCGCGGGCCTGGATCTGTGCCGCGGTCGTCGCCGGGTTGAGCAAGAAGCGCAAGTGCGCCGCCTGGCTCGCCTTTAAGCGAGCCATCCTCGCGACGCTCAGCGCGGCGAGGATGGCCGCCGTGTCGCTGCGCTGCGCGAGCTCGCTGTAAAAGGGTTCCACGAACTCGCGCTCGACGACGTCCAACAGCCGTCCGATGCGACTCAGAAGAGTCTGCGCGTCCGAGCCAAAGGGGTCGAAGGGGGGCTCGGGAATGTCGTCCCCAGGATCGACTCCCACCAGGGTCCACCACTGGGTGCGTGTGGCTTTGCGAGCTTTGATCCGGTACATCGCTCCATCGGCCAAGCGCAGCAGGGTATCGGCGCTGCTGCCGTCGGCAGACGTCAGCGCGACACCCATGCTCATGCCCACGCTAGCGGTACGTCCGTCCCCAAGGTCGAAGGGTGTTTGCACGGCCTGATGCAGGCGCCCCAGAATCGCGGCGAGCTGGGTCTGGGCATGCTCGACATCGAGATCTTCGATGACGACCACAAACTCGTCACCACCGAGCCGGGCCATCATGTCCGAACCGCGCATGAGTTGATGCAGACGTTCGCCGAGCTGCTTGAGCAGCCTATCGCCGACACTGTGCCCATAGCGGTCGTTGACTGGCTTGAAGTCATCCAGATCGATCAGGCCGACGGCCACTGCTGCGCCCAGACGCCCGGCACGCACGATCGCACGTTCGAGGGATTGTTCCAGTGCGCGCCGGTTCGGCAGGCCAGTCAGCGGATCAGCCTTGCTGAGATGCTCCATTTGTTGCATCAGGCGCTGGCGCTCGGTGACATCGACTGCGGTCCACACGACAAAAGTAAACCCATCTGGATCCGTGTCGATTCGTCTTCCTGAGATGGCGATGCAGGCTGGCTGGCCATCGGCACGGACGATATCCAGTGCGTCCACTTCGACTTGGCCGTCTTTGAGGGCCACACGCGTGGCCTTGACCATGCCGTCCTGGATCAAGGAGGGAGCAGCATCGCCCACGCTGCGGCCCAACACATCGCTGACGTCGCGAATGCCAAAGACGCGCGCAATGGCGGCGTTCGCCTCGACGATGGTGGCGCCGGGGTAGCGCACCATGACCACACCGGCTACGGTGTTGCTCAGCAGGCTGGCGTGTTGACGTTGCAGCAAGGCCTGACTGCATAAAAGATCCAGACGGTCCAGTTCATGGGACAGATCGTCGGCCAGATCTAGCAGGGTACGTTGCAGATCCGGGGTGAATCTCGTCGAATCTCCGCAGTAAATGTTCAACACGGCCCAAACCTTGCCACTTCGGTGCAGGGGCAGGCCGGCCGAGGCGTTGAGCCCGAAGCGCTGCAGTCTTTCGCGCCATGGGCGCAAGACCGCAGAGCCCTGGGTGTCCATGGTGAATATCGCGCGGTCCTCACGCCAGACCATTGCGGCGCTTCCCCCGCCTTCGGGGATGGATCCATCGGCGCTGATCACGAGGCCATCGACATAACTCGCCGCCGGGCCGGCTTTGGCCAAATAGACGAAGCGCCCGTCGTCGCCGGGGCGACCGATGCAGGCCAGCGCAATGGCCAGGTCGTGCACGGCCAGGCGGCAAACCGTCTCCAGCAGGGTTTGCACGTCGCGCGTCTGCACGATCGCCTGATTCACATGCGCCAGCATGGCGTTGAAGCGTGCCAGCCTGGCGTTTCGTTGCAGAAGCTTTTGTCGGCTGCGCAGTAAGCGATCGACGACCAAGGCAGCCAGGATGAAAAAGGCAAGGACGACAACCCGAGCGGCAAGCCGCCATGCCAGACCGTGGCGGTAGAGTTGCCAGACTTGGGCGCTCGGCCAACTCACCGCAACGGCCAGCGGCAAGCCGCTGATGGGTTCTTCAACACCGCCTTCGGTCATCGAAGTCGGGTGCACGACCTGGCCGTGCGACAAGGCGCCCAGCACGCTGTCGTCGCGCAGATCGCGCACCGTCAGCGGCCAGTCGTCAGCAACCGTCGAGGCCAGGAGCGCGTCGACACGGTACGGCGAGCCGACAAAGTACAAGGTACGCCCCTGGGCGTCGCGCATACGGTAGCGCATCGACTGGATCAAACCGCCGTAACGGGGTGCATAACGGCTCTTCCCAAGGAGGTCATCAGGCCGGCCGGGAAGCGACGTGAAATCCCGAGTTCCGAACATCGGTGTGGCCGGCTGGGGGTGGCTGGACCACAGGATGCGCCGGCCATCAGCGGACTGGATGTTGAGCGCGAACAGTTCCGGGTGCTGCGCGGCGAATCGATCGAGCAGGGCTTGGGTCCGCGTGTCGAGAGTCTCGGGGTCTTGTCCGCCCACGATGGCCTTGGCGACGAAGCCCAGTTGCAGAAACTGCTGCATCAAGCGCAGTTGGATCAGTTGGCCTTCGGCCATGGCTATGTGCCGGGCTTGATTGGCGACCTGTGTGCGGACGTTCTGATCGTCCATGCGCTCCTGGTTCACAAACCAAACCAGCACGAGCAGGACTGGAAGCCAGAGTAGGCCACGCAGCAGGTGTTTGCGCAGCACGGGATTCATCGCATCCCACCACGTACGGCACGCAGCCACAACAGGACAACCGGCGTTCTCTGATCTTCGTTGCGCTCCCCAGCGCGCATGGCGTCGATCTGGGTGAACACGATGCCCGCAGTGGGCGCAGTCGGTCGCAGCGTGTCCAGGCTGACTGCGTCGCCAACACGCATGTCCAGGCGCCGATCGAGCCGGATCACATGGAAATCACCCGTCTGATGCACCCGCCAGACGTCGAACCAAGCCGCGCCTTCGCGCCACGACAGGCGCAAGCGCGCCGGTCGTGGTTTGAACGTTGCACGCGCATCGATGCGCAACCCCTCGGTCTTGCGCAGCAGTTCCTGCAGCCTGGGATCGTTCCAGTCGACGTCGATGAGTTTGCTGCCGATGGTCATGGCTGGAGTGCCGCCGCGTCAGGCGCCTCGGATGCCAGGCAGACGCAGGGTGGCTCGATCCGGAACGTGACGTCTCCGCGGCCTGGTGGCCGGGAGGAGCGACCGAGATACAGTGTGCCCTCTCCCTGCAGTAACGCGATGTTCTGGCGTACGCACATGGCGGTGTGGCCATCGCCGTAAGCGATCCAGGTGCCATGGCGGCTCATGTCGGTGAGGATGTAGCCATAGCCTTTCCAGGCAATCACGGCATGGCGGCGCGAAGCAGTCTGGTGGTCGACGACGATGGTGCTGTCGGGGGCGCGACCGAGCAGGATGGCTTGACCACTGGCATGGGCGTGCGGCAGGCCGGATTGGCGATCGACGAGGGTGAGGGTCGGCACGGCCGTGGGTGGGGGCATGGCTTGCGGGCACACCAGGCCCCAGATTTGGCCGCCGTCATCGAACCGTAAAGGGTGCAGGCGGTTTTGCAGGGCAGCACAGAGCTGAGCGCGCACGGTTTGGTCGAGCAGAATCTGGCCTTCGCTTGCTGCGTTGGCCAGGGCGGCGGCATGCTGCAGCGTCTGGCCCTCGTAGACCGGAGGATGGCACAGCACGAGCCCGGCGCTCAGGCCGACGTCGAGATCCAGGGCCATGTCCTGCTGGACAGGCTGCAGCCATTCCTGCAGGGCGCGCCGCAGACCGCACGCAGCCTGGACGGCTTGATCCGCGTGTTCGAACAAGGCGACAAGGTCGCTTGGGCGCGCGCCGATGACCAGACCTCCGGAGGCTGCAAGGCCGTGCCCCAGACGTTGCGCGGTGCGCTGCAGGAGAGCCTGGGCGCGCGATTCACCCAGCGCCCTGAACATGGTGTCGCCACCCGTGATTTGCGCGTGCAGGGCAATGCGGGATGCGACTGTGTGATTCGCCGAGTGGCGTCCGAACATCGTGGAACCGACGGTTCAGGTGAGGGCGACGGTGTCGGCCCATGGGTCTTGGCGCAGCACGTGAATCCAGCAGAGCGCGTGCGTATCCTCGGGCCGGTTGCCCACGTGCACCTCGCTCACCAGATACGGGCCGGCCTGGGCGTGATCACTGTGCGTGGACTTCTCGACCCAGCAGGTCTCCTCCAATGCGAGGGGCTCGGCAAGGACGACGACCAGGGAGCCATCTTCGTGGACGGTGACGAGGGTGACGACCTGCGTTGTGTCGAAGTCAGGTGCACGGCACAACGCGATGGGCCGTGGCGCAAAGCTGCCTCGGGGATCGATCAGCAGGGCATCGATCTGGGCAAGGACGGAGGATGGCAGGAGAGGAGTGCGGTCCATGGAGTGTGACCATCCGGCGCATGGTCGGAATGTGTCGGGTCTCTGGAGTAAGGGGGCGGGGTTCTCTTTGTAAAGCGCAGTCCCCGCGACGGCAAGATGAGGGGGAAAGAACTGCGCGGTTCTGTGAGAAAGTTCACATACAAGCGGGTTCTCACGTCGTGGCGTTGCGACGCGAGCAGTATTCGTCTTGGATTGCGCGCCGCTGCTTCAGCCACCCTGTTCCTGTCGGCGGCGCAGGCTGATCTCGCCAAACTGATCGCGCAATTTGCCCAGTTCAAGCGCTCGCCGCTGTCGCGTTAGAGGTGCGAGTTGGATCGCTTTTGCCGCGGGCCGTCTGGAGTGGAGCCGCCCGGCGCAAGTGGCCGTCCAGTTACCCGCAGTCGTGTTCAATCGTCTGGGCGAGCTTCAGGCCGACGCATGCAACTGCGTCGTGGCTGATTCGGCCAAATCGTGAATTTGTTCACGATGTCTGGCGATTTCTTCCTCTCGCTCCCTTGCTTGCCGAGGGGCTTTCACCCTAGATTGCAACCACTCGAGAATGCAGGCGCATTGCTCGATGTCGCCCAACTTTCCCATCCGGAGATCAGGGCAAGTCAGGCTCATGCTCACCCGCCGATTCTCCTCATGGACGACATCAGTCAAAGGACTCCCAACCAAAGCCGCAGCGCATTCTGGTCTGTCGTGTCCATGGGGTTCATCGTCTGGTTAACCGCCGCCCTTGGGTACGGTTTTCAGAGCTGGCGTGCGGTTGCGGACCAGGCGTGGCTGCAACTCGACGCCACCTCGGCGCTGGCCAAATCCGTCACCCAGCAGAACCTGCAACAATATTTGCGCGGATTTGATTTCCTGAATCATCACCTCAAGGCAGATGCTCCGGCTCTTGAGCACGCCGACCCCCAGGCGATTTTCGCCTTGTTGCGGCAATTTCGCAGGATGTATCCGGATTTCGACGCCATCGACGTCATCCTGCCGGACGGCCGGGTCGTCGCAGATGCATCCAAGCAAGATCTGCGCGCAGTCCAGCCCGTCACCCAAGCCTATTTACACAAGCTGCGCCAACGCCCGGACGTGCACACGGCCTTTCCCAAAGCCGCCGCCTCGGCCGCTGGCTTGGCGGTCGTCCGCTTGGGATTCGCGCAGCGCAGTGCAAGCGGCGCCATCGCGTACGACCTCGTCGCCGACATCGATCTACACCGACAGATCACGAGCTGGTTGCGTCCGGAACTGGCTGCGGATATGGCGCGACACCTGCAGATGGGCCTGGTCACCCGACAGGGCGATCTCCTGGGACTGTGGCCCGAGCCCACCGGTCCGACGATCTACGCCGCACGCCTCGCATCCTGGTTTCGCCTCCATGCCTTGCCTCCATCCCCGAGGCATCCGCTGGTGGCGACGCCCGAGCATGTCGTCGGCCCGATCCATGTGGATGACTCTGGCACGGACCGCATGGCCTGGAGTGTCCTTGTCCCGCTGAAGGGGGCACCCCTCGAGACCTTCGTGTCCGTTCCGCGGGCGACGGTCCGGGATGCCTGGTGGCAGCAGGTGCGTCTGCCCCTGCTGGAATGGACGCTGCTGGGTGTGCTCTTCGCACTGATGGCCTTGCGCCTGAACAAGCTCCAGCGGCTGGAGCGTCAACGCACCTTGCGTCTGGAACAGGCAGAGCGCACGG
This sequence comes from Thiomonas sp. X19, assembly GCF_900089495.1. Classification (NCBI taxonomy): domain Bacteria; kingdom Pseudomonadati; phylum Pseudomonadota; class Betaproteobacteria; order Burkholderiales; genus Thiomonas; species Thiomonas sp. X19. Next base: position 2,723,146 of record NZ_LT605203.1, on the reverse strand, counting down.
CACGCCAATCATCGCTGTTCTATGCCGCCCTGGCCCAGACGACTCAGGCACTGATGGGGCACAAGGCCGGTGATGTGTCGGCCACATTCGAAGATCTGGCGACCAGCCTTTGCGCCTTGCTGCAAGCACGCCTCGTCTGCGTGGGACGACTGCCTCTGGGCCAGATTTGGGTCGACATGACCGCCTGCGCGGGCCCCGCCAGCAACTTTGCCCAAAACTTGCGGATCAGCACCGACAGCCATCGTCCGGAAGGCCGGGGCCCTGCCAGCCAGGCCATCACGACAGGAAAGCCCCAACATGCCACGATCGAGGCTCCGGAGTTCGCCCCCTGGCGACGGCGCGCACAAGCTTTCGGGATTGCAGGCGTTCTGTCGGCCGCAGCACGGACTCAGGACGGAGAGGCCGTTCTCGTCTGCGCGTATTACGCCAGCGAAAGCGTCATCGGCCCGGAGGCGGCCCAAGTCTTCCAGCGCATGGCCGACGCCTTTGCCGAATGCATCGACCGGCAAGCCAATATCGTCAAGTTGGAACGCATCGAGCGTTACCGCTCGGCGCGGCGCAAGATCCAGCGCGGACTGCTGGAAGCCACCGACGCCGCGGGCGTGTACAGGGTTCTGGCGCAAACGCTGGTCGCTGAAACGGGAGCCGACGTCGTCGAGGTCTTCGCTCCCGAAGGGGACATGATCAAGCGCCGCGTCATTGCCGGGCCCCTTGAGCAGGCGCTAAGCCATCTGACGGACGTGCCACTGCAAGCGCTCGCCAGGGGAGAAGGTGCTTACATGCGCGCGCGTGTCTGGAACGCGCGCGCTCCCGTTCTCATTCAGACCCCGTCGGCCGATCCCAAGTTGTCGCCACGCTGGCGTGAGCAGCCCTTGTGTGCCATGGGCCTGCTCGCGGGCTGGCCCATCTTGGCGGTTGACTCTGGAGAGCCGATGGGTGTGGTCATTCTGGTGGCCCGAGATCCGCACGCCATCGACGAGGAGCTCCAGCATCTGGTCACCAACATCCTGGAGAGTGCGGCCATTGCGCTACGCCAGGTGCGCGACCGTCAGCGTATTGAAACGTTGGCCTTGACGGACGCTCTGACGGGGCTGCCCAACCGCCGGTCCATCCTGGAACACATTCCTCAAGCCCTTGCCCGGGCGCAAAACCGCCGCAGGCAAGTCGCCATCGGCATTTTGGATCTGGACGATTTCAAGTCCATCAATGACACCTGGGGCCATGCCGCCGGTGATGCGCTGCTGTGCGACGTGAGTCGGCGCCTGCAGACCACGCTACGGGGTGCCGATGCGATCGCAAGGCTCGGTGGCGATGAATTCGTCGTTGTCCTTGAAGAACTCTCGGGTCCCGATGACCTTTCGACGGTGCTGGACCGTCTGGAAGCCGAGCTGACGGCGCCGTACACGTTGCCCGGGGGACAATCGACCCCCATGCGGATCAGCCTGGGGCTGACGGTTTACCCTTCGGATGACGCCACGCCCGACATCTTGCTCGGCCATGCCGATGAGGCGCTTTATGACGTCAAGGCGCGCAAAGGTTCACGCCAACGCGGCTGGCAGCTCTGGAGCCGGACGCCTCGTCCGACGACCATATCGACCGCTGCCCATGACGGCCCGGCGCATGACTCGCCCCACCTTGAGAACGACACGACATGCAAGGCAAGTTGAACATCAACCTCGACAGGTATCTCGATATCAGTATTTTGCTCATCGCTGCACTTGCGGTGCCAGTGGCGCTGCTCAGACTTCCCGAGTACCAAGTCGGCCTCATTCGTACTCAGGAACTCCTGCCACATCCGGTTGTATTCCTTGTCTTCGCAGGCATCGTGATGGCGCTCTTCAGCAGATTCGCTTGGCTGCGCCGGCTTCTGCGGGAACGCATGGATCGCAAAATCCTGGTCGCAGCAGGACTGGCGCTGGTGTTTGCAGGGGGGGGGCGCTGGATTGCTGGCGACAACCCTCATGGGAAGGCACGCCCAGCACGTCCTGAGAACACGTTTGCAACACGACAATGACCGGCTTGCGCTCACACTGAACCGAGAGATACGCAATCGCGGTCAGGACGTCGCCGCGTTAGCCGCAAATCAGCGCGTCTTGAGCTTTCTGGATGCTTCGTCGGGCATCGACTCACAACACAGTGGGCTTGAGGACGCCGTGGAAGATCGCGCTCAGCAAATTGCCCCTGAATGGCTTGTCCTGCGCAATCTCCAAGGGCAGATTGTGTATCAGATGGGGCGTTTCACGGCAAGCGATGCCGGGTTGCCCGTGCAGTGGCCGTATCCGGGCCAGGCATGGCTGCTGCGCGACCCGCATAGCTTGCAGTTCATCCTTCGCGTCCACATGCCGATCCGCAAGGACGGGCGTGTTTTGGGAAGTCTTGAAGCGGTATTGCCCTTGCAGTCCGATTATTTTTCCGAACTCGCGCTCCATGAGAGGGATCCAGGGCATACGGTTGTGGTCTGCGCCCGGCAACAGGGCGGAGCTTTGTGTTCGCCGGGCCATGCGAATGAGCATCCACAGTTTATGACTGAGCCCCAACGACAAACAGACGCTCCCGAGTTCCTGGCCTTGCACGCCGAACACGGGGTGGTGATCCGCCCGACCCGGCATCAAAACGGGAACGAGGACGCGATGATCGTGGCCTACGCCCCGGTGGCCAGCACCGGACTGGGCATGGTCAGTCAGATATCCGCAAGGGCATTGTTTGGCTCCTTGATCACGACCTCCCGCGTGGTGCTCTTGCTGCTCCCTGCCTTGTTGCTGGTGGGGCTGGCACTCCTGCGCTGGCAACTGCGTCCGATGGTGCGCCGGCTGCATGACAGCCAACAGCGCGTGCGCATCGGTCTGGACTATTCCGGCATGGGCATGGCGACCTTTGGTTGGGACGGACGCATCCAGGAAGCCAATGGCGCCTTGGTCGACATGCTGGGCTTCTCCGAGGAGGAGTTGCGCCGACTGCCCAGTGTCTTGGACCTGCTTCATCCAGAGGATCTGAAGCAAGCCACCTCGAGTGTGGCCGATATCTTTGCGGATTTAAGCGGTGCCTACTGTGCGCAGCGCCGCTATCGCTGCAAGTCCGGCGACCATGTCTGGGTACGCCTGCATGTCGCCCCAATTCATGACGAGCACAGGGCCATTCACATGGCCATTGTGTTCGTGCAGGACGTCAGTGAACTCCTGGCCAAGGCCGATGTCTTGCGCCGCGACCATACCTTCTTGCAAGCGGTACTGGACAACATGACCGACGGCGTGGTGGCTTGCGATGAGCACGGCCACATTCAATATACAAACGCACTCATTGATTGCCAACATGAACACGCCGCGCGTCCGATGGACCTTGACGAGTGGGCCCGCGACCACGCGCTGCTCCATCTGGATCGACGCCCTGTACCGTTCGCGGGGCGGCCACTGTCGCGAGCCTTTCGGGGTGAGGTTGTTGCTGGAGCTGAATTCCTGGCGTACAGCGGGACAGGCGAGTTACGGCAGATCCAGATCTCCAGCTACCCCTTGCACGATGCGCAGCAGACCTTCCTGGGGGCGGTGGCCATGTCGTGCGACCTGACAGAAATCCGGACCGCGCACGCACATGCGCAGTGGCTGGCCTATCACGACCCTTTGACCGAACTGCCCAACCGCAACAAACTCCTGGAGTACACGGAACACGCGATGGCCAGGGCTCGCCGAAACGGGGAAGAAATGGCGTTGTTCTTCCTCGAAATCAACCGTTTCAAGGCCATCAACGACACCTTGGGGCATACGGTCGGAGACCAGGTTCTGGTTCAAGTAGCGGCGCGATTGCGTTCAAGCCTGCGTGGAACCGAGACGCTGGGGCATGTCGGCGACGACGAGTTCGCCATAGTCTCGGAGCACATGCTCAATACGCAGGCCGTCACCGAGCGCGCGGAGCAATTGCGCCAAGCGCTCAAGGCCCCGCTGCTGTTGGGGACGCAACAGATCCACGTCAGCGCCAGCATGGGCATCGTTCGCTACCCCGCCGACGGCGACGATGTCAGTGCGCTGTTCAGCCGCGCAGACATCGCGATGCACGAATCCAAGAAGAAGGGAGTCGGGCAATGGAGTCTGTATCAACAAGGTTTGTATGCGCGCCAGCGTCAGATGTTCGAGATGGAGGGGGCCCTGCGCAAGGCGCTGGATGCGACAGAATTCGTACCCTATTACCAGCCGAAGGTCGACGTCGCCACTGGCCGGATCGTCGGTGCGGAGGCTCTACTGCGGTGGCAGCGCCCGAAGCAAGGCCTTGTGGCGCCAGCCGAGTTCATCCCGATTCTCGAGGACACCGGGCTGATCGTTCCAGTGGGCACATGGATGCTTAACACCGTGTGCGCGCAGCAAGCGCATTGGCGGCGATCTGGAATCACGATTGTTCCCGTTGCGGTGAATTGTGCCGTGGCGCAATTGCAAAGCGATCATCTGCTTGCCGTCGTCCAAAACGTCCTCGACACGCACGCGCTGGATCCCCGCATGCTGGAACTCGAAATCACCGAGAGTGTCCTGATGCACGAACCCGAACGGGTTGCGGCACTGATCGCCGAATTGAGGGCAAGGGGCGTGGATACGGCGATCGATGACTTCGGGACGGGCTACTCGTCACTGGCCTACCTGAAACGCCTGCCAGTCTCCGCCCTCAAAATCGATCGCGCCTTCATCAAAGATTTGCCGAATGACGCTGAAGATATCGCCATCACCAAGGCTGTGCTCTTGCTGGCAAGGGAGTTGGGGTTGCGTGTTGTGGCCGAGGGCGTGGAAACCGCAGAGCAGTTGGAATTTCTGCGGTCCCATGGTTGTGACACCTACCAAGGCTATTTCTGCAGCCGGCCCGTGCCTGCGGATGAATTTGCGGCTTTGCTCCGTGGGCAGGGCCGTCTGATTCCAACGTCCTGACCTGTCAAGACGACATCGGCGGCTCAAGTCCCAAACACCGTTGGGTTCCTGGATTTTTGTTGAGGGTTGCTCGCGGCGGCTGGAGCATCCTCGCAAACGTCATAGGCTTTGGGATGCGTTCACGATTGATCAGAAGAACTCGTACGCCACCTGGGCCAGCCACGTCCGCCGAGGTGCCGCCGCATTGATGCCGAGCACCACCCCGAAACGGTATTCGAGGTTGCTGGTCGTGCCCGGGACATGCCATTCACCGGCAACAATTGGGCCTGCCTGATACGCACGATCACCGGGCCGCCCATAAGCTTCAATGCCGGGACGCAAGGCTGCGGAGACCGCATAGGTGCCCGAGTAGCTGTAACGAAACATGTATGTGCCACTGGCGCCCGCGCCCACCTGTTTCTCCCAGATCAAATTCAACCTGTGGGTGAACCGCCCCATCGTCTTTTCGACCAGCGGCCCAAACTCGACGGCATCAGGCTTACCGGTGACAACCTGGTGTTCGTACGCGGCCAGAAAACCGAAATCGGCCCACGACTCGCCCGGCTGCGTCAACTGAAAGGTGTTCTCGAACTCGTAGCCAAGCAGTCGCCCGGCACCTCCCGGTTCCCGCTGATATCTCGTGAGATAGAGTTCCGGTTTCCACCAATCGGTGAACGCATGGGAAACCGAGAGTTCGGCAGCCTGGCCGCCGTTGAAATCGGCACGTGGATCGCCATACCCATAACCGCGTAGCTCGATCTCCGACTGGGTGGCGAGGACGTGCGGCGAGTAGACGACAAAGTCGTCCGCTTGGGCCGCTGCGGTGACGAGCAGAAGGATCGCTCCCAGACCGATGGCGCATGAACGCTGGATGCCGTCGTGAACACGAAGGGCCGAAGGTTTTCGAGGGAACGATGGATACACGGGATGGCTCCTGTGGTGATGGTTCAAGACGCACGTTCCCGACCGGCGGCAGCATGCCGCGGATACGAGCGAGCAGCAAAGGGGGATCGAGCTAGCGCAGCGACTCGGTCGTTGGGTCCGGAAGCTGCGAGCGTATGCGTGGCGAGGGTGACGGCGATGCTCGGCCCAGCCGCCGCATGCTGACGACCAGCAGCAGCAACGTGGTCGCGTAGAAGACAAGCTGAATCCCTGCTGGGCTGGCGTCGTAACCAATGAGGATGCCCAACGTCTGGCCTGCCAGCGAGCCGTTCGACAGCAACCAGGAGGTATCCCACACTTGAGTCCCCCAGGACGGCAGCAGATTGCCCTGGACCAGGAAGCGCGCGGCAGTGGAAGCCAGTCCCGACGCCAACAACACCAACATCCAGTTGGTGACCTTGAAGAAATGCTTCATCGGAATGCGCAGCAGACCGAAATACAGCGCGAAACCGAGCAGTGCACCGCTGCCGACACCCAGCGCGATCCCGCCGGTCAACCCCGCCGCGCCGATTCCACCGATGGCCATGCCATAAATGAACAACACGACCTCGGAGCCTTCGCGCAGAACCGCGATCGCCACCACCGCCAGCAGCAGCGTCAGCGAACTGGAGCCCGCCCTGACGGCACTGCCGATCGCATCCATGTGCTGGGCCGACTCACGACCGTGTTTGGACATCCATACGACGTGCCAGCCGATCATCACAACGGCGGACAGCAGCACGCAGGCGTTGAAGATTTCCTGGCCGGAACCGCTGGCAAATCGAGCGATGAGGTCAGCCCCCATGGCCACCAGGAGTGCGCCAGCTACACCTAGCCCAATGCCTGCGGTCACGAACCATCCGCGACGCGCAACGTCGCGTGTGGCGGCACAGACAATGGAGACGATCAGCGCCGCCTCCATCACTTCACGAAATACCAACAAGGCAACACCAAGCATCACGTCACTCCACGATCAGCCGGCCTTGAGCCGTGTTTTGATGGAAGTCACCGAAAAACTTGTAGCGACCGGCACGTAACGGCCCGAGGTAAACGAGGGAACTGCTGTTCGGCAGCACGATCTTCTCGCGATTCAAGTCCGTACTCTCGAACTCTTCCGGGGTGGCGTCCTCGTTGTGCACGATGAGCTTGAACTTGACGCTGGCTAGCACCTTGAGTTCGCTGGGTTGATAGATGTGATTCTTGATGACCAGTTTGTATTCCGGCAGATCGCTGGCGACCGCCGTGCTGGCGGCCAGAGCCAGCAGCATCGGTGCAGTGAAAAATAGGACATGTCTCATGGGAAGAACTCCGCAGCAATTCAGCGAATGATAACGATTCCTATTATATAAATAAAGAGTATGCCGTGGTAGGCGGGCAAAATTGTTGTCGCCGACGATCAAATGCTCTCGGCATTGTGTGCCGCGATGCGATCGGATACTGGGCTCAGTGGGCCTGTTGAATCAACAACTCATTTGACTCAGTAGTGTCCGGTTGATTGGCTGTCAGCGAGCCGCCGAGCCAATGTTGACGCGGGTTTTGAGCGATTCATGGGTGTCCACGATTTGAATTTCGGTTTGCCGATTTGCGATGCTGACGGGTTTGCACGACCCGAGGTGATGCATGAACATCGGCAAGACGCTGTTTGCGCAGGTGATGGAGTTTGTGCCATGGAAGACGTTTGGTCGCATCATCGAGCGGCACCAGGGCGATGCCGGTGTGCGTACGCTGGGGTGCGCCGATGTGTTTCGCGTCCTGGCGTTCGCGCAACTCACCTGGCGCGAATCGCTGCGCGACATCGAGGCGTGTCTGGCGGCCAACCAGACCAAGCTGTTCCACATGGGGATCAAAGCTGTGCCTGCGCGCTCCACGCTGTCCGATGCGTTGACTCAGCGCGATTGGCGCATCTATCACGCGCTGGCGCAGCGGTTGATCGCCCGGGCACGGGCGCTGTATGCGCAGGAGCCTTCGGACCTGGGGCTCGACGCCACGGTCTACGCGCTGGACTCCACCACCATCGATCTGTGCCTGAGCTTGTTCGACTGGGCACCATTTCGCTCCACCAAGGCCGCCATCAAGCTGCACACGCTCTTGGACTTGCGTGGGGCGATTCCCGCCTTCATTCACATCAGCGACGGCAAACTGCACGATGTCAACGTGCTCGACGTCCTGCCCGTGGAGGCTGGAGCGTTCTACGTGATGGACCGGGGCTACGTGGATTTCGCGCGGCTGTATGCACTGCATCAGGCCGGCGCCTTCTTCATCACGCGAGCCAAGAAGGGCATGGACGCGCGGCGGGTGTACTCGGCTGCCACCGACCGCAGCACGGGGGTGATCTGCGATCAGAGCATCCGCTTCAACGGCTTTTACGCCAGCCGGGACTATCCCGAGCATCTGCGCCGCATTCGTTTCAAAGACCCCGAATCGGGCAGGACGCTGATCTTCCTGACGAACAACACGAGCCTGCCAGCCTTGACGATCGCCGCACTCTACAAGAGCCGCTGGCAGGTCGAACTCTTCTTCAAATGGATCAAGCAGCATCTGCGGATCAAGCGTTTTCTGGGCACCAGCGAGAACGCGGTGAAAACGCAAATCTGGTGTGCCATCGCCACCTACGTGCTGATTGCCATCATCAAACAGGAGCTTCACCTCGATGCCTCGCTCTACACATGTCTACAGATTCTGTCGGTCTCGGTTTTCGAGAAAACCCAGCTTTCATGCGCCTTGCAGCCCGATCGCACCCAACCCGAACTGGTCTCGATCGCTAACCAATTGAATCTGTTCGAGATTTAACCGGACACTACTACATTTGACTGGAGTTTGAGAGCAGGTAGAAGGGCCATGTCGGGGCGCAGTGCAGTTCGGCGTCAGCCGCATGGCGCGCAGCACTGGCCTGCCGTCCACATCGGCCAGCGGGAACCAGGCCCAGCCTGTGGTCGGGTCGATGGCCACGCTATGCGCATCAGGCCCAACGAAACCGCGCCACAGCGTCCGCAGCTTGCCGGCAGCGATGCTGAACACGCTCACCACCCCGCTTTCGCTGGCAACCCACAGACGCTGACGCCGCGTATCAAGCGCCAGCACGTCGGGGTCGCGGCCGAGGCGGTTGAGTTGTACCGGGCGCAGGCTGGGCAAGCTGAGGGTCAACAATCGGGCGTTGCCATCGCAGGCGACGAAGGCCAGATGGTCAGCGTCGTCCACCAGCAGGCCGTGGTTGTGCTGGCAGGTCGCGGGCAGGGTGACTCGGCCCTCAATCTCCATCGTTTCGGGGTCGATGGCGACGATTTGGCCGCGGGACTGCACATTCACCAGCACCCGGTTTGAGGCCGCGTCGAACGCGCTGTTGCCTGCCTCGCCGCCAAGTTTGAGGGTTTGTTCCACCCGCAGGGGCGCATCACCGCCGATGACGGTTTCCACGCCGCCGCGCTCATTCGAAACGAACAATCGACCCAAGGCCGGCACCCAGGCGCTGCCGTCGGGAAAGCCGCCCGCAGCAAACCGTTGCACCACTGCCAAGGTGCGCAGGCTGACCGCCACTACGCTGCCGTCGCCCCAGACCCGATCCAGTCCAGCGCCGGGATCGCTGATGAACGCCAGGTGCAGTCCCGGAGCGAGAGTGATGCCGGTGGGCGCAGCCAGGCCGACAATCTGACCGATCAGGCGCTGCTGTCGCAGGTCGAACACCAGGGTGCGTCCAGCGCCCATTTGGTTGATGAATAGGCGGTCCTTGGCCGCATCCAGCCCCATGTAGTCGAAGCGGCCCGCCGCGCCCGGCAGCACGATTTCGGCCATGCGCTGCATGGTGTCGGGCAGGCTGCCGCGGCCGCTAGCAAGGTTCGGCAATAGCAGCGCGACCAGCAAAAGCAGAAAGCGGGTGATGGGCTGCATGAGTGTTCCGATCAACGACGAGGAGCGAGGAAATCCGATGGATGTTTCAACTATAGCGTTATAGTATTAACTATTACAAACGTCGTGTTTGTCGCTTTCGCTTCCCCATTCCGCGCACACCATGACCTGGCTCGCCCTTTTCCTCAGCCTGCCCGCCAAGGCGGGCACCGGTCGCATGCGGGTGTGGCGCGAACTCAAAGCGCTGGGTTGCGCCACCTTGCGCGATGGTGTTTACCTGCTGCCGGACGCACCGGAACATGCGCAGGCGCTGGAGACAGTCGCCGCCGCAGTGTTGGCCGCCAAGGGTACGGCGGAAATCTTCCATCTCAGTGGCCGTGATCCGGCGCAGGACGTTGCCTTACGCGCTTTGTTCGACCGTCGCTCCGATTACGCCGTGTTGGCAACGGCCTTGCGCGACCTGCAAAGCGGCCTGGATACCTTGGACGCCGCCACGGCGCAGCGTCGACTGCAGGCGCTGGAGCGGCGCTTCGCTCAACTGTGTGCAGTCGACTATTTCGCCGGTGAGGCGCAGCGCCAGGTCGGCGCCCGGTTGCAAGATTTGCGCGCGGCACTGATCCGCCATTTCCATCCCGGCGAACCGCATGCGGCACCCGCCAGCCCCATCGCCCGCCTCGACCTGACGCGCTACCAGGGCCGCATCTGGGCCACCCGCGCCCGGCCCTGGGTGGACCGTCTGGCCTCGGCCTGGCTGATTCGCCGCCGCATCGACCCGCAGGCCCGCATCGTCTGGCTGGCTGCTCCTGCCGATTGCCAGCCCGATTGGCTGGGCTTCGACTTCGACGGCGCAGCATTCAGCCATGTCGGAGCCCGCGTCACTTTCGAAACCCTGCTGGCGAGCTTCGGCCTGGACGCCGAAGCTCCGCTCGCGCGCCTGGGTACCCTGGTGCATGCGCTGGATATGGGCGGTTTGCAGGTGGCCGAAGCTCCCGGGGTCGAGGCGCTACTGACCGGTCTGCGCGCCAGCCAGCCCGACGACGACGCCTTGCTGACCGAAGCGATGAAGGTGTTCGACTGGCTGCTGCAGAGCAATCAAACGGAGCCCCGATGAGTTCACCGAACCCCGTTCTCCCCGCCTCGCCGCCGTCTGCGCTCATGCCGCTCACCGCACCGCCTGTGAGCCCNGCCGATGGACAACCTCAAGCTTGCGGGCATACGCGTTGGCCTGATGGACGCCCTCGCCGCCACCGCCGGCGTGCCGCTGGAGCGCCGCCCGGTGGCCGAGTGGGAGTTGCGCTGCGCCGACGAAATCCTGCTCACGTCCGCCACCAAGGAAGTGCTGGCCGTGACCACGCTCGACGAGCGCCAGGTGGGCACGGGCAAGCCCGGGCCGGTGTATGCCGCGCTGCATGCGGCGTATCAAGGCGCAAAGCAGCAGCAGACCGATTAGCAGCCGAACTCGCAGGACAAGTCGCGTCGCCGCCGAGGGCAGCGGCGCACGCCGGTCGTCTCCTGCGCATTCGGTGCGCACTCGGCGTGCACCCAATCGGAGCGTCGCCCACAGACAACGCGCTGGCGGCATGGCGGTTGGGGGTAATACGGCCAGGGTCCGCTGCCCGGCGTCATCTGCGGGACAATCGGCCCATTCCGAACCACCAGTGGCCGTGCCGCGCGCAGGCGCAAGCCCAGCCCCAACTCCCACATGAACACCAAGATGTCCGCAACCCTGCGCAGTGTCAAGCTGGATGGCGACAGCCTGATCGTCTACCCGAGCGATTTCCCCATCAAGATCATGGGGCGCAACGCCGATGGCTTCGCCGAGACCATCGCCGCGCTCGTGCGCGAGCACGCTCCCGACTTCGATCCCGCCACCATGGAGTTGCGCCCCTCCAGCGGTGGCAATTACCTCAGCTGCACCTGCACCATCCGCGCCACCAGCCGCGCCCAGCTCGACGCCCTGTACCAGGCGCTCAGTTCGCATCCGATGGTGGCCGTGGTGTTGTAAGACTCGGCGGATTCATGGCCTGGCATCCGAGATCTGGCGCTGGCATGCAGCAATCGGTTTGCGCGCAATCTTCAAGAGCGACCGGCCGCACGCTCCCGACCCTGTCGGTTTCGTTTCCGCTGGTCGCTTCGGCATCCCACCCAAGGTCGACTTGAGCGCGCTGCAGCCTCTACCCCCGTCCACCCTCGCGCCGCCTGTCGCCCCGCGTTTCACCGAGGCGCTGCTGTTCTGGCTCAAGCTCGGCTTCATCAGCTTCGGCGGCCCGGCCGGGCAGATCGCGGTGATGCACCAGGAGCTGGTCGAGCGCAGGCGCTGGATTTCCGAACGGCGCTTCCTGCACGCGCTCAACTACTGCATGGTGCTGCCCGGGCCGGAGGCGACGCAGCTCGCCATCTACATGGGCTGGCTGCTGCACCGCACGCGCGGCGGCATCGCCGCCGGGGTGCTGTTCGTGCTGCCTTCGCTGTTCATCCTCATCGGCCTGAGCGCTGTCTACATGGCCTACGGCAACCAGCCGCTGATGCTGGGCGTGTTCGCCGGGGTCAAGCCGGCGGTGGTGGCGGTGGTGGCGTTCGCAGTCTGGCGCATCGGCTCGCGCGCCTTGAAGAACGGGGCGCTGTGGCTGATCGCGGCGGCGGCCTTCATCGCCATTTTCGCGCTGGGCCTGCCGTTTCCGGCCATCGTGCTGAGCGCCGGGGTGGTCGGCTGGATCGGCGGACGCATCATCCCGGGCAAGTTCCAGATCGGCGGCGGCCACGCCGCGGCGCACGCCGCATACGGCCCGGCGCTGATCGACGACGCCACGCCGACGCCCGCGCACGCCCGCTTCCGGCCCTGGCGCCTGGCCGCGTTGCTGGCCATTTTCCTGGCGCTGTGGGCCGTGGCTTTCGCGCTGCTTCCCGCTGGCACGCTGCGCGACATGGGACTGTTCTTCACCAAGGCCGCCTATGTCACCTTCGGCGGCGCCTATGCCGTGCTGCCTTATGTCTACCAAGCCGGGGTCGAGCATTTCCACTGGCTCACCGGTCCGCAGATGATCGACGGCCTGGGCCTGGGCGAGGCCACGCCGGGGCCGCTGATCATGGTGGTGGCCTTCGTCGGTTTCGTCGGCGCCTGGACGCACCAGGTGTTCGGCCCGCAGTCGCTGCTGCTGGCGGGCGCGGCGGGCGCCGTGGTGGCCACCTTTTTCACCTTTCTGTCCTGCTTCCTGTTCATTCTCGCCGGTGGCCCGCTGGTGGAAGCCACGCGTGACGACCTGCGCTTCACCGCACCGCTCACCGGCGTCACGGCGGCCGTGGTGGGTGTGGTGCTGAACCTGGCGGTGTTCTTCGCCTGGCATGTGTTCTGGCCGCAGGGCGCCGGGACTGCGCCGTTCGCCGGTGGCTTTCAGTGGTTCGATGCGCTGCTGGCGCTGGCCGCCTGGCTCGCGCTGTGGCGGGGGCGTGCGGGCATCATGACGGTGGTGCTGGCTTGCGCCGCCATCGGCCTGGTTCACACGCTGATGGTTTGAGCGGCCCGTGGCGCTCAAGGAAGCTTGGGGCGGCCCGGCGTTTTCTCTGGAGAAATTGATGGTGTCCCTGTTGCCTGAAGGCACTGTGCCGCAAGCCCGCCTGCTGTTGCTGGGGCGGGCTTTGCGCGCCTTGGTGGATGGTTTTGTCGCGGTGCTGTTGCCGGCGTATTTGTTGGCACTGGGCTTCACCACCTGGCAAGTCGGTCTGCTCAGCACCACGACCCTGCTGGGCTCGGCGCTGCTGACGCTGGCGGTGGGCGCATGGGGCCACCGCGTCGATTCGCGCCGCTTGCTGCTCGCGGCTGGGCTACTCATGACCACCACCGGCCTGGCCTTCGCCGGGCTGTCCGCGTTCTGGCCGCTGCTGCTGGTGGCGTTCGTCGGCACCATCAATCCGGGCTCGGGCGATGTCAGCGTGTTCCTGCCACTGGAGCATGCCCGCCTGGCCCATGCCGCACAGGGTGAGGCGCGCACGCTGCTGTTCGCCCGCTACAGCATGGCTGGCGCCCTGTTCGCGGCCATCGGCGCACTGGCCGCCGGTGTGCCGGCCTGGCTCGCAGCCCATGTCGGCCTCGACCCGCTGCTGGCGCTGCGTGGCATGTTCGTGCTGTATGCGGTCGTTGGCGTCGGCGTGTGGCTGCTGTATCTGCGTTTGCCCAAGGCGCACGAGAATCCCCAGCCGCCGGCCGCACCGCTTGGCCCGTCGCGCCGCAACGTGGTCAAGCTCGCCGCATTGTTTTCCATCGATGCTTTCGCCGGCGGCCTGGTGGTCAACACCCTGTTGGCACTCTGGCTGTTCCAGCGCTTTCACCTCTCGCCGGGGGCGGTCGGCCTGTTCTTTTTCTGCGCTGGGCTGCTGGCAACGGCTTCGCTGCTGGCCGCACCGCACGTGGCGCGGCGCATCGGCCTGCTCAACACCATGGTGTTCACGCACATCCCCTCCAGCATGTTCCTGATGTTGGCGGCACTCGCGCCCAGCCCGCATCTGGCCCTGGGCTTGCTGCTGGCGCGTGCCGCGTTGTCGCAAATGGACGTGCCCACCCGCAGTGCCTATGTCATGGCGGTGGTGACGCCGCCCGAGCGCACGGCTGCCGCCAGCTTCACCGCCGTGCCGCGCAGCCTGGCCGCCGCACTCGGCCCGACCCTGGCTGGCGCCATGCTCGGCGCAGGCTGGCTGGCCCTGCCGCTGCTGGCCTGCGGGGCGCTCAAGATCGGCTACGACCTGGCGCTGCTGAAGACTTTCCGCGGTCTTGGCGGCGAACTTTGATACGCGCCGCCGAGTTTGCGCTGTAATCTCTTCACCTCCATCCGCACCCAGAATGCAAATTGAAATGAACAGGTCGACTGCATGATCGATTCCACCGCCCCACCCATCGCCGCGCTGCGCCAGCAGTTGGCGCAAGCCATCGTCGGCCAGGCTGCGCTGCTCGACCGCCTGGTCATCGCCCTGCTCACCGGCGGCCATCTGCTGGTGGAGGGTCTGCCTGGGCTGGCCAAGACCACCGCGGTGAAGGCCTTGGCGGATGCGGTGCATGCCGGTTTCCAGCGCATTCAATTCACCCCCGACCTGCTGCCCGGCGACTTGACCGGCGCCGACGTCTACCTGCCCGCCACGGGCGAGATGCGCTTCGTCCCCGGCCCGCTGTTTCACGACATCGTGCTGGCGGACGAAATCAACCGCGCCCCGGCCAAGGTGCAATCGGCGCTGCTGGAGGCGATGCAGGAGCGGCAGGTCACGGTGGGCGGCGTCACGCGCGCGCTGCCGCCCTTGTTCCTGGTGATGGCGACGCAAAACCCGCTGGAGCAGTCGGGCACCTATCCGCTGCCCGAAGCCCAGCTCGACCGTTTTTTGCTGCATGTGGCGCTCGACTACCCCAAGGCCGACGAGGAGCTGCGCATTCTCGACATGGACCTGCAACGCCACGCCGACGGCCACCCGGCGCTCGCCCGCCAGGCCCTGGCCATGGACGCCGCCGCCGTGCTGCAGGCGCGCCATGCGGTGCGGCGCATTCACCTCGCGCCCATCCTGCGGCATTACATCGTCGAACTGGTGCGCGCCACACGCGACCCCGGCGCCCATGTGCCGCGGCTGGCCGGCATGGTCGAGGCCGGCGGCTCGCCGCGCGCGGTGCTGGCGCTGGCGCATGCGGCGCAGGCGCTGGCGTATCTGCGTGGGCGCGATTTCGTGCTGCCAGACGACATCATCGAACTGGCGCCGGATGTGCTGCGGCATCGCATCGTGTTGGCGTTGGAGGCGGACTTGCAGGGGCTGACCCGCGATGCCCTGATCGCCGCATTGTTGCGGGCCATCCCCGCGCCTTGATGGGAGTGCTCCATGTCCGGAAACAGCTTTCCGTTGCTGAGCCAGATCCTGCAAGGCTTGCGTGATCAAGTGCTGTCCATCAAGCGCGCCGCTGTGGGCCCGCCGTATCGTCCCTCTCAGACCTTGCATCTGGTGAGCGCCGCCGACTGGGCTGAGATTGCGGCGATCGCCCGCCAGCGCCAAACACCGACGACGGTGGGGCGATTCGCGCGTCACCGCAATCCCGGTGAAGGACGATCAGCGTTCACCGGGCGCGGGATGGATTATGTCGAAAGCCGTGTCTACCAGTCGGGCGATGATCTTCGCAGCATGCACTGGAAACTGCTGGCGCGCACCGGCAAGCCCCACGTCAAGCTGCACGTCGAGGAGCATGCCGGATCCTGGCACGGGCTGATCGACGTGCGCGGCGCGATGGTGTTTGGTACCCGTGTGCGCACCAAGGCGCAGCAGGCGGCGCGACTGGGGTTGCTGGCGGCCGCCTTGCAGGCGCAAGAGTCGCCACAGACCCTGATCGCCTGCACGCTGTGGAACACGTCGGGCTTGCACTGTCGCCAGTTTGGGCGAGGGATCGTGGCCGTGCGGCGGCTGGCGGCTTGGCTGATGACCGAGCCACTGCATGCGCCTGCGCCCGGGGCAAGTCCACGGGTTGACGATGCGGACGTCGCTAAACGTGATTTCATCGCTTGGGTGCAACGCCTGCGCGCGGGCCGGACAATGCCCACGCATGCGATGCTCATCAGCGACTGGACCTGGATTGACGCTGCCACCGCCTCAGCACTGTGGCCGATCGCCGCGGCAGCCGAGGTGCTGAGCCTGCGCGTGCGCGATCCTGTGGAAATCCAGCTTCCCAATCTGCCTCGATCCTGGTTCGTCGATTCCACCAGTGGCAAAGCGGGATGGATGCTGCCAGGGGTCAGGGCGCGGCAGTGCTTCAACGATTCCGCTGAGCGCCATGCACAGGCGCGAGCTCAGGCCATGCGGCGCAGCGGCATCAGGCTGACCGATGTGTTGAGCAGCAGCGATGCGCTCGATGCATGGCGAGCCGTGGGCGCAAGCTTGGCTCCGTCTTTGGCTGAAACGTCGTCCACGCCGCCTGGAGCTCCTGCGCATACCGTCCACAGGGCCAGCCAGTCATGATCGATCGCATTGCGGCGCTGGCCCACATCGTCCCGCCGATGACCGTCTCGCCCCCGGCACCGCCGCCTTGGTTTCAGGCAGTTTGGGGCCTTGTCCTGGCCGTCACCCTTTTGGGGGTGCTTTGCATTGGGTTGTGGGCCGTCTGGCGTACCCGCAAACAGCGTCATGCCATTCGCGTTCTTGGCCGTCTTGGGCGCGGTACCGACATGGGAGCGTTTGCTGATTCGAGCCGCACATCGCACCTCGCCAGTCGGGCCTGGGCCTGCGCGCAGGGTGGTGGGGTGAAGCTGAGCGATCTGACTCCTGCCGATCGTGCGATGCTCGACGCCTTGCGCTACCAGCGTTGGCCAACAGCCGCTGCGATGCCAGGCATGCTCGCGACATTAGCGGCGATCCTACGCCGTAGAGCCTGGCAGCGTTTGAGGCCGGTTCGCTTCAGCGCGAGACGTGCAAGTCCGTGCGTGGAGGCCCAGTCCGATCCGCGGGGTCGGCGTCGACGTAGCGCTTCATGATGGGCGCGCTTTCATTCGCCACCCCGATATGGTCGGACCTGAGCAGGCTGCTGCAATCCATCCAATGGGGCCAGCCACTGGCTTTCGCCTTGGCTCCGCTTCCGGTGCTGTGGGCCTGGCTTCACTGGCGAGGGGCGCCGTTCTTGCAGGATGCCCCGCCACGCCTGGCACTGCTTCACCCGAACTTGCATGGCTTGCTGCATCAACCGCACACGGAACCTCGCCGCGCGCGCTGGTTCCGCCTGTTGCCCGCCCTATCGCTGGCCAGCCTGGTGCTGGCGTTGGCCCAGCCGCAGCGCCTGGGTGCATGGGTAATGCCTCCACCACAAGGCCGGGACATCATGGTGTTGCTGGATACCTCGCTCACCATGAGCATCCAGGATTTACGGTGGAACGGCAAGCCGGCCGAGCGCCTGGCGGTCGTCAAGCAGGTGTTGACGCACTTCATGAGGGCGCGCGTGGGGGACCGCTTCGGCATCATCGCTTTCGGAACCCAGGCGGCAACGCTCCTGCCGCCCACATTCGATCGCCAGCTCGCCGCGGCCATGGTCGCGCGCGTCCGCATCGGCATGCTGGGTGACGACACCGCGTTGGGCAATGCCATGGGCCTGGCGCTGCGCCAGGTGCAAGCGGAAGGGCAGCTCAAACCCGTGTTCATCCTGTATTCGGATAATGGTGCGAGCAATACGGGGCAGATTAGCCCGACACAGGCCGTGGCGCTGGCCAGCGCGCTGGGTGTGCGTGTTTTTACGGTACAGGTTGGCGATACTCCGGCCGATGGAACCCCCTATGAAGTGCCGGCCTATCGGGGGCAGCAGCCCGACATGCGAGCGATCGCCGAGCAAACCGGTGGCCAGTATTTTTACGCGGCAAGCCATGGCGCGCAGGAGGCGGCCATCCGGACCATTGGCCAGCTCACCCCCACGCTGCAGCCCCCGCCGCATCGGCGCCAGGCCCAGCAGCTTTATATCTGGCCGCTATCGGTCGGCTTGTTGGTGTGGCTTCTCGCGCTGTGGCCGCCGCTGGCTCGGGGAGGCCGGCGGCAGCGGGAGGCTGAAGGGGCAGATACCTTGGTGACGTTGCCATGAATCGGTGGCTACTCGGCTTGCAGTGGGCACATCCTTGGGCATGGCTGCTGGCGCTTGTGCCGGCAGCACTTTGGGGCTGGCGTCGATGGCGGCGTGCGCAAGATCGATCTGAGGCGCTAGCTTATGCCGATGCACATCTTCACCCTTGGGCTGTGCTGAGTGGCCAGGGCCGAGTGCCACGCTGGAAGCATGTGGCCGAAGGCATGCTCTGGTTGCTGCTGGCGGCGAGTCTGGCCGGACCACGCCAGCCGCTGGCGCAACCCCGAGATGGTATGCCGCAGAATCGTCACCTGGTCAACGTGATGGTCGTTCTCGACGCATCGCCCAGCATGGCGGCCACAGACGCGCAAGGCCTGTCGTTGATGGAGCGCGCGCGCATCGTTTTGCAGGATTTGCTGCCGACCCTGCGCGGCGAGCGTCTTGGTTTGGTCATCTACGGCCAGGGAGCTGGCATCTTGCTGCCCTGTACCGACGACATGGCGATTTTTCGCCACGCCCTGCAGCAGGCTGACCCCGCACTGCTGCATGACCAACAGGGCGCCGGGCTTCCCGGCGCCCTGGAACTGGCACGCCGAGAGCTGGCGGCGACACCGGGCAGCTCTCGCGCCGTTTTGCTTGTCGCTGGAGCAGACCCTGGACGTCCGGCCAGCCAAGCTTTGCGCAAGCAACTTCTGGCGCAGGCACGAAGCCTGCATGCTGCGCATGTTCCGGTTTATGCCTTGATGCTCAAGCACATGTCCTGGTTAGGAACCTCCGCGTCGGCACTGGATTCGACAGTGATCGAAACCCTCGCCCGTGAAACCGGTGGCAAGACCGCCAATCTTGGGGATGCTCCCTGGCAAGCCCTGTATGCGCACGGGCTCGCCCGGCTTCCTTCCAATCCTGTTCCACCCGGCGATGTCCTTGCCTGGCGCGAGTTTTATGGTGTACCCCTGCTCGGGGCGATGGCGCTGCTGATGCTGCTGAGCTGGCCTGCAGGGGGCAGGTTGCGGAGAACTCCGACGTCTCTTGCCGCAGGGCTGTTCCTTGTTCTGGGAGCGAGCATGATCTTGAGCACGAACCCGGCGCATGCGCAAACGGTGTCCCCATCCATCCGCTACCAGGCGTGGCTCGCCTGGCATGCCACACGTTACGCGCAGGCTTGGCAGTTGTATGCCGCTTTACCCGGTTATGACGCACGCATGGGCGAGGGCGACAGCGCCTACCGCCTCGGGGACTATCCCCAGGCGCTCGCCGCATTCCGCCGTGCCATGCTCGACGCCGACAGCGACGCCCATCGGGCCCAGGCGCTGTACAACTTGGGCAATGCCGCGTTCCATATACCCGGTGCGCTGCGCGAGGCCATTGATGCCTACACGGCAAGCCTGGTGCTGAGCCCGGGCAACCCAGCAGCGTTGCGGAACCTTCGCCTGGCCGAGGCGCAGTGGCGTTTGGAACATCCCGAAAACGCACTCACCGGCATTCGAAAACGTGGGGCGGCGTCATACCAGTCCGCGTTCGGTCAAACCAGCGAACGTTCCCCGTCGCAGATGCGAAACAGACCGAAGCGACAAGACCAACAGCCACAAGCCGATCAGCTCTTGCAGAGCGGTGGGCAATTGCGACCGCAGGCGTCGGGCGTGCAGGTACAGGCCGTGCGACCGGGTCGGTCGCTTGCGGACACGCAAGCGGCGCAGCGCAAGATGCAATTGTTGGAGGACCACGCACCGCAGCTCCTTGGCGGTTTGCTGGAGCAAGACAACAGGCGCGCATTGCAAGCCTTGGAGCCGGCGCCATGAAGATCTCACAGTCGTTCACCATGCGCGTGGGTCTTGCGTGGGTCTTGTTTGCGCGCGTCGCCTGCGCAAGCACCCTGGTGTGCAGCACCGAGCCAGCCAAACCCGTGATTGGTCACGCTGTGAAATGGCGCATCGAGGCCACTGACCTTCCTCAACAATTGCCCACCTGGACTGCCGCTGATTTCGGCAGCGATTGGTTGTTGCATGCACAAAGCGCCTCCCAGTCATCCGATGGCAAAGGCCATAGCACGCAGTCGGCCGAGGTGACGCTGTATCCCATGCGTAGCGGTGAACTGCGCCTACCGCCGCTGTCCTTGGGCGCACGGCATTGCGCGATCTCCAGCGTGGGTGTCGCCGAACACGCGCCGGGCGAGCCGGCCTTGCAAGTCTCTACCCGTATCGAACCTGCGCAGCCGGTCACTGGACAGGTCGCGCGGATCGAGTTGGATGTGGCCGGACCTGGCGGACTGAACTGGGAGCCCGTCGCGGCCCTTTCCACCGACGCGCGCTTGCGCGAGTTGCCGACACTGGACACCAACATATCCATGCATGGCGAGCGGCTGCCCCTGCAGCGCCACACCTGGGCCCTGCTGCCCCTGCGCGCAGGAAAACTGGACGTTCGATTCAGCTTGCTCAAGGCCACTCGCTTTGGCGAACTGGAGATCTATGCTTCCCCCGTCCTGCCGGTCCAGGTCCGGCCCTTGCCGGCGTATTGGCCTGCCGACTTGCCAGTCGGGCCCCTTCTGTTCCAGACGCAGCCAGCTCCGACCACGCTTGTGCTTGGGCAGTCGGGGGGGTTGCGTTTTGAATTGTCGGCGGCTGGGCTCGACTCGAGGGCCATTGGGCGCTTGCTGGCGACGACAAGCCAAAGTGGGGTGCTGAAGATGTACCCGCCGCGCATGCGGCAAATGCCAGGCGCATCGTCGTCACTCGACCAGACGTGGCAGATTGCTTGGCCATTCCGCGTCGAGCGCGCAGGGGCGATCCTCTACCCTCAAGTGCGCATTCCGTATTACGACCCTCAGCTTGGTGCTCCACGCATTGCGTTGATTGCTTGGGGGCTGGCGAAAGCCCAGGACCTTCGGCCCTTGCACTTGGCCTTGGGACTTCTTGCCGCCGTCGCGCTGCTCCTCACGCTCGCTGGCTTGCGCTGGGCATGGTGTACTTTGCAGCATGCGAAACGGCGCAATTTCTGGAGGCGCATTGCGAAAGATCATGACCAGATTGCATTGCTGGTTCTTTGGACCAAAGCCAGACGAACAAGGCCAGATCATGATGCTTCCAAGATGACCATCAGGACATGGTTGACGCAAGAGCAGGGGGCGCATCGAGGCATTGATGCTGCGCACTGGCGTTTGGCCGAGCAGATCGAGAAATATCGCTATGGTGATGATGGGCCGATAGAAGGGTGATGGATAGGAGTGTTCTTCAATCTCCTCTCCGTCATGGCCACAAAGCACAAGCAGATGGTGAGACGAGATCAGTGGAACGGATCGCACCACAACCTATTGATCTTTCCGTAAATCATGACAACCGTTGAGCTGGTCATGCGTTGTACCGATATTTGGGAAGTCGGGGACGCGAGACATGGTGACGAAACGATTGGACGAATCTGTGCGGCGGCGCTTGCGAGCCGCTCGCATGTTGTTGGCGGGCAAGACGCCCGCGCAGGCTGCACACGCGGTGGGTGTGGCGCGCCAGACGGTGTACACATGGAAGGCGTTGCTCGATGAGGGGGGCATCGAGGCGTTGCGAGCGATGCCCGGGCGAGGCCGGCCGGCGCGTCTGGATGATGAGCAGTTGCAGGCACTGGGGCGAATGCTGCTGCAAAGCCCAACCGAGCACGGCTTCGGCACCGAGTTGTGGACGCTCAAGCGCGTGGGCGCGCTCATCGAGCGCCAGCACGGCGTCAAGTTCAGCCAGACCCAGATCTGGCGCATCCTGGGCGGATTGGGGTTCTCGGTCCAAAAGCCCGATCGCCGCGCCATCGAGCGCGACGAGGACGCCGTGCAGGCCTGGAAGCGCAAGACCTGGCCTGCGCTCAAAAAAAAGCCAAGCGCCAAGGGCGACTGATCGTCTTCATCGACGAGTCGGGCCTGAGCGAGCGACCCACGCGAGTGCGTACCTGGGCACCCAAGGGCCAGACGCCGATCATCCAGTTCCACTTCAACTGGACCCACATCTCCGTGATCGCCGGCCTGACATCCACGAATTGCATGTTCCGGCTGCACGAGGGCAGTATCAAGAAGGAGCAGCACGTCGAATTCCTCAAGGCGCTGCGGGCGCACTTGAAACGGCCGTTGCTGATCATCTGGGACGGGTTGAAGGCGCACCGCAGCAAGCTTGTGCGCGAGTACCTGGACTCCACCGACGGCGCCATGCAGATGGCGTTCCTGCCGCCGTACTCGCCGGACCTGAACCCGGTCGAGTACCTGTGGGCCTGGCTCAAGCGCCACGCGCTGGCCAACTTCTGTCCGGCCAACCTCAACGAACTCAACACGACCGCCCGTGCCAAGCTCAAGAGCGCTCAGCGACGTCCGTCCATCATTGCCGCCTGCTGGGTCCAGGCGGGTCTGTGGTGATGTCGCTATTTACGGAAAGCTCAATAATGTCGTGAGTTAGAAGTTCGAAGACAAAATCTCTCGATACTGGCGAGGATGTCATCACTTCAGGCGTTTCTCTGCTGCTTGGAACGGTGCTGTATGCCTTGTTCATTCCATCGATGGCCAACATGCAAGGCAACTCCATTACCGGCGTGCCATCGATCATTGGATTCGTCATCCTCCAGAATGGCCTCGACGCTTTCTTCGGCATCCTTACGCGCCAGGTGAGGGTGGCGCTCAGCCAGGCGGTCGATCAGTTCGGAGCGGAAGCATCATGAGAGGAAGCGGGGCAAATCGCAAGTGTAGGTGTGGGGGATACGCAAACTGACGACGGCGGGTGTTGAGCCTGTATTTTCGCCGCAAGGCTTACCGACCGAGATCGCCCTGCTGGCGAGACGGAGGTACCCGAGAGGGGGAACGCGGGGCAAGAGAAGCCGCCAATTGCTTGGCCTCTGGAATATCCCCGACAGCGTGGGCTGTTGAAATCAAGATCTCCCGATCTGCCTTGGCCAGCGTCCCGAGATCGCCATCATTGAAATAATTCAGGGCCTTGAGGCACTGCGTGGGCTGGAAGTTCGGCTGGAACATCTGCCGGGCGATGCCCAGTCCTCGATCGAGCGCAACACCTGCGCGCAGCATGGCGGCAATGTCCTGGTAATCCTTGGCTTCCGCCCGCTGCAAGATCACCTTGAGTTTGGTACCCATCAAATCATCCAGCGACGCCGCGCAGACCACGCCATCCTCGGTACGCTGTGCCTTGCCGAAGCGGCCAAAGCCGATGGTTCCGAAAAACGAAACCTGAACGGGCCTGTCGCTGGTCTGCGGCATGGTGATGAGCGCGGTATAGGCGTTCGGCGCATCCTGAAGCACTTTGGCTGCGGCCAGGCATGGCAGTGACGTCATGATGGCCGCCTTGTCCAGCGGCTTCTCGGTGAAGAAATCAAAGTCCACCGAATGGCGATGCCCGATGCGCAAGGCGATGGCCGTCCCACCATAGAGAACGAGGCCCAGCTTGACCAGTGGCTTCAACTGCGGCCAGAGTTCACGCTGCGCCGGTGGCAGAATGTCCAGACGCGGGCGAAAGCTCATGAGAGCAAACGCTGCGGCAGCGCCGGCATCGACTGGTTTGGACTCACCAGCCCCAGGCGGTAGTGCCAGAAATGCCAGGACGGCGGGCTGAACCAACCGGCCTCGGCGTGTCGCAGTGCGTCACGCAGGGCATCATGGCCTAGAGCCTTCTCCATCGCGCGCACATCGTCCCAGTCGCCCATATCCATGATTTGCGCGACCAACCGTCGCGGATAGAGCATGGCGTCCTCGGGCTCTTTCCACCAGATGTAGGTGCGAGCCAGGCGGAGCAACAAATCGGATGATGCGGGCGTCAAAGCGTTTTCCATTCCATGGGTCGATGGGCCAATTTTACGGCGCAGTTCCTTGCATGGCATGCACTTCGTCCCGCCCCACCACCCCCCAATTCCTGCTGTCAAACGAGTCTTTCGGCCGCCCTGACCCATACGTCCAATACTGCCCAGGCCCGAGCTTCGTCTCGCCGAAATCCACCGGCAGCGTCAAACCAGGCCAGTCCTTCGGATGCGCAATCGGCCGACTCATCGGCAACATCCGTCCGTTGATCGTCACCCCTGCCGCCGTCACGTCCACCACATCGCCCGGCACGCCGACCACCTCCTTCAGAAACGGCGCGCCGCCGTTCGGGCACGAACCAGGAACCATGAACGGTTCCAGCTTCACGGGCGGGCAGAAGGCAATCAGATCGCCGCGCTGAATCACGGTGTCTGCAGCAACCGGCTTCATGCGGTAGACCCCAACCGGCTCACTCGGCGTGAGGTTGACGCGCCAGCCGGTCGCCCAGGCCGAGCCGATGGCCGACGCCACGACCGCGCCGGCAATGAGCGGCCAGCGCAGGCGGTTCCAGTGGGGACGACGAATGTTGAGGTTCATTTCGCCCCTTCAATCCTTGCCCCTGCCCGTCTCCACCGGCGCCGCAATCGCGCACCGCGCCGCGAACTCCGGATCTTGGTAATAGATGATCTTCTTGGCATAGATCGGCGCATGCCCAGCCACGAAGATCAGATCGTCCTCGGGCGGCAGGCGCATGCACTCGTCGGCCGTCAGCAGCGGGCGCTGCACGATCTGCTCGTTGGTGTTGACGTTCTGCAGCACCACGGCCAACCTGTTGCCTGAATACTGCCGCTGGGTGTGCTCCACCGTGGCCGTGCCCGCCATCTTCGACAGCAGCTCCGCCGTCTCGATCTTGTTGGGCGCGTAGGCAATGCGGATGTGAACCGCCCCGGGTTTCGTGGAGGCTGGTTGGTTTAAGTCATGCCGGAATGGCGTGGTGACTGGCTTGTTGCCGCCAGTAGTTTGCCTCAGCTTCTGCCGGAGGGATACCCCCAATTGGTTTGAGCAGTCGGGTGTGGTTGAACCAGTGCACCCATTGCAGGGTGGCAAGTTCTACGGCTTGCCTGGTTTTCCAGGGTCCGCGGCGGTGAATCAATTCGGCCTTGTACAGCCCGTTGATGGTCTCGGCCAGGGCGTTGTCATAGGAGTCTCCTTTGCTGCCCACTGAGGGCTGGATGCCTGCCTGCGCCAAGCGTTCGGTGTACTTGACGCTGACGTATTGCACTCCTCTGTCCGAATGGTGGACCAAGGCATTGGCAGCGGGCCGACGCGCGTACAAAGCCTGCTCCAGCGCGTCCATCACGAAATCGGTCTGCATGGATGTGCTCACCCGCCAGCCAACGATGCGTCGGGCAAACACGTCGATGACGAAGGCCACGTACAGCCAGCCTTGCCAGGTGCTCACATAGGTGAAGTCCGACACCCAGAGCTGGTTGGGCCGCTCGGCTTTGAACACCCGGTTGACGTGGTCCTGTGGACATGGCGCGCAAGTGTCGGGTACCGTGGTTCGCACCTTCTTGCCCCGCCGGGCACCCTGCAGCCCCAGGCGTTTCATCAGCCGCTCGACCGTGCAGCGCGCCACCCGATTGCCCTCGCGGTTCATCTGCAACCAAACCTTGTCAGCTCCATACACCTAACAGTTGGCGTGCCACACACGCTGGATGTCGGCAGCCAGCGCATCGTCGCGCTGAGCACGGGCGCTGCGCAACTCGGGGTTGCGCTGGCGGGCGGCATGGCGCCAGTCACACGACGGGGCCATCTGCAGCACTTTGCAGATGGGCTCGACCCCGTGCATGGGGCGGTGCTGGTCGATGAATCGCTTCAGCCCTTCAAACGGCGGTCGAGCTCCGCCTGGGCGAAAAAAGCACTCGCCGCTTTGAGGATGTCATTGGCCCGGCGCAATTCCTTGTTCTCGCGCTCGAGTTGTTTGAGGCGTTCACGCTCGCTGCTCGTCAGGCCGTCGCGCTGGCCTGTATCGACTTCCTCGCGCTTGACCCATTCGAGCAGCGTCTGTGGCACGCAGCCAATCTTGGGGGCCATGGATTCGACTGCGGCCCACAGCGAGGGGTACTCGCCTCGGTGCTCCTGGACCATGCGTACCGCGCGCTCGCGCACTTCGGGGGAAAACTTGTTCGTCTTGTTCATGGCTCCATCTTCTCAAAGGTTGGAGCCTCCTCAAAACCCGGGGCGGTTCAGTGCAGGTTGATCGGGAAACTGCAAATGCTGATCGGCTGCTTTGGCGTCGTGGCCGGCGGCGATCTTGCGATTGGCCCGCACCAGGATGTCAAGGGACGCCGCTGTTTCCGCAGTATCGGAAAGAGAAAGACGCGAGGGCGCTGCAAGCGCTGACCGCGTCCGCTTCGCCTTGCGAACCGCAAGCCGAACCCATCGCGTCCATGCGAGCAGTTGGGCAAGCTTCTTGAGCCCGTCTTCCAATTCCAGCGAGGTCATGCCGACAAGGATGCCGCGCTGATATCCCTTGATGCCGCCTATCGACAACGCAAAGCAGGTCAGGTCCGCGACGCCTCCCAGTTTCACTTTGCCCAGGTTGGCGGCGTAGCACTCGGAATCGCCCGCAGGCTTGCTTAGATTGACCTGCTGCCAACTCGCTGTTTCCACCCGATCCTTGGGAAGGGATGAACGGACGCCGTCCCGAGCTCGTGCAAATTCAACCCTGCGGGTCGGATCGACTTCTACAACATAGTGCAGCTCGCTGCGGCCGCTTGCTTCCAAGCGTTCTACGATCTGCGCTGCTGCTACCGTACGGAAGCTGCACACGATGACGCCGCTGCGCGCCTTGGCCTGTTCAAGAAGAGCCATGGCCGTGTCTGCACGCGAGGATTCCCCACCCAGATTCAGCTCCTGCTCGGCCGTGAGCACGTCCCCGCTGAGCCGGTAAAGCCTCATGTGCGGTGCGCCGGTTTTTTTGCCTTGGGCGCGCAAGTGGCCCGCCACCTCTTCGATGATCCAGATCGGTCCCAGATCGGCCGTCGCCGAACCGACGCCCGTCAGCATCTGCGGCTCGAATACACATGGCGCGGCTGGCTCCGGCAAGTCAAAAGTCACTGCACTCATGCTCCGGCCATCCGAGGGGGGAGGGGAACAACAGCCGCCGGGAAGTGGAGAGGCAGTTGCTCCAGGGCAGGGAAGCTGCTGGCCCACGCAGCCTGCAGCTGCTCTGCGAATGGACGCATGGGAACCAATATGGCGGGGGCATCAAGGTCGGGTTCGCGCGTCAGCAGACTCACTTCGCCGCGCTCGACGTCAACGAGAAGACGCCGGTCTGCCAGTAAGGGCCAGCTGGTATTGCGACACAGGGAAAACAGGCCCGTCGAAGCGGTAGCCAGTGCCCCGACGCTGATGCCCATCACCTTGACCAGATGTCGAACCACCAGCAATGCCAGCGCGTCTCCAGGCGCAAAGCATGGCGTATAGCCGTTCAACCCAGCGAGCGGAGGCAGGACCTGTCGCCAGTGGCGCAGAGTCTGGTCCGACAGATGCGCCACCTGAGCGACTTGTTGTGGGGTGAGCTTTAGCATAGTGTCATTGTATTCCGCAGTCATCCTGTTGTTAACAACAGAATGGACGGTTGCCGAGGATCTGTACACTGCGAAGCTTCAACCCGACGGCTTCGCAGCCGCCTTCGATTTTCGGTATGCTTTGCGACGGTTGATGATGGTGTTCCCAGAGACGCTTCCCCGCAAATTGCTCCATCTCCCGCGCCAGCAAAAGGTCCGCGGTTCTGACGGTAAAAGCGACGGTAAAGCCCCATGTCGATCGAAGCCAAGTCCTTTAACCATGCGGGTTTGGAGACCTTGTTGATGATGGAGTGGAACAGCCATGCGCGCAGGATTCGGTTTGATCGGTTTGTTGCTGGCGCTGCTCATCGTCGCCTGGCTGGCCAAGACCGAGTTGGCACCACGGCCAGTCGCGCCGCAAGCAGGCGGCGCGACGGCATCCGCCCCGCAGGATTCGAGCATCAACACCCCGGCGCAAGGCGCGGCGGCGCTGGACCAGTTCAAGCAGAAGCTGAACCAGGCATTGCAGACCAGGCCGGTGAACACGCCTTCGTCGCCTTCAGCGCGCTGACATGACCACGGCGATGACCGAAGCCGGCGCGGCCGACATCGCGTTCATGCGCCTGGCGCTCGATCAGGCGCAGAACGCCTGGCTGCTGGGCGAGGTGCCGGTGGGCGCGGTGATCGTGCACCAGGGCAGGGTGATCGCCACGGGCTACAACCGGCCCATCAGCGACAGCGACCCCACGGCCCACGCGGAAATCATCGCCCTGCGCCAGGCCGCCAGCCTGCTCGGCAATTACCGCCTGCCGGGCTGCACCCTCTACGTCACACTGGAGCCCTGCGCGATGTGCGCGATGGCGCTGATGCACGCGCGACTGGACCGTGTCGTGTTCGGCGCGCACGACCCGAAAACGGGTGCCGCCGGCAGCGTGCTGAACTTGTTCGATGAACCGCGCCTGAACCACCATTGCGTTTTGCACGCCGATGTCGAGGCCGAGTCCTGTGGGCGCCTGTTGCAAGATTTTTTCCGTGAGCGCAGAAGCCAGTTGCGGCAAGCGCGCGATGCTGCAGCCGTGGATCGGGCCACGCCGGCCGACGCCGACGGCGATGTGGGCAGCGAAGATGCCGAGAGCCGCGTGCACGCCACGGGGATCGACGTGCAGCACCTCGACGAAGCCGGTGATGTAGGCGCGATCCCGCCGCAGGCTTAGCCTGGTGCGATTGGCATGGCCTCGTTGCGGCGCCGTCGCTACCAGTTTGCGCGCAGTTCCAGAGCCGCCAGGCCTGTTTCATCAACCACTTCTCGTTTTTAGGCGATCTTCCTCATGACTGCGACACACGGTCCCCATCAAACCCACCCACGCGGCCTGCTGCGGCTGATCTCCCCTTCTGGCGCGGTGCCCGAGCCGCAACGCATCGAGCGCGCGGAGCAGCATTTGCAGGCAGTCGGCTTTCGCGTGCAGCGTGACGCGCAGGCTTTGAGCCGCGTGCAGCGCTTTGCCGGCACCGATGCGCAACGCCTGCAGGCCATCCACCGTGCCGCGCGCAGCAAGGCGCACGTGGTGCTGGCCACACGCGGTGGCTACGGCCTCGGCCGCATCCTGCCGCGGCTGGACTACTCCTTGCTGGCCGAGGCCATGACCCAGCGCCGGCAATGCTGGGTGGGGCATAGCGATTTCACCGCGCTGCAACTGGCGGTGCTGGCGCAGACCGGCGCCGTCACCTACAGCGGACCGATGGCGGCTTACGACTTCGGCAACGAGAAACTCGACGCCATCACTGTGGACAGCTTTCTCGACGCGCTCGACGGCAGCCAGGAGGCCGTAGGTTTCACCTGCGACGACGCCCCGCGCGGGCTGGACGCCGCAGGCGTGCTGTGGGGCGGGAACTTGAGCCTGGTGGCCAGCCTGGTGGGCACCCCCTACCTGCCGAAACTACGTGGCGTTCTCTTCCTGGAAGACGTTGCCGAGCAGCCCTACAGCGTGGAGCGCATGTTCATCCAACTCTTGCACGCCGGTGTGCTGCAGCGGCAAAAAGCCGTGGTGCTGGGCGCGTTCACCGAGTACAAACTCACCGCGCACGATGCCGGCTTCGACCTTGCCGCCGCCGTCGCCTGGCTGCGCGCCCAGCTTAAAACCGATGGGGTGCCGGTCATCACCGGCCTGCCGTTTGGCCATGTGCGCACCAAACTGACCTTGCCGCACGGCGCCAAGTGCCGGCTGGTGCGCGATGGGGGCGAAGCCTATCTCGTGTTTGCGCACGGACATGGTTGAGGCGCGGAGGTTTCAGGCGCCCATCCCAGATCCTGATTTCAGGTCCCGATTCGCACCACGATTTTCCCCATCGCCTCGCGCTTGCTGAGCCGCGCGATCGCCTGCGCGGCCTGATCCAGCGTCACCTGTT
Source organism: Thiomonas sp. X19 (assembly GCF_900089495.1). Lineage (NCBI taxonomy): Bacteria > Pseudomonadati > Pseudomonadota > Betaproteobacteria > Burkholderiales > Thiomonas > Thiomonas sp. X19. Next base: position 2,693,203 of record NZ_LT605203.1, on the reverse strand, counting down.
CCGTGATCTGCGGGCGCACGCTGCCCGCCGTGAACCATTGCAGCAATTGCCGCACATTGCCGGCATGTTGCTTCGGGTCGCGTTGCACCGCCTCGCCCCAGTAAACGCCGAGAATCTGGCGCTCTTTCAGCAGCGCGAGATTGAGCGGGATGCGGGGAATGTCGCCCGCCGCGAAACCCACCACCAGGTAGCGGCCACGCCAGGCGGTGGCGCGCAGCGCGGCTTCAGCGTAGGCGCCGCCCACCGGGTCGAGCACCACGTCGACGCCTTTGCCGTCGGTCAGCGCCAGCAGGCGTTGGCGCAGGTCTTCGCTGGCGTAGTCCAGCAGTGCATCGGCACCATGCTCCTGCGCAAGCTGCAGCTTGGCCTTGCTGGATGCAGCGGCGATCACCCGCGCGCCCATGGCCTTGGCGATGTCCACCGCGGCCACGCCCACACCGCCACCAGCCCCGAGCACAGCCAGGGTCTCGCCGGGCTGCAACAGCGCCACGTCTTTCAGCGCGTGGATGGATGTGCCGTAGGTCAGCATGAACGCCGCGCCTTGCTCGAAGCTCATGCCCGCAGGCAGTGGCATCACGCGGCGCGCATCCACCGCGCAGCGCTCGGCCAGGCCGCCGTGGCCAGCGAAGGCGATGACGGCGTCGCCCGGCTTGTAGGCCGTCACGCCGGCGCCCGCTTGCAGGATGGTTCCGGCAAACTCGGCGCCGGGCGAAAAGGGTAGGGTCGGCCTGGTCTGGTAGAGGCCCTGGACGATGAGCGCATCGGGAAAGTTCAGCGCGCAGGCGCGCACCGCGACGACCACCTCGCCGGCTGCTGCCATGGGATCGGGCGCGTCTTCCAGGCGCAGGGTGTCGATCGGGCCATAGGGCGTGCACAACAGGGCTTTCATCGGGACACCTCGGCTGCGGCGGGTGGAGTGGGTGAAGCTGGCGGCGTCAGCGGCGTGGGATTGCGGCCTTGCACCATGTCCTGGCAGCGCAGTTCCACCGCCTGCAGAATTTTGCGGTGCGGCACGATGTAGAACTGCCCTTGCTCCACGGCAGAGAACGTGATGCGGGCGATGTCGTCGGGCGTGAGCTTGCCGGACTGCACCGCCTGGGCCATGCGCACCGCGTAGGCGGTCGATTGTGGCGACAGTTCGGGCTCGGCGCCGAAACGCGGCTGCCGATGGCGTGCGCTCTGGTTGATGCCGGTGGGCACCCAGGCCGGGCACAGCACCGAAACGCCGACCTGCGATTTCTGCTCGGCAAGCTCCGCATACAAGGTTTCCGACAACGTGACCACGCCATGCTTGCTCACGTTGTAGGCCGCCATGCCGGGGCTGGATACCAGGCCCGCTGCGGAGGCGGTGTTCACCACATGGCTGGGCTCGCCTTGCTGCTGCATGCGCGGCACGAAATGGCGAATGCCGTGGACCACGCTCATCAGATTGACGCCCAGCACCCAGTCCCAATCGGCGGTGCTGTGCTCGGTGGTGAGTCGGCTGCAGCCCACGCCGGCGTTGTTGAACAGCAGATGCACGGCGCCGAAACGGGCGAAGCTGGCATCGGCCAGGGCGGCCACATCGGCTTCGCGGCTGACGTCGGCGGCGTGCAACAGCAAGCGCTCTGGCGGCAGGCCGAGGCTGGCGGTGGCTTGTTGCAAGCGGTCGACGTCGAGATCGGTCAACACCAGCTTCATGCCGCGCCCGGCCGCCTGCCGCGCCAGGGCCAGGCCGATGCCACCAGCGGCACCGGTGATGACCGCAGTCTTGTCTTGAAAATTCTGCACGGCCAATCCGTTCGAGAGTGTCAGGAAGGGCGTGCCGTTCAGGCTGGATCGAACACGATGACGCCGCGGGCATTGCGCCCGGCCTGCAGGTCGGCGAAGGCTTGCGCGGCTTGGTCCAGCCGATAGCGCTGGGTGATGAGTTCATCGAGTTTCAGGCGTCCGGCGCGGTACAGCGCAATGAGCCGGGGAAAGTCTTGTCGCGGCCGTGCCGAGCCGTAATAGCTGCCGGTGAGGGTCTTCTCCTCGAAGGTGAGGCTGGCGGTGCGCACGCTGGTGGTATCAGTCTGGGCGGCCACGCCCACCACCACGGCCGTGCCGCCTTTGCGCAGGCTGCCATAGGCCTGCGCGGCGAGCGTGCCGAGGCCGACGCATTCAAACGCATAGTCCACGCCGCCATCGCTCAGCCGCTTGATGGCCTTGACCGCATGGGGTTCGACGCTGGCATCCACGGTGTGGTTGGCGCCGAACAGGCGCGCGAATTCGAGCTTGTGGGCCATGGTGTCCACCGCGATGATGCTGGCGGCCCCGGCGATGGCGCAGCCCTGGATGGCGCTCAGGCCGACGCCGCCGCAGCCGAACACGGCCACCGTCGATCCGGCCTGCACCCGCGCGGTGTTGAACGCCGCGCCCACCCCGGTCATTACGCCGCAGGCAATCAGGCAGGCCGGCTCCAGCGGCATGGCGGCATCGATCTTCACCACGTTGTCCACGTGCAGCGTGGCGTATTCGGCCATCACGCCGCAACCGGAAAACACCGACAGCGGCTGGCCGGCAGCGTCGAACGTGCGCACCGTGCCGTCGGGCAGGGTGGTCAGCGCCCGGGCGGCCTGGTCGCACAGTTGCGGCCTGCCGGTCTGGCAATAGCGGCAATGCCCGCACATGCTGACGAAGGAACTCACCACGGAATCGCCAACGGCGAATTCAGTCGCGCCTTCGCCGACCTCGACCACGATTCCGGCGCCTTCATGCCCCAGCACCAGGGGCGGCGCCATGGGAATGGTGCCGTTGGTGGCCGAGAGATCGCTGTGGCACACGCCGCAGGCGGCGAGGCGGATGGTGACTTCGTTGCGGCGCGGTGGCTCGACGCGAATGGTCTCGACTTCAAAAGCGCGTTCCGGGCCACGGCAAACCACGGCGCGGGCATGGCGTGCAGGCATGCGTGTTCTCCTGAAAGGGTCAGGCGGCGAGCAGGCCGCGGGCGACATGCTGCAACTGGGCATCGCTGTCGCCCAGCCAGAGTTCGATGGTGGTCAGGCGCTTGAACCAGTGACTCACCTGCATCTCGTCGGTCATGCCCATGCCGCCATGCAATTGCACCGCCTGCTGCGAGACGAAGCGACAGGCCTGGCCGACGCGCGCCTTGGCGGCGGCGAGCATGCGGGCGCGGTGCATGGCATCGCCGTGGGCGCAAACCTCGGCGGCGAGCAAAGCCATGGAGCGCGCCTGCTCCACCTCCATCCACATGTCCACGGCGCGGTGCTGCAGCACCTGAAAGCGGCCGATGGGCTGGCCGAATTGCTGGCGGGTGTTGAGATAGGCCACGGTGGCATCCAGGGTGGCCTGCAAAAGACCGACGCCCTCGGCGCACAGCGCCGCCAGCCACAAGGCGCGCAAGTCTTCGCCCATCGCCATGCCCTGGCCGGCCGGGTCGATGCGGGCGTCGGCTGCAAGCTGCACGCCATCCAGCTTCACGTCGGCGGCGCGCTGGGCGTCGAGCAGGGCATAGGGGCGCAGGCTGACGCCGCGGCTGCTTGTGGGCACGGCAAACCAGGCGACGGCCGCGTCGTCGGCGCGCGCCGACACCAGCAAGACATCGGCGATTTGCGCTTGCAGCACCAGGGTCTTGGCACCGTCGAGCCGCCAGCCATCGGCATGCCGCGTGGCCGTGGTGCGGGGCCGCTCGGCGTCGAAGCCGTTGCCCGGCTCGAACACCGCCGGGGTGGCGATAGCCTGGCCTGCGGCCATGCTCGGCAGCCAGGTTTGCGCAGCTGCGCTGCCCTCGCTGGAGGCGAACAGTCGCGTAGCCAGCAGACTGCTGGCCAGCACCGGCTCCAGCGGCAGCGCGGGGGCCAGGGTCTGCAAGGCATGCAGGCCGTCCTGCAGACTTGCGTTCAGGCCGCCGTGGGCTTCGGGCACGAGCATGGCGGTGATGCCGAGTTCGGCCAGAGTGGCCCAGGCTTGCGGGCTGAAGCCTTTGCCGGCGGCCAGGGCGCGGCGTTGCTCGAAGCCGTAGTCGCACTGGATGAAGCGGCGCAGCGCGTCGGCCAGTTGGCCTTGTTCATCGGTGGATTGCCACTGCATGAGGTTTCCTTCACAAACCTAAAGCACGGGTCAGGATGTTTTTCTGGATTTCGTTGCTGCCGCCGAAGATGGAGAGCTTGCGCCAGTTGGCGTATTGCGCGGCGAGCAGTTCATCACCCTGGTTTTCAGTCCCGGGCGCATCCGCGCCTTCGGCGGCAAGCCCAAAGGGCAGGGCGCGCTGGCCCGCGGCGTGCATCAGCAGTTCGGACAGGCGCTGCTGCAGCTCGCTGCCCAGCACCTTGAGCATGGAGCTTTCCGGCCCTGGCGGGCCATCGCGTTGCAGCATGCGCAGTTGCGTCGCTTCCAGCGCCAGCAGGTCGATCTCGACCTGGGCGACGCGCACCGCAAACAGCGCATCCCCGCGCAGGCGTCGACCGTTGGCGTCGGCCCGGGCGACGATGTCCTTCAGGCGTGCCAGCTCCCGCTTGGCGATGCCCACGCCGGCAATATTGCTGCGCTCGTGACCGAGCAGATATTTGGCGATGGTCCAGCCCTGGTTCTCTTCGCCGACGCGGTTGGCCACGGGCACGCGCACGGCGTCGAACCAGACCTCGTTGACCTCGTGCTCGCCGTCCAGGGTGATGATGGGGCGCACCGTGACGCCGGGCGCGCGCATGTCGATGAGCAGGAAGGAAATGCCTTGCTGTTGCTGGGCCGTGGCGTCGGTGCGCACCAGGCAAAAAATCCAGTCGGCATATTGGCCCAGCGTGGTCCATGTTTTCTGGCCGGTGACGATGTAGTCGTCGCCGTCGCGCAGCGCACGGGTCTTGAGCGAGGCCAGGTCCGAGCCGGAACCCGGCTCGGAATAGCCCTGGCACCACCACACGGCACCGCTGGCAATGTCGGGCAGCAGGGTCTGGCGCTGGGCTTCGCTGCCGAAGCGCAGCAGCACCGGGGCCAGCATCTTCAGACCGAAGGGCAGTTGCCGCGGCGCACCGGCGAGGGCGCATTCCTCGTCGAACAGGACCTGCTGGACAGCGCTCCAGCCGGTGCCGCCGCATTGTTCCGGCCAATTCGGCGCGGCCCAGCCATGGGCATGCAGGATGCGTTGCCAGCGCACGAAATCGTCTTTCTCCAGACGCGAGCCGCACAACACCTTGCGGCGAATATCGCCTGGCAGGGCCGTGTCTAAAAAGGCGCGCACTTCGGTGCGGAAAGCGGCGTGCTCAGGAGTCAGGTCGATATCCATGTGCGGATTGCATGCCGGGTGGGGGAAAACTGACAAAAACCGATTGACTGTAAAACCGCATTGCGGAATTTCGTTCCGTGAAATATGGTGGCGATTGTTCGGCGTGCCGGGTGGGCTGTCAAGCCTCGCCAGGCGCCACCTTCGCAGCAAGCATCGAGACTTCGCCCCGACCATGAAAACGTCCATTCCCAAGCCGTCACAGCCCATGCCGACTGGCAAGCTCAGCCCAGACGCGAAAGACGACCGCCAATTCGTCACCGCGCTGGCGCGGGGCCTGGAGGTGTTGTCCAGCTTTCGCTCGCGCGACAAGGCCTTGGGCAATCTGGAAATTGCGCAGCGCTGCAAGCTGCCCAAGTCCACCGTCTCGCGCCTGACCTACACCCTCACGCGCCTGGGCTACCTCGCGCAAGACGAGGACAGCGGCAAGTACCGCCTGGGCACGGCCACTTTGTCGCTGGGCAGCACGGTGCTGGCGCGCATGGATGTGCGCCAGGTGGCGAGGCCCTTGATGCAGGAACTGGCCGATGCGTCCAAGGCCATGGTGTCGCTGGGTACACGCGACCGCCTGTCGCTGATCTATGTGGAGAACTGCCGCAGCGCCTCGGCGCTGACCCTGAGTTTGGACGTGGGCTCGCGCATCCCCATTGCCACCACGGCGATGGGCCGCGCCTACCTCGCCGTGGTGGGCGAGCGCGAACGCGCCGCGGTCTACGACGACTTGGCCGCACTCGACGGCCTGGCCTGGCCGGCGCTCAAGCGCGGCATCGACAAGGCGCTGGACGACTACCGCAGTCTGGGCGTGGCTTGCTCCTTCGGCGACTGGCAGCCTGACGTGAACGCCATCGCCGTGGGCTTCGACCCCGGCGGTGGCATGCCGCTGATGGCCATCAACTGCGGCGGCCCGGCATTCCAGTTGTCCCCCGCCTTCCTGCTCGACGAGGTCAGGCCGAAACTGATGGCGATGGTGCAGCAACTGGAACGGCTGATCATGCGCTGAACAGCGTTCGCTGCCAACCGTCGCGGATGTTTCGAGCCAGGCGCCGGGGTCTTCGCGCGTCTTCGCCCTGCCGTGCCGTCCCTCAAGCCGCGTCCAGAAACGCGCGGATCGCCGTCTCGACTTCCTCCGGCTGCTCATGCACCACCCAGTGCGAAGCGCCCGGCACGCGGTGGATGCGCAGATCGGGCACGACGGCGTCCAGCCCGTCGAGCAGCGCGGGCAGCAGGGCATGGTCCTGCTCGCCCCAGATCACCAGGGTGGGCATGGGCACGAGAAAGTCTTTCGGCTCCAGCTTCAATCCTGCTGCGCCCGCTTGTGTCGGCGTGGGTGGCACCAAGGGCGAGGCGCGGTAGTAGTTGAGCATCGCCTCCATCGCTCCGGGTCGTAGCCAGGCTTGCTTGTAGAGCGCGATCTCGGCCTCGGTCAGCACCACCTGCCCCGTCACGGGATGGCGGAACAGGGCGAGCAGGCGCTGGCAATCGTCGCGCAGCAACAACTCGGCCGCGCCGCTCTCGCGCAAGCGCAGCATGTAGCGGCTCGCGGCCTGCTGCGCCGGGTCATGGGTGAGGGCGCGGGCAAAGGGGATGGGGTGGGGCGAGTTGAGGATGACCAGGCGCGAGATGCTTTGCGGCTGGCGTGCCGCCAGGCTCCAGGCCACCGCGCCACCCCAGTCGTGCGCGACCAGCACGCATTGCGCATAGCCGAAGTGCTGCATCAGGCCGAGCAGGTCGTCCATCAACGGTTGCACCCGGTAGGCGGCGACACCCTGCGGCTTGTCCGAGAGGTTGTAGCCGCGCAGGTCTGGCGCCAGAGCGAAATGATCGCGGCCGAAGGCCACGAGTTGCGCCTGCCACGCCGCCCAGCATTCGGGGAAGCCATGGACGAACAGCATCAAGGGCTTGCCCTGCTCCCCCGCGCTCGCGGCGTGCAGGCGGATGCCGCTGGGCAGCGTCGCGTCATGGTGTTGCAGCATGTTGGGCTCCCGTTCAAGGTGAAGGCACGCGCACCAGACGGCCGTCCACCAGGCGTGCAACCACGTCATCCGCGTGCGGCTGGGCCGCGTACTCCACTTCGGCGTCGAGGTGGCGCGACGTCATCAGCCGTCCGACGCGCGAATCGCGCAGGCTGCGCAGGGCGTCGCTGCCTTGGTGCAGGGCTGCGGCGGCCAGCGCCGCGTCCGAAAAACTGCGCACGCCCGGCGCCTGCTGCAGACAGGACACGAGCAGGCCGGCGCCGTAAAAATCTTCCAGATTGAACTGCCCGCTTGAGCCGGCGCAGACCACCAGCACGCTGCTGTGCGCATGCTCGCGCAGCACATGCTCGATGGTGGCCCGGGCGTTGCGCAGGCTTGCGGCGTAGACCCGTGCGGCAGCTTGAGCCTTGTGCAGCGCGACCGTGCCATTCGTGGTGCTGTAGATCAGCATGCGTTCGCGTAAGTCGTGGCGCAACAGCGCAAGCGGCGTGGGGTGGGCAAAGCCGGGAAGGGTTTCGGCGTCGAGTTCGCCGCTGAGGATGGTGCTTGACGGCTCCAGTCCTGCGGCGATGCTGCGTGCGTGCGCGGCGTCCAGCGCCGGAATGACAGCACTGGCGCCCGCCTGCAGCGCGGCCAGCGCCGAGGTGGTGGCGAACAGGACGTCGAGCACGATGACCACGCGGCCATCCAGGCGCTGGGTGTCGAGTTCCTCCTTCGTCAGGAGGACGTGAATTTTTTGCATGATTCTGACCTGACGCAGCGGCGTCGTTTGGCGCCTTTACAAGTGAACGTCGGCAGGCTAGCATCGATCGCATTCAAAACAAAGTTCTGCATTGCGGAATCAAGCGTCCGCAATCGCACCGGGCTCGTTCACATTCCAGGAGACAGCATGAGCAGCGTCATTGCATCGCGCCTCGGGGACGTCGCCGTCCTCACTCTCGACAACCCCCCGGTCAACGGCTTTGGCAGGCAGCAGCGACGCCTGCTGGTGGAGGCCATCGACGCCGCCGCCGCCGACTCTGCGGTGCGCGGCATCGTCGTCACCGGGGCCGGGGCGATGTTTTCCGGCGGCGCGGACATTCGTGAATTCGGCAAGCACGAGGCGATGGCTTCGCCGCATTTGCTCGATGTCATTGCCGTGGCCGAAGCCTGCGCCAAACCGGTGGTTGCAGCCATCAACGGCACCTGCATGGGCGGCGGGCTGGAATTCGCGCTCGGCTGCCATGGCCGCGTGGCCCTGGCTTCTGCCCTGGTTGCGCTGCCGGAGGTCAAGCTCGGGCTGCTGCCGGGTGCAGGCGGCACCCAGCGCCTTCCGCGCGCCGTGGGGCTGGAAAACGCCATGAACATGATTGTTTCCGGCGAACCGGTGCCGGCCAAGATGCTGGCGAAAACCGCGCTGTTCGACGCCGTGGTCGAGCAGGACGTGGTGGCGGCGGCCGCTGAAGTCGCGCGCAAGCTGGCGGCCTCGCCGCAGCCCACGCCCAAGGTGCGCGAGCGTGCGATTGACCACGCCGACGCCGAAGCCTTCATCCAGTTCACCCGCACCATGGTGCAGGCGCAATTCCCGCGCGAGCCGGCACGCCTGCAATGCGTGGAGGCGGTGGCCGGCGCGCTCAAGCCCTTCAGCGAAGGTTTGCTGCAGGAGCGCGGCCTGTTCGCCATGCTGATGGCCACGCCCGAATCGCAGGCGCTGCGCCATGCCTTTTTCGCCGAACGTGCAGCCTCCAAGATTCCCGACGTGCCCGCCGACACGCCAACGCGCACCATCGCCAAGGTTGGCGTGATTGGCGCTGGCACCATGGGTGGCGGCATCAGCATGAATTTTTTGAATGCCGGCATTCCCGTCACCCTGCTTGAAACCAAGCAGGAGGCGCTGGACCGTGGCGTGGCCACCATCCACAAGAACTACGACAACTCGGCCAAGAAGGGCAAGCTCAAGCCCGAACAGGTGGACAAACGCATGGGCCTGCTGCATCCCACGCTGGACTTCGCGCAACTGGCCGATTGCGACCTCGTCATCGAGGCCGTGTTCGAGACCATGGAGGTCAAGCGCGATGTGTTCCAGCGCCTGGACACCGTGGCCAGGCCGGGGGCCATTCTCGCTTCCAACACCTCGACCCTGAATCTGGACGCCATCGCCGGTTTCACCAAGCGCCCGCAAGACGTCATCGGCATGCATTTTTTCAGCCCCGCCAACGTCATGAAGCTGCTGGAAGTGGTGCGCGGCAAGGCCACCGCCAAGGACGTGCTCGCCACGGTGATGAAGGTGGCCAAGACCATCCGCAAGACGGCGGTGGTGTCCGGCGTGTGCGACGGCTTCATCGGCAACCGCATGATCGAGCACTACGGCCGCATGGCCAACTTCCTCGTGGAGGAGGGCGCGAGCCCGCAGCAGGTGGACCGTGCGCTCGAAACCTGGGGCATGGCGATGGGGCCTTACCGCATGGGCGATCTGGCAGGCAACGACATCGGCTGGGCGATTCGCAAACGGCACTATGTGGAGAAGCCGACGGTGAGGTATTCCGCTCTGGCTGACCGCCTGTGCGAGCGTGGCCGTTTTGGCCAGAAGACGGGGGCGGGCTGGTATCGCTACGAGCCGGGCAAACGCGATGCGCTGCCAGACCCCGAAGTGGACGCGCTGATTCTCGGCTACCGCAAGGAGATTGGCGTCACGCCGCGCCACTTCAGCGACGCCGAGATCGTCGAGCGTTGCATCTACGCCTTGGTGAACGAAGGCGCGCGGCTGCTCTCCGAAGGCATCGCGCAACGTGCCTCGGACATCGACTTGGTGTACCTGGCCGGCTACGGTTTCCCGGCCTGGCGCGGCGGGCCGATGGGCTACGCCGACAGCGTCGGCCTCGCCATGGTGGTGCGGCGCATGCGCCAGTTCGCGGCGCAGCCCGGGGGCGATGCCGAGTTCTGGCAACCCGCGCCGCTGCTGGCCGAACTGGCGGCGCAGGGCAAGACCTTCAGCGGCGCTTGACCACTCAAACTCCGCCCCCGAACCCTGATCGCCCGTGCCCTGATTACCGGACCATCGGCTCGCGCGCAGGCACGCATCGGCGCACCACCACGTCACACGCATCACACCCTACCCATTGGAGTTCCCCATGCTTGAGGCCGTCATCGTCTCCACCGCGCGCACGGCGCTTGCCAAATCCTGGCGCGGCGCGCTCAACCTCACCCACGGCGCCACGCTCGGCGGCCATGTGGTGCAAGCCGCGGTGCAGCGCGCAGGCATCGACCCTGCCGAGGTGGAAGACTGCATCTTCGGCTGCGCCTACCCCGAGGGCGCCGCCGGCGGCAATATCGCGCGGCAGATTGCGCTGCGCGCCGGACTGCCGGTGACGGCAGCGGGTGCCACGGTCAATCGCTTCTGCGCGTCGGGCCTGCAGGCCGTCGCCATCGCGGCGCAACGCGTCATCGTCGACCAGGTTCCGGTGATGATCGCCGGTGGCGTCGAGTCCATTTCCTGCGTGCAGAACGACCGCGCCAACAAGCACATGCTGCGCGAGGCCTGGCTGCTGCAGCACAAGCCCGAGATTTACTGGACCATGCTGCAAACCGCCGAAACCGTGGCCAAGCGCTACGACATCTCGCGCCAACTGCAGGATGAATACGGCGCGCGCAGCCAGCAGCGCGCCGCCGCCGCACAGGCGGCAGGCAGGTTCACGGATGAGATCGTGCCCATCACCGTGTGCGCCGGCGTGGCCGACAAGGCGACCGACCAGCTCCTCACGCGCGAGGTCACGCTCAGTGCCGACGAAGGCATACGCGCCGACACCACTTATGAGGGCGTGGCCAAAATCCGCCCGGCCCTGCCCGGCGGAGTGATTGCCGCCGGCAATGCCAGCCAGTTTTCCGACGGCGCCTCGGCCTGCGTGGTGATGAACGCCAAGCTCGCCGAACAGCGCGGGCTCAAGCCCCTGGGTGCCTTCCGCGGTTTTGCCGTGGCCGGCTGCGAGCCGGATGAAATGGGCATCGGCCCCGTGTTCGCCATTCCGCGCCTGCTGCAGCGCACGGGTCTGAAGATCGACGACATCGGCCTGTGGGAGCTGAACGAGGCGTTCGCCGTGCAGGTCATTTACTGCCGCGACAAGCTCGGCATTCCCGACGACCGCCTGAACGTCAACGGCGGCGCCATTGCCGTCGGCCATCCCTATGGCGTGACCGGCGCGCGCCTGGTGGGCCATGCGTTGATCGAGGGCAAGCGCCGCGGCGTGAAATATGTGGTGGTCACCATGTGCATCGGCGGCGGCCAGGGCGCGGCGGGTTTGTTCGAAGTGCTGTGATTGCCGCTTGCAAAGAGCCGCCGTTGAGCCATGCGCCAAACCATCGATTTCCTGTTGCGTGACTGGCTCGACGTTGAAGCCCTGAACGCAAGGCCTCGTTACGCCGAGCCCAGCTTGGCCACCTTCACCCCGGTGCTCGACACCTGCGAACGCATCGCCCGCGACAAGTACGCGCCGTTCAATCGCCCGGTCGATCCTGAGAAGCCGCGCCAGGACGGCGACCGGGTCATCCTGCCGCAAGCCACGCACGATGCCTGGCGGGCCTACGCCGAGTCCGGCATGCTGGCCCCGGCGCAGGCCGAAGCCCTCGGCGGCATGCAGCCGCCCTACACCGTGGAAGCCGCAGCCAACGCGTTTTTCGCCAGGGCCTCGGTCAGCATCAGCGCGGGCATGCTCACGGCGGGCAATGCCAACCTGCTGATGGCGCATGGCGTCCCGGCGCGGCAGCGCGTGTTCGCGCAAACCGAGTTCAGCGGACGCTGGGCGGGGACGATGTGCTTGTCCGAACCGCAGGCCGGCTCCAGCCTGTCGGACATCGCCACCCGCGCCTTGCCGGATGGCGACGATTTCGAGGCGGACGCACTCGGCCCCCGCTACCGCCTGTTCGGCAACAAGATGTGGATTTCAGCCGGCGAGCACGAACTCACCGAGAACATCGTGCATCTGGTGCTGGCCAAGATTCCGGGGGCGGACGGCAAGCTCGTCCCCGGCCCGCGCGGCATTTCGCTGTTCATCGTGCCCAAGATGATGGCCGATGCCGATGGCCGACTCTCAAGGAAACGCAGGGCCGCCCCAAGTTTCCTTGATCCCCTCGGGGGGCGGGTCGGCGAGCCGGCCTTGGTGGCAGTTGAATACCTTCGCAACGACATCACCCTGGCCGGGCTCAACCACAAATGCGGTTGGCGCGGCACGCCCAACACCCTGCTCAATTTCGGCGACGGCCGCCATCCGGCGCGCGGTATGGCAGGAGCCATCGGCTGGCGCGTCGGTGCGCCCGGCGATGGCCCGCGCTGCATGTTCCACATGATGAACGAGGCGCGCATCGGCGTCGGCCTGGCCGCTGCCATGCTGGGCATGGCGGGCTTTGATGCATCGCTGGCCTACGCGCGCCAGCGCCCGCAGGGGCGCCCGGTCGGCCCCGCAGGCAAAGACCCGAGCCAGCCGCCGGTGGCCATCATCGAACATGCCGACGTGAAGCGCATGCTGCTGGCGCAGAAGGCCTACGCCGAAGGCGCGCTGGCGCTGGAGCTGTATTGCGCGCGGCTGGTGGACGAACACCGCACCGGCGATGAAACCCCGGCCCGCGACGCCGGCCTGTTGCTGGAAGTGCTCACGCCCATCGCCAAGAGCTGGCCGTCGGAATGGTGCCTGGAAGCCAACAGCCTGGCCATTCAGGTGCATGGCGGCTACGGCTACACGCGCGACTTTCCGGTGGAGCAGTACTGGCGCGACAACCGCCTGAACATGATCCACGAAGGCACCCACGGCATTCAGGCGCTGGACCTGCTTGGCCGCAAGGTGGTGATGGAGGGCGGTGCCGGGCCGGCCATGCTCGCCGCCCGCATGCGCGCCACCGCCGCCCGCGCCGAAGCCTTGCGGGCTCTGCAGGCGCATGCCGCGGCGCTGCAACAGTTGCTCGCGGCCACCCGCGCCGCATGGGAGGGTGGCAACCCGGCCGCGACCCCTGCCGCAAACGGCACATCGCTTCGACATCCAGCCCTCGCGCCGCGTGCCGGTGAATGGCTGGGATTACACCAACCAACACGGCATTCGCGCCGCCTACGAACTTGGACGGAACGATGCGCGGCAACTCCTCGTTCGCATGGGCGAACGCGGTCTGGCAACTTTCCTGGAGAACACACATGGCTGACCATAATTTGCAACTCGTCCTTGCCGAACGGCCCAGCGGCTGGGTGGAAGAGCATCACTTCCGGCTCGAACGTGGCCCCGTGCCCGAGCCGGGCGAGGGCGAAGTGCTGGTGCGCAACCACTGGCTGTCGCTCGACCCCTATATGCGCGGGCGCATGTCCGACGCCAAGTCCTACGCCGAACCGGTGGCGCTGGGCGCGGTGATGGTGGGCGGCACGGCGGGCGAGGTCGTGGCTTCGCGCGATCCGCACCTCAAACCCGGCGACAAGGTGGTGGGCATGCTGGGTTGGCAGTTGTATGGCGTCGCTCCCGCGCGCGCTCTGCAAAAGGTGGATGTGACCCATGTGCCGCTGGCGGCCTACCTCGGCCCGGTGGGCATGCCCGGCGTCACGGCCTGGTATGGGCTGAACGCCATCTGCGAGCCCAAGACGGGCGAGACGGTGGTGGTGACCGCAGCCTCCGGCGCGGTGGGCAGTGTGGTCGGCCAACTCGCCAAGGCCAAGGGCTGCCGCGCCGTGGGCGTGGCGGGCGGCGCGGAGAAATGCCGCTATGTGGTGGAGGTTCTGGGCTTCGACGCCTGCGTCGACTACAAGGCCGGTAACCTCAAGGCCGATTTGAAAGCGCGCTGCCAAACGGGGCGGACTGCCTGTTCGAGAACGTCGGCGGCGAGATTTTCGACACCCTGCTGACGCGCACCAACGCCTTCGGCCGCATTGCGCTGTGCGGCATGATCGCCGACTACAACACCACCGATCCCTACTGCATGAAGAACGTTCGCACGGTGTTGATCAACCGCCTGAAACTGGAGGGCTTCATCGTCTCCGAGCATATGGACCAGTGGCCCGCGGCGCTGCGCGAACTCGGCGGCCTGGTGGCCAGCGGCAAACTGCAATGGCGCGAGTCGGTGGCACAGGGGCTGGAACAGGCGCCCGCCGCCTTCATCGGCATGCTCAAGGGCCAGAACTTCGGCAAGCAGTTGGTCAAGCTGAACTGAACCAGGGACAAGCGATGCAAGCCGATACCCGCGAAGTGGCCCCCGCATTGGCGTTCGACGTGGCGGCCCTCGCCAACTACTTGCGTGGGCACATGCCGGATGTGCAGGGGCCCTTGCAAGTGGCGCAGTTCAAGGGCGGCCAGTCCAACCCCACGTATTTGCTGACGGCGGCCGACGGGCGGCGTTACGTGCTGCGGCGCAAGCCGCCGGGCAAGCTGCTGCCTTCGGCCCATGCGGTGGACCGCGAGTTTCGCGTCATGCAGGCTTTAGGCCAGAGTCAGGTTCCAGTGCCGCACATGCAGTTGTTGTGCATGGACGAGAGCGTGATCGGCACGCCGTTCTACCTCATGGACTTTGTCGAGGGCCGCATTTTCTGGGATCCGCTCCTGCCCGGCATGCAGTCCACCGAGCGCGCGGCGATTTTCGACGAGATGAACCGCGTGATCGCCGCCCTGCACCGGGTCGATGAGGCCGCGCTGGGGCTGGGCGACTATGGCAAGCCGGGGCAGTACATCGCCCGCCAGGTGGCACGGTGGACGCAGCAATACCGCGCCAGCGAAACCGAGCGCGTCGAGGCGATGGACAAGCTCATCGACTGGCTGCCGGCGCACATTCCCCCGGGCGACGAAACCGCCATCGTGCATGGCGACTATCGCCTGGACAACGTCGTCTTTCACCCCACCGAGCCGCGCATCCTGGCGGTGCTCGACTGGGAACTGTCCACCCTCGGCCATCCGCTGGCGGACTTTGCCTATCACTGCATGGCCTGGCGCCTGGAGCCGGGGCAATTTCGCGGCCTGGTCGGCGGCGATCTGGCCGCCCTGGGCATACCCAGCGAGGCCGAATACGTCGCGCGTTACTGCGAGCGCACCCAGCGCGCCCCAGTCTCGCCGAGCGACTGGGAGTTCTACGCCGCCTTCAACATGTTCCGCCTTGCCGGCATTCTGCAAGGCGTGCTGGCGCGGGCGCTGCAAGGCAACGCGTCCAGCGCGCAGGCGCTCGAAGCGGGCCGCCGCGCCCGGCCTTTGGCCGAGGCTGCCTGGGCGCAAGTCGAGCGCGTATTTGGTCATTGAGAGGCCATCGATCGGCTATTGAGCACGCAACCCAACCACCAAGGAATCCACATGGAATTCAGTCACAGCGACAAGGTCAGCGCCCTGCAAGAGCGCGTCGGCGCCTTCATGGAGGCGCATGTCTACCCGAACGAGGCACGGTTTTTTGCCGAGGTCGAGGCCAACCGCAAGGCCGGCGATGCCTGGCAGCCCACCCGGGTGATCGAGGAACTCAAGGCCGAGGCGCGCAAGGCGGGCTTGTGGAATTTGTTCCTGCCCGAGTCCGGGCGTGGCGCGGGCTTGAGCAATCTGGAGTACGCGCCACTGTGCGAGATCATGGGCCGCTCGCCTATCGCTCCCGAAGCCTTCAACTGCTCGGCGCCCGACACCGGCAATATGGAAGTGCTGGAACGCTACGGCACAGCGGAGCAGAAAGCGCAGTGGCTGGAGCCGCTGTTGCGCGGCGAGATTCGCTCGGGCTTCGCCATGACCGAGCCAGGCGTGGCCTCGAGCGACGCCACCAACATCCAGGCCAGCATCCGCCGCGATGGCGATCATTACGCCATCAACGGCCGCAAGTGGTGGACCTCGGGCGCCAACGATCCGCGTTGCAAGGTGCTGATCTTCATGGGCAAGACCGACGCTGACAACCCCGACCGCCATCGCCAGCAGTCCATGATTCTGGTGCCGATGGACACCCCCGGCGTGCAGGTGCTGCGCCATCTGCCGGTATTCGGCTATGACGACGCGCCGCATGGCCACGCCGAAATCCAGTTCACCGAGGTGCGCGTGCCGGTTGGCAACATGCTGCTGGGCGAGGGCAGGGGATTCGAGATTGCGCAAGGGCGCCTCGGGCCCGGCCGCATCCACCACTGCATGCGGCTCATCGGTCTGGCCGAACGGGCTTTGGAAACCATGTGCAGACGGGCGCTTGCGCGCACCGCGTTCGGCCGGCCGGTTGCCGACCAGGGCGTGACGCGCGAGCGCATCGCCAATGCCCGTCTGCTGATCGACCAGGCGCGCCTGCTGGTATTCAAGGCCGCCGACACGATGGACCGCGCCGGCAACAAGGTGGCACGCAAGGAAATCGCCATGATCAAGGTCGTCGCCCCGAACATGGCCTGCCAGGTGATCGACTGGGCGATGCAAGTGCATGGCGGCGGCGGCGTCAGCGACGACTTCGGCCTGGCCTACGCCTACGCCAACGCCCGCACCCTGCGCTTTGCCGACGGCCCCGACGAGGTGCACCGCGACCAGATCGCGCGGCTGGAACTGGAGCGCTATCGCCCGCGGCATTGAAGGGTGGGCTTGATCGCATCGGACCTCGCCAGGCCGACAAGTCCAAGAAAGGGGACAAGCCATGAACACGCGCCATCGGAAATTCTGGCCCAAGGGGTTGCCGCATCACCTCACCATCCCGAACTGCGCAGATGCGGCCGCTGCTGGGGGAAGGCCTGAGCCACATCATCGTGGCAGCCTACAGCGACTACATCTCCAGCGAAGCGCGAATCACCGTCCCCCCGTTCGCCGCGGCGTCACGCGAGAACCTCGCCGAGCCTGGGTGACTCTCTGGGTCGACATGCTGGCGCAAAAACTGCCCAAGTCCGGCACGGGCAAGGTGCAATGGCGTGCCTTGCAGGAACGCGAGTCCAGATGAGCTTTGTCGGCGAGGCTGCGCGCGGCCTGCGCGCCAGTTGCCCAAGCATGGATTCTTGGGTGCATCGGTTCCAGCAGCGAGCGGCTTACCGGCGCGCCCTGGAACGCGGCGGGTCCTGCTCCTTTGCAGCTTGATCAAGGGGGGCAGGCCGCCCGACCTGCGACCGGGTTCGCGGCAAACCCGGTCAGTCCTGAACCATGAACAAGACCGTCTGCCAATCGGCCACCAGCGCCGGTTTGACCTCACCTTCGATCTCGACCGTGACGGCGAGCCGCATTTGAAATCGGTTGGCGGCTTGCTGCTCCAGCGCGACGAGTGAAAAAACGCCCCGAATGCGAGAGCCGGTGCGCACCGGCGCCACAAAGCGCACCCGATCGAAGCCGTAATTCATGCTCATGGCCAAGCTCGAAATGTCAGGCAGCACGGCTTCGGCGAAATGGCTCAGCAAGGACAGCGTGAGAAATCCATGCGCAATGGTGGACCCCAGCGGGGTGGCCTGGGCGCGGGCAGGATCGACATGGATGAACTGGTGATCGAGCGTCGCCTCGGCAAAAGCGTTGATGCGCGACTGCTCGATCAACAACCAGGGCGAGGTCCCGATCACCTCGCCAGCACGGGCACGCAGCGCGTCGATCCCCAGCGGTTTTGCCGCAGCCTGCTCCATTCGCTTCATCCCCTCATCGATAAATGCCACTGTGGTCAATCCAATGCAATGTGCTCAATGTGATTGACGGGCATCCGGCAAGTTGCCGATGAATCAGCCTTGATCAGCACCTCCTGGCGATTCCACCTGCGCTCCTCACGTGCCTAAACCAGCCAAGTTTGGCACGATTTCGGACTCAACTTTTGCCGCAATTCGAACATGGTGCCCGCCGTGTTGTGTCGATGAATTTGCATTCGTCGTTGCAACCATAAGCAGCGATTTTTGGGCTATGTACCGCGCATACCCTAGAGGACAATAGCCTTCAAGTTGCATTTGTCCTGATTGCAGGGCAAGTTGGTCATTTCAAGTTTTGCCCTGCAGAACATAATTCCACCTATTGACAGGGCCAGCGGCGATGGCTTCAATGCGTAACAATCGAAAAACATTACGTTTCGACCTGCCTGAATGCGCCGAGACCCATGGATCAGATCGTTCAACTGTTGTTCAACGGACTCACGCTCGGGGCCATCTACGGCCTCGTTGCACTCGGTCTCACGCTGGTCTACGGAGTTCTGCACATTCCCAATTTCGCCCACGGCGCCTTGTATATGGTGGGTGGCTATGTGGCTTACACCCTGATCGACAAACTGGGGCTGGGGTATTGGTGGGCCATGCTCGGGGCGGGAGCAGCGGTGGCGCTGCTGGCGATGTTGATGCAAGCCCTGGTCTTCGCCCCTTTGCGCAAGGCGCCCGAGCTTTACGACATGATTGGCGCCATTGGCGTGATGCTGTTTCTCGAAGCTGTGGCTCAGTTCATCTGGGGCGCTGAGTTCCACCGCCTGCCGACGCCTTATGGCCACGTGCTGGAAATCGCCGGGATGCCGTTTCCCCTGCAGCGCCTGCTCATCGTCGTGGCGGCTTTCGTGCTCGTCGTGGTGCTGCATCTCTTCCTCACGCGCACCGTCACCGGCTCCACCATCCTGGCGCTGGCGCAAGACCCGCAGGGCGCGGCACTCGTGGGCATCGATGCCCGCCGCGTGACCTATCTGGTGTTCGCCATCTCGGGAGCGCTCGCAGCGGTGGCCGCCGCTCTGTATGCGCCGATCAACCTGCTGTACCCGACCATGGGCAATCTGGTCATCGTCAAGGCCTTCGTCATCATCATCCTGGGTGGCATGGGCAGCTTTCCCGGCGCCATCCTGGGCGGCCTGATCATCGGCCTGGCCGAGAGTTTCGGCGGTTTCTACGTTTCCACCGACTACAAGGACATCATCGCCTTCGTGTTGCTGGTGGTGATTCTCTCGGCACGACCGCAAGGATTGCTGACGCAGGGGGCACGCTGATATGCGCAAGCTCAAGCGCACCTGGCCGTGGCTTGTGCCGCTGGGTCTGGCCCTAGCCTTGCCGTGGCTCGCCGGCGGCAATGACTACATCTTGTCCGTGCTCTCCCTCGCCTACATCTACGCCATCGCCGCGCTGGGTTTGAACCTCATCACCGGTTACACCGGCCAACTCAACCTGGCCCACGCCGGATTCATGGCCATGGGTGCCTACACCGTGGGCATCCTCACGGTGGACCATGCCGTGCCGTTCTGGTGGGCCTTTGTGTTGTCGGGCCTGATTCCTGCCGTATTGGGAATGCCGATCGGCTGGTTGTCGTTGCGTCTGCGCGGGCATTACTTCGCCATCTTCACCTTGTGCGTGGGCAGCATCATCAACCTGGTGATCGAGAAGTGGGACGGCCTGACCCACGGCGTGGTGGGCATCATCGGCATTCCCGTCCCACCGGGCCTGGGGGCGCTGCAATTCGCCACGCCGCGCGGCCAGTACAACCTCACGCTGGCTTGTCTGGTGCTGATGACCTGGCTGATGCAGCGCATCGTGCGCTCGCTGGTCGGGCGTAGTTTCGTCGCCGTGCGCAACAGCGAGCCATTGGCCGAAGCCCTGGGTATTCCAGTGATGCGCACCAAGCTGCTGGCCTTTGTGCTGTCGGTGGTCTACGCCGGATTTGCCGGCGGCCTTTACGCCGGAACCGTCCGTTTCCTCGGCCCTGATCTGGCCAGTATCGCCCACACCTTCGACATGGTCACGGCCATGCTGATCGGTGGCATCGGCACCGTGGCCGGGCCCATCGTCGGCTCGCTGGCGCTGCCCTGGGTGACCCAATACCTGCAATTCATGCAGGACTACCGCATGCTGGTCTTCGGCCCCTTGCTGGTGCTGCTGCTCATTTTCCTGCCCGCAGGCATCGTCGGCAGCTTGCGCAACTGGCAGGCGCGGCGGGCCGCGAAGACACAGGATCCGGCCGTAGCGCAGCCAGATGCGCCTGCGGTGCCAGGGCAGGGCGCTGCTGCAGCGCCAGGGTGCGGCCATGCTTGAGATCGACGACATCGGCGTGCGCTTCGGCGGGCTGGCTGCCGTCGACGGCGTCAGCACCTGCATCCGCCAAGGCAGCATCACGGCCATCATCGGCCCGAACGGTGCCGGTAAAACAACCTTTTTCAATCTCATCAGTGGTGTGTACAAACCGACGCGAGGCCGCATCCGTTTCGACGGGCAAAGCGTGACCGGGTCGCGCCCCGACCGCATGGCCAGGCTGGGCGTGGCACGCACGTTCCAAAGCACCCAGCTGTTCGACCATGCCAGCGTTCTCGACAACCTGATCGTCGGTCATCGCCTGCGCACCCGCGCCGGTTTGTGGGACGTGCTGCTCGGCACACCCAGATTGCAGCGTGAGGAAGCGCTATGCCGCGCCAAGGCCGAGGCTGCGCTGGAATTCGTCGGGCTGCGGGCCGTTGCGCACCGCCTCGCGGGTGACATCACGCAGGAGCAGCGCAAGCGCGTGGCCATCGCCCTGGCCTTGGCCACCGAACCCCGGCTCATGCTGCTGGACGAACCGGCGGGCGGCATCAACCCGGAAGAAACGGTGCAACTCGCCGAACTCGTCCGCAAACTCGCCACCAGCGGCATGACCGTGTGCCTGGTGGAGCACAAGATGGACATGGTCATGCGCCTGGCCGATTGTGTGCTCGTGCTGAACCACGGCAAGAAAATCGCCGAAGGCACGCCGGACGCCATTCGCGCCAACCCCCATGTCATTCACGCCTATCTGGGAGTGCCCGATGCTGCGGCTTGAGGGTCTGACCGTGGGCTACGACGCCTTCCTCGCCCTGCAGGGCGTCGACCTGCAGGTGCGGGATGGCGAACTGGTGGTGCTGCTCGGCGCCAACGGGGCCGGCAAGAGCAGTTTGTTCCACGCCTTGAGCGGCTTGCTGCGCATACGCGCCGGGCGGGCCTGGTGGGGCGGTCTCGAACTGACCCGCATGCGTGCGCCACAAATCGTGGCCCATGGCGTGGTGCATTGCCCGGAAGGGCGCAAGCTGTTCGGCCAGCTCTCGGTGCTGAAAAATCTGCAGCTCGGGGCCTATGTGCACCGGCTGCGCGCAACCGCCATGCAGCAGCGCCTGGAGCAGGTGTTCACGCTGTTTCCGGTGCTGGCCGAAAAGCGCGCGCAACCAGCCGGCTCGCTGAGCGGTGGTCAGCAGCAGATGGTCGCGATCGGGCGCGCCCTGATGGGCCAGCCCAGGTTGTTGCTGCTCGACGAACCGTCCCTCGGGCTTGCGCCGCTGGTGGTGAAACAGATGTTCGAGGTCGTCCAGGCCATCAACCAAGCCGGCACCACGGTGTTGCTGGCGGAGCAGAACGCGCACGCGGCGCTGCGCATCGCGCACCGCGGTTATGTGATCGAGCAGGGCAGGGTCGTGATGAAGGGCAGCGCCGACGCGCTGCTGCATGACGAAGGCATACGCAGGGCGTATATCGGCACCTAGGAGACTGTCGGACTTTGCGGTCTTCCGGATGAAGACGCTATCCGAGACAATTGCTGCTGCACAACCGAGAGCCCGAGCCGATGAGCCGCTTCGTCCCTGTTGACCGAGACACCGCATATCTGTTGCCACCGTCGGTGGACGAATGGCTGCCCACTGATCACTTGGCGCGCTTCGTGGTCGAAGTCATCGAGCAGCTTGATCTGGGCGATCTGGCCCGACAGTACGCAGGCCGGGGCTCGGCGGCGCACCATCCGGCGGTGCTGCTGGGCCTGCTGATCTACGGCTACGCCAACGGCGTGCACTCCAGCCGCAAGATCGAGCGGGCGACCTACGACTCGGTGGCGTTCCGCTTTGTTGCGGCCAATACCCACCCCGATCACGACACGCTGGCGACGTTCCGCCGCCGCTTCTTGAAGGAGGTGGAGGCACTGTTCGTGCAGGTGCTGGTTCTGGCGCGCGAGATGAAGCTGCTCAAGCTCGGACACATCGCGCTGGATGGCACCAAGATCGACGCCAACGCCAGCAAGCACAAGGCCTTGTCGTGGGCTCATGCCAACAAGATCGAGGCGCAGCTGCGCCAGGAAGTACAAACGCTGCTGGCGCTGGCAGAGAACAGCGACCGCGCGACGGTACCCGACGGCATGGATGTGCCGGCGGAGATCGCCCTGCGTGCAGATCGCTTGAGCGCAATCGCGCAGGCCAAGGCCAAGATCGAGCAGCGCGCCAGCGAACGCCATCAGGTCGAGCAGCAGGAGTACGAGGCCAAGACCGCCAAGCGCCAAGCCCAGCGCGAGGCGGGCAAGAAGCCGCGCGGCAAGGACCCTGAGCCGCCAGAGGCCGGCCCCCGGAGCAGCGATCAGGTCAACCTCACGGATGAAGAGTCGCGCATCATGCCCGTGTCGGGTGGGGGCTTCGAGCAAAGCTACAACGCACAAGCCGGCGTGGACATCGCGACGATGATGGTGATCACCCAGCATGTGAGCCAGGCATCCAACGACAAGCGCGAAGTTGTGCCTACGCTGCAGCAGATCCAAGCGTTACCCGCGGTGCTGGGCGAGGTGCACACGCTCATCACGGACAACGGCTTCTTCAGCCAAGCCAACGTGATCGCGTGCAACGACGCGGGTATCGAGCCGCTGCTGGCGCTCAAGCGGGAGTCGCATCACACGCCGGTGATGGGGCGCTTTGCACCCGATGTGCCCGAGCCCCAGACGACGGATCCGCTCGTGCAGATGGCACACCGCCTGGGCACGCAAGCAGGCCGAGCCCTGTACGGCCTGCGCAAGCAGACAGTGGAGCCGGTGTTCGGCATCATCAAGCAAGTGATGGGTTGGCGCCAGATGAGCATGCGCGGGCTGGCCAAGGCACAAGGCGAATGGAGCTTGGTGACCATGGCTTGGAACATCAAGCGCATGCACGTCCTGCGAGCCGCGTGAGGGCAATAGTGCGCCCCGACCACGCCAAAACCGAGTCCCCAGGCCGCCCCATGTGCCCTCACAGTGTCTCGCCAACCATCGAGAGCGTTCGATCAGCGCGCCGCTGTCAAAAAAAACGCGTCGCACTGATCAATCGGATTCGCTCGGGTTCAAGTCCGACAGCCTCCTAGAAGTCAATCAGACCGCGGGCCGAATGGTGCATCACCAATCCACAGGAGACAAGCATGGGCGCGTTCACAACCTTGAATCGATTTGTACTGGCTGCAGCGACGGTCGTGGCGTTCGGCGCGATGGCGCAGGCACAGGAGGTTGTCAATATCGGCTACACGGGGCCACTCAGCGGCGGTGCGGCGCAGTATGGCAAGAACGTGCTGTCGGGCATCGAGATGGGGGTCAATGAGGTCAACGCCGCAGGTGGCGTGACCGTCAAGGGAAAGAAATACACCTTCAAAGTAGTAGCCCTGGACGACCAGTACAACCCGGCCCAGGCGGCCATCAACGGCCGCCGATTGGTGGAACAGGACAAGACCCCGGTGATTTTTTGCCCGCATTCGGGCGGCATTTTCGCGCTGCAGACCTTCAACACCCAGGCCAATTTCTTGCTGATGGCCTACTCCAGCGTGCCGCGTATCACTGAGACCGGCAACAAACTGACCATCCGCATTCCTCCGTCCTTTGCCAGCTATGTGCCGGCCTATGTGCGCAACGAGATGAGGCTGTTCGGGAAAAACGTCGGGCTGGCGCCATCCGACACGGACTACGCCAAAGCCTGGGTGAAAGTCTTCCGCGAGGGTTGGGAAAAGGATGGGGGCAAAGTGGTGGCAGACAACCCGATGTCCTACAACAAATCCGCCGATTTTTACGCCGGGGTCAGCAGGGTGCTGGCGACCAAGCCCGATGCGATGTTCGTCGGTGGCCCATCGGAGCCGACGGCGCTGGTGATCAAACAAGCGCGCGATCTGGGCTTCAAAGGCGGGTTCGCGGTGATGGATCAAGCCAAGTTCGATGAAATGGCCAAGGTCCTGGGTGG
This sequence comes from Thiomonas sp. X19, assembly GCF_900089495.1. Taxonomy (NCBI): domain Bacteria; kingdom Pseudomonadati; phylum Pseudomonadota; class Betaproteobacteria; order Burkholderiales; genus Thiomonas; species Thiomonas sp. X19. The sequence goes on along the minus strand of NZ_LT605203.1, from coordinate 2,669,170 downwards.
CTATGCTCCGATGAACGGCTCGATCGGTGTGCTGCCCCTGGTTTCTGACACGCGCCCGGCCATGCAGGCCTTCGTCGCGTCCTACGCCAGGAGTCACGGCGGCAAGGAGCCGACCTCCGAAATGGCGTTGAACTACACCATGGTGCATGCGCTGGCTGCAGCGCTCAAGATGGCCGGCAGCGTGAGCGACCCGGCTGAGATCCGCGCGCAGTTGCCTGCTGCGCTCAAGTCTTTGCCCGCGGCTCAGAATCCGCAGGACTTCACCGGCATCGACTCCAACGGCGGCACCGAATCCGATGCGCCTTTGGCCCTGATCGAAAACGGCAAGCTGCGTCAGGTCAAGACCAGCGATTTGATGCAATGACGGAAAAACAAGAAGCACGTCCGCAAGCCGTTGCATCGTTCATCCACGCGACGACAGCGCCGGCTGGCCTCAGTTCAATCCGCAATTTCAGTTTTTCTTTCCCAGGCAGCGACCATGGACATGCAATACGTCAATGTGGACGTCGATGAGGCAATTTGCACCATCACACTGAACCGAGCCGACAAGCGCAACGCCGTCAACGGCGCCGTCGCCGCACAACTGCGGGCGGCGTTTGAGCGCTTCGAGTCTGATGACGCCTTGCGGGTGGCGGTCTTGACCGGTGCGGGCGGCAATTTTTGCGCCGGCGCCGATCTGGCGGCCTTGGGTGACCCTGCCCTGCGCAATGAACTCGATCCCGCAGGGCAGGGGAGCGGCCCGATGGGTCCGACTCGGATGCATTTGTCCAAGCCGCTGGTTGCAGCGATCAATGGCTATGCGGTTGCAGGGGGCCTGGAACTGGCCCTGCTGGCCGACCTGCGCGTGGCTGACGAAGACGCGGTTTTGGGAGTTTTTTGCCGGCGCTGGGGGATTCCGCTGATCGACGGCGGCACGGTACGGCTGCCCCGCATCGTGGGCATGGGGCGCGCGCTCGACCTGATCTTGACAGGGCGCCCGGTCCACGCTCCCGAGGCCCTGGCCATGGGGCTGGTCAACCGTACCACCCCGTCAGGCGGCGCGCTGGCGGCCGCGCAGATGTTGGCGCGTCAGATCGCGAAGTTTCCGCAATTGTGCATGCTGACCGATCGCCGCTCTGTCTATGCGCAATGGGATTTGCCCCTGGCCGAAGCTCTGCGGCAAGAAGGCGCGCGGGGTGTTCCGATTGTTTTCGCCGAGGGCGAGGCCGGCGCCTGCCGCTTTTCCCAAGGCGTCGGTCGCCACGGTCATTTCAATGCTTAATGTGTGAACAACGCCACTCGCATTCCCAATGGAGGCAGACATGGATGCCCAAGCCGCGACCACTCCTGCACGCAGCCCAACCTATCTAGTAGTTCGTTCCAGCAATACGGTTACTAAATGAGCGATAATAACCTCGTTCCGTTCGCAACCCTTGATGGAGGTGACGATGGCGAGGAAGTCCAAACGTGCGGCGCTGGTGCTGACACCGGAGCAGACGACGACGCTCAAGGAACTGGCTGGCTCGAGGACCGCGCCCGTGCGCGAAGTCGAACGGGCCAAGGTGCTGTTGGGTTACGCCGCGGGCACTTCGATCACGGAACTGCAACGCCAGCTCGGGTTCAGTCGTCCGATGATCTATCGCAGCGTTGACAAGGCGCTGGCAGCCGGTGTGCAGACGGGTTTGAAAGACAAGTACCACCGGCCGCATGAACCCGAGATTACCGATGAAGCCAAAGCCTGGGTGGTGAGCATCGCGTGCACCAAGCCCAAGGATCATGGCCTGGCGGCCGAGTTGTGGAGCATCTCCGCACTGGCGCGGTTTGTGTCTGAAGCAGCCGAGGCCGCGGGATTCGCTCGCCTGGCCAACGCGGGCAAAAGCACCGTGTGGCGCATCCTCAACGAGCACGAGATCAAGCCCCACAAGATTCGCTACTACCTGGAAAAACGGGATCCCGAGTTCGACCGCAAGATGCAGGAGGTCCTGATGGTCTACCGGGATGTTTCGATCTATCAGGAGGGCGCCGTTCATGATGCGCGCCCCAACCCCATCTATACCGTCAGCGTCGATGAGAAGCCGGGGGTTCAGGCGATCGGCTTGACTGCGCCGGATCTGCCTCCGGTACCGGGCAAGGCATCGACCGTCGGGCGCGACTATGAGTATGTCCGTCGGGGCACGGTATCGATCCTCGCCGGAATCGACTTGCACTCGGGTCAGATCTTCGCCACCGTCGAGGAGCGGCACCGCAGTGTGGAGTTCATCGCGCTGCTCAAGCGCCTGGACGCGCACTATCCGAGCGAGGCCATCATTCGCGTGGTGCTGGACAACCATTCGGCCCACATCTCGAAGGAGACCATGGCCTATCTCGCCGCGCGCCCCGGGCGCTTCGAGTACGTTCACACCCCCAAGCATGGCTCCTGGCTCAATCTGATCGAGTGCGTCTTCTCCAAGATGGCCCGCACTTTCCTGCGCCTGTCCAAGGACCAACAGGCCGCCGAGATGAAGTGGTTCATCGACGCCGCCAGGAAGCTGCAGGCCAGGGGCGTGAAGGAGATCACCGGCATCAAGGTCAAGCACGACATCATCCAGGAAGGCGACGTGGTCGAGAAACTGCAGACCTCGATGCAGTCGGGCAGGTCGATCTACGACGGCTGGATTTCCGATTCCGACTTGATCGGCACGCACTACCGCTACGGCAAGATCATGAACCTGACCGACTACATGGCCGGCAAGGGCAAGGAGTGGACCATCAAGGCGAAATACGGCTATGACCTCGGCGTGCCGCTGAACTGGAGCGCCTACGAAGAAAGTACGCGCCGAAGGAAGCGATCGGCATGACCTTCGGCGAAGCCGGTCCGGTGCCTGCACAAGGCCAGATCGCACAGCAGATCTTCTGGTACACGGCCTTCACTGCAGACATGACCAAGCCCGGCCTGCCGGTGGTCAACGCCGACGGCACACCGGAGTGGCGCATGGCCCCCGGCCCGAACGGTGCGTACTGGAAGCAGGGCATGCAAAACGGCTACCAGGACGTGGGCTCGTGGACCTTCTTCGCCAACCACGACGCCAACCGAACGGCTGCGGCCTGGCTGTACGCGCAGTTCGTGACCGCCAAGACCACCTCGCTGAAGAAAACCATCGTCGGACTGACGCCGATTCGCCAGTCCGACAGCCAGTCCAAGGCGATGACCGACCTGGCACCCAAGCTCGGCGGGCTGGTCGAGTTCTACCGCAGCCCGGCGCGCGTGGCCTGGACGCCGACCGGCAACAACGTCCCCGACTACCCCAAGCTGGCGCAGCTGTGGTGGAAGAACGTCGCCGTAGCCGTGACCGGCGAGAAGACGCCGCAGCAGGCGATGGACAACCTGGCCACCGAGATGGACGACGTGATGGGGCGCCTGCAGCGCGCCGGCATGGCGCATTGCGCACCCAAGCTCAATCCCAAGAGCGACCCCGCCAAGTGGCTGAGCGACAAGCACGCGCCGTGGAAGAAGCTGGCCAACGAGAAGCCGAAGGGCGAGACCATCGCCTACGCCACGCTGCTGAATGCGTGGAAAACCGGCAAGGTGCGCTGACCGGACGCAACTGCTGATCCGACACCGCAGCGGCGCACGCCGTTGCGGTTCGCGCTCTCCTCGACACGATCGACGAACTCAAGACCAGCGGGATGAGAGCCGAGCGGAGACACATGCCGAGTACCAGCGCATCCAATGCGTGCTCATCCGTGCGCCCCTGGGCAGCACAGCGGCGCAGATTGCCCCGTTGCTGGGTTGGTCCACGGCGACGGTGCATGGGAGCCACTCGCGCTCGGCTCAGGAGGGCGATGCGATCTTCGAACTGTCAGTGCAGCAGTTTGATGATCGCCGCTGCTTATTTAACATAATGCCAATATGCTCCGAAACAGGCCGACCGAGACAGCCAGGTCGATCTTTTCGGGGAGATTGCCGTTACCTGGCCGCAGTGCGTGGCCTGGGTGCATGCCGTGGCGCCGCACATGGCGCGCACTGAGCGCAGCCTGCAACGGTACGTGGAACAGTGGAACGTGGTGGACAAGGTGCGGCGAGCCATCGCCGATGGAAGCCTGGAGGCCATCCTCACGCGCAGCCCCTATCGCCCCGATCTGGAGCGACAAGCCGGGGACGACGGCGGACGCAAAGCCGCCGACGCCCCCTGACCACCCTCGATCCCAAGGAGATCAAGCATGGCTACCTACGAGTCTATCCACGAAGCCCTGGAAAACGTCCGCGACGCCGTGGCATTCGCCACCTCACTTGTAGAGTCTTACGACGAGCTGCAGTACGCAGCAAGGGGCGGAGCCAACGGCAACAGCAACCACTGGGTGTTCACGGTCAAGCAGACGACCGAGAACGTCGCCAAGGCCACGGAGCAGTTGGAAATGCTGCTGCTCCAGCACGCCTTGCCCATCCTCAAAGACATGGCCCAGGTGAACACCAAGGCCGTGCGGTAGGCGTTGCGACCGCTAGCGCTTGCCGCCGCCCTGACGCTGCTGCTGCTCGCGGCGCTGGCGTTCGATCTCGGCCACCCGCTTGCGGATGTCGCTGGCGCGGTCGGCCAGGGCGGGCAACTGCTCGGCCAGTAGGGCCAACACGACCTGCGTCCGGGACTGTCCCGTGGTTTCGGCGCAGTGATCCAGCAGCAGCAGCAGCCCGGGGGGCAGATCAATCGTCAAGCGCGTGCGATCCGCCACCGGCGCCGCTGGCGCTCCATCCGAGGAAGTCTTCATGTTCATGGCGACACTTTATCACCAATTGGCGACATCTTGTCGCCACGTGATCAAGATGTGGAAAAAAGACCTGTTGTGGCGGGCGACTTGTTGTAAATGGACAAGCCCAGGGGCCACCCCCCGCCTACGGCGGGTAGCGGCCCCAGAAACCCGGGCACGGCACAAGCCGGTGGGACAGACCGGGGCAGACCCCCACCTTGCCGACGCGCTCCAAGGGGTCCACCCATGCGCCGACCAGCACGCGGCCGCGCGGCCGCGGAGAAACGGCCTCAGGGCTGCGCCCTGCCCCCTGCGATTACTCGGGGTCGGCCTTGCAGTGCCCGACGATCAGTATCAGTCTGCGACAAACTGTAAAAGCGCAGCCGAGATAATGGCATGGCGCATAATCAGAAAACCCCGCGTCGAACGCCAAGGCAGCGTTTAACGAAACATTTATATGCGCGTGAAAACCCACTTTGC